>NZ_BJDS01000016.1 GCF_005405265.1 Enterococcus songbeiensis
AAATAACAAAAAAAGAGAACACCGGAATGCTCTCTTTTCCAGATTTAATTCAAAACAACACTATTTGACAAAGAGCCTTTTTTTTCTATTTTCTGTTTAGTTTGCGGCATCTGCCACAAACCACCATTCAAGACCAATAGCATCATAAATAGTTAAGATACCTTTTTTCTTATCGTAATAAAACGATTGTTTCTTCGCTTCCAAGCGATTTTCCAACGCTTCTAATTCTTGATTTGTTACGCTCACCTTGAAAAAATCCAACCCTAATACTTTGTGGGTTTCCAGATCAATCGTTCCACCATGGGCTTCTGTTAATTCCACCTCGAAGCTCGCTTCTGACGTTCCATCTGCTGCGGCAAAATCAGCTAACTTCAAATATTCGTCAAAAAAGAGGACTTCTTCGTTTAAATTGCTGGCGTGAAGATGAACTTTTCCAAAATGAGCGGGCTCTGTCAAACCGGCAAAGGTGCCTGTCGCTTGCGTTGCTAATTCTTCCGGTGCTGTTTCAGTTGCTTCATAATAAATTTCCAGCGGATTGCCTTCCGGATCTGCCACTAAAATTCCCCAAGCTTGTTCATAGGTTGCATATTCAAGCGCGTACTCCCGATCATTCAAGCGTTTCAAAATTTCCGCTGCTTCGGTATCCGATACGACTAAACGCAGGCGCTGTAATTTTTTGATTTCTCCTAAAAAGTCTTCTGCTCGTGGGCTTTCCTCCAACCACAACAATTCATTTGGTTGATCAATCGTCCCAAAAATCGCTAGTTCGTTTTCTTCTCGTTTCAAAGAAAAGCCAATCATATCACGATAAAACTCAATCATTTTATCACGGTTTTTTACACGAATTGCAATCGTCTTGATACGTGACTGTCTACCTACAGTAAATTCTACCATGCCTATTGCTCCCTTCTGTCCCATCAACATTTTACTGACAAACCAGAAATGGCGCAACTGATATCCCTTGAAAAAAAGCAGATTACCGCAAATTATTCGTTTTTTCCTGCAAAAAAAAGAGGTCGCTTTGTAATCTATTTTTTGATTTCTACAGCGATTTCCTCTTCGCTACTTATTTTTTCTCAGAAAACACCATGTATACCATTTATCCTATAACACGAATAATTAGCGTGAAATATCATTATTTACACCTATACTTTTAATTTGTTATTTGCTATATTGGAAAGTGACCATGTAAAAAGGAGCGAAAATCGTGGAAGAAAAATACTTGCACCTATTGAAAGAAAAATTTGCAACGAAAGAAGCCGTTTTGACGGAATTGATCAATTTAGAAGCGATTCATCGCCTGCCAAAAGGCACCGAACACTTTGTCAGTGATATCCACGGTGAATTCGCAGCATTCGATCATGTTTTACGTAATGGTTCAGGAAGTGTGAAAGAAAAAGTTCGAGAATGTTTCCCCACGTTTTCCGAGGAACAATTACTGGACTTATGTACACTGATCTATTACCCGGAAGAAAAAATGAAACAGTTACAGCTGTCTCCTGAAAAACGCCCCGTCTGGTTTCGCCAACAATTACTGGCTTTGCTGCGGGTAACCAATTATGCCGGACGAAAATATACCCGTTCAAAAGTCCGCAAAACATTGCCACCTCAATTTGCTTACATTTTAGAAGAATTATTAAGCGAAGTCGAAGCGCAAAAAGATAAAATCGATTATTTCGAAGGAATCATTACAAAATTAATTGCTCTTGAACAAGCCGAGGCGTTGATCGTGGCTCTTTCGTATACAATTCAACGTTTGGTGGTGGATCATTTGCATGTGGTCGGAGATATTTTTGATCGAGGACCTAAACCTGATGCAATCATCGAGCGATTGATGCAACTTCCCTCCGTCGACATCCAATGGGGCAACCACGATTTGATTTGGCTTGCGGCGGTTGCCGGCTCTCCTGTTGCAATGATGAACGTGATTCGCATCTGCGCCCGTTACAATAATCTCGCCTTATTAGAAGACAGTTACGGCATCAATTTGCGCCCTTTACTGCACTATAGCAAACGTTACACCGTTTCTCCGGCTTTTGATCCTAAATTCGATGACGTTCCCTGCCATCACAAAGAGGAAAGAAAACTTCTTAATCAGGTGCAGCAAGCAGCAGCAATTTTGCAATTCAAATTAGAAGGACAACTAATCCAGCGGCGACCTTGCTTCTTATTGCAGCAGCGAAATGTCTTGGAGCGGATTCATTTTCCGACACAACGGATTCATTTAGACAGCGGCAGCTACCCCTTGACTGATTTTTACGCCCCAACGATTGATCCTACTGATCCTACTGCTTTGACAGAGGAAGAAAATCAGTTGATTCAACGACTGCTTGCTTCATTTCAGCAGTCTGAAAAATTAACTCGACATACCGATTTCTTAATGGAAAAAGGTGGTATGTATCTTTGCTTCAATAATAATTTATTGTTTCACGGGTGTATTCCTCTTCATGAAAACGGCGATTTAAAATCACTGCGGATAGAAGGAATCAATTATGCCGGTAAAGACCTGCTGGATTATTATGAACAGCAAATTCGCAAAAGCTATCACGAACCAGAAAAACAAACCGATCTAGCCACCGATCTATTATGGTATCTCTGGATGGGAGAATGCTCTTCTTTGTTCGGCAAAGAAGCCATGACGACCTTTGAGCGCTATTATTTAAAAGATTCCCATACCCACTATGAGAAAAAGAACGCCTACTATCGTCTGCGAAAGGAAGAACAGACATGCCGTGAAATTCTCACACTGTTTGGTTTGCCGGAAAGTGGACATATCATCAACGGACATACCCCCGTTCAAGAAAAAAATGGGGAAAATCCAATCAAAGCTAACGGCAAATTAATCGTAATTGATGGTGGCTATGCAAAAGGTTACCAGAAAAAAACCGGCATCGCCGGTTACACCTTGTTAGCTAACAGCTACGGTATACAACTAGCTGCCCACCAGCCTTTTACTTCCGTGGCGGATGCTGTGACCAACGGAACCGACATTTTATCCGTCCTTCGTTTAGTTGCTGTGGCAAAAAAACGGACCACCGTCAAAGACACGACAATTGGTAAAACAATCACGCAAGAGATCGCTGATTTGGAGAAACTTTATCGTCAATTCGACATGCTTTGATTTTTTATAGCGTTTTTTCTCATTTTTTCTCTTATTTTCTCTGACAAAAAAACCAATGAATCTCTGCCTGCAACTACTTTCTGAAAATCTTGCTCATTATTTTCTTACAATTAATCAGAAAGGTTGAAAATTCTATGGAAATGTCCTAAAATTCTACCATCTTACAAAATGAAAGTTGGTAAAAAAATGACCTCTATTTCGATGCAAGATTTCAATTCCTTGCGTGCAGAAAAAGATCTCGCGATTCTCGATATTCGTGATACTCAAGATTTTGACCTTCGCCACTTAGCAACCGCTCAATCGATTCCTGCCACCAGCATCCCTGGTAGCTTGAATACCTTAGATATGACAAAAACCTATTACATCATCAGTTATTCTGGTCGTCGTTCCGAAATCATTGCGAATTACCTAACCAGCAAAGGGTTTACTGCTGTCCATGTGATTGGCGGAATGCGGGCATTAGGGCAGCTCGCTGCTTAATTAAATGAATCAAGGCGACAAAAAATATGGCAAAAAAAATCCGACCAATAGCAAAAGTTTCCCGCTGTTTAATAATGCAGCAGCTTTGCTATTGGTCGGATTTTTTCATCTGCAGAAACTTATTCTTTTTTGATTTCCTCTGGTTCTTTTTCATACAAACCGGAAATGCTGCGATACCATTCAAATAAGTGGGTAATCACCACTTTGGCGGCTGCATAGACAGGAATCCCGAAGATAACGCCGATAACACCAAAAAGTTTTCCAGAAGTCAGCAGAACCAACAGAATTGTTACCGGATGGATCGACAACTGACTGCCTAAAACCAACGGCGAAATCAACCGTCCTTCAATTGTCTGCTCGATGACAAAAACAATCAAAACCTTTACCAGCATGAAAGGTCCCACTACGATTGCCAGAAAAACCACTGGAACCATTGCCAAAAATGAGCCTAAGTAAGGAATCAAATTTAAAAATCCTGCGATGATTCCCAAAGTAACGGCATACTCCAATCCGATGATTGAAAAACCAATGATAAACATAATTCCTACGGCCAACGCAACCGTCAACTGCCCACGAATGTAGGAAGAAACTTGTTCATTAACCTCTTTTAAAACTTTCAAAGTTGGTTTCCGCAAGCGAGTCGGCAAAAATTTCACAAAATAAGGTGCAAGGTTACGTCCGTCTTTCAATAAATAAAAGAGGATAAACGGCATCGTTAAAATCGCCACCACCACTGTTGCCACTGCACCGACAAAATGACCGATATTTTCAATCGTTGATTTTGAAAAATCCTGAATAAAAGCAGTCAACCAACTCATTACTTTATCGCCGTATTCTTCGACTTGATCTTGAATCTGTGAAAAAATCGGATCATTCAATATTTCCTGTACCTTATCATCCACCACTGTCAGATACCCGGGAAAATTTTCGGCAAAGCTTAACGATTGCTCACGGATTTTTGGTACAATGACCACAATTCCCCAAACAAGCAAGCCAATCAACAGTAAAAACAGCAAAGTGATACTATAAACACGTTTTAACCCTTTTTTCTCTAAAAAATCAACTGCCGGATTCATCAAGTAATACAAAATTCCCGCCATGACAATGGGCAGACTCACAACACCAATAAATTGAACCACTGGTGTAAACAGATATGAAACCTTTGTAAAAGCATTGAGAATCAACAGGATCAGCAGAATAATCAGCAATGCTGTCACAAATTGATTATTCAAAAACCATTTCCAAAACCAGGAAAGTTTGTGTTTGTCTTTTCGTTCCATCACGACCTCCTATGGATAAGTAACTGTCATCCCGACTGCAATTTTCGGTAATGCATCTGGTGCTAAATAGACCCCGTTGGCGATCACATTAGTTTCCGGTACTTCGTCAAAAACAAAGGTCACGTGTTGCAATGAGTGCAGATTTTGATTGACAGTATTTCCGGTAAAAGTCACCACATAGGATTTATCTCCAAAAGTAATTTGGTCTCCTTGCTTGATTTCGATGGTTTTCGGATCTGAAATCTCCTGAATCACCGAATAACGTTTCAAGCCCTCCGTCGCCCCGTCTCCGAAGAAAAGCAAAATTTTTTCATTTTCATCGATGGCTTCTTTGCCAATCGCAACGATTTTTCCTTTTGTCATAGCTTCGATCTCCTTTCGTCCATTCAAAAATATTATAACACAGTCGATCATTTGGTGAACGCTGACAATCCTTTATATGGTAAAATAAAAGAGTATTCATTTCTTAGGAGGTAGCTTATGTTAAAAAAAATATTGCTTGGTACGTATACTCGCCGAGAAAGCAAAGGCATCTACTCAATCGTACTAGACACCGAAAAAGAAACACTGGAACAATTAGAACTTGTTGCATCAGAAAATAGCCCAACCTATCTTGCCCGCAGCAAAGACAGCAATACTTACTCGGTAACTTCCGTGGAAGGCCAAGGCGGTTGTGCGGCTTACAATGAGAATTTTACCTTTTTAAATGCCATTACCGAAGAAGGTGCTCCCCTTTGTTACGTCTCCGTTGACGAACCACGTAAATTAGTCTATGGCGCCAACTACCACAAGGGGGAAGTCAATGTCTACCGCATTCTGGCAGACGGCTCTTTGGCAGCATCAGATGCTTTGTACCATGACGAACCGACCGGCAGCCACGAAAATCAAGACAAACCCCATGTCCATTATACTGACCTAACACCAGATGGGCGGCTGGCTGTTTGCGATCTTGGTACAGATCGTGTGTACACCTACGATGTTTCCATCGAAGGCAAACTTTCAGAAGTTGCCGTTTATGTTGCAGAAGACAAAACTGGTCCCCGTCATTTGGCGTTTCATCCAAACAAAGAAATTGCTTATCTTTTTGGTGAATTGGACAGTACGATTACAGTACTGCGTTACAACAAAGAAGATGGCAGCTTTGCGGCGTTACAAAAAATTTCTACCTTGCCGGAAGATTTTCATGAATTTAATGGTGGGGCTGCCATTCGTGTTTCTAATGACGGTCGCTTCGTTTATGCATCAAACCGGGGACATAATTCCATCGCTGTTTTTCAAACGGCAGACAACGGACAACAGCTTGCCTTTGTTCAACACATTTCTACAGAAGGCGACTTTCCACGGGATTTTGCCTTAGATCCAAGCGATCACTATCTCGTAGCAGCGAATCAAAACAGCGACAATTTGACTCTTTACCGTCGCGACAGTGAATCCGGTAAATTGACTCTGCTTCAAAAAGATGTCTACGCACCGGAAACTGTTTGTGTTTTATTTGAAAACTAATGGAGGAATCTTATGTTTACGAAAACCCCTGTAGAATTATTGCTTAAGGATTTTTCTAATCTGTTGAATAAATGCCAATCGGTGTACGACTTGGTGCTAAGCCGCCGCTACAACGAAAATCTGGCTATTTTGACGACTGCCGAGGCCTATGCCATTGCGGAAAAAACCTATGTCCGCTGTGATCAAAATCCCCAGTTGCAAACAACCGAAGTGGAAAACTTCATCAATGCTTTCGATGATTTTTATTTTGAACTAAAGCAGGTGTTGTTCCATGCGGATGATGACCTGCCTTCCCTTGAGAAACGTTTGGCAAAAATGCGGGATGAGTATGAAGCCTTGACCGCTGCCTTTCAGCTTTTTTAAGACGAAAGAAAGAAGGAACTCTGAATGAATCAAGATGAAGTTGTTGCACGTTTAAAGGAAGAATTAAATCTCCCTTTTTTTAACGGAAAAGTCGAAGCCAAAGAATACAGCGAAGAAGATTATCAAAAAGTAAAAGCTGATTTGATCAAATACTTCGACGACTACGTTCGTAATGTTGAAAATTAATCAAAAATAAAAAAACGCCAAAACAGACCGCAATAACGGTTGTTTTGGCGTTTTTCTTATTCTGGCTGCAACGTAACGATTTGCGTTGCCACATTTTGTAAAAACGTTTCATCATGCTCTACGATTAGCATCGTTGGTTGAATTTCTTGAATAATCTGCTCCAACTGTTCTTGATTGAAGACATCCAAATAATTCAACGGCTCATCCCAAATAAATAGTTCTGCGGGTGTTGCCAAAGATTTTGCCAGCTCAACTCTTTTCCGCTGACCCATACTCATTTGCTCAATTCGATTTTGAAAAACGGTTCGCTCAACACCTAATTTACGCAAATTGTTTAATAATTCTTGATAGGACAAATGATGTTCCTCTGCAAATTCTGTCAACGTCCCCCGATTGTCCTCATAATTTTGCCGAACATAACTGATAGCAACATTTTGCGGACGGAGAATTTTCCCAGTTGCTTCTCCGTTAAATTGTCCCAACAAATAATTAATAATGGAAGATTTTCCTGATCCGTTTGCTCCCCGTAAGGCGATACGTTGCCCTTTTTCCAAATCAAAGGTGATTGGGGCAAACAGGGGCTTTTCATAGCTTAACTGCAGATTTTCGACCTGCAACAGTGATTTATGATAACTCGGCTGAAAATTCATCGTTAACGGGTCGATATACTCGATATCTTTTAACAGTTTTTCTTTTTCCGATACCTGATCGGTCATACGTTTCACAATTGCCTTGGAACGTTTCATGGTGCGGGCAGCATCCGCACCGATAGCTCCTTTATTCGTTCGTCGGGCTTCCGTGTCGATAAACCCTTTTTTCTTTTTCGTTTTATCTCCTTCACGGGAACGCGACCATTCTGCTTTTTCAGCGGCAGTTTGTTTCAAACGTCCAATTTCTTTTTTCAGCTTGGCATTTTCTTCCTGCTCATGCTGATCCCGCAATCGTTTTTGTTCTTCATAAACCGAAAAATTACCCTGATACAAAACCAGTTGACTTTTCTCGATAGATAAAATAT
The DNA here is from genome assembly GCF_005405265.1 of Enterococcus songbeiensis. Lineage (GTDB taxonomy): Bacteria > Bacillota > Bacilli > Lactobacillales > Enterococcaceae > Enterococcus_C > Enterococcus_C songbeiensis. The sequence continues at coordinate 7,949 of NZ_BJDS01000016.1, forward strand.
GATCCACGACTTCATCGACAAATCGTCGATCATGACTGACCACGATAAACCCCTGCCGTTTTTCCCGCAAATAATCCGCTACCTGTTGCCGGGCAACGATATCCAAGTGATTGGTGGGTTCATCGATCAAGGGGAAATTCACATCGTCTACAAACAATAAAGCCAATAAAACTTTTGTCTGTTCTCCCCCTGAAAGGCTGGAAAATTCCCGCCATAAAATTTCCGGGTCTACCTGCAGCAAATTCAGCTCCCGTTCGATCTTCCATTGCTCAAAATCGGATAATTCCTGCAAGACATAGTAGGTCAACTGCTGCTTATCCTCAATTTTTTGAGGAAAATAAGTGAAGGTCATTTGATGCTCGATTTTCCCGCTATAAGGTAGTTTTCCCCTCAATAAATTCAGTAGTGTCGTTTTTCCTCGACCATTTCGCCCAATCAAACCCAATTTCCAATTGGTGTCAATCGTTAGATTTGTGTGGTCAAAAAGATTGATTGTCTGACTATCAAAGCCAAACGTTAAATTTTTAATTGTAATTGTCATTTTTTTCATCACCTCAATAAAAAAACCTCTCCTATTTTCAGGACAGGCTTTCACGGCAGACGGATAGACAAAAAAGACCCCGCCAATTGAAAAACCACACCAATCCTGAAAATCTGCACACTGTCCCCATAAATTATTGAATACATCATAAATTAGGCACACTCTTAATGCAGCTTCAATCAATTGGTTAGTTTTTCAACGCAGGATCCCTCATTTCGTTTTTAATAAATTTAGAATAGCACGAGATTGCTATTTTGGCAATTCTAACTTCTTCACTACTTCCTCTTTACGAAACAAAACCATTTTTTTAATCAGTTCCGTCGGTAATGGCTGCGTGTAGACAAACTGAACAGCACCTTTTGAAGAAGGGTAATTTATCAGCTCTTCTTGAAACTGCGCAATCGCTGAAGGTGTCGGATAAAAGCCCAGATGTTTTTTCGCTGCAGCAAAATGCACTAGGTTTTCATGAAAATAAAAAGTTGGCATTCCGTAGCTGATTTTTTCTGTTGCATCCGGTATTAATTTCTTAATTAGTTGATAGACTTCGTTTAAAATTGCCTGATGCTCAGCTGGTGCTTCATGAATATAATGCTCGATAACGGTCAAAAGACACGACCTCCTTTTTTCAGAAAAGAGTAGCATATTTTAAGAAGAAAGACGAATAAAAGAGAATTAAATGACGAAATAAAATCATTTCATAACAGACATAAAAAAACCATTGGGTCGGTTAAGCCCAATGGAAAAAGGAGTAATTACTCTTATAAGGAGTAAAATGAAAAATAAAAAGGTTGTTGTTGGTTATGAGTTAAGTATAGCGGTTCTTTTTATTTTTGTCCTAAAAATAACGTTATATTTAAATTAGATAACTCTCGTTTTTTGGATACGTTTTATTTCAGCAACAGACTCGTCATCCGTTGAATCGCAAAAGAAATTTCGTCTGTGGCTTCGTCTTGTTTTTTCTCTGAGGCATCAAATGCCGCCACATCAATTCCTTCTACTTGGAGGCTGGTCGTCATTTCTTCACAGCCGGCAACATATTTAACATATGAACGTTCAAATTTTTTATGGATTCCCATTACTTTTGCCGGTGGACGCAAATTGCTGATCTGTTTCAGCATGTCTTTGTATTTCACCGTTCCCTCGCTAAATAACGCAACAGTTTCTTTCAGTTGTTCTGCTGTGATTTCCGCTGTTTTATCCTCATCGATTGCTTTACGGATTGCTTCATAGCTGGGGTTCATTTTTTCACCGATTTCTTCGGTTGTTTTTACGATATCATTAATTGCTTGAACATAAAATCCTAAATTAGGTCTCACAAATTATTCCTACTTTCTGCTCTATTTATGGCTATTTTACCGTTTTTTTCGACTTTAGGGAAGAGTGACCGGCAAATTCTCACCGACCATCCTTTTTTTCTCCAAAAAAGAGAAGTGCAAAAAATTCAGACTACCTGTTCATTTCCTCTGCAAGAACTCTTTTTCAACGCTAATCGGAGCAGATTTGGTGAAAAGGTGGTGCTTTTTTTATAAAAAAATAGGTACCTGTTAGTTACAGCTAACAGACATCCTCGGCTCGATTAAGTTTTTATTTATGTTTTCACCCATTTTGTAAACAAAACCACTAGCAAAACAACAGATTAAGTACCATCCAAAAAGCATCTCTTGACTAGTCAAACCATCTTTTTTCTACCCTATTTAAAATCATAATTGAACTCTCATCTCAATCTATCTTTCGTAAAAAAAGAAAAGCCCATTTAAAAGGCTTTTCTTTTACTTTTTATTTCAATCAATAGTTCCATTAGCTTTTGCCCATTGCCCGTTGGATTGCTTTGACGATTTCTACAATCGGGATGATTGCAAAGGATGAACCTAACACGATACCCCATTGATACAAATCAAGGTGTGCAACGCGGAAAATGTCATTTAATCCCGGAACAATGATAATGACCATCATTAACGCAAAGGACAACAGGATTGCCCAGTTGAAGGTCTTGTTGCGGAATGGTCCTACCTTGAATAATGATTGGTGAACAGACTTCACGTTAAAGGCATGGAACAATTGCATCAAACCTAATGTTGCAAAGGCCATCGTCAACGCATCCGCATGAATAGCATCATATCCTTCATGCACTGGCCATTGAATGGCAGACCAGTATACAAATAGAACAGTTGCTGCTTCCAGCAACCCTTGATAAATAATACTGCTTAACACGCCACCTGAGAATAGGTTCGAATTACGTCCACGAGGCTTGTGTTCCATCAAATCTTTTTCGGCAGGTTCCATTCCCAATGCGATAGCAGGGAATGTATCGGTTACCAAGTTGATCCACAACAAATGAATTGGTAATAGCGTATCCCAACCCCAAAGAGTTGCCAAGAACAAGGTTAAAACTTCACCTAAGTTGGCTGCCAATAAATATTGAACTGCTTTTTGAATATTTGAGAAAACTTTACGTCCTTCTTCTACCGCTACGACAATGGTTGCAAAGTTATCATCGGCAAGTACCATATCAGAAGCTCCTTTAGAAACTTCTGTCCCGGTAATCCCCATACCAATACCAATATCCGCCTGTTTCAAAGCAGGCGCATCATTAACACCGTCACCGGTCATGGCAACTACTTTGCCTTCTTTTTGCCATGCTTTAACGATACGAACTTTATGCTCAGGAGAAACCCGTGCATAAACAGAATATTTTTCTACATTACGTGCAAATTCTTCGTCGGACATTTGATTTAATTCTGCTCCAGTCAAGACTGCAGCATCGTCACCAGGTTGGATGATCCCTAAACGTCCGGCAATTGCTTCTGCCGTGTCCCGGTGATCCCCAGTAATCATGATTGGACGGATACCAGCTTCTCTAGCTACACGTACAGCATCTGCAGCTTCAGAACGTTCTGGATCGATCATGCCGACTAAACCAGCAAAAATCAAATCATTTTCAACGATGTCTGATTCCAAGCTTTCTGGAATTGCATCCACATATTTATAAGCCATTCCTAAAACACGTAAAGCTTGTTTTGCCATATCTTTGTTGTTTTCAAGAATTGTTTGTTCTTCTTTGTTAGTCATTGGTTTGATTTCATCAAAGATTTGAACTTTTGAAGCACGTCCTAACAAGACATCAGGAGCACCTTTGACAGCTACTAAGTAACGTCCTTCTGCTTCTTTGTGGATTGTTGTCATCAATTTACGTTCAGAATCGAAAGGAATTTCGGCTACCCGAGGTTGTTCTTGGACTTTGGCTGTTACATTAAAGCCCTGATTATTTCCGAATTGAACCAAGGCTGTTTCTGTCGGATCACCAATCAAACTACCGTCTTGGGCAATTTTTGTATCATTCGCATAGTTCATAATCTTTAATGCCATATTGTCTTCAGGAATATGTTGTGAAGAGCTGTATTGGCGATCATTTGTATACAATTTCTCAACGGTCATTTGGTTCAGTGTCAGTGTTCCAGTTTTATCAGAAGCAATGATGTCTGTTGAACCTAATGTTTCTACAGCTGGCAATTTACGGATGACAGCATTTCGTTTTGCCATGACTTGTGTTCCCAATGCCAAGATGATTGTAACAATAGCTGGCAAACCTTCTGGAATTGCCGCAACGGCTAGTGAAATTGACGTCAGCAACATGTCGCTCCATGAAGTATCGTTAAACAGTGTACCAACAAAATACATAACAACAGCAATAACCACGATAGCAGCTGTCAGGAATTTACCTAAATGGTTCAAGTTGTTTTTCAACGGTGTTTCTGTTTCATCTGCTTGCGCCAACATTCCGGCGATTTTCCCTACTTCGGTATTCATCCCCGTATTGACAACGATCCCTTTTCCGCGACCGTACGTTACGTTACTATTTGAGAAGGCCATGTTGATGCGGTCTCCGATACCAATTTCTGTACCTTCAAGGACAACAAGTTCTTTTTCAACCGGCACAGATTCACCTGTCAATGCAGCTTCTTCGATTTTCATCGAATTAACTTCTACTAAACGCATATCTGCAGGAACAACATCTCCTGCTTCTAGTAAAACAATGTCCCCTGGAACTAATTCATCACTCTTGATGGTAATCGTATGCCCATCCCGCAGAACATTTGCATTTGGTGTAGACATTTCTCGCAAAGATTCGATGGCTTCTTCTGCCTTCGCTTCTTGCACAACCCCCATGATTGCATTAATGATAACAACCGCTAAAATAATCGCAGCATCCACGATTTCATGGGAAACTGCTGCAGAAATAACAGCCGCTACCAACAAGACAAGAATCATCAGATCCTTGAATTGCTCCATAAATTTTTGGAACATGGTTTTTTTCTTACCTTCATCCAATTCGTTTGGACCATATTGTGAAAGACGTTTTTTTGCTTCTTCACTCGATAGTCCATCGACGGTAGTATCCATCGCTTTCAAGACTTCGCTGTCAGTTTGCGAATAGAAAGGTTGGTTTACCTGCGCTTTTTTGTTCGTTTCCTCTGCCAATGTTTCTCCTCCTTTGATTTTGTCGCTACACACCGCTCTATTTTTCAAAATTGAAAAAAAATAGACCTGTGTATGTAACGAACATACATAAGTCTCACTAATTAAGGCAACACCAGAAATTTCTTCCAGGATTGGTGACGTTGCCACAGCGTATGCTGCCAGTTACTCCCTCATGAAAATTAAATAATTACACCAATCATTATATAGTAGATTATCTGATAGGGCAACATTTTTAGATTTCTTAAAAATGCGCATTTTAGGAAAGAAATCAACAAATAATCTGTAGCAGTGAAAAAAACCTGCTCTTTAATAGAGTAAAAGGATTTGGAATAAGAGCTATTCCAAATCCTCACTTATATTTACGCAATAATCGCTCCGTTAGGCATCCCTTTTGGTGCTTCGACGATTGCTAAATTTCCTGCTTCATCTTCGGCGGATAAAATCATACCTTGGCTGACTTGTCCTCGCATTCTTCGTGGTTTCAAGTTGGCAACAATCACGACCTTTTTACCGATCAATGCAGCTGGATCACTATAAAATTCAGCGATTCCCGATAGAATTTGGCGATCTTGTTTATCTCCGGCATTTAAACGGAATTGCAGTAGCTTATCTGCACCTTTGACTTTTTGACAGTCAATGACTTCTGCAACTTTTAATTCGATTTTGTCAAAATCATCGTATTTGATTTCTTTTTTGGTTGAAACCAGTTCAGTTTCTTCAGGGTTCCACTTCACAGTGGCTTCCTCGGTTTGAACACCTTCAGACATTTTTTTCTGAATAAATTCTACTTCCGTCTCAATATCAAGACGAGGGAAAATCGGCGTTCCTTTACCTACGACTTTGGTTCCACTTGGGAATTCGCCAAAATGTAGTTCTTGCAAATTCATTGCTTCCACATCTAGTCCCAGTTGTTCAAAGATTTTCGCCGGTGTTTCTGTCATGATTGGTTGCAATAAAATCGCAACGATCCGTAAGCTTTCTGCTAAATGGACCATCACACTGTTTAACTCTCCGCGTTTTTCTTCGTCTTTTGCAAGAATCCAAGGTTGTGTTTCATCAATGTATTTATTGGCTCTGGAAATCAACGTCCAAACCTCGCTTAAAGCTGTATTGAATTCCATTTTTTCCATTGCTTGGTGGTAACGTCCGATCACGTTAGCGGCAGTTGTCGATAATTCACTATCAAATGCCGTCACTTTTGATGCATAATCCGGCACGGTGCCTTCACAATATTTGTTAATCATGGCAATCGTTCGGTTTAGAAGATTTCCTAAATCATTTGCCAAATCATAATTTACCCGGGAAACAAAATCTTCAGGGGTAAACACGCCATCACTGCCAAAAGGAACTGCCCGTAAAAGATAATAACGTAACGCATCAAGTCCGTAGCGTTCTACCAACATTTCAGGATAGACAACGTTACCTTTTGATTTCGACATTTTGCCGTCTTTCATCAATAACCAGCCATGACCGTAAATTTTCTTTGGCAATGGCAAGTCTAATGCCATTAGCATGATTGGCCAATAAATCGTGTGGAAACGCACAATTTCTTTTCCGACCATATGCACATCTGCCGGCCAATATTTTTGGAACAGGCTATCGTCATCCGAGCCGTAGCCCAATGCTGTAATATAGTTGGATAACGCATCGATCCATACATAAACGATATGTCGTGGATCAGATTTTACCGGGATTCCCCATGTAAAGGTCGTCCGAGAAACGGCTAAATCTTCTAATCCAGGTTTGATAAAATTATTGATCATTTCATTCTTGCGGGATTCTGGTTGAATGAATTCTGGGTGTTCGTCATAATAGGCCAGTAAACGATCTGCATATTTGCTCATACGGAAGAAATAGGATTCTTCTTTGACTAATTCTACTTCATGTCCACTTGGCGCTTTTCCGCCGATTACGTTGCCTTCTTCGTCTCGATAAACTTCAGCCAATTGGGTTTCAGTGAAAAATTCTTCATCTGATACAGAGTACCAGCCTTCGTATTCTCCAAGATAAATGTCCCCTTGTTCCAATAACTGGTCAAAAATCTTTTGAACTGCTTTTTGGTGGTAATCATCCGTCGTGCGGATAAATTTATCATAGCTGATATCAAGGGTTTTCCATAATTTTTGAATATCGGCAGCCATTTTATCCACGTATTCTTGTGGTTTGACCCCTAATTCCTCAGATTTTTTTTCGATTTTTTGGCCGTGTTCGTCGACCCCTGTTAAATAAAATACATCAAAGCCCATTAAACGCTTATACCGAGCAACTGCATCACAGGCAATCGTTGTATAAGAGTTTCCAATGTGTAATTTGCCACTTGGATAGTAAATCGGCGTCGTAATATAAAAAGTATCTTTTTCAGCCACGGGCGTGTTTCCTCCTTCTCACTACTGTGAATATGTTCTTTGATAGTATACCATAAATTAGGTTTTGTTTAAGAATTTTCCGCCAAATTGCGAATTCTTTCCCCTTTGTTTCCTGCATGCCGCTAGATATTTGGTATAATAAAAAAAGATCAAAACAAAGGAAGTTGTCTATGACAAAAAAACATCGAAATTTTCTTATCGGCATTCTGATTCTTTCTATTCTCCACCTGATTTTTTGTACTTTTTATCAGCGACTCTACGGCTACTTTAATCTTCATCAAGGTGTGCAAGGCTTTGTCACACTCACACAGATTCTTCGAGTTCTTTTTTTGGGAGCTATCGGTATCGGCGGCTTTCTCAGCTTGCGGGAACAAGTGAAAAAAGCGATTCCTTTTTATTTGGCATTTTTTCTCTTTAACTTGATTTTGCCATTTATTTTTCGCTGAACGGTTTGTTTTTTTTCTATGCGTGCTACAATAAGAATGAGCAATCAAAACAAGCGAGGTGCCATTTATGAAACACTTTTCTTCCAAAGCTGAAGAAAAAATATATTTTGAACAACAGGCAAGCGAAGAAGAGTTTCTTCGCTGGTACAAGCAGCAAGAACAGCCAGAATATGAAAAACCTGCCTTAACGGTAGATATGGTATTGATGTGTTACAACAAGGAAGAAGATCAGATCAAAACCTTGTTGATTCAACGAAAAAGTCATCCGTATAAAAACTCATGGGCTTTGCCGGGGGGCTTTGTCGAAGCAAATGAATCGACTGGCGAAAGCGTCATTCGAGAAACCAAAGAAGAAACCGGCGTGGTGATTTCCAATCATAATATCGAACAACTGCACACCTTCAGTCGACCAGACCGTGACCCTCGTGGTTGGGTGGTGACCGTCAGCTATTTGGCTTTCATTGGAGAAGAGCCTTTGAGTGCCGGTGACGATGCCGCAGAAGTCCGTTGGTTTACGTTGGAACGCAAACGCAACAATATCCATTTGACTAACGGAGATGTCGAGATTATCTTGGATCTGCAAACCGGAACCTCTTATGGTCGTGATACACTGGCTTTTGACCACAGCGAGATTATCTTGAAGGCCTTCAACCGGATTGCAAACAAGATGGAGCATGAACCCCTTGTGCTGCAAGTTTTAGGAGATTCTTTCACCATCACCGAAGCACGGAAAGTTTTTGCTAAATTTTTAGGTATGGATTTCAAAACCATTGACCATTCCAACTTTAAAAAAGCAATGCTGCAATATTTTGATGAAATTGGTGAACGTCCGGTGGGAATTGGTCGTCCTTCCAAAATTTATCGTCTAAAAGAATCGATTATTCCTGAAGAGGGATAAAAGAAACCCAGCGTCATCCATTGGCTTTTCAGCCTTGGAACGCTGGGTTTGTTTTTGGTTTATCATAATTAGTGAGCAATGATTCCTAGAAACAAAAATTTTTGCAAATTTTTTCTATGGCCTAGGCGATCCCTGGAGCCCCTTCCAGTTCTTACTTTCTTTTCTTCAACTGCTTGGTCCTTCACTGAGGAGCATTGTTTTGCCATACCACGTGCTTTTGTACTTTATTTTTTGGATAAAGTGCAGCCAATCTGATTCGCTAAAAAGGCCTTTTTCTTCCATCTGACAAAGATTAGTTACGTGAATCACATCATATTGCCGAATAATGCCAATCGATAATTCATCAAGATAGGCTTTTTTTCGATCATAATAACGAGTGTAAAGAGTGGCAACTTTGTGTTTTTGCTTTTGATAATTCTTCGCATCAGACAAATGGACCTTTCGCTTCTGAGCAGCCTTTGCCCGAGTGGCCAATTTCTTCTCTGCTTTTTTCAAACGAATCTGATCATTTTCTGATAAGAAAATAGGAACATCAAAGGAAAGCTCAGAGGATTCAACCAGTGTTTCCGGTGAAAAGTGCAGCTGGATGACTTGATTGGTTTGAGGCAGTGGTTCGATTTTTTCTTCGCAGAGGATCGACACATAAAATTCCTGACCATTTTTAGCAGAAATGGTGGCAGACTTGATATGACCGTAGACCCTTCGATGGATATTGACAGGAATCAAGGTTTTTAGCTTAGGGAGCTTTAGTTTTCCTTCCTGAAAATAAATCGTGTGCTGCTGATTATTTGTTCGATACGACTGCCAAACGCTTCTTTTGGTTTTCAGTTTGGGATAGCCGGCACGCCCCTCATAATAATTACGAAAGGCTCGCTCCAAATTCATCTGAGCATTTGCCAAGGCAAGGCTATCGGTCTTCTTTAAAAAAGGAAAGTCTTCTTTTAATTTAGCCGGCGTTAATTTTCCGGCGGGCTGCTCAATATGCCGTTGCTTTAATAGCATGTTATAAGTAAAGCGAACACAGCCAAAAGTTTCAATAAAAAATTGTCGCTGTTCGCCCGTTGGGTAGAGTCGAAATTTATAAGCTTTTAAAACGCACATCTATCCAAACACCCCTTTAACTTGCGACAGAACTGCCTTCTTTCTTTTTCTGTAATTTCTTTTGGTAGAAGGCGATTTCGTCTTCTGTACAATAAATGTAGTGTCCCTCTTCGATCTCATGCATTCCACGAACCCGTCCATCCTCTGGTTCTGACTGATATTTGATTCGTGTGCGAGTGCGTTCATACTCAGGATCAGGCAATGGAATCGCAGATAATAGACTTTCTGTATAAGGATGGACACCGTGATGGTAGATGGCATCACTCGTACCGACTTCCAATAATTTGCCATGGTGCATCACGCCAATTCGATCACTAATGTGTTTCACCATGGATAAATCATGGGCGATAAACAGATAGGTCAAATTTTGTTCTGCTTGCAAATCCTGCAGTAGATTTACCACTTGGGCTTGGATTGATACGTCCAAAGCCGAAATAGGTTCGTCACAGATAATGAATTTGGGTTTGACAGCTAACGCCCGAGCAATGCCGATCCGTTGCCGTTGCCCGCCAGAAAATTCATGGGGGTAACGGGTACCGTGACTGGGATTTAAGCCCACAATCTTCAACAGTTCATCTACGCGGTTATTTCGTTCCGTGTCAGAGGCTGCCAACCCATTGATGTCGATTCCTTCTGCAATGATATCGCGAACCTTCATCCGAGGATTCAGTGAAGCATAGGGATCTTGGAAAATCATCTGCACGTCTCGACGAAATTCTTTCAACGCCGCTTTGCCTTTGATTTTAGTGACATCCACACCGTCAAAATCAACTTCACCGCCTGTAGGTTCGTTCAGTCGAATGATTGTGCGTCCAGTCGTTGATTTTCCACTACCAGATTCACCCACCAAACCAAACGTTTCTCCTTCATAAATATGGAAGCTGATATCATCAACGGCTTTTACTTCGTCTTTGCGACCAACGTTAAAATATTGTTTCAGGCCGTCCACTTTTAATAAGACTTTTTTCACCGGGCTTCCCTCCTTTATTTCTATTTAATGTCCTTAATTTTCTTTGTTCCATTAGATGATTGGAATGCCGGCTTAAGCTGTTTCATTGGCTTGCTTGGAACGGAATTTTTCCCAACGAATTTGGATTTCTTTTGGTGGCACTACTTTTGGTGCTTGTGGTGCCAAAAGCCACGTTGCCGCTTTATGGGTCGGTGATACCTCAAAAAATGGTGGCGCTTGCTGGGTATCAATTTTCAACGCATATTCGTTCCGAGGATAAAACGCATCCCCTGTTGGCGGCTTCAATAAATCTGGCGGAGAACCGGGAATGGCATACAATCGATCGCCGGTTCCTTCCAACGTTGGCATGGAACCTAAAAGTCCCCATGTATACGGATGTTGCGGATTATAAAAGATTTCTTCTGCTGTTCCAACTTCAATGATTCTTCCCCCATACATAACTGCCACCCGATCAGCCACATTTGCCACGACACCAAGGTCATGGGTGATAAAAATAATTGAGGTATTGATTTTTTGTTGGATATCCTTCAATAATTCTAAAATTTGGGCCTGAATCGTTACATCTAGTGCTGTAGTCGGCTCATCGGCAATCAGAACTTTCGGGTAACAAATCAGCGCAATGGCAATCACAATCCGTTGGCGTTGTCCACCGGAGAATTGGTGGGGATAATTCTTTAACCGTTTTTCTGCATCTGGAATTCCGACAAGTTTCAATAGTTCCAGCGCTGAAGCCATCGCTTCTTTTTTCGATACTTTGTTGTGGATTCGCAAAGACTCTGCCACTTGTTTGCCGATTGTCATGGTCGGATCAAGAGAAGTCATTGGATCTTGAAAAATCATTGCGATTTCTTTTCCGCGGATTTTTTGCATTTCCTTTTCAGACTTATGCACCAAGTCTTCTCCTTCAAATAAGATCGACCCATTATCAATGTTGGCGTTGCTTGCCAACAAGCGCATGATCGTCCGTGTTGTCACGGACTTGCCGCTACCGGATTCTCCAACGATTGCTAAGGTCTCTCCTTCATTCAAATCAAAACTGACGTTACGAATCGCCCGAACTTTTCCGGCGTAAGTATCAAATGAAATTTCTAAATCTTTTACTTCTAGTGCTTTTTTCATAGTCCTCACTCCTTCATTTTCGGATCAAAGGCATCCCGCAAGCCATCAGCCAACAGGTTAAAACCAATCATGATCACAGACAGCGTCACTGCCGGAATCCATAATAGATAAGGTAAATATTGGAAGGTTTTGTAGCCATCACTCAACATCATTCCTAGAGAAGCTGAAGGTGGTGTCAAACCTAAACCGATAAAACTTAGGAAAGCTTCAAAGAAAATCGCTGTCGGAATACTGAACATCATCTGAACGATGATTACGCTGGAAATATTAGGCAGAATATGTTTGAAGGCAATTTTGACATTGCTTTCTCCCAGTGTTTTTGCTGCTAAAACAAATTCCTGATCCTTCAGCTTCATGGTCTGTGCCCGTACAATCCGCGCCATAGGAATCCAGTTGGTGATTGCCATTGCCGCTACAATCGACATGAACCCCGGTTTGAACATAACCAGCATCAAAATCATTACAACCAGATTGGGAATCCCGGAAAGGACTTCAAGGAAACGTTGCATCAAGTTGTCTGTAGTGCCGCCTTTTAATCCAGAAATCAAACCGTAGCTGACACCAATCACGATATCAAACATTGCCGCTACAAAAGCAATCAACAATGAAATTCGTGTTCCCATGAATAAGCGACTCAAAACGTCCCGACCTAAACCATCTGTACCAAAAAAGAAATTTACATTGTCTGGTACTTTCGCTTGCGCATATTTGTCGACTAATTCTCCGCCCACCATTGCTTTTCCGTTCAAACCATCAATATCGATTCCCGGAATTCGAGGGGGCAAATTAATATAGCTCACATTTTGCTTCGTCGGATTGTGGGGAGAAACAAAAATTGTTACAAAAGCGATCAGAATAATGATGCCAAGTAACGACATGGAGAAAACCGCCGCTTTGTTTTTTCTCAAACGCCGCCATGAATCCTGTAAAAAGGTCAATGAAGGAGCCGCGATTGCTTCCCGTTCTTTTACGGTATCTTTTTGCAACAATTCAAAGTCTGTTGCGGGAATTTTTGCGATTTCCGAGTAGTTTTTTGATACTTCCATCAGCCTCTGCTCCCTTCTGAAACGCGGATCCGTGGATCAACGATGCCATATAAAATATCGACGATTAAAATGACTACGATTAACATACCAGAATACATTAGTGTAACTGCCATAATCGTTGGGTAATCATTCGTGGTGATCGATTTTACAAATTGTTCTCCGATTCCCGGAATAGCAAAGATGTTTTCAACAACCAAAGAACCAGTCATCAAACCAACTGCCAAAGGTCCTAATAATGTCAGTAATGGAATTAAACTATTCCGCAAGCCATGCTTGAAGGCAATTTCCCAACGCCCCAGCCCTTTCGCGCGAGCCAATTCGACGAAGTCACTGTGCATAACTTCCACCATTTCTGTTCGAATAAAGCGGGCAGAATCGGCTAATGGCGACATGGCTAACGCGATGGTTGGTAAAATCGTATAGGCAAAGCCTTCCCATTTTGCGATTGGCAACATATGCAACTGAATTGCAAACACATATTGTAATAAAACTGCAAATACGAAGTTTGGAATCGAACGACCTAAAATTGCCACTAGGGTTGCTAACGTATCTGCCCAGGAATTTTGTTTCATTGCTGAAATCGTTCCTAAAATAATACCGAACAATGTTCCAAAGATGATGGCCTGCATCCCTAATTGCAAGGAAGGTCCAATTCGATTAGCCAATAAAGCGGCAACCGGTTGATTTTTAAATTGGAAGGAAATACCAAAATCAAATTGCACCAAATTTTGTAAATAAATGCCATATTGAACCAATACTGGTTTGTCTAAACCAACTTGCTTATTCAGCAACTCGATGGTCTCAGGGCTTAACCGTTCCGCATTGGTATACGGTGTGCCCGGCAGTAATTTCATTAAGAAAAAAGTTACTGTTGCAATCAGCCACAAGGTGATCACACCGAAAAGCAGACGTTTTAGAAAGTATTTAATAAAACTGTTCACTATTTTTCCCCCTACTCTTTCTTGTCTTTGACTTTCTTTGCTGGTTTCGCTACATTATATAAGAATAAACTTTAAGGAGCCTATTTATGAATAAACGCAACTTACCCTATATTCTATCCCTTTTAGGAATCGCCGCCATCTTATTGTGGCATTTTCTTCAAAAAAGTTTTACGCTTATCCAGCTTTCTGATTCTCTCTTTTTAGTGGGACTGCCTTTTTTGATTGTCGGCAGTTTGTTATGGGTTTTTTCTTCTGGCTTCTTCGACACCTTTCAACGCTCGATGCATGAAGCCTTCGGAAGAAGACAAAAGAAAAAATCTAACTTCATGCCGCTTTCACAAGTCGGCGCTCATGCCTATCGTTTTTGGCTGATTATCGCAGGGAGTTTAATTGGACTTTCCATTCTCCTGCTTTTAATCCATTATTTATAGGTTGAACAAAACAAAGTCCGGGGCATTAATCGATCGTTGATTAATGTCCCGACTTTTTTTCAAGTTCAAACTCTTACTTTTATTCTTCTACATAAGTCCATTTGTAATCCCATGAAGCGCCGGCACCGTGGTGAACGATTCCTTTGATTTTCGGATTAACCAAGTGTCCTTCTGCTTTTTGATAAACTGGAAGTACGCCCATTTCATCCATGATGATTTGGTTTGCATCCAGCATATTTTGCCAACGTTTTGCTGGATCTCCCGCATTTGTTGAAGAGGATTCTTTGACAGCGGCATCGTATTTCGCGTTGCTCCATTGGCCACGGTTGTATGAATTTCCCGTTACGAACAAGTCAGTAAAGCTGCTTGGATCAGAATAATCAGCTGCCCAACCACCTAATACGACATCGAAATCACCAGAATTTGAACGATCCAATCGAACAGAGAACGGTACAGGTGTTGGTGTGACTTTGACACCATCCAATGTTTCTTCCCATACATTTTGTAGGTATTCGATTACTTTCTTCGATGAATCATCATCAGAAGCCATCAATTCGAATTCTAAGGAGTCGATTCCTAATTCTTTTTTCGCTTTTTCCCAATATTCTTTGGCTTTGTCAGCATCAAAGGAAACCAATGTACCGGCATCTTCGGTGAAGTCTTTCCCAGTTTCAGGATTTTTAGCCAAGTCTACCGGAATCAAACTGGTGGAAACAACAGAACCGTCACCCAAGACTTTGTCCACCAATGCATCACGATCGATTGCATAAGAGAACGCTTTTCTCAAGTTCGCATTGTTGAATGGGGAATCTTCATCCCGTTGATTGAATTCCGCATATGTTGTACGTGCTTCTTTTGCTGAATAGAACGCTTCGTCATTTGCATTTTGTTGTGCTAATTCACCAGTCAAGATAACGTCATCTGCTTGACCATCTTTAAATAGGTTCAAGCTAGTGGAAGATTCTTTCACAACACTGACGTTGATTTGATCTAATTTTACAGAATCTTTATCCCAATAATGATCGTTCTTCTTGTAAACCCAATCCGTATCAGAACCCGGACCATCAAATTCTTCTAAAGTAAATGGACCATTATAAACTGCTTTGTCACTGGCAGAAGCATATTCTTTGCCGTTTTCTTCTACAACCGCTTGGCTTTGTGGGAAGAAAGAAGCAAAGGCCAACAAGTAATCAAAGTAAGGTGTGGTTTTTGCCAAAGTGATTTCCAATTCATAGTCACTTACAGCTTTGATTCCTAATTCAGATGGGTCTTTCTTGCCGGCTGTGATTTCTGCCGCATTTTTTACAGGTTCGTAAAGATACGCATATTCAGAGGCGGTTTTGGGATCAACTGTCCGTTGCCAGCCATAGACGTAATCTGCTGCGGTAACGTTCTCGCCATTAGACCATTTAGCGTCTTCACGCAATTTTACTTTGTACGTTAAACCGTCTTCGCTGACTTCTGCCAGTTCGGTTGCACCGGCAGGAATGGGTTGATTGTCTTCATCAATACGGTAAAGACCTTCATACACATTGTTCAACGCGGTAAAACTAATTGTGTCAGTAGCTACTGATAAATCAGCGGTAGGCATTTCTTGTGGTACGACCAAGTTAAAAACTTGTTTACTGCCTCCTTTGCCTGAATCGCCCGCTGCTGCACTGTCATCTGTGGATTTGCCGCCACCATAACATCCAGCAAGAACGAAACCGCAGACTGCTACGATGCCCAATAACGATTTCTTTTTCATTTGCGTTACCCCTTTAGTTTGTAATTTTCAGAAAATTTAGCAACTTCTGAAGTTGAATAGAATTTTAATTAATAATTATTAAAAAAGCAATAGCAATTTCATCATTTTCGCATAAAAAAACAGTAAATTATCATTATTCTGATAATTTACACACCTTTAGAAAGCGCTCTTATTGGTGATATATCTCAACTTCTTTATTCAAGTGATTTCTTTTTAAATAATTTCACTTTTTTTGAAAAAATCGCCGGATTTCAGAATTTTTCTCATTTAATTAGATAATCATGGCAGAATTTAATTAAATGAGAAAAACAAAAAAATCCTTTATCCGCAAAGCAGATAAAGGATTTTTTCACTCAATCTTATTTTTATTAACAAACAAAAATGAGATAACTTTCATTGTAAGTGTAACTTTCTGAGAACTACCAGATAAGAAACAGTTCTATTTCTTTTCAAATTTCATTTCCTTGATTTTATGAGGGAGAATTTTCATTTTCCGGTTCGGCAATTCGTTTTGCCATTAAAATATCTGGTTTGTTCCAGCCATTGGCATCTGGGATAACACCCACAATCTGATAGCCTTGTTTTTCATAAAATTCAAAGGGATGATTTTTTAAATTTTTGATTTGACTGAGGGCTTGAAACGTATCTTGATACAAATCCAGCTCACTCAATGAAGTGGCATGATTTTCATCATCTGTCCCCAGATACATGGTGATACCACCATGAGAAGCAACTTCTTTTTCTAAGAAATCCACCAAACGCATACCGATTTTTCGTCGACGATAGGCATCTCCAACGACTAACGGATGCAGCTCCCATCCTGTATGATCGTATTGTGGAATTGCGCCGATAAATCCAATCAACATATCCTCTTCCAGCGCCGCGACTGCCAAACGTTCTTCTGCTAACAAGGCGTTAATCTGCGATTCCTCCCTATATTCCTCCGGCCAAGTTTTTTTCAACAGGTCCGCCAACTGATCCCGCATGACCACATCTTCTCGATCAAATTCTGTAATAATCAAAGCAATCGCCTCCCGTTCTTATCGATTCTACCAGTCATTCAAAAAAAATGTTACTGATTTGCTTTTTGAAAAAACAGCAGGCACAAAAAAACAATCCCACCCCATGAAAAGGGGCGGATTGCTCAGATTGACTTTGGGTTATACAGCAGCTTCTTTTTTCATTTGTTTGCTGCGTAATTGTCCGCAGGCAGCATCGATGTCTGTCCCATGTTCCTTACGAATAACACAGTTGATTCCATTCTTTTTAAGAATGTCATAAAACTTCAGCACGTCCGCTTTTTTACTGCGGGAATACTGATCGTGCTCACTGACTGGATTATACGGAATCAGATTGACGTAAACCAGTTTTTTCTTGTCTCTTAGCAAGTTTGCTAATTGTTGGGCGTGATCTGGTCGGTCGTTCACATTTTGCAACATGATGTATTCAAAGGTGATTCGACGATTGGTTTTTGCCAAATAGAAATCAACGGCTTCCATCAATTTTTCAATTGGAAAACTACGATTGATCCGCATCATAGAAGTCCGCACTTCATTGTTTGGTGCATGAAGTGAAATCGCCAAGTTGACCTGCAACCCGTTTTCAGCAAATTCTTTGATTTTTGGTGCTAAACCGCTGGTAGAAACTGTGATATGCCGTGCACCGATTGCTAAGCCTTTCGCATCATTGATGATGTGCAGGAACTTCATTACGTTGTCGTAATTGTCAAAAGGTTCTCCGATTCCCATCACAACAACATGAGAAACTCGATTTTCTGATTCCTGTAAATCAAAATAATGCTGTACCATCATGACTTGCGCCACGATTTCACCAGCAGTTAAATCTCGTTGCTTTTTCAGCAGACCACTGGCACAAAACGTACAGCCGATATTGCAGCCAACTTGTGTGGTCACACAAACAGACATCCCGTATTCTTGTCGCATCAACACGGTTTCGATCATGTGTTTGTCTTGCAATTCAAAAAGGTATTTGACAGTCCCGTCTTTTGCTTCTTGAACGATGGTTTGATTTAATGGATTAATGACAAAATTATCCGTCAGTTTTTGAATCAAATCTTTAGAAAGATTCGTCATTTCTGAGAAATCCATCACGCGTTTTTCATAGAGCCATTCCCATAACTGATTGCCGCGGAATTTCTTTTCTTGATTTTCCTCCAGCCATTGGATCACTTCTTCTTTTGTCAGACCATAGATTGATGGTTTATTCACAAATTGTCCCTCATTTCACGAACTTCGCTACATACTATACCCGATTCCCTCAGTGATTGCAACCGGTCGAAAACGACAAAAACTCCTTTGAACCAATAAAATACGGCTCAAAGGAGTTTTCTTAGTGTTGGACACTTGCATAAACTTTTTTAAAGTAAAAATGACGGGCAAACAGATAATAAATCAGCTGAATGGCGACAAACAGTCCTAAGACCATCAGTCCTTCTTTTTGCATCCCCATATTAAAAATGTGGTACATCGCAGTCAGAGCCACACCGCCATGAATAACCGACACAATAATCGGCGTAAAGAACAAAATTCCCACCTGTTGGCTGATCATCTTCTTTAATTCTTTTTTCGTCAAACCGATTTTATAAATCATCGCAAATTTTTCGGTATCTTTTGCTAAATCACTATATAGTCGGAAATACAAAAAGCTGCCGGCAGAAATGAAGAAAATCACTCCGATAAACACGCCCACAAACAAAATAGGTGCGTAGGAATCGATCACGGTTTGTACGATATAGGTTTTTGCCATCACATAAGTTTCCGATTCCTTTGTCAACGCTTCTCCGAACTTGATCAGAGCTTCACGGGAGGTGTTTTTCGGTTGCCAAACGATCCGTTTTGTTTCTTCCATTTTACTAAAGTTTGTTCCATCTGGTACGACATACGTTGGGAGATAGGTCGCCACCAAATTGGTTTTCTCTTTTCTCTCAACTTGCAGCTTTTGCGTGCCGATCGTCACCGTTTTCGCTGTGGTTGTTTGAGCATCCATTTGCGCTTGTTGACTTGCCGGTGTGAGAGAAACTGCTTTTTTTACAGAAATGGTCTCTTCATCCAGCAACGTTGCTAATTTATTGTAATCCGTCTCCGTTAAAAACTGTTTGTCATCCATCGAATAAATCGTGGTTTCCACTTTATCAGCGGTGATTTTTTTCTCAGAAAGTAGAGTGTCAATTTTTTCGGCTTGTTTTTGTACTACTGGGGCTTTGTCCATTACTTCCAATTCATAGGGCTGCTCTTCAATAGCGCCCAACAAAATCTTTTCTACCCCATAGAGTGTGCCAATTGCAGCAAAGGCTACTGTTGAGATCACGGCAACTAAAATAAAAGAGCGGGCATTATCTTTCATCCGAAAAGACAAGTCAGAAAAGACAATCATATTGGTTTTCTTCCAAAATAATTTCGTGTTCTTCTTTAATCCTTCAATAATCATGACACTGGCTTGATTGAAAAAGAGACTGGTTCCCACAATAACCACTGCCACAACCGGCAATGTCGCCATGATTACTCCGACACCCGGTACCAACAAGGCTACGGCATAACCGATTCCAATCAGTAGAAGACCAAGAATCGCTTTAATTTTTGAAAATTTGATCACACCTTTGCCCAAATCTCCCGCCTGTAACAGCTCTTGCACGCTCATTTTTGGCAAGCGTGTCCGAATCAAGAAAGAGATCACAACGAACAAAAGGGCAAATGCCGCAACGGTAATTAAAATCGACTGCGTTGGAAAATATAAACTAAAATCCAGATGCATCATTTTATTTGCCAATAAAATAATAAGTTGGGTAAAGCCGATTCCAATAAGACTTCCAAAAATCGTGGCAAAAAAACCAATCACTAAATTCTCAATAAAGATCATGTTCTTCAACTGCTTGGGACTCATCCCTTGAATCATCATCAGACCAAACTCTTTTTTCCGAGACTGAATGAACACATCCATCGAGTAGAAAACAAAGAGAAAAGCAAAAAGATAGATAATGATGGCCGCCGTCAACATCCCCATGTCTGCCCGTTTGTCTAACGAACCGTTAACAATGGCGGGATGATTTGCCAAGGCAGTAAAAGCAAAGAAGACCATCACCGATACAGTGGTACTTAAAAAATAGGCCAAATATAAATGCTTGTTGCGAATCGTATTGCGAAAGACAAATTGATTAAAATTCATTTTCGACCTCCTCCACATGGGCCAGGTCGGCAATGATGCGGTCATAAAAATTCTTCTGCTGATCGTCGTTGCGAATTTCTCGTACGAGTCCGCCATCCTTGATGAAAATGATTCGCTTGCAATAGCTGGCTGCCAATGGATCATGGGTCACCATCAAAATCGTTGCTTTTTCTTTTTCATTTAATTGTCGCAGCAAACGCATCACATCTTTTGAAGATTTTGTATCAAGATTTCCCGTTGGTTCATCGGCTAAAACTAGATTAGGTCGATGAATCATCGCCCGTGCGACGGCGACCCGCTGTTGTTGTCCGCCAGAAATTTCCGGGATTCGTTTTTTCAATAAATCAGAAATTCCTAAACGCTGTGCGACTTCTTGCGCAGCCCGCTGCATTACCGCAACCTTTTCACCATCTAATGTTAAAGGCAGCACAATGTTTTCTTCTACGGTTAACGTCGGCATCAAATTGAAATTTTGGAAAACAAAGCCCAACTCTTTTCGGCGAAATTTTGCAATTTGCTCTTGATTCATCTCATGGGGATTCTTGCCGTTCAATTCAATACTTCCAGAAGTTGGATTATCGATTGTTGCCAACAGGTTCAATAAGGTGGATTTTCCCGATCCGGAGGGTCCCATGATTCCTACGAATTCGCCATCTTCAACCGTTAAGTCAATTCCTTTTAATGCTTCATATTTTATGGAGGTGCCATAAACTTTTCTCAGATTTTTTACTTGTAACATATCGTCGCTCCTATTCCTTATTTGACTCTAGTCTACCGAAAAGATTAACTACTGACCATTCATCCAGATAACAACGGTCTAACAATTTTGTTATATCCTTTTATAGTGACTTAAAATGTCTGCTTCTCTTATCCTATCCTGTCTTTTCATTAAAAACATCCGACTTTCGTCTGAAAAAAAGACGTTGCCATTTTTGACAACGTCTTGCAGTATTTGCGATTTACTGTGGTTCCAAAGGATCGGTACTTTCTTCCAGTTCTGGTTCAAGCAAAACTTTTCGAGGTTTACTACCTTCTGAAGGACCAACCACACCATGAGCTTCTAATTCATCCACCAACCGAGCTGCACGGTTGTAGCCCACTCGAAAGCGTCGTTGCAGCAAAGAAACGCTGGCAGTCTGCATATCCACTACTAGAGCTTTTGCCTGATTGTAGAGTTCATCTTGAGGTTGTTGATTTGGACCGGCTGATTCTTCCGTAATCATCATTTTTTCTTCATAGTTTGCCCCTTGCTGATTGGTGATGAATTCAACCACTCGTTCCACCTCGTGATCAGAAATAAAGGCGCCCTGTACCCGAATCGGTTTATTTTCTCCCATCGGCAGATACAGCATGTCTCCACGACCAAGTAATTTTTCCGCACCGTTGCTGTCGATAATCGTTCGAGAATCAACACCGCTGGAAACAGCAAAAGCGATTCGCGAGGGAACATTGGCTTTGATGATTCCCGTAATAACGTCGACACTTGGACGTTGCGTTGCTAAAATCATGTGGATACCCGCCGCCCGTGCCATTTGTGCCAAACGAATAATTGCATCTTCCACTTCATTGCTGGCAACCATCATCAAATCTGCCAATTCATCAACGATGACAACAATAAAAGGTAGAATTGGACGATTTTCGCCATCTTCAAGATTTTTTTCAATGACCAATTCATTGTATCCAGTAATGTTTCGGACGCCCGTAGCTGCAAATTTTTCGTAACGTTCTTCCATTTCTTTTACGACTTTTTGCAATGCTTGTGCCGCTTTCCGAGGATTCGTCACAACCGGAGTCAATAAATGGGGGATGCCATTGTAAACATTCAGTTCCACCATTTTAGGGTCGATCATCATCAATTTCACTTCATGGGGTTTTGCCTGCATCAAAATACTGGTGATAATTCCGTTGATTGCGACTGACTTCCCGCTCCCAGTTGATCCGGCAATCAGCAAGTGAGGCATTTTCGTCAGATCGGCTGTTTGTACTCGCCCGGAAATATCCCTACCCAATGGAACTTCCAACAATTTATCTGGATGTAGCGGTTGAGCATCAATAACTTCTCTAAAGGAAACCGTGCTGACAGTACTGTTTGGTACTTCAATCCCAATCAATGATTTTCCGGGAATTGGCGCTTCCATCCGCACATCTTTTGCCGCCAGTGCTAATGCGATATCATCTGTTAAACTGACAATTTTGCTGACTTTTACCCCGACAGCCGGTTGTACTTCAAATTTTGTTACGGCTGGGCCCAAGCTGGCTTTGACAACTTTGGCATCCACGCCAAAACTTTTGAAGGTTGTTTCCAACACACCGATATTGCGTTCGATTTTTGAATATTCATCACTTTGATCAGTGGCAGGGATTGTATCCAACAAGACTGCTGTCGGCAACTCATAATCCTGATCTTCTGCCTCTTCAGAAATTTCAAAATCCAAATCTTCTCCGTCATCTTCCGGAACTTCAGTTGTCGGCTCTGCTTTTGTTTCTGCTTTCGTTTCTGCCGGAATATTTTGCTGAAAGCTGTCGATGGGAACAAAACTTAATTGCTCCGGTTCAGCAAGTGGTTCACTTTCTTCCGGCTCCTCCGCCAATGGACGGACTTGATTTTTTTCGTTTTCTTTCATTTCAGCGAGAACTTTTTCCCGCTCTGCCGCAATTTTGGCTTCTTTTTCTGCTTTCTTAGCCGCTTTTTTCTCTTCTCGTTGAGCTTTTTTCTCCGGGTCCTCTGCTAAAAGCTGTTGCAACCGGTCGCTTAACCCTTGCAAGCCATCAATAACTTGATGACCGCTCATCATACTGAATAAGAACCCGCCGACCGCTAGTAAAATCACTGCAATCAGATAGCTTCCCACTTGCGAGACCAAAAAATAGCTACCTTGATATAAAAGAGCCCCAACCAGTCCACCGCCAACATTTTGGCTTACTTGATTGATTCGCAAGTCACTGAGCAATGCCTGCCAAGTCGTTTGAAAAATATTTGGGTCACTGCTTTGTAATTTACTGAATAGATGGGCATGTAAAAGAAGCAAAATGCCCAAATAAAAAACCACTCCCCCAAAAAAGCGCCGATAATTCGTAATCTTTGCTTCCGTCGTTCGCAACATCAACCATACCCCATACCCTGCCAACGCAAGGCATAACAATGGATACGTATTGCCACCAATCAACCGAAACCCGTTTGCGACCAATGTCCCTAAAAATCCTAATTTAAATAAACCAAAGCCAGCCAACAGAACAAAGACCAGACCTAGTAAAATCATAATCAACTTTTCCTGCTGCTGCATTTGCTTTTTCGTTTTTCTTTTTTTCTGGCGTTTCTTTTGTGCCATTTCACCGATCCCTCATTTCATCACTTCCCATTATACAAAAAAAAAGAGGCGAACAAAAGTTTTGTTTTTTGATTTGAGCCGTTTGAAATGCAGACACTATTCAATAAGAAGAAAAAAGAAGACAGCTTTCACTGCCTCCTGTCTATTCCTATTGCTCACTTCACCGAAACATCTTCTCCAAACCATTTTTCAGAAATTTTGGCAAATTCGCCATTTTCCTGTAATTCCTTGAGCCCTTCGTTGACTTTATCTGCAAGTTTTTTGTCATCCTTACGCATACCGACTGCAAAATCTTCGCTTTCAAATGGTCCTTCTGTGATGGTGTAGTCTTCTAATTGGTCCTTTTGTGTCAGGTAATAATTTGCATAGACTTTATCAATCAACAAGCCATCAATTCGTCCAGTTTCCAAATCGATGAAGGCTTCATTAAAGCTTGCATAAAGGACTGCATCGTTGTCTTTCACCAAATCTTTCAAGACTTCTGGTTGATCTGTAAACAAGCTATAACCGGAAGAACCTTCCTGTGCACCTAAAGTTTTGTCTTTCATTCCGTCAAAAGTTGTGATGTTGCTTTTCTTTGGAGTGACCAGTACTTGGTCATTTTCCATATACGGATCAGAAAATAGTACTTTCTTTTCTCGTTCGGCTGTTTTACTGTAACCGTTCCAAATGAGATCAATAGTGCCATTGGATAATTCGGTTTCTTTCATCGACCAATCGATTGGTTGAAAAGTGACCTTCATATCTTCTGCTTCAAAAACGGCTTTTGCCAAATCAATATCAAAACCGACTAATTCCCCATCCTCATCTTTAAATCCCATTGGTACAAAGGTATCATCCAACCCCACAATAACTTCTTTTGAGGTATCTTTGGCTTCTTCTTTGCCTTTCCCACAGGCTGCCAAACTCAACAGACTTAACCCGACAACCAACCAGCTTGCTGCTTTACTCATTTTTTTCATTTTGTTTCCTCCTTTGTATTTGGGTTTACTTGCAATAAATTGTCTGCGATATTTTCCGCAAACGTCAAATCATGGGTTACCACGATTTGTGTCACACCTTGTTTTTTCAAATCTAAAATCAATCGTTCCACCTGTTGCCGCAGTTCAGGATCTAAGGCACTGGTGGGTTCATCGTAAGCCAATACTTTAGGGTTCATCGCCATTGCTCGTGCGATGGCTACCCGTTGCTTTTGACCGCCGGAAAGTTGAAAAGGATATTGTTCCAATAATTCTTCCAATCCTAACTGTTTTGCTAAATGCCGCGCTTTTTCGGTGTATGCTTCTTTGCTTTCCTTTAAAACCATTTTTGGTGCCAACGTGATATTTTCAACGACACTCAAATGGGGAAATAATTGAAAATCTTGAAAAACGACGCCGACAACTTGCTCCTGTTCGTTCAAAGCTGTCGGGTCAAATGCTTTGCCATCCAATAAAAACTCCCCATTATCTACCGTTTCCAAACCGGCTAATGTTCGCAGCAATGTCGTTTTTCCACCGCCGGAAGGTCCGACGATTGCGAGGATACTGCCATCGGGAATCGTCAAATTTAATTGTTCAATCACTTTTTTATTGCCAAATGCCTTTGAAATATTTTTAAGCTCTAACATGATTTTCCTCCTAACATCCTGACCGACTAACGGTAGTAATCCATTTTATTCTCAATTGTTTTCAATAATACGGTAAATACTCCGGTCATTACTAAGTAAACCAAACCAACACCTACTAAAGGCAGTAACGTGGAATCTCGTTCCATTGCGATTTTTCCCAAACGCATGACATCGGATAAGCCAAGAATATAAACCAAGGAAGTGTCTTTGACCAAATTAATAATTTCATTTCCTACTGAAGGAAACGTGATCTTTACTACTTGTGGAATGATGATTTTGGTAATGGTTTGTCCTTTGCTCAAGCGTAAAACCTGTGCGGCTTCGTATTGCCCTTTCGCAATCGACTGAATTCCCCCACGGAAAATTTCTGCAAAGTAAGCGGCATAGTTGATAACGAAAGCCAACACTGCTGCATCGAATCGATCAAAAACGATTCCCACTAATGGCAACCCGTAAAAAACAAAAATTAGTTGCAACAAAAGAGGGGTTCCCCGCATCAACCAGACATAAAGTTGTACGATAAATTTGAACGGCTGCAAATGACTCGCTAAAACAAATGCGAGAATGATCCCGATCGGAATGGCTCCTAAAAGTGTAAAAGCAAATAATTTAATGGTGATTCCTGCTCCATTTAAAATTTGCGGCATAACTGAAATTAAATACTCCATGATTTTCCCTCCAAAATTTTGCGTTTTTCCTACATTCGAAAATAAAAAAAGTCCTCTGGCATTGTGCCAGAGGACGTTCACTACGTGGTTCCACCTCAGTTCCTTCTCTTTTCGCAAAGAGAAGCTCCTGCAGTCACTGCATCACTAGTTTTGAACCCATAAAAATAAAAAATCCTTTAGTCATAAGACTAAAGGACGTAAATTACGCGGTTCCACCTTTTTTTATCAACGCTTCGCAGCGATTGATCTCAACTAGTCATCCAACAATGACTGCGGCTATAACGGGCCAACCCGGAAATTCCTACTCTTTTCAGAAATTCGACTCCAAGATGTGTTTCGCAGGAACTGTTATCTCTTTTCACCAACCAGAGACTCTCTAAAAACAAATTTACTTGCTACTCTTCTTTTCGATGTCGTATTATTAAGTTGTTAACAATTTACCTGTATTTAACCAAAATGTCAACTGTTTTTAATTTTTTTTTTGGAGGAATGTGTATGACTGCTACTGAAAAAGAAGCTTATGATTTGTTGAATCAGCTATCTATCAACTATCTTCGGGTGGATCATCCGGCAATCACCTCAGTTAAAAATGTTCCCTTTGAGCTTCCCGGACCGCAAGTCAAAAATCTTGTGCTGAAAGCAAAAAAGGGTAAAGGAGTCTATCTGGTCATTTTGCCAGATGAAAAACAAGCAAATCTGGCATTGATTGCAGAAGAATTATCTGAAAAACGTCTGTCATTTCTTTCAGAGTCAGATCTCTTCAATTTATTGAAAATTCCGGCAGGTACGGTCACCCCGTTAGCCTTGCCCCATGATCACGAACATCGCATCACCGTCGTAATTGACCGTGAGATCGACCGAGAAGATACAGTGGGGTTTCATCCAAATATCAATACCACGACATTGATGATCCAGTTTCATGATTTCGAAAAAATGCTCACTCATCTTGGCTATGAGCCGCTTTTTATCACTGTCTAAAAAATAACGCTGCACCGGTAATTGGTGCAGCGTTTTTGAATTAGTGCTTGTAGCTTAAATAATAAAATGCCGAAACAAAAATTGAACCGCCAATGATGTTTCCAAGATAAACTGGAATAAAATTACGGATGAAATCCATCCATGTTGCATGACCTTCAAAGATTGCAGCCGGAATCACAAAACAGTTTGCGACACTATGCTGAAAGCCGATCGCAACAAAAATCATTACTGGAAACCAAATCGTCAATACTTTTCCAGCAGCATCTTTGGCACCATAAGACAACCATAAAGCCAAGCCGACAAACCAGTTACAGCCAATTCCTGAGCCGATTGCTTGAATCGTTGTGACATTGATTTTGTGGTGAGCAAGATCAATTAATTGTTCTAAATAGGGACCAGAATGCGTCAGTGCCACGACATGTCCAAAGAAATAAGCAACAAAAATTCCGCCAATGACATTCGCAAAGGTGATGATCAGCCAATTTTTCAATAAATCCGCCAACCGAATTTTTTTATCCATAAAAGCGATTGCAACTGCCATCATATTCCCCGTAATCAGTTCCCCACCGCCAAGAAGTATCACCAACAACCCAATTGGAAATACCGAAGCGCCAACTAAACTTGTTAAACTGCCTAAACTTTCAGGAATTGATGCGGAAACGCGAATATATGCCAAGTACCCCAAGGAAATCATTGCGCCCCCGATAAATCCTAAAATCAGCTTTGCCCGCAATGGCTTGTGAATTTTTTTCTGTCCGTACTGAATACTCAATTCCATAATTTCTTCTGGTGTGTGCATTTGTTCATCTCTCTCCTTTATCCGTGCTTTTTTTACTTTACGATATTTGAAAAAAAAAGCAATCCCTATTTCGAAAAAACTAGTGAATTTTGTCACAATTCTCATTTTTTTTGCCCTTTATTTTTTTAAGTAAGAAATGATTGACATCCCTACCACAATTTCCGATAATGGGCTGTATTGAGAGACGCCACTTCTCGTCAATTTTCTGCTATTTATTGAAAACAAATGAACCAATAGGAAGGTTAAAATTTATTTTCACCTTCTCCACGTTGTCTAGTGGAAGGTGGATACGGCGTGAAATCAAATGAATTTTTCTGCTAAGAACAAATTCATACATTCATACGAATAAGGATGTCAGTTCCACTTTTTACAAGTGCTCTAGTGGAATGATATACGGCATGAGAATCAAATGGATTTTTCTGCTAAGAAAAATTCATACATTCATACGAATAAGGATGTCAGTTCCACTTTTTCCAAGTACTCTAGTGGAATGATATACGGCGTGAGAATCAAATGAATTTTTCTGCTAAGAAAAATTCATACATTCATACGAACAAGGATGTCAGTTCCACTTTTTCCAAGTGCTCTAGTGGAATGATATACGGCATGAGAATCAAATGAAATTTTCTGCTAAGAAAAATTCATACATTCATACGAATAAGGATGTCAGTTCCACTTTTTCCAAGTACTCTAGTGGAATGATATACGGTATGAGAATCAAATGAATTTTTCTGCTAAGAAAAATTCATACATTCATACGAATAAGGAGATGTCGGGATGACAAAAAAAATGAACAAAGCATCCTTTGCTGGCCTTTTGGTAGCAATGGGCGTGGTTTATGGGGATATTGGGACGAGTCCGTTATATGTAATGAAGGCCATCGTGGAAGAAAACGGCGGCTTGAAAAGCATTAATCCTGATTTTATTTTGGGGGCAGTTTCACTGATCTTTTGGACTCTTACACTGCTGACAACGATTAAATATGTCTTGATTGCGCTAAATGCGGATAATCATGGGGAAGGTGGGATCTTCTCTCTTTACACATTGGTACGAAAAAGCGGTAAATACATCATTGTTCCAGCCATGATCGGTGGCGCGGCGCTTTTGGCTGACGGAGTATTGACACCTGCTGTGACCGTGACAACAGCTATCGAAGGTTTGCGTGGGATTCCAAGCTTTGTCGATCGCTTTGGTATGGATCAAAATATCATCGTAATCATCACCTTGGTCATCATTCTTGTTTTGTTTGCGATTCAACGCTTTGGTACCGACTTTGTAGGAAAAGCGTTTGGTCCCATCATGTTTTTATGGTTCACGTTTCTAGGATTGGTAGGAATTATCAATTTCAGCGGAGATCTTTCAGTCATTCGGGCACTAAATCCGATTTATGCACTACGTTTGTTAACCAGTCCTGAAAATAAATTAGGGTTGTTTATTCTTGGAAATATTTTTCTGGCAACTACCGGAGCAGAGGCGTTGTACTCTGATATGGGCCATGTCGGCAAAAAAAATATTCGCATCAGTTGGCCTTACGTAAAAATTTGTCTGGTTCTGAATTATTTTGGTCAAGCGGCTTGGTTGATGAAGGCATATCAAAATCCTGAAATGCAGGCAATCGAACATCTGAATCCTTTTTTCCAAATCTTGCCTGCCGGCTGGATGGTTTTCGGCGTAATTTTTGCTACATTGGCTGCGGTCATTGCTTCTCAAGCGCTGCTTTCCGGCTCCTTTACCTTGGTATCTGAAGCCATCAAATTAAAATTATTGCCACGATTGAAAATCATGTATCCCGGAAAATCAATCGGTCAAATGTACATTCCAGCGGTCAATTTAATTTTGTGGATTGCCTGTTCCTTGATTGTTTTGACCTTCCGCACCTCTTCTCATATGGAGGCAGCCTACGGACTTTCAATTACTGTGACCATGCTGATGACGACAATTCTTTTGTATTTCTATTTGGTTCAAAGTGGTCGTTCCCGCATCTTGTCACTACTAACGACATTATTTTTCGGTTTGATTGAATCGATTTTCTTCCTATCCAGCGTGGCAAAATTTTTCCGTGGTGGTTTTGTCGCAGTTGCCATCGCCCTTGTCATTTTGGTCTTAATGACGATTTGGGAACGAGGAAATATCATTCAAGAAAAAGTTGCCGAAGAGGTCGATTTAAAAGAGTATCTTCCGCAGCTTGCGGCATTAAAGGATGACAATAGTATCCCGATTTATCAAACGAATGTCGTCTTTTTAGTGCCACGTATTGAAGGAGACATGGTGGGTCGACAATTTGTCTATTCAATTTTAGATAAGCAACCAAAACGTGCCAATGTCTATTGGTTCGTCAACGTGGAAGTCACGGATGAACCCTTTACTCAAGAATTTGAAGTTGATACAATGGGAACTGATTTTATCGTGAAGGTCAAATTTTTCCTAGGCTTTCGTAGCAAACAGGAAGTCAACGTCTATATCCGCCAGATTATCCATGATTTAATGAAAGATGGACGCTTACCAAAACAACCCCAACGTTACTCCCTGACCCCAGGTCGTGAAGTGGGTGATTTCCAATTTGTGCTGATTCAAGAAGAATTATCCAACAACACAGTGCTGGACCACTGGGAACGGCAGATCATGCAGGCAAAATTATTCATTAAAAGCCATGCCATCAGTCCCCAAAAATG
Organism: Enterococcus songbeiensis; assembly: GCF_005405265.1. Taxonomy (GTDB): domain Bacteria; phylum Bacillota; class Bacilli; order Lactobacillales; family Enterococcaceae; genus Enterococcus_C; species Enterococcus_C songbeiensis. Next base: position 38,271 of record NZ_BJDS01000016.1, read on the forward strand.
GTTTGGACTTGAGTACAGTGAAGTAAAATATGAAACCATTCCATTAGTGATTGGAAAAACCCGCAAGACTCGATTAAAAGAACGAAAAGAAAAAATCTAAACAAAAAACTTCTGTCAAAAAATCTCAAAGATTTTTTAGCAGAAGTTTTTTTCTCCCTCTTCCAATCAACCCCCGTTCCTTGCAACGGGAGATTAAAGGACTATAATCGGTGACGAGGAGATGGGTTTATGTTTACCAAATTTATTGGTGCAGCATTTTTAGTTTTGGCTGTTTGGCAACTTTGGGCAACCAAACAAACGCTAGACAACACAAAGAAACAAGGAAATGAGGCAACTTCTTCCTTTTTGCTGGTCAGTCTGTGGTCAAGCATCGTCTTTGCACTTGCCGTTGCAGTTGTCGCTCTAATCACTCTCTTTGGTGGTTGGAGTTGATACAGTAAAATGACGCACAGTGCCAACGAATTTTTTCAGAAATACACCATAAAAGCGGGCCCTTATCCATTATCGATAGGAGCCCGCTTCTATTTTTTTATTGGCTTCGCAAATTACCAGAGCTATTCCTTATTTCAACTGCCATTGCCACTCATTGACTTCAGGAAGATCAACGCCATACGTCCGGATGTAATCATGATGTTTGTTCAATTGATCGGTCATTTTTTGAGCAAACTCGCCAGCCTTTTCTCCGTAGACAGCGGTTGCCGCATCTTGTGCAAGGTGGAAACGATCCAATTCAGAAAGGACCCGCATATCAAATGGTGTGGTAATATCCCCATTCTCACGATATCCGTGAATATGCACACGATGATTGTGGCGATCAAAGAATAGATCACGAATCATGCCTTCATAACCATGATAGCCAAAAATAATCGGTTTGTCTTTCGTAAAGTAGGTATCAAACGTTTCATCAGATAAGCCCCGCGGATCAATTGATGGATGACGTAATTTCAAAATGTCGACAATATTGATAAAACGAATTTTCAACGCTGGATATTCTGCATGCAAGAGAGTAATTGCTGCTAAAATTTCCAAATTAGGTTCAGTTCCAGCAGCAGCCATCACGATATCCGGCTCACTGTCTCCGTCCGTTGATGCCCAATCAATAATTTTCAAGCCATCTCGGACCAAAACCTCTGCCTCTTCCGCCGAATAAAACTGTGGACGAGGGTGTTTTGAAGAAACCACCAAATTGATTTTTTCTTCGCTGCTCAAAACTTCCGCCATCACCGCCATCAAACTATTTGCATCTGCTGGCAAATATTCTCGAACAAATTCTGCTTTCTTTTCAGCTAAATGGGTCAAAATCCCTGGATCTTGATGAGTATAGCCGTTATGATCCTGTTGAAAAACGGTTGACGTTGCTATCAAGTTCAAGGAAGGATAATGGTTTCGCCACGTTTGCTCTTTGGCTTTTCGCAACCATTTGAAATGTTGGGTAATCATGGAATCTACCACTCGCAAAAAGGCTTCATAACTAGCAAAGAATCCGTGCCGCCCGGTTAGAACGTACCCTTCCAAAAAGCCTTCTGCTTGATGTTCGGATAATTGCGAATCAATTACTCGACCAACAGGAGAAATCCATTCATCATAAGCATCGTTTTTTGCTTCCAGCCATTGGCGGTTGGTCACTTCAAAAATTTTGTTCAAACGATTGGATTTGGCTTCATCTGGCCCAAAAATCCGAAAATTATCCGGATTGGCAACAATCAAATCTTTCGCAAATTTACCAAATTCAATCATATCTTGTGCAGTGACCGCTCCCGGTGTGCGGGTATCAATGGCATGCTTTTTCCAATCCGTCACTTTCAACGGACGAGGATTTAATCCGCCATTCGTAATTGGATTCATCGCCATCCGGTAATTACCTTTTGGTGCCAATTCTTTAAGTTCTGGTTTTAATTTTCCTTCTGGTGTAAATAATTCTTCTGGTCGATAAGACTTCAGCCAATCAGTCAATGCATCAACATGTTCCATGTGTTCGGCATCAACCGGAATCGGTACTTGATGAGCACGAAAACCACCTTCGATGGGTTCGCCATCCCATTCTTTTGGTCCTGACCAGCCTTTTGGTGTTCGGACGATCAGCACAGGCCATTGAGGCATTTCTGCTTTTTCCGCCACACTGGAGCGGGCAAATTCTTGAATTTTTTTGATTTTTTCAATGGCTTTGTCTAATTTTTCTGCCATGATCGGATGAACTTTCTCCGGATCTGTTCCTTCAACAAAAAGTGGATCCCAACCCATTCCTTCAAAATATTTCCGTAAATCTGTATCTGACTTACGAGCTAAAATCGTAGGATTGGAAATTTTTCCACCATTGAGGTAAAGAATCGGCAAAATTGCCCCGTCATTCACTGGGTTGATGAATGTATTGGAAAACCAGCTTGTCGCCAACGGCCCAGTTTCTGACTCCCCGTCCCCTACGACAACTGCTGCAATAACATCAGGATTATCCAAAATTGCTCCGACACCATGAGAAATTGAATAACCTAATTCGCCACCTTCATGAATGGATCCAGGAGTTTCTGGTGCCGCATGAGATGCTACCCCACCCGGAAAGGAAAATTGTTTAAAAAGTTTCGCCAACCCTGCTTCATCTTCGGTGATTTCAGGATAAATTTCAGTGTAACTACCATCTAAATAAGCATTTGAAACCATCACTTGTCCGCCGTGTCCCGGTCCTTCGATGTAAAACATATTCAGTTTGTATTTATTGATAACTCGGTTCAAGTGGGCATAAATAAAATTTTGACCAGCAATCGTTCCCCAGTGTCCAATAGGATGGACTTTTAAATCGTCTTTTTCTACAGGACGCTTCAATAAAGGATTATCTTTCAAATATAATTGACCAACTGAAATGAAATTGGCTGCACGCCACCAAGCATCGATTTTTTCTAAATACGCGTTTGAATCATAGATCGTCGTCATAAGAAAACTCCTTCTTTCAATAAAAGTAAATTAGACTTAAACTCACAGCTATCCTACTGCTATTTTTATTAATAGTCAAATATACTTTTATTAATTATTTTCAAGTCCTTCTTTTATTATCAATGATATCCGCAGGTGTGGCAACTAATTGACTCACCGCTGATTAATTGTATGAGATGGATTTTTTCCATTTCATTTCTTTTTGTATTTTTAGATAAAAGGCTTTCAACAAACTGCACAAGAATTTCTTTTGGTTTTTGTGCACTTTGCCACTTACCATGTGGAGCGCTTTCATTTATAGTTAACCCATAAGAAAAAGAAAAGAGGAATTTTTTATGGTACAAATGGCATTGAATCACGTGTATAAAAAATACGACAACGCAGAAAACTATTCTGTTACCGATTTCAATTTAAACATCCAAGATCGCGAATTCATCGTTTTCGTTGGTCCTTCCGGTTGTGGAAAATCAACAACTTTGCGGATGATCGCTGGATTGGAAGATATCACAGAAGGTGAATTAAGTATCGGTGAAACAGTCATGAACGATGTGGCTCCAAAAGACCGCGACATCGCCATGGTATTCCAAAACTACGCATTATATCCACATATGACCGTGTATGATAACATGGCTTTCGGACTTAAATTGCGTAAATACGACAAAGCAAATATCAAAAAACGGGTAGAAAATGCCGCTGAAATTTTGGGCTTGACTGAATATCTAGACCGTAAACCAGCAGCTTTATCTGGTGGACAACGACAACGGGTAGCTCTTGGACGTGCCATCGTGCGTGATGCAAAAGTCTTCTTGATGGATGAACCTTTATCTAACTTGGATGCAAAATTGCGTGTGGCGATGCGTGCTGAAATCGCTAAATTACACCAACGTTTGGAAACAACAACAATTTACGTTACCCATGACCAAACAGAAGCAATGACCATGGCTGACCGGATTGTTATCATGAAAGACGGCTTTATCCAACAAATCGGCACACCACAACAAGTTTACGATACACCAGTAAATGTTTTCGTTGCCGGCTTTATCGGATCACCTGCAATGAACTTCTTTAACGTAACACTAAATCAAGGCGTTATCACAGACGGTTTTGGTTTGAAATTACGTATTCCTGAAGGGAAAAATAAAGTCTTAGTTGAAAAAGGCTATGAAGGCAAACAAATTATCTTTGGTATTCGTCCAGAAGATATCCATAGCGAACAAATCGCTATTGAAGCTTCACCAGAAGCAACAGTAAACGCTCAAGTCGTCGTTTCTGAATTGCTTGGTGCTGAATCCATGTTGTATACAAAAACTGGCGAAACAGAATTTGTTTCTAAAGTTGACGCTCGAGATTTCCATAAACCAGGCGAAAACATCAACTTGGCATTCAATATTAGTAAAGGTCACTTCTTCGACAAAGAAACAGAACTAGTGATCAAGCTTCCTTAATCCGCTCCCCCTTTTTTCCATATATATCCTAGTAAGAAAGCCCAATGCTAATTCAGCATTGGGCTTTCTCTCTTTGTATAATTGATTCATTCTAATATTCCAACTGTTTCAAGCGGACCAAAGCAATTTTAGGCTGCTTTCTTTTCAATTTATACAAAGTGAGCAGCTGCTTATTTATCGCTGTGTCTTCCTTTGTTGCACCTTTAAAACTTCCAAACAAGTGATTCAACACCGGCTCAACAAGTGTCGCGCTTCCCTGAGTGCCTAATTCTACTCCCATACGTGCCTCATCACTTAACTGTTGCTGGAATAATTGATGGATCCTATCGGCTAAATCTCCGGTAATTAAGATCTCATCCGATTGTCTCCTTAACGCCTGCAACAGCTCATCATTTTTACTAACAACCACTCGTTCCATTGCCAGCACCTCCCATAAAAACATCTTCTTTTACGCTAGTATACTCTATGTACTAAACGCTTTCAAAGCGTAGAAAAAAACGTCAGCAAGTTCGCTGACGTTTAAGAAAAATCGATTATTTACTTTCTTTGTAGCTTTCAGTGAATTCTTTAATCATTGTATCGCCACCGCTGTTGCGGAAGTTTTCAACCGCCTTGTCGAAACCGTCCATGTCGATGTCACCCATCATATATTTATAGTAGGCATCTTCTATTCCTTCGATCAGTGTTGACCATTGTGTATCATAAGTTTCTGAAGTCAATGGTTGTGCCGGATTCGTAATAGCAAATTCTTCGTTTTCGGCAATTTTTTTGTTTGCTAAGTTGGCATAAGAATCGGTTGATTTAAAGGTCGTTACCAATTCAGACGGGCGAGAAGAAGAAAATGGTTGTACTTCTTGTTGCCATTTCGTCGTATCGATTTGCTCGTAGGCTTCATCATCGGTAATTTGGAAATGTTCCCCTTCAACCCCTTGTGTCATCAGCGTATAAGGCTCTTCATCCATCAAATCGTTGATGAACTGCAAAACAACTTTTAAATCTTCTTCTGATTTTACTTGTTGTTTTGGAATTGATAGCCATCCGCCCATACCATCGTTGGTATCAGATAGAATTCGACGTTCTACGTCACCATACGTCATGTCATTGATCAATTCCCATTCCATATGTTCTTGATCGGTTCCTTTAGCATCGTTTACATAGTTGCGGACTTCCTGCAAGCCGGAAATAACGATTCCGCCTTTTCCTTGAACAATATAATCTTTTTGATCATTTTTCGCCATAACGGTAAAATCAGAGTTCATCCAGCCATTTTCATAAATATCACGGAACCATTCCATCGATTCTTTGTATTCAGGTTGCATGAAGGATGGAATGACTTCTTCCTCTTCTGTCACAGTGAAATGATTGCCGGCGCCAAAGTACCCAGTCAATGAACGGAAACCAACATTGAAGGATTCATTTCGCTCAACAAAACCGACAGTATCTTTTTGTCCGTTACCATCAGGATCGTTTTCGGTGAAGGCTTGCGCCACTTCCCGCAATTCATCCAATGTTTTTGGTGTTTCCAAACCTAAGTTTTCTAACCAGTCTTTTCTTACTAAAACTCCATAACGGGCAATCGGTTTTTGGAAAGGCACACCGTAAATATGTCCCTTGATTCGTGATGCTTCCAATCGATCTTCAGAAATATTTGCTAAATTCGGATAATCTTTCAAATAAGGTTCAACATCCCAGAACATGCCGGAACCTAACGCATTTCGAACAGTAGTACTAGAGATTTGTGTTAATGAAACAATGTCTGATAAGGAATTAGATGCTAAGGCTGCATTGATTCGTTCATCTTTTGATGCATCTGGAACCCAGTTAAATTCAATATCTACGCCGGTATATTCCTCCAATTTATTTTCGATATCACCGGCCGGAGGTGTTGGTGTATGTAGCATGGCCATCCATGAAACAGAATCTTTGGTGCTTCCTTCCGAATCTTTTCCACTTGCTTCATTTCCTGAATTTCCGCTGCAGCCTGCTAAAACTAGACTAGCTAGAAGTAACCCGCCCAAAGCTTTGCCCCAATTTTTTTTCTTTAACATGTTTCTTCGCTCCTTTAGAATGAATTATTATTTCGAACACCTTTGACAGCGCATTCAATTACACTAAAAATGGTACACTTCTATTTAGGATAAGTCGATAATCAATTCTTAACATGATGAAATCGCTTTATTTATTGGTTTATTCCCTGTTCTATGTGCTCAATGATAAGAATTGATTATCCTTTTTTATCCGATTAAAATAACTATTTATTCGCTGTCATTCCCGTGATAGTCAAAAAAGTCAAAGTCAGCAAAACAACCAGCTTTTTTGTCCATATCATGAACAGCAATTCCAACAAAATTTCCGGTAAACCCACCGGCAAGAAATAACAAGTCCTGTACTTCATTAAGAGGCAGCCAATTATTTTTCTGATCTTCCCGATAATAGAATTTTCCGGTCGGACCATTGACGGATACTTTTAAGCAAGTTGTTGCCTCTGTTAATGGTATAGCTGTTTCAGATATATGGCATTCGCCATTTTCACAACGCATGAAACGCAACACTTTCCCCTGATTCTCCTCGTAAGTCACATACGCATATAAATAGTTGGTATCATTTAAATAAAGGAGCAAGCCTGCCATTTGATTGAAAGTTTGCGGCTCGAAATCGACTCGGGTCTTTGCTTCGAAGGCAAAATCTTTTTGTCGAATTGCTAAAATATGATGGTCAAATAACGATTGTGGCGATTCGCCGGCAGATAGGCGTAAATAACCTGGTCGGCTTTGAAGGTCACACCATGTCTCTTTCGCCAAAATCCGTAAAGTGTTCCACTCTTTTTTTAGTTTTCCGCTAAAATTATCAGAAAAATCCGTTTGAATTTTTTGCGTGACGGGTTCTGCTGTTTCGATTGTAGTGGTAAGCTCTGGTGCATTTTTCCCACTGGCTAAACGTAACCACCCCTCTTTTGTCCAAACGACTTCTTGGATTGCTGTCTCTCTGCCAAGAATCGCCGCACTCAGCAGCGGACGGGTAGTCAAGTAGGCCATGTACCATTTTCCTTGGGGCGTTTGGATGATACTGCCGTGTCCAGAACATTGTAACGGTGAATCCGGTTTGTCGCTGGCTGTCAGCATGGGATAGTCAGGATCAACTTCATACGGACCTGTGAGTGTTTTCGAACGACATACTGTAACAGAATGATCTTTCCCGGTCCCGCCTTCTGCTGTAATCAAATAATAATAGTCGCCGTGACGGTAAAGATGCGGTGCCTCTGTTTTTGCCAATGGTGTCCCATCAAAAATTTTGTGTACGGGACCAACTAGACGAGCTTTTTTTGCATCGTATTCTTGTAAAACAATCCCCGCTGATTTATTCCCAGTGGTCATTCGATAATCCCAAATTTCATTTAACAGCCATTTTTTCCCGTTATTATCATGAAACAAGGAAGGATCAAATCCGCTGCTGTTTAAATAAATTGGTGTCTGCCAAGGACCATGGATACTGGGTGCGGTAATCAAATAATTATGACAATCTTTGAAGGGGCGACGGGTACTTTTGACATCCGTATAAATACAATAAAACAGTCCATCGCAATAGCTGATCTGCGGTGCCCAAATGCTGCCGTTTTGCGGATTGCCCTGCAACTCCACCTGGTCGGTCAAAATATCTGTTTCATGTTCCCAATTAACCAGATCTTTAGAAGTGTACACTCGAATTCCCGGCAGCCATTCAAAAGATGAAACGGCTAAATAATACGTGTCCTCCACCCGCAAAATATTCGGATCAGGATTGAACCCACGCAGAATGGGGTTCTTGATTGTTGTTTGTACCATTGAGAGTATCCTTTCTGAAAAAACATAATATCGAACTTACAAAGAATAAAAAGGCAAAAGGAAAAGCCAGTAATTGACTCCCAATCAATGCGGCAAGTCCTGCAATGAAATAGCAAATTCCCGCTAATTTCGGGTATTTATTTTTTGTGATGAACAAACTGGCTGCCGCTCCTACGAATAGGACTACGACAACGGTTATGGCAAACCAGGCTCCCAGCGTTTTAAATAACAGAATGCCCTCATCGACAGAAAGATTTTTTACTACCTCACTGAAAACCGGCTGAAAAATTTTTTGATAGCTTTCTGTGGATAACTGGTTCATGACGACGGAAAATCCTCCCAGAAAAAGTGTCACTAACACCATCCCGACGATTCCCAATCCCTTTTCGATTTTACGATTCATCTTGTTTGTCCTCCTTAGATTTGAAGGTAATCCATTCTGCTCTTTTCGGGGAAGCTTCATACCAGCAATTTTCTTCTGCATAACGACTGGTCAGCCGTTGTTCCGGTTTGTTCCAGTCCTCCCACCCCTCTTGCGCTAATTTTTTATCAAAAAAACAATGGGAAAAGCGGGTTGCTGCGTGCGGCCGCCACGGACGACCTAAAAAGTAAGGTTGCTCACCCACTACAATGCAGTTTTCAAAAACAAATCCCGGTTGTCCTTTACAAGTGGAAGCTGCGGTCAAATAATTGGACGTGTCGGAATCCACACGTTTCAGCGATTTTAAAAGGCAGTGCATAAACTGTCCGTTGCCACCGCCAAAAATAAAATCAACTGTGCCCTCAATCTCACACTGGATAAACCGCGTCTGTTGCTGCTCATAAGTTTTTTCTCGCCATGGACTTTGAAGTGGTCGTCCATGTTTATCGCTTTCCGGCAAGGGGCCTAGACAAAGGGTGTCCTGATGTCCTTGCAGGCAACAGTTTTCCACCGTGATTTTCGTGCCTTCAAGATAAAGAGCAACGGCTTGTCCGACACATTCACCGGGACCTGCGGCATTTCGAATCGTCAAATTTTTTAGAAGAATTTCTTCCCCATTTACGAAAAAAGTTGCTGTTTGAAAAGTACCTAACGGCTTGCCGTTTGCATCTTTTTGCCTTGCGGAAAGTTTGCCTTCAATGATGACTTCCCCCAAACCGATCACCTGGATTTCTTTCCCATACAGCCGTGGTGTTTCCTGATAAATTCCCGGCAATAGATAAAAAATCGTGTGGGAATGTGCTTTTTGAAAAGCCGCTGTGATTGTTGGATAATCACAAAAAGCTGCTGATCCAATATATTTCGTTGTTACAGCCATTTTCGGAAAAAGTGCTTCCATGCTTCTCGCATCTCCTTTGTTTCCTGATGTCCTCCCGTTAACTGCAAGGATTGCCAATTTGGCAGCACGCCATTGGCAGCATAGGCTTCCTTCAACTGGTCATCTAAAAATGCGACTCCTTTTGCCGGACACATGCGATCTTCCCGCCCCACGATGCTTAATCGCGGACGGGGAAGGATCAGCCGTTGAATATCAATCGTTTGAAAGGCCGTTAAAATTCCCGGCAAATAATAATAAAAGCCATGATGATCCAATCCCCGCTGCTCAATCAATGCCGCCAAATCAACCTGTCCAGCAAGATCCACGCAACAGGTGATTCGCTGATCAATTGCACTCAACCACCAGCTCATTAATCCCCCCATCGACAGCCCAATCGTGCCGACCCGGGTTTCATCAACTTCCGGTCGTTGCAGCAAATACGTCAAAAACTGTTGGTTATCAAACAGGCGCATGCCCCAGAGTGTGTGACCTTTGACCAGAAATTCCTTGAACCATTCACTTTCTTTTTTTCCTTGTCGCTCACCAAACCCCCACATATCAATGCACCCTACGGCATAACCTTCGTCAATCAAGGTTTCCAAAAAAGAAGTCGGTTGCAGATACGCACTACTGTGAAGCAGCTCGTTTTTTCCCCGTGTAAAATCTCCTCCATGAGAATGGTTGAACAGTACAAGAGGTGCCGCTTTTTTCTGATTAGGATAGGCGAAATAGGCAGGTACGGTCTCTACTGTATTCAACGTCAGTTGCAATGTTTCTAGCGTATACGTTTCAAAAACCTGTTTTTCCAATCGTTGCGCTTTAGGTTCTACCGTCAGCGGTGTTCCCAAAAAAGCCACGAGTTTTTCTCTAGTTGTCAACCGTCACGCCTTCTTCATAAACGATTGGTTCGCCGTTTTCACGGCAATGAATAATTTCGATTTCCTGACTGTTTTCGATGTGGAATGCCGGACCTTCACAGCCCTCCATCGTTACTCGGTCAAACAAAATATTTTTGCTGCAACCAAGGTAAAAGCCTTGTTTCGTCATATCCTCAATTCCCGTCATCATCGCCGGACGGCCTGGAATCGCTTGTTGCGCCATAGACAAATGAATGTTGTGGAAAGTAATGTCTTCAATAAATTGTTCAGCCAGTCCATAGATAAACCCAGCGGAAGCGTGAACATTTCTTGCAGTGATATCGGCAAAATGAATTCGACGGAACATGGGTGTTTCTTCCGTGATTGGATACGGATTTTTATCCCATACATATTTTTCTTTGCCTCGAGGACCGCAGAAATAATACAAGTTCAAAATAAAAGGACAGATGACATTATCCATGACAATATTGCTTACTTGAATATCTTCAACGATTCCCCCACGACCCCGTCGAGATTTTAGCCGTATGCCACGATCGGTTTCTTGAAACACACAATTACTGATGGTGACATTGCGGATATCTCCGCTCATTTCACTACCTAAAACCACACCGCCATGACCATGGACCATCGTACAGTTTGTGATAGTGATGTTTTCACAGGAAACCCGTTGTGCCGTATCCTCGGTCCCTGCCTTGATCGCAATACAATCGTCACCGACATCGATGCTGCAATTGCTGATGCGGACATTTTTGCAAGATTCCGGATCGATTCCATCTGTATTCGGGGAATCAGCTGGATTTTTTATGCTGAGGTTGTCAATGGTGATATTTTCCGAAAGAATCGGATTGATCGTCCAGCTTGGTGAATCGATTGCTTGAAAATCCTTCAAGGTAATTCGTTCACAGGAATCAAAACTAATCAGTTTTGGACGAGGATAGCGCAGACTTTCCCGCTCATTTCGAAACACGTGCCACCATTTCTGTCCATTACCATCTAAAGTTCCAAAGCCAGTGACCGCAATATTGCGGGCATTTTCTGCATAAAGACAAGAAGCATATACTTCCTGCTTCACGCCTTCCCATCGAGAAGTTACTACTGGATAATCTGCTTGATCGTCCGAAAATACCAGCACTGCACCGTTCATCAAATGCAACTCGATATTGTCTTTTAAGAAAAGAGCACCGGTATAAAATCTTCCCGCCGGTACACTGACCCGACCGCCACCTTGTGCGGCAGTGTGATCAATTGCCTGCTGGATTGCTTTTGTGACCAGCGTTCCATCTGTTGTTGCACCAAAATCTGTAATCCTTGTTTGTACCATTTTTCAAGCCTCCAATTATTGATTCAATGGTTCCATAACTACTGTTGCTTGTAAGAATGCCCCATAGCCTTTGAAATCGTTGGTGATGATCGGTTCACTGATGTAATAGACGAAAGAACCGTCTCGTTTGTCCTCGCCTCCTAAACCGGCGACTTCACAATTGCGGATCAAATTAATCCAGCCTTCTTCCGTATAAAAAACAAATTCATCCACTAGACCTTGATAACTTTTTTCAACAAAGTCCCGCCAGTTTTCTTCAAGCAAGCCAGCCTTCAATGCTTTTGCTGCTGCATAAACAATCATGCTGGAAGCTGAGGCTTCTAAATAATTGCCGTGTCGTGCTCCTTGATCCAAAACCTGATACCACGTATGGGTTTGTTTGTCCTGTACTTTTTGCAATGCAGTCAAACAATCAATAAACATGGTTTGCAGTTTTGCTTGTTGTTCTCCTTCTAAAAGAGTCATCGTATCTGCCAGCGCCATCATGAACCAACCCAGTGAACGTCCCCAGAAATTCGGTGATACACCAGTTTTGGGATCTGCCCAAAATTGTTCTTTCTTTTCATCCCAGGCATGATAAAGCAGCCCGGAGGTTTCATCTAGTGTGTGGCGATAGCACAGCTCAAACTGTTTGATAACATCTTCCATACCTTCTCCATTTTTAAAGGTCAGTAGATATTCTGCGTAAAAAGGGGCTCCCATGTATAAACCATCCAACCACATTTGGTATGGATAGATTTTTTTATGCCAAAATCCTCCCTCTGAGGTACGAGGCATATGTTGCAATTGGTCAAATAAGGTATCCAATGCTTTTTTGTACTTTTCTGCTCCGGTTTCTTGATACAGCAGGAACAATAATTTGCCGTTATTGACGTAATCAATATTCATAGATTCATAGGAATAGTTTTTGATGCTGCCATCTTCCTGGATGAAAAAATCCATGGTCTCTTGAATGTAGTTAAAATACTTTTCCTCTTTGGTTTGCTGATAGGCCGCCTGAATCCCTTTTAAGACAACCCCAAAGTCATAAGACCATTTACCGTGATAGCGTTTGACCTCCGGCAGTGATGGATAGCGTTCCATGGTTGTTTTTAGTGCAACTTCTGATAATTTCACCTTGTTCCCTCCATTAATAAATCTGTGTGCTTTGTTTATATTTCTGTTGGTACTTCCTCTGGTTCCATGAATCCTTCCAAAATCAATTTTCCGGCTATGCCTAAAATAAAGCCTGCTCCACCTACACCAAAAAGAAAAACGACTGCCGGTGCGGTTCTTGCTAAAAGCACATACCCGCCAAGAATAACGGTCCAGCTGATAATGGTGTAATGCAAATACCCCAATCCCAACAATGCTGCTCCCCGCAAAACTTCCCAAATCTTTTTAAAACTTGTCGCTGCCATGACAGTAAAAACATGCGTCAGTGAAAATAAAACCACCACCAGAATCACAACATTTGCCGCCTGCAAGTACCACTGAGTCAATGAAAACAAATTGACCCACAAAATACCGAATAGAACTAAATAGATCCAACTGATTGCCACGGATTGACGAAAGCGTTCTTTGTAAAAACGCCAGAAACTTTTTGTTACCGGCAAAGCTTCTTTCAACCGCAGCCAGCGGTCATAGTATTTCATCATGGCATAGGTTGCCGGACCAATGCCGAAAAAAAACAATCCCAGTAAAGTAAACACCAGCCACAATAGATTCAAATAGGCAACTTTTAAAATCCCGATTAACACATCGTTCATTTTATTGATTTTTTCGAGGGTCATTTTGTGTCACCTTTCTTAATAAACGCCGTCTTCGCCGACTTTTTTCGCTAATTTATTTGCCATAACTACGAGGAGCAGTCCGACTAAACCTTTAAACAAACCAACTGCTGTGGAATAGCTCAGCTGTCCATTTTGAATACCTGCTGTGTACACATAGGTATCAAAAATTTGTGCTACTTCTCTGTTCATTGAATTCATTAATAGGAACATATGCTCAAATCCAAGCTCCAGCACATCTCCGATTTTTAGAATCAGCAAGGTAACAATTGTTGGTCGGATACAAGGCAATGTGATGTGCCACATTTTCCGTAATTTTCCGGCACCGTCCATTTCAGCTGCTTCATACAATTGTTCATCTACATTTGTGATGGCTGCTAAGTACACGATTGTCCCCCAACCAGCGCCCTTCCACATTTGTTGGAAGATATACATCGGCCGCAACCACGTTTGGCTTGTTAGGAAGGAAATTCGTTCGCCGCCAAGTGCTTCAATTAAGTTGTTGATCACGCCGCCTTCAGTTGTCAGCAATACATAAAAAATCGAAACAACGATTACCCATGACATAAAATGAGGCAAATAGATGATTGTTTGAATGCCTTTTTTCAATTTTTCTTGGCGCAATTCATTCAACATCAATGCCAAAATGATAGGGAAAGGAAAAGAAAATGCGATATTCAAACCAAAGACAGCCAGCGTGTTTTGCATCAGTAAACGGAAAGTGTCTTCCGTGAATAACCGCATAAAATGTTTAACACCGACAAAAGGACTCCCCATGACTCCTAAAAATGGTTGATAATCTTGAAAAGCAATGACAAGTCCGGTCATAGGAATATATTTGAAAATAACAAAATATAACACACCGGGTAGGACCATCGCATACAACCATTTATTGGTTCGTATCTGCGCCCATTTCTTTTTTCGTGCACGAATTTTTTCTTGTTTTTTTGTTTGTTCAATCACAACGGATGTTTCCACAATGATTTCCTCCATTTCTTTCTTTATTGATAGTCCTAGCATACGTTGTGATGGTTCATTACGTATATAATCATCTCATTACAAATGTAACCGCATTCACTCTTTTTCCAAAAGAAACCTTGTTATAACACAGATTTTTCGTGTTTTTTTCTTTCGGCTGAAAACTGACGGTCTTTTCTTCATTTCAGCATCTGTAAAGGTGATTATATACGTCATGAAAGGGGGATGCTAAAGTCAATTTGTAAACGTTTTATTACTTTAAAAAGAATTTGGAGGTTCTTAATATGGAAACAACAATAAAAAAGAAGATTCGCGTTTCAACTAGTGAAAAAATCGTGCAGGGCTTAATTATCGCCTTCCTAGTTATTTTTTCTCTTATGTGTTTACTGCCCTTTTTGAACATCTTGGCTAGTTCTTTCGCAACAGCAGGAGAAATCTCAACTCGTCCTTTCATCCTGATCCCGCGAACCTTTACCTTGGATGCCTATCGCTACATTCTTTCTACACCTACGATTTTTAAAAGTATCGGCGTATCCCTTTTCGTCACAGTGGTGGGGACTTTTGTCAGCATGGTTCTAACTTCATTTATGGCCTATGCACTCTCTCGTAGATACCTGCACGGCAGAAAAATTATCAACTTTATGGTAGTCTTCACGATGCTTTTCAGCGGTGGTATGATTCCGATGTTTATTTTGGTGCAACAATTAGGATTGATTGATTCTCTGTGGTCCTTGATTTTACCGGGAGCAATTAGTGCCTACAACATGATTATCATGCGAAACTTCTTCCAAGGAATTCCAGACAGTTTGGAAGAATCCGCAAAAATGGACGGCTGTACCGACTGGGGCGTGTTCTTCCGAATCATTTTGCCTTTATCTCTGCCATCTATTGCTACTATCTCTTTGTTTTACGCAGTCACTTACTGGAACACCTATCAAGGAGCCATTCTCTACATCACCAGCTCTGACAAATGGCCGATCCAAGTATTGTTGCGACAGATTGTCATCGTCTCTAGCGGAATGAACGCCGATGCTTCCGGCTTTGATGTCGTTCCTCCTGCACAATCCGTAAAAATGGCTGTCATCATGCTGGCTACTTTGCCAATGCTGATCGTTTATCCTTTTGTACAACGCTATTTTGTCAAAGGAGTAATGATCGGTTCCGTCAAAGGATAAATCAATTGAAAAGGTTGTGGTGTCACGCGGGTGACATCACAACCTTTTTTATGCTTTAAACTGTTTGCGATACTCGCCTGGCGTCATACATTCCCGTTTTTTAAAGAAACGGATAAAGTTTTGCGGATTGTTGTATTGGAGTTTCTCGGATAATTCTTTGATGGTGTAATTCGTGTTGATAAGCCAATCCTTAGCAACAGATAGCCGATAATTTTGCAAGTAATCCCCGAAGTTGGACTGCATTTCTTTTTTAAACACACTGCTTAAATAATTGGGATTGTAATGAAGCTGATCGGCAATGATGTCTAAAGATATTTCTTGATCATATTGCTGATGAACGATGTGAACCATTTTTTGCGACAGGGAACGAATCTCCCGGTCTGTCTTATCCTGAATTGTTGACACGATAGGCAAAATCAATGCGTGGTAAATCAATCCTTTGATTTTTTCAGGATTGTCATTATTCAGCACATCTAAGTAAATCCGATGATTATTTTGGAAAACTTCGGCATCTGCGCCTAAAAGCTGTCCTAGTTGAATGATATTGTTTACCAATCGTAACAAGGCCGTCTCAATAGTAATAGGTGTATGATTGGCAGAAAAAATACTGGTAATCACGGTTGAAAATGCCTGATCGATCCCTGTCTGGTCACCGGCCCGCATCGCATCGTTTAGCAGCAATTCTTCGTCCACCGGATATTTCACAACCGAGTTTGCATCCAACTGTGGAGCAATCTCATCATAAAAAATCAATGCCTCTGCTCCCAGATTGATTCGAAAATGCAGTGCCTCCTTCGCATTGTCGACTGCTTGTTTGCTTTCTTCCAATGACGCATAAACCTGTGAAATACCAAAACTGATTTTTATTTTCAGGTAGTCTTTGGCGGCTTTTCGAATCGCCTGACAGTAAGTGATAATCTGACGCTTCCACTGCTCTTCTGAAATTTGTAAAATCGTTGCTTGAGTGTCATTATTCAACACAATGGGCAAAAAGCGCTCGGATGCCGGTAGAATTTCTCCTACGACTTTTTCCAAAGCTAAAAGTAGAATATCTCTTGTGCTTTCTTGTCGTCCACCCAAATCATCGATTTGAATCAGCAACGTGACAAATTCTTTTCCCTCCGAATAACCAAATTGTGCCAAACGTCGAGGAATATCCGCCACCGCCACTTGATTACGAAATAGGTTGAGGATAAATAGAGTTTCCAGCTCGGGTTGTTGGGTCTTGAGTTTGTTGGTCATGCCTTCGTTTTGCACGACAATTTCTTCAATCCCTCCAAGAATCTGATTGATTTCTGCTTTTCGTCCGCCGGGTGTTCGCGGGACTTCCAAACGATCCCGAATTTCCCGCAAAGGTCGAGCTGCTTGGTTAGCTACCAGATAGGAAACAAACACCAGCAAAATGAGAACCACAAAAGTAATTGCAACTAAACCAATCACCAGATTTCTAATTGCGCCTGTCACCTGCTGATGGGTCAGTCGGGAAACATAGACCCACTGGTTGTAATCAGATTTGCTGTACAGGTAAATATCTCCGGCTTCATCACTAAAAGTTCCATTTTTATCCGTTGTCTGATTAAGAATCTGCTGCTGTTTTTTCGACAGACTTTCTTTATTGGCAAATAACTGCTGCCCATCATACGTGTAAATATCAAGCAGCTGTTCCTGTGAGCCTGTCAGTAATTGATTGATGGTCGTTTTAGGAATTGTCACTCGTCCCACCGCAGAACGGCTGGTTTTAAAAATCGGCAAAGAAATAAACATCTGAATACTTTTTTTCTTCGGCTGCCAAAAAAGATAGGAAGAACTGTCCCGCGTCATTTGATCGATTTCATTTTTTTCTTCCTCCGTCAAAAATGCCAGCGAGCCATTGGCGATCCGCCAAGATTGTTCAAGACTGATCAATTCATAGGAGGCGTTTTCAATTCCCATCACACTAATATAGGCAAGCTGAGAAGTGACTTCACGAACATCTGTGTAGCTGCGGTAAGTGAGGGGTTTGGCGATAATTTTTTGAAAATTGCTGGTGGTACTATATGTAGAGAAAGAATATTCAACGGTTTTTACCTTTTGTTCTATGTTGTTTTTGATTTGCTGAAGGTTACTGGCTCGATCTTCAATTAAATTTTCTTGAATTGTCTGGTAGGTTTTCTGGTAGGTGTAAATACTGAAGCTGATGATCATCAACATTCCTACAAGAAAAACCGGGATAAAAATACTATAAAAAAAACCGGAATGATTAAATCTTTGCCTTATTTTCATCGACAGACTCCTTTACTTTTTACTGGGAATTAAATAATCATTTTCTCATCTCATTCATTCTATCATATTGAAACAATATCACAAGGTCTTTTTTATATAATCATTTTAACGTGTGCATCATTGTTGTATTGACATTTTACTCATTTCACTATATGCTATTTTTGTACAGAGAGGAGCGTCACAAAATGGTTACTATCAAAGATATCGCAAAAATTGCCGGCGTTTCTCACACGACCGTTTCACGAGCATTAAATAACAGTTCGTTGATTCGTCCCGAAACGAAAGAAAAAATACATAAAATCGCAGAGGAATTAAATTATGTGCCCAACGTCAATGCAAAAAGTTTGGTGACGCAGCGTTCCTTTATGATTGGGCTGTTTTTTTCCTCTCTGGAACATGGAACCAGTGATAGTTTTTTAGTAGAAGTTATTAAAGGCATCAATTCCGTTTTGCCGGATCAATACAATCTTTCCGTCAAAGGGATCGATACCCTTAAAAATTTTGATTTTCTTTCACTGCAACGTTTTGACGGGGTCATCGTTATGAGCCAAACTGATCAAGATGATCAATTTATTACGGCACTGCAAACAGCCGCAATTCCGTTTGTCATTTTGAACCGTCAGGCAGACCCGAAAGATTTTGTTAGTGTCACCAGCAACGATCGCCAAGGAGTCCTCCAAGGAATGGAGTATGCCATTGCTCGAGGAATTCGTGAAATTGGTTTTATCGAAGGCAAAAAAGGCTTTCGTTCCACCATTGAACGAAAAAAAGGCTATCTTGATAGTTTAGCGGCACACATGATTCCGTTTCGTCCAGAATGGGTTGCAGTCGGTGATTACAGTATCGAAAGCGGACGCATCGCCTGCGAAAAGCTGCTGCAGCTTTCTCAAGTACCAAAATTAATTTTTTGCTCCAATGATGATATGGCCATCGGGGCTCTAAAAGCTTGCCATGCCCATGGATTACATGTACCGGAGGATATTTCCTTGATGGGATTTGATGGGATTCCTTTTACCCACTACACCTCTCCGGCACTGACAACCATTCGCAAACCAGTGATGAAAATCAGTCAGGCGGGCACTCAAGCGTTGTTGCATTTGATCCAAAAAGAAGTCGTTCAAGAAAAACAAATTTTGATTGACACCTCATTAGAAATACGTGATTCCGTTATTTAGCCCCTTCGAACTTGGAAGGGGAAAAAATATAAATTTGATGTTAACGTGTGCAGACAGGAGGAACTTATGAAACAATTAAACAAGCAGTATCAAGAATTTACTTTTTATCCAGAAAAGGTCATTCAATTTGGTGAAGGCAACTTTATGCGGGGCTTTTTTGATTGGCAATTGCAGCAAATGAACAAAGCCGGACACTTCAACGGGAGTGCCGTTGTGGTTCAGCCTATCAATCAGGGATTAGGTACTCTGCTGGAAAAACAAGACAATTTGTATACGGTCATTTTGGAAGGGCTTTTAGAAGGAGAAATTGTTAATACATCTGAGATTATTACCACCGTTAATCGGGTCATCAATCCTTACCAAGAATGGCAAGCTTATTTAGATCTTGCGGAAAATGATGCATTGGAATTTATCGTTTCTAATACAACTGAAGCGGGAATTGCTTTTGACGAAACCGATCAGTTGACGGATCAGCCGCCAAAAAGTTTCCCGGCAAAATTAACTGCCCTGCTTTTCCGCCGCTACCAGTTAGGAAAAAAAGGGTTTACGATTATTCCTTGCGAGTTGATCAACCGTAACGGAGAAAAATTACGACAAATCATTCAACAATATATCGCTTTGTGGGAGTTGGAAAAAGATTTTTCTGAATGGTTGGAAAATGAAAATACTTTTTGCTGCAGCTTAGTGGATCGAATCGTTCCCGGTTATCCTCGTGATCGAGCGGCAGAATTAAATGCACAGCATGGCTACGAAGACCAGCTGATGGTCAAAGCAGAACCCTTTTTGTTATGGGTAATCGAAGGTCCTGCCTCCTTAAAGGAATCCCTGCCATTAGCTAAGGCGGGCTTAAATGTTGTCGTTACGGAAGACATGACGCCTTATCGGGAAAGAAAAGTCCATTTGCTGAACGGTCCTCACACTGCAATGGTGCCTCTTGGGTTATTGGCAGGTTTGGAAACCGTTGAAGAAGTGATGCAGGATGCTGATTTCTCCGTTTTTATCGATCAGCTTTTTGACACACAACTGATTCCAATGTTGGATTTACCTAAAGAAGAATTGGAAGTTTATGCAGCACAAATCAAAGAACGCTTTAAAAATCCTTTTGTCCGTCATGAACTGACTTCAATTGCGTTAAACAGCGTTTCAAAATTTACTGCACGACTGTTGCCAATCCTGCTTCGTTACCAAAAACAAACACAAACCTTGCCAACTGGAATCGTGGCGGCTTTAAGCGCCCTGTTCGTTTGCTACCGAGGAGATGGTCCAAAGCCTCAAGACGATGCCCATGTTTTAGCATTGTTTAAACAGGCCTTTAGTGAAGCCTCCGATCCAGTCGAATTTTTATTGCAGCAATCTGATTTATGGCAGCAGGATTTAAGCCAAGTTCCTGCATTGTCTGAAACGATTCGTCAAATGATGACCGTCATTGATACTTCCGGCAGTCGAGTTTTAGTTCAGGAATTAAATAAAAATGTAGGAGAAAACGTATGGAAACAACCTCAGTTTCAACATTAACCCAAAAAGCCGATCTGCTAAAACTGCATGATCGGGACAATGTGGCCGTTGCTTTACATCCCATCGAAAAAGGCAGCGAAATGACCATCAATCAACAGACTCTCATTGCCAACCAAGATATCCCTCAAGGGCATAAAATCGCACTAAATGTCATCCAGCCCAATGAAAATATCGTAAAGTACGGCTACCCAATCGGGCACGCCACGGAATTAATCCAACAAGGCGATTGGTTGCATACTCACAATGTTAAAACCAATCTTTCCGGTGAGCTGGACTATTACTATGAACCAGATTTGCATCCAACTACCTATCCCAAAAAAAATTTAACCTTTAAAGGGTATCGGCGGGCAAATGGAAAAGTTGGTATTCGTAATGATTTGCTGATTGTTCCCACTGTTGGCTGTATCAATGGCATGGCAGAATTGATTTTGCAGGAATTCAAACGGCGGCATTCGGATTTTGGTCCATTTGATAATCTGACAATTTTAAAACACCCCTATGGCTGTTCCCAACTTGGACAGGACCATCAAAATACCCGGACTGTTTTGATTGATGCCGTGAAGCACCCTAACGCCGGCGCTGTTTTAGTGTTTGGTTTGGGCTGTGAAAACAATACGATTCCTGAATTTAAGAAAAAATTAGGCGCTTTTGATCCTGCCCGTGTAAAATTTTTAGTCGCCCAAGAAGTCGAAGATGAAATTGAAGCCGGTGTGGTGTTATTAGAAGAATTATTACTGGCTTGCAGTGACGATCACCGAGAAGAAATTTCTTTAAGTGAATTGAATGTCGGCTTAAAATGCGGCGGTTCTGACGGCTTCTCTGGAATCACCGCCAATCCGTTGCTGGGAGCTTTTTCTGATTTTCTAGTGACACAAGGCGGCAGTACCGTCTTGACGGAAGTACCGGAAATGTTTGGTGCTGAGCAAGTCTTAATGGCTCGAGCAGAAAACCAAGAAGTTTTTGATCAGATTGTTCATTTGATTAACGACTTTAAGAGCTATTTTCTTTCTTATGGCGAACCTGTTTACGAAAATCCGTCACCAGGAAACAAAGCTGGGGGAATCACGACATTGGAAGATAAATCGCTGGGCTGTACGCAAAAATCCGGTACTTCCGCTGTTGTGGATGTTCTGCATTATGGCGACAAAATTAAAAAAAGCGGCTTAAGTTTATTGGAAGGTCCCGGCAATGATTTGGTTGCGGCTTCCGCTTTGGCTTCTGCCGACTGTCATCTTGTTTTGTTTACCACGGGTCGGGGCACTCCTTTTGGTGCCTATGTCCCAACGATGAAAATCGCCACCAACACCGATATTTATCAACGTAAAACCCATTGGATGGACTTCAATGCTGGTCAGCTTTTGGAAAAACCGATGACTGAAGTTTTAGATGACTTTATCGCAAAAATCATTGCGGTAGCCAGTGGCGAAACTACCCGAAACGAAGAGAATGATGTCCGGGAAGTCGCAATTTTCAAAAACGGCGTTACCTTATAATCACCAACTGGCTTCCCCCAGTCCTACATTTTCACAGACAAAAAAATAGTCCGACTATTTTTATCAGAAAGAAGGAAAAAACATGTTTTTAGCAGATGATTTTTTATTAAGTACCGATTGGGCAAAGAAATTGTTTCACGATCACGCAAAAAAAATGCCGATCATTGATTACCATTGCCATTTAGAACCAAAAGAAATTTATGAAAACCAAAATTTCAAAAATCTGACAGAAGCCTGGCTTGGTGGCGATCACTACAAATGGCGGCTCATGCGGGCTTGCGGCGTCAGCGAACACTTAATCACCGGTAACGCCACCGATTACGAAAAATTCATGGCGTGGTGTCAAACCGTGCCAAAAATTATCGGCAATCCTCTGTACAGTTGGACCCACTTGGAGCTGAAACGCTTTTTTGGAATCGATTTGCTGGTCAATGAAAAAAATGCCCCGGAAATTTGGGAAAAGGCCAATGAACAACTGGCATCCCCTGCCTTTCGACGTCGCAACATCATCGCCAACAGTCAGGTAAAAATCGTTTGTACCACAGATGATCCCGTTGACGATCTAGTTTTTCATAAAAAGCTGGCTGAAGAAGAAAATCGTTTCACGGTTTTACCGACCTTCCGACCAGATAAAGCCTTAAATATCACCAAACCAGATTTTGCTGAGTATATTCAACGATTAGCCGATGTTTGTGCTGCCGAAATCACAACCTTTAGTGAACTAATCACTTGCTTAATTAAACGAATCGATTATTTTCACGAATTTGGCTGTCGGTTGTCGGATCATGCGTTGGACGTGCTGACTTATCAGCAGGCAGATGAAGACACGTTGACAAAAATTTTGCAAAAAGCTTTGAGACACAAACAATTAACGCCGGAAGAAGAAGCTTGTTATCGGACAGAAACGCTGGTTCGTCTATTCCAAGCCTACCATCAACATGGTTGGACCATGCAACTACATATTCATGCGTACCGTAATTGCAATACAGCGATGCTTGCCCAATTAGGGCCGGATACCGGTTATGATGGCATCAACGATCTTTCCCTAACCATTCCGTTGCAAAAATTATTGGACCGTGCGGAACAGACAGATCAATTGCCACAAACGATTTTGTATTCCTTAAATCCAAATGATTACCCTGTACTGGTGGCATTAATGGGCTGCTTCCAAAAAGAAACTGCCGGCAAACTGCAGCTGGGCTCCGGCTGGTGGTACAATGACACCAGAGCTGGTATGCGGGACCAATTGACCCAATTTGCTGATGGCAGTGCGCTACAAAACTTTGTAGGTATGCTGACAGACTCCCGTAGTTTTCTTTCCTATACCCGTCATGAATATTTCCGTCGGGTCCTTTGTGAATTTATCGGTGAAATCGTCACTCGTGGTGAAGCACCGGAAGATGAAGAACTTTTAGGAAACTTAGTGGAAGCCATCAGTTACCACAACGCTGCCAACTACTTTCATTTTTAATCGAAGAAGGCGAAGCAATGAAATTGTTTATTGACCACTTAGAAAAAGACCCAAGCTTTCAAAAGCCCAAAGAAACCAGTTTGCATTTGTGCTACCACGACGAAGAAAAACGCAACTGTCTGTTGATTTTCCCCGGTGGTGGTTACGAGCATCTTGCAATCAAAAAAGAAGGCACCACCATTAGTAAATGGGGACAAACGCAGGAATGGCATACCGCAATCTTGACCTATCAGCTTGATCCTTTCATTCCCAGCCACGTAGTAGAGGAAGTGGCTGATGTGATGGCACAATTACGTACTGATCCAAAAATCGACAAGATTGTCGCCGTTGGCTTTTCTGCCGGCGGCCATCTTGCTGGTCTCATAGGAATGATTGGAGAGAAAAAACCTGATGGACTGCTTTTGGCCTATCCGGTTACCTTTGTCAACGGCTCTTTTGCCCACGAAGGAAGTGCCCGGCAATTTTATGGTGATCCTCTGATGAAAAAAGATTACTCCTTGAATCAGTTAGTTACCTCAAAGACGCCCCCTTGCTTTATTTGGCACACGGTCACCGACCAAGCCGTTCCAGTAGAAAACAGTTTGTCTCTTGCCACTGCGTTAAGCAACCACAACATTTCTTACGAGCTGCATTTATTTCCAACCGGTCCCCATGGATTAGGGATGGATGATCCTACCCACCCTTCCTATCAATGGGTACATCTAGCCGAAACATGGCTGCGACAATTCTAGTCTTTTCTTAAAACATTTTCTAGGGAGGAACCCATGACTCAAATTTTTATTGCTGGTGATTCCACCGCAGCACAAAAAATCCCCGAAAAGCGACCGGAAACCGGTTGGGGAGAAAAACTGGGCGATTTTTTCACCTCTGAAATAACTATCAAAAACCATGCCCAAAACGGACGGAGTACCAAATCATTTCTTGCTGAAGGACGCTTGAAAACCATTGAAAAAGAAATTCAGACAGGTGACTATCTCTTGATTCAATTTGGACATAATGATCAAAAAGAGGATCCCACTCGAGGAACGAACCCTTTCGATACGTATCAGAAAAATTTACAGCTTTTTGCCGATGTTACCCGAAAAAAACGGGCAACACCGATTTTTTTGACTTCGATTACCCGCCGAATGTATCTGCCAAATGGCACACTTGATCCACTGACACTTGGTGATTACCCGGAAGCCATGAAACAACTAGCGCTGGAACAAAGAATTTTATTGTTGGATCTTTTTACTAAATCTCAAGAAAGTCTCCGGCAAAAAAAACAAGATGAAACAAAGAAACTTTATCTTCACGGTACACCTGGTGAATTTTCAACTTATCCAGAAGGTGTTCAGGACAATACCCATTTAAACGAAGCCGGAGCAGAATGGATTGCTCAGTTGGTGGTCGATGAGTTACAAAAAACGGATTGTCCCTTAAAAGAAAGTCTAAAAAGGAGAAGCCATGTCTACATTTAATCTGGGGATTCGTGCCCATGATCTTGTTGCATCAACCCCTGCGGAACTGGTCACTAAATTAAAAACGTATCAACTAAAAAATATCCACTTTGCCCCAAAGAAATCCTTTCCCAATTTAGTGCCTGATTTATCCAAACTTACCGAAGAAACTGCCCGCTTTTTAGGAGATACCTTTGCACAAGAAGAAGTCAAACTTTCCGTTTTAGGCTGTTACGTCAATATTTCTTCCCGTGATAAAAAAATTCGGCAACAGGCAGTTGACCAATTCAAGCACCACCTGCAATTGGCAGCAGCCTTTCATGCACCTTTGGTTGGGACAGAAACCGGTAGTGTCACACAAGGCTATACTGTAGAAAATTTTACCGAAGAAGCCTACGTTGCTGCTCGAGAATCTGTGATTGAAATGGTCAAAACGGCAGAAAATCTCCAAGTGATGGTGGGAATCGAAGCCGGACTAAACCATCCATTATACACCAGTCAATTAGCAAAACGCTTAGTGGAGGAAGTGCAATCTCCCAACCTGCGAATCATTTTCGATCCGGCTAATTTGATGCGTCCAGATAATTACTTGCAACAGGAACGGGTGATTGCCGAGGCATTGGAAGATTTACAGGATGTCATCGAAGTTGTCCACTTAAAAGATTTTCAAGCCATAGACAATAAAATCAAGATTGTACCAGTGGGAACCGGGCGCATGGATTATACAGAAGTCCTGCGGTTTTTAAAACATCAGCGTCCTGCTATGTTTGCCAGTTTGGAAGCAACCACAGAAGATCATCTCCCCTATGCGCTGGAAATACTGCGACGACACTATGATGTTTTATAAGAGGGCTTTCGTCTGATGAATCCTGTTCAAAAAAGTTTCGAAAATAATACTGCTGATCCTTTTAAAACACTCCTTTACCTTTATAAAGGAAACTATCCTAAATTAGCGCTGTCCGGCGGATTGTTTCTAATCAAACACATTCCAGCTTGGGTGATGCCTCTTGCCATCGCCAATGTAATCAATGCCGCAATTGCTCCAGACGGCAAGTTGCAAACCATCTACATCAATGCCTTGGTAATGCTTTTTTTAGTCGGGCAAAATATTTTTTCGAATTATTTTCATATCAAATTTCAAAGCCTCTCCATTCGGCAAGTGGAGGCAAATTTGCGGGCAGCCTTGATCGAAAAATTGCAGGAATTGTCGATTATTTACCAAAAGGAGCTCCAATCCGGTCAGCTGCAGTCAAAAATCATGCGGGATGTCGAAGCGGTCCAAACCCTCTCCTCCCAAATTTTTTCCAGTAGTCTGAATATCTTGATCAATTTAGTGGTGGCATTGGCGATTACTTTGTACAAAAGCCCCATCGTTTTTCTCTTCTTTTTATTGACCGTACCGATTGCAGCATTAATTATTGTTTTTTTTCGTAAGCGAATTAAAAAACAAAATAGTGACTTTCGACAGGAAATGGAACACACCTCTGCTAAAGTAGTCGAAGCCATCGAATTAGCGCCAATCGTGCGGGCACACGCCTTAGAGACTACTGAAATGCAACGCTTGGGAAATCATTTTCAAGCAATTTATCAAAAAGGATTCTCTCTGGATATTTTGCAATCGACATTTGGTTCTGTCAGTTGGGCAAGTTTTCAGGCCTTCCAACTGCTCTGTTTGGTTTTTACCGGCTCAATGGCGCTGCAAGGCAGAATTCCGGCAGGAGATGTCGTATTGTATCAAACCTATTTCACAACAGTCGTCAATTCCGTCTCCAGCTTGATTACTTTGATTCCCACCATTTCAAAGGGAATGGAATCGGTTCGTTCAATTGGGGAAATTTTGACTTCAGGTGAAATCGAAACTTACCGCGGCAAACAAAAAGTTGCGAGGGTTTCTGGTGCCTTTACCTTTCAGCAAGTCGGTTATTCCTATCCGCTTTCCCCTCAGCCAGTTTTAGAACAGTTGAGCTTTACCGTAAAGGCGGGTGAGACGATTGCCTTAGTCGGTGAATCTGGTTCCGGAAAATCAACGATTTTAAGTTTATTGATTGGTTTTATTCAACCTTCCGAAGGGCGATTACTTTTAGATGGACAGGAAATGAACAAATTAGACCTGCGTTCTTATCGGCGCTTCATTGCCGTCGTTTTGCAAAATACGATTTTATTTTCAGGAACCATCCAAGAAAATCTGACCTACGGGTTAAAAAATATCTCCCCAAAACAAATTGAAACCGCCTTAAAAACTGCAAATTTATGGGAAGTAGTTTTACAACTCCCCCATGGCTTGCATACACAGATTGGGGAGCACGGTGACAAACTTTCTGGTGGACAGCGGCAACGTTTGGCAATTGCCCGCGCATTGCTTCGTTCTCCTCAAATTATTTTCATGGACGAAGCAACTTCTGCTTTGGACAATCTTTCGGAAAAGAAAATCCAAACAGCCTTAAACAAATTAACTAAAGGTAAAACGACGTTTATTGCTGCCCATCGCCTGTCAACGATTCGTGACGCCGACAAAATTGCAGTCATCAAAAACGGTAGCTGTCATGAATTTGGCACCTTTGAAGAATTAATGGCACAAAAAGGACTGTTTTATCAGCAATTTCAATCTCAAATTAACTAAAAAAGCAGTTGTTCCCATCAATCGGTAGGAACAACTGCTTTTTTAGTCTATTTCTTCTCCATAGCGGCTTTTAAAGCAGCGGCTAAAGGACTTTCTTCCGGCTCTGCCTGTTGGTTGATTTTTTTCAATAGGCGACGTTCTTCTTGCTTGCTGACTTTTTTGTTGCGCTCTTTTTTATCAGGAATTTTTTCCGTGATAGAGCAGAATTTGCATTTAAAGAAAGAACCGTTTTTCCCCTCAATGATTTCCATTTTTTTATGGCATTGCGGGCAACGATGATTGGATAGCTTAGGCTCTTTGCGGCGGCGATAGCTGCATTCACTATTGGAACACACATAAATCTTGCCGTCTCGGGTATTTTTTTCTTTCAAAAAGGAACCACATTCCGGACATTTCTTTTGAGTCAAAGAAAAATCCTGGTAGGTGCTGTCACTTTGTTTGATTTCTTTCACTAATTGTTGGGTATCTTTTTCAATTTGCTGCAAAAATTTCTGACTGGAATAACTGCCTTTGGCGATCAATTCCAGTTCCTTTTCCCATTTTGCCGTCAATTCCGGCGTGACCAGAGAAGGATTGACTAAAGATAGGAGTTGTTTGCCTTTTGGCGAGACTGTCAGATTGCTGTTGTTTCGTTCCATCAATTCCGATTTGATTAATTTTTCAATGATTTCCGCCCGTGTAGCCGGCGTGCCAAGATTGAATTTTTCCATTTTTGCTAAAAGCGTACCTTCATTCAATGGTTTTGGCGGTGAAGTCAATTCTTTTTTGATGGCAAAATTCGGTTTGATTCGCTGCCCTTCCTGCCAATCCACCGAGTGTTCTTTGACGGTTTCTATCTTCCATCCGGCTTCGATCACAGTGTTATTGGTAAAAAGAAAGTTTTCTTTTCCAAAAGATACCGTTACTTTTTGTTGTTTCCGTTTATGATTTGCCGCAAACAGCATCAAAAAGCGCTGTACAATCATCGTGTAGATACGTTGTTCATCGGTTGATAATTTTTCATAGCGGGGGCGCTGCTCGGTAGGCAACAACGCATGGTGATCTGAAACTTTGCTGTTGTTGAACACTTTTTGCTGAACGACCCGTGGATTTTTAAGGTATTGTTTGACTTCCGGCGCAAAATCACTAACCGCCTGCAAACGTTCCTGCATCGTATCTTTCATGTCTTCTGTCAAATACTTGCTGTCTGTTCGTGGATAGGTCACGATTTTATGGATTTCATACAAACTTTGGACCAGTGACAAGGTTTTTTTCGCAGAATAGCCGTAACGAGAATTAGCTTCTCGTTGAATCTCTGTCAAGTCATACGGCAATGGTGCAGCTTCCGTTTTGACTTTCTCTTCCACCGTTTCTACATGACCATTTTGTTGACTCATTTGATTTCCCAATTGTTGTGCAGTTTCCCGTTCTTTTAATTGGTAGGGATTTTTTTGCACCATGCGCGCCGTTTCATCCCCTACCGCTAATTCGATAACATAATAGGTTTGTGGACGAAAGGATTCGATTTGTTTTTCTTGCTCCCGCACCAATGCCAAGGTCGGTGTCTGCACCCGACCGGCACTTAAATTGTCTTGATATTTCACTGTCAACGCCCGCGTCACATTCAAGCCTACGAGCCAATCTGCCTTGGCACGGGCAATTGCTGACTGGTACAATGTATCGTAGTTTTTTGCCGGAGCAAGCTTGCGAAAGCCTTCCTTGATGGCTTTGTCGGTTTGCGAAGAAATCCATAACCGCTTGACCGGTTTATCAAAACGCACCCACTCTAAAATCCAACGAGCAACCAATTCCCCTTCCCGTCCAGCATCGGTGGCGATTACAGCTTCACTAACATCTTTTCGCTGTGCCAATTGTTTGATGGCTTTTAACTGATGCCCGGTTTTTGGTAATGGTTTGATACCCAACTGTTTAGGAATCATCGGCAATGTTTCCATTTGCCAAGTTTGCCAGTCTTTGTTTAAATCTTCCGGCATTTTTAAACCTAATAAATGACCAAGGGCCCAAGTCACAATAACATTGGGTCCCTCATAATAGTTTTTGTATTTTTGATTAGCGCCCAATACCTTGCTTAGGTCTTTGGCAACGCTTGGCTTTTCCGCTAGAATTAATTGTTTCATAAAATTCCTTTCCGCTTTCCTTTGCTACTGGTTGATAATCCTTTAAAAGAGCCAAGCCGGTATACTGTTGCAAATAATCATCGCATTCTTCACACCAGCGTTCGTCTCCTTCATTCCAAAAAGCAAAGAGATAATTTTGTTTGCCATTTACTTGGCTGAATTGATCCTTTTGGAGATACCATTCATGCTCAAAAAAAGCCTGGGCTTCTTCAAAGGTCGCAAAAGATGCTTCTCTGACAATATCCTTGCGCCAATCCTCGAAAAACCACCATGGTTCATTGTCTCCATACATCATGATTACTTGATACATTTCATCGCTCCCCGTTTGTTTTACGAGTTCATCTTACTCACTAACATTTCTATAAGCAAGAAATGTGCCTTACTTACAAAAATTCCTTGCGATTCTCTTAATTTTTTCCTACAAAGAATAGTTTACCATAATTTTGAGACTTGCCGGAAAGAAAATTCTGATTTATGCTATAAAGGCAGAAATTTAAGAAAGAAGGCTTTTTTTTGATCAACAAAATTAAATACCAGTTGTATCGTCCGCGGGCTGTTTGGGAAAAAAATCTGCAGGTTTTGTGGTTTGGTACATTTATGGCAGGAATCGGCTTTAGTCTTGTCATGCCCTTCATGTCGCTGTACATAGATACTTTAGGTCATTTTTCCAATCAGGAATTAAATTTTTGGAGCGGCATCACTTTTTCTTCCACGTTTTTAGTCACCACAATCATCTCTCCTTGGTGGGGCAAATTAGCCGATCAAAAAGGACGTAAGTTGATGCTGCTACGGGCATCTTTAGGAATGGCTGTGGTAATCGGTTTAATGGGCTTTGTTACTTCAGTATATCAATTGGTTGCGTTGCGTTTTTTGCAAGGAATTTTTTCTGGCTACATCAGCAATGCCACTGCTTTGGTTGCCACCGGGACACCACGAGAAAAAAGCGGGCAAGTGCTGGGAACGTTGGCAACCGGCTCCGTTACTGGAACATTGCTAGGTCCTCTTTTAGGAGGAATCACTGCTTCGGCATTCGGGTATCGTCCAACTTTTTTCATCACATCGAGCATTTTATTCATTGTTTTTCTGCTCAGTTTGTTTATGGTTCATGAAGAATTTACCCCGGTAGAAAAAAAGGACATGCAACCGGCAAAAGCAATTTTAAAAAATCTCAAGTACCCCCATGTCATTATCGGTATGTTTATCACTACAATGATTATTCAAGCTTCAAATAATTCCATCAGTCCGATTATCAGTTTATACATTCGACAATTACTCCACGGACACGGAAACGTCACCTTAATCAGCGGAGTGATCGCATCAATTCCCGGTATTGCTACGTTGATTGCGGCTCCACGCTTCGGGCGATTAGGAGATCGAATCGGCAGTGAGCGTATCTTGGCAATCGGATTATTGATGGCGATGGTGGTCTATCTGCCAATGGCGATTGTTACGAACGTTTGGCAATTGGCGGGGTTGCGCTTTTTGATTGGCATTTCTGATGCCTGCTTGCTGCCGGCCGTCCAGTCCTTAATTACTAAATATTCTCCTCACCAAGCTGCCGGTCGAATTTTCAGCTACAATCAATCCTTTCAAGCTACCGGAAATGTCGTTGGTCCCCTGATTGGTTCCTCCGTTTCCAGTATGCTGGGCTATCGTGGGGTTTTCGTTTCCACTTCCTTATTGGTGTTAGCCAACTTTTTATTGGTTCGACACAATACTGCGGAAATCAAAAAAGAGACTGGTGCTGTTTCATCTACCGAAGCAGAAGACGATTTATCAGAAGACAAAAGAGAAATGATTGAGCATCACTAAAAAAAACGTTCCAGAATTTAAGATGGTTGGCTCCCCGTCAAGTGGACACGGAAATATAATAAAATTTTTAGAGAGCTGTTTGCTAATTTTGTGGCAAACA
>NZ_BJDS01000017.1 GCF_005405265.1 Enterococcus songbeiensis
AAACAGACGACCGAAAATTCTTTTTACGATTTTCGGTCGTCTGTTTTATGATTCTTGGGACTTATGTCCCAAGCTCTCAAATTTATTCATTATCCAAGCCAATCAGGTAGTCATCATCGTTCATTGCTTCGACGGTTCCTAATAAATAGCCGTTACCAACTTGGGAGAAAAAGTCATGATTGCTCGTTCCAGTGGAAATGCCGTTCATGACGATTGGATTGACGTCATTAGCGGTATCCGGAAAGAGTGGGTCTTGTCCTAAGTTCATCAAGGCTTTGTTGGCGTTGTAACGGAGGAAAGTTTTTACTTCTTCCGTCCAACCAATTTCGTCGTACAATTCTTCTGTGTATCGTTCTTCGTTTTCATACAATTCATACAGGAGGTCGTACATCCATTCCTTCAGCTTGTCTTGTTCCGCTTCAGGTAATTCATTAAAACCAAGTTGGAATTTGTAGCCGATATAGGTTCCATGCACTGATTCATCACGGATAATCAATTTAATGATTTCAGCAACATTGGCTAATTTATTATTTCCAAGGTAGTACAAGGGCGTATAAAATCCTGAGTAGAAAAGAAAAGTTTCTAGAAAAACACTAGCGATTTTCTTTTCCAAAGGTGTGCCGTTTTTATAGATTTCATTAATTCGCTCTGCTTTTTTTTGCAGGTAGGGATTTGTATTGGTCCACTCAAAAATATCATCAATCTCGGCTTTAGTATTCAAAGTGCTGAAAATGGAAGAATAGCTTTTAGCATGCACTGATTCCATGAATTGAATATTATTTAAAACAGCTTCCTCATGGGGTGTCCGAACATCTTTGCGTAGCTGATCCATTCCACTTTCTGATTGAACCGTGTCTAATAAAGTCAAGCCGCCAAAGACGTACCCAACGGTGGTTTTTTCAAGATCAGAAAGTGTTCGCCAGTCGTCCAAATCGTTGGATAGGGGAATCCGAGTATCCAGCCAAAATTGTTCTGTCAATTTTTCCCATGTGGACTTATCGATGATGTCTTCAATTTCATTCCAGTTGATTGCTTCATAATAGGTTGCCATCTGATTTCGCTCCTAGTTCCTATTTTGGTAATAAATTTTCTGCAAGAAAATTTAGTCTGAT
>NZ_BJDS01000018.1 GCF_005405265.1 Enterococcus songbeiensis
TCATTCCACTAGAAATACTTAAAAAAGTGGAAGTGACATCCTAGTTCCTATTTTGGTAATAAATTTTCTGCAAGAAAATTTAGTCTGATGTTCACAACGAATATCATTCCACTAGAAATACTTAAAAAAGTGGAAGTGACATCCTAGTTCCTATTTTGGTAATAAATTTTCTGCAAGAAAATTTAGTCTGATGTTCACAACGAATATCATTCCACTAGAAATACTTAGAAAAGTGGAAGTGACATCCTAGTTCCTATTTTGGTAATAATATTCTGCAAGAAAATTTGTGTTGTCGTTTAGTTGCATCAAATGACACAGCTTTCGCATTGGTTGCTACCGATTTCTTCTGCATCATCGGTAAATGTTCGCACATAATAAATAGACTTGATGCCTTTATTAAAGGCATAGTGACGCAAGATATTCAAATCCCGCGTGGTTTGTTTATTGGTTGTTTTCCATTCATACAAACCTTCAGGAATTTCTGAACGCATGAAAAGTGTCAGGCTCATTCCTTGGTCGATATGCTGTTGGGCAGTGGCATACACGTCAATTACTTTACGCATATCCATATCGTAAGCGGATTTGTAAAAAGGAATCGTGTCGTTGGACAAGTAAGCCGCTGGATAGTAAATTTTACCGATTTTCTTTTCTTGCCGTTCTTCAATCATTCGAGTAATTGGGTGCAGGCTAGCACTAGTATCGTTGATGTAAGAAATCGAGCCGTTTGGTGCGACTGCAAGCCGGTTTTGATGATACAAACCATCTTTTTTAACGGCTGCTTGTAATTTTTGCCAATCTTCTCCACTTGGTAAAAAGATATCTGCAAAGATTTCTTTGATTTTTTCTGATTTTGGTTGGAAGTTCCCCGTCGTGTATTTATCAAAATAGCTGCCGTCTGCATAAGCGGATTTTTCAAAATTATGGAAAACGGTTTGTCGTTCACGAGCGATGGCGTTGCTTTCAACTAAGGTCCAATAGTTCAACAGCATGAAATAAAGATCTGTGAATTCAAGGGATTCTGGTGAGCCGTATTCCATATGGTGCTTTGCAAAGAACGTATGCAAGCCCATCCCACCAAGACCAATCGTATGCGCTAAGTTATTGCCATGTTGGATCGATGGAACCACGTCAATATCTGAGGCAACTGTAACAAAAGTCAATGCTCGTGTCATGGTTCGGACAGATTTACCAAAATCAGGGCTTTCCATCAAGTTTACAATATTGGTGGAGCCAAGATTACAAGAAATATCCGTTCCCATCACTTCGTATTCTTGCTTGCCATTGATTAGTGAAGGTTGTTGTACTTGCAGGATCTCAGAACAAAGATTACTCATAATGATCTTACCGTCAATCGGGTTGGTTCGGTTGGCTGTATCGATATTTATCACATAAGGATAACCAGATTCTTGTTGTAATTTAGAAATTTCGTTTTCTAAATCACGGGCTTTGATTTTTGTTTTACGAATCTTGGGATTTGCTACCAATTTATCGTATTCTTTGGTGATGTCGACATAAGAAAAAGGCACGCCGTATTCTTTTTCAACGCTATAAGGGCTGAACAAATACATGTCTTCATTTTTTCGAGTCAGTTCATAAAATTTATCCGGTACGATGACTCCAAGAGACAAGGTTTTTACGCGGATTTTTTCATCGGCATTTTCTTTTTTTGCGGATAAAAAGCTGATGATATCTGGATGAAAAACATTCAGATAAACGACACCGGCACCTTGTCGTTGTCCCAATTGGTTGGAATAGCTGAAGCTGTCTTCGAATAATTTCATGACAGGCATCACACCGCTGGCAGCTCCTTCATACCCTTTGATGGGTGCGCCGGCTTCTCGTAAATTAGACAAGGTGATTCCAACGCCGCCGCCGATTCGTGACAGCTGCAAGGCAGAATTGATTCCACGCCCAATAGCATTCATATCATCGGTGATTTGGATTAGGAAACAAGAAACCAATTCTCCACGACGTTTCCGTCCAGCATTCAAGAAAGAAGGGGTCGCTGGTTGGTAACGCTGATGAATCATTTCATCAGCTAATGCTAAAGCCAAAGCTTCGTCGCCATTGGCAAAATACAACGCATTGAACGCGACACGATCTTCATAGGATTCAAGATAAGCAGTACCATCATTGGTTTTTAGCGCATATTGAGAATAAAATTTGTAGGCTGCCATAAAGGATTTGAATTGAAAATTTTGCTCATCAAGAAATTGATACAATTTTTCAATGAAGGCATCGGAATAATTTGCTAGAAATTCTTTTTCCAAATAATCATTGGCTACCAAGTAATCAATTTTTTCTTTAATAGAAGCAAATGTCTTAGTATTTGGTTCGACATTTTCAGCAAAAAAAGCAGCTAGTGCTTCTTTATCCTTGTTCAAAGGGATTTGTCCATCGACAGGTCGGTTGATTTCATTATTCAACTTGAAATAACTAACGTCGGAAATATTTTTTAAACTCATGGGAAGACCCTTCTTTCGTTCAAGTTTTTTAAGCGATAAAAAAGGATTTGCTGGCTTACAAGGCTGACAAATCCGAGGTTTACAAAGTTAGCGAAGAAAAAATCAAGACGCTAGTTGACGTAGTTGATCTGGTCGAAATCCGATGATTGGTTGTGCGTCGGAAGTTACGACGGGAACGCTCTGGAAGCCTTGTTCCTTTAATTGATCGATCATTTCTGGTTGTTCGTCGATATTCACTTCTTGAAAGGCAATATTGTTTTCCGTTAAAAAGCGTTTTGTCATTTTACATTGCATACAATTATTTTTTGAAAATACGGTAATAGTCATTACGCGCCCCTCCTTGTTCCTGTTTTGGGAAAAATTATTATAAACTAAGTATAAGTCAGGACAGAAAAAAGTCAACAAAGAAACACTACATCTTGTGTTTGTGAAATCAAAGGGTACTAAATTTTGTGTTTTTATACAAAAATGAATGTGCTGGAAATCTCACCGTTTCTTGATTAAGAAGAAAATAAACAGGAGGTTGTATAAATAAAACGAGTAAAAAAAAGCAAATAAATTTTTCTATGTGAAAGAGATAGCAATTTTCGAAATTGGATTGACTTTTTGAGGTAAAGAACGTACTCTTTAACTGAGAATAATTATCATTTGCGATTGTAAATAACTACACAAGAATGGAGCCGACGGGATGAGAAAATTAAGTGAAGCGAAAACCCATAAAGTCTATCAGGTAAAAGAGATTCAGACGACGGCAGAAATTCAGCTTCATTTGAATCATCTTGGTTTGATTCCCGGCAGTAAAGTTGTCTTGCTGCAAACGGTAGGAGAAAACGGTATTGTTCTGCTGCACAATAGCCGCTTGGCGTTGGATCAGCAAATTTTAGAAAAAATCATGATCGAGGAAGCCAAAGAAACCGGTGAGTGGGTGTCATTAGATCAATTGGCGATCGGAGATACAGCAACTGTTGTGGGTGTTCATGGTGAAGGAGCTGTCAAACGGCGGTTGATGGATATGGGCCTGACTAAAAATGTTCGAGTACAAGTTCGGAAACGGGCTCCTTTAGGTGATCCGATTGAAATTACCGTTCGCGGCTATGAATTGACTCTTCGAAAAAATGAAGCTGCCTATATCTTAGTAGAAAAGGAGCAGTAAAAATGCGAGAAACCTATCTAGCATTAGCAGGAAATCCGAACAGCGGAAAAACCAGTACCTTCAATCAATTGACAGGTGCAACCCAGTCTGTTGGGAATTGGCCCGGTGTAACAGTAGAACGCAAAGCCGGAAACTTACGAAAAAATAGAGAAGTTATCATTCAAGACCTTCCGGGAATCTATTCCCTTTCTCCATATACACCAGAAGAAATTGTGGCTCGGGATTATTTGTTGCAGGATCGTCCAGACGTCATCGTTAACATCATTGACGGCAGCAATTTAGAACGTAACCTTTATTTAACAACACAGCTTTTAGAAACAGGCATCCCGGTGGTTGTAGGAGTTAATATGATGGATGTCGTGAAAAAAAGCGGCAAAAAAATCAATCTGGAAAAACTTGCTTACGGACTGCAAACCCCCGTTGTCGGAATGAGTGCGTTGAAAAAACAAGGTCTGGATGAATTAATTCATAAAAGCTTGCAGGCGGCAGAAATTTTTCCGCCAGAAATCCATTACCCGGTGTATGATCCAAAATTGGAAGCCGCTTTGAGTGAAATCAATGATGTGTTAGGCAATACGGTACCGGAAAAACAGGCGCGTTGGTATGCTGTCAAATTATTCGAACAAGATCCGGTCGTTTGTCAACAAGTAAATTTGTCAAAAATCCAACAAAAAGAAATCAATGAAATCATAAAAATTACGGAGAAAATCTTTAACGATACCAGCGAAGCAATCCTAATCAATGAGCGCTATGAATTTATCGCCCGATTAGTGGCGTTGTGTGCAAACCAAGAAAGTAATTTTGTGGAGACCGTTAGTGATAAAATCGATCAAGTAGTAACGAACCGCTTTTTGGCTTTGCCTATTTTTGCTTTGATGATGTGGGGAATCTACTATCTGTCAATTCAAACCATCGGCACGATCGGTACAGACTGGATTAACGATGTGTTATTTGGTTCGGTGCTTCCTCAATGGGTGGAAAAAACATTGGTGAGTTGGCAAGTTGCTGATTGGATGCAACAGTTGATTTTAAATGGAATTTTAGCAGGTGTTGGCGCAGTTTTAGGGTTTCTACCGCAAATCATCGTCTTGTTTTTCTGTTTGTCATTGTTAGAGGACTGCGGCTACATGGCGCGCATTGCCTTCGTCATGGATCGCCTGTTTCGAAAATTTGGTTTATCGGGAAAGTCATTTATTCCTATGCTGATTGCGACTGGATGCGGTGTGCCAGGAGTAATGGCCAGCCGTACCATTGAAAATGAAAAAGATCGGCGGTTGACGGTTATGGTGACGACCTTCATGCCTTGCTCGGCAAAGCTACCAATCATTGCCCTGATCGCAGGAGCTTTCTTTCCTCACAGTAGTTGGGTAGCACCTTCTGCATATTTCTTAGGAATTACCGCCATCGTTTTGTCTGGGATTGCTTTGAAAAAAACACGGTTGTTTTCTAGTAATCCGGCACCCTTTATTATGGAACTGCCGGCGTATCATTTGCCGCAGATGCACAATGTTTTTCATCAAACGACTGATCGTGCATGGGCATTTGTTAAAAAAGCCGGTACGATTATCTTTGTTTCCAGTATTGTCATTTGGCTTGCTTCAAATTATAATTTTTTGTTGCAACCAGTGGCAGAAAATCAAAGTATTCTTGCACAATTGGGGCGTCTGATTGCGCCACTATTCGCACCATTGGGATGGGGGCAATGGCAAGGGACCGTTGCAACACTGACAGGATTGGTCGCAAAAGAAAATGTTATTGGCACCTTTGGCGTACTATACGGCCATTTATCGGAAGTCTCTGAAAACGGTACGGAAATTTGGGGACAAATGCAAATGAACTTTACACCTGCTGCTGCGTATTCATTTTTAGCATTTAATTTACTGTGTGCACCGTGTTTTGCGGCAATCGGTGCTATTCATCGGGAAATGGCAAGCTTGAAATGGACATGGTTGGCAATCGGTTATCAATGTGGGTTAGCTTATGGCGTCAGTTTTCTATTGTATCAATTTGGTCACGTATTTTTTGAAGGCGGTGCATGGACGATGGGGACGTTTTTGGCAGTTGTCGTCGCCGGAGGAATGCTGTTTGCCATTCTTCGTAAACCAAAAGAACAAAAACTGCCATTTGTGCAGATTGTAAAAGGAAGTGAAAGATGATGGCGACTTTTTTGTTGAGTGTTCTGATTTTTGGTAGTGCCGGCTGGATCGTTTATCGTCAGAAAAAAAGTGGCGGCAGCTGCAAAGACTGCACGTCAAGTTGTCCGGTTAAACAAGAACAAGTGAAATAAAAAAAGCGAAGTTTCCCAAAAGGAGACTTCGCTTTTTTTTCATAATAAATTCTTTAGTCCAGTAACTGGGCACCTAC
The DNA here is from genome assembly GCF_005405265.1 of Enterococcus songbeiensis. GTDB lineage: Bacteria > Bacillota > Bacilli > Lactobacillales > Enterococcaceae > Enterococcus_C > Enterococcus_C songbeiensis. The sequence continues at coordinate 5,983 of NZ_BJDS01000018.1, forward strand.
ACCCAATAAGCCTGGACCAGTATGCACAACAAGCGCAGGAGAGATTTCACCAAAGTAAAATTCTTTTACCCAAGGAAAATCCTGTTGCAATTGTTTTTTGACAGCTAATGCTTCTTCATAAGCACCGCCATGAGCAACAGCAAGTCGGACATTTTTATGTTCACCGACAAACTTATGAATCAAGGCAATCGTTTTTTCTAAACTTTTTTTGCGTCCACGTGCTTTGGCAACGGTGTAGTAGACACCTTCGTCATTGCAAGAGATGATGGGATTTAATTTTAAAGCAGTTCCTAAAAGGGAAGCGACCAAACCGATTCGTCCACCTTTTTGTAGATATTCAAGTGTCGCCACATTAAAATAAACAGTATTTTTGCTGACCTCTGCTTCTAGTTTAGAGATTATTTCCTTGAAGGATAACCCGGCTTCCAGCAGTTCATTGGCATGAATCGCCTGAAGACCGGCAGCAATCCCAATATTTTTAGTATCTAAGACGTAGACTTCTAATCCATCATACTGTTCGCCTAAAAGCCGCACGATGTTATGGGTGCCGCTTAAACCTGCAGAGATTGTCACGCCCAAAACTTTTTCGTAGCCATCCGCTTTGATTTGATCAAAAATTTGATTGATAGCATCTCCGGATGGTAATGAGGTGCTGGGGATTTCTTGCGGAAGCCGTTGGTAAATTTCTTCTGCGCTGATTTCAACTTTATCGATGTATTCACGATCGCTATAAATGATTTTTAAAGGAATCATGTACATATGATTTTCCGCCATGATTTCTGCGGGAACATCAGTACCTGAATCCACTAAAAGAGCAATTTTTTCTTTATTCATGAGGTGCCTCCTTCAAATAGGTTGTTTCTAATGCAATTGTTTTTTCTGCGAGCATTTTCATGGCAAAGGCGGAAGTAGCCGCCCGAACGGCAATGAATTCAACGGCTGTTTCTGTAGATTCATTGTAACTTTGGCTTTGGGCATGGGCGCCGATACGATAGATCGCTTGTTCTTGTTCTTGGCAAAAAATATTGTAGGCTTCTTGAATGCCGCTAGTTTTTCCTTGGAAAATGATCCCATCTTTGATTTCAGGAATCGTCAGGATTTGTTTAAGCATGGTGATTGCTATTAAAAAAGCGACATGTTTTCGGGTATAGCGTTTTTTTTGTGGTGCTGGGATCAGACCGAGTTTGACATAATTGTTAACCATCGAAGGGGTCAACAAGGTGTGTTTTTCTGGTTGAATGACTTGGGAAAGGTATTGATCAATCAACTGAATCACTTGATCCATATACAAATTAAAATCAGGCAATGCTTCCCAACGAGGCAAGTGAAATTTTTCCAATTCTGATCCCCAACTAGCCAAATCGGTTTTAATCGTGTTCATTGTATCAGCTCCGTTTGTTAAAATTATCTAATGGAAGTTATTTATAGGTTTATCTAGTTTTTGAAACTAGATAAATGATAACATACGCAGGAAGGATTGAAAAGACTTGGACAACTTATTGGGGGAAATTTTAATTAATTCACGTAGGTTAAGGTTCGGTTAAGCAAAGCAGGGTATTCTTTATCCATACCCAATAACCCAAACTTTTCTTTTCATTTTCTCCCTAACCAGTCGTTTCCTGCGACTGGTTTTTTTTGTATAAAAATAGTGCAGCCGAATTCTGCCGCACTAGTTGGTTGAAAATTTTGGTTATGAAAATATTTTCTTAGGTGTGAATGCCACAATCTGTATTTTACTTACATCAATAAGTAAGTATTGTAGTGTCAAAAAAGCGCTCTTGAAATTCTACGAGTGCTTGGATTTGTTCCTTGCTGTATTTGTTTAACTCTTTACAAACGACCAACTTATCTTCGGTGTCATTGAGTCGTTCTATTATTGCTACAACATATCCCTCGTATACCTCCAATGGTTCGAATTCTCCGATAATATAGGCATCGATTTCTTCTCCGTCACCCGAAAGCGTATCAGGAATAAAACCGTAATTTAAAGGATAGATAAAATTATGCTCTGGATGTTTAGATCCTAGAGGTCGATCCATTTTTACTGTCACTTTCTTTCCCAAATACGACGACATACGACTACCTCCCTAGTAATATAATTTAGAAAAAAGGATACTCACTACAAGCGATAGCTATTCTTTTAAATGGTTTTACAGCTTTTCTTTTTCGGATAAAAATTTTTCTAGCTCTGATTCGATATCGACATCTAATCGGTTTGATAGTTCAATTAACCACCAGATAGTTTCAGCTAATTTATGTTCCAAATTATAGGGTGTTTCATCATAGTATCTGCCAAATTTTGTCATAACCAACCGGTTTAAGTTTCCGATATCGTTTGAAAGTGCTAGTAAATCTTCTTCGACAGTCCATGGACGATCATGGTTTTTTACTTCTAATTCGTGGTAACGTTCTCTTATTTTATTGCTTCGTTCAATTAGTTCTTTTACATCCATTTTAAATTCTCCTTTGTTCATTTAGCTGATTTTAGATTGCTCATGCTATTTAAACTAGTTTCTTTTATCCTATCAGTAAATTCTTTTTTTGTATGTAGAGAGCTTTAAATTAGATTTTTTACAAGATAATAATGAAAGAGTAGTGTTGAAATAAGCAGGAAAAAAGCGAGACATTTCCTATGTTTTTCCCACCTTAAATGGTATAATCTAGCTGATTAATCCTGATATGTAGTGAACGATGGAATTTCTTCTTGGGCATGATTATTTTAAGATAGTTAAAAAATATAACCATGGTAAAAAAGAAAGGCTGATTTCATATGAATAGTTCTGGGAAAAAGGGTAGTGTCGTTTATAGTCAGCAATTTAGGGATAATTCTTGGACATTGAGTCTTTTGACCAATGACTTGAAGTCTTTTTTTGAAAATGATCAGAGAGTTTCGGCATTGATCAATATTGATGGATGCTCCTATCCAATCAGTTCTTTTAAACATTTTGCAATGACTACCAACTGCACCATTATGATTAAAGACGGATATATTGACATTGTACAGAGCGGGAGAATTGTCGGTGTATTTTTAAAAAGAACGAATAAAGTTCTTTACAGATTAAATATGAAAAGAATCATGAGTCTGGATTTTCTTATTGGCAAATCGAGTGATTATATCGAAGAACCGGGAATTGGGTTTTATCTCAATATTTGTATGGCGGATGGTAAAATTTACAGATTCTTCATACTAGGATTAAATGCGGCGATATTACTTTATACCAGTAACTATCTAAAGAAAACGAAGATAAATGTGAATGATGCGTTAATTCCCTTCTTGTCTAAAGAACACATGGATTCAATTAATGCGGAGGTTTATCAAGTAATTGAAGATATTCCTGCAATGACAAAGATTAGCAAGGTTTAAAATAGAAGAAAAAAACCACTCTGATTTTTCAGAGTGGTTTTTAGGTCAACAGAAATAATCAATAAAAAAAGAGGATAGCACAAACGTCTTCAAAATGCTTTCGCACCGGCGTTTGTCTATCCATGGGTTTGGCACCCAATGGGCTGTGGGGGGCTCGAACCCACGACCCGCTGATTAAGAGTCAGCTGCTCTACCAACTGAGCTAACAGCCCATCTGTTTAACACTTAGATATTTTAGCATTGCCAATTCGTAAAAGCAAGGCATTTTAAATAAAAAATTTTTGTCTTTAAGCTTCAGTTAAGTCAACGAGGCTATATTCTATTCATACCCAATAACCCAAACTTTTCTTTTCATTTTCTTCCCTTGGCCAGTCACTCATCTGTGGCTGGTTTTTCTTTTTCCCCAACTTTTAAGTTATAATAGATAGAGAAGGAACTTTATAGTAAGAAAAAAGAAGAGAATCAGAATAGGTTCGTTTCTTAGGAAAATGGTAAATAACGGATGTATTAATGAAAACCCATTGAAAATAAGGTATAATGGGTAAGACAAAAAAGATCGAGAGGTGACTTTTTGTGAAAAAAATATTAGTTGTTGACGATGAAAAGCCAATTTCAGATATCGTCAAGTTCAATCTCACAAAAGAAGGATACGAGGTCTATACTGCCTATGACGGCGAAGAGGCTTTAGAACAAGTAAAAGAAGTAGAACCAGATTTAATTTTGCTGGATTTGATGTTGCCAAAAATTGATGGCTTGGAAGTTGCTCGTGAAGTTCGAAAAAATTATGACATGCCGATTATCATGGTAACGGCAAAAGATTCAGAAATCGATAAAGTTTTAGGACTTGAATTAGGGGCAGACGATTATGTAACCAAACCATTTTCAAATCGTGAATTGGTTGCCCGAGTAAAAGCAAATCTGCGCCGAGGTTCCTCTGCAGCAAAAGAAGCCGAGGAAGCACCAAATTCTGATTTGACTATCGGAGATTTAACGATTCATCCAGATGCTTATATGGTGACAAAAAATGGAGAAGCCATTGAATTGACACACCGAGAATTCGAATTGCTGCATTATCTTGCCAAACATATCGGTCAAGTGATGACACGAGAACATTTGCTGCAAACGGTTTGGGGCTATGATTATTTTGGGGATGTACGGACAGTAGACGTAACGGTTCGCCGATTACGGGAAAAAATCGAAGACAGACCCAGCTATCCTAATTACCTAGTTACTCGCCGCGGAGTTGGTTATTATTTAAGAAGCCCGGAACAGGAGTAGACAATTTATGAAGAAAAAAGTTCGCTTTTTTCAATCAGTGAACTTTAAAATCGCCCTCGCATTTATCTTGATTTTGTTAATTTCAATCGAGATTATCGGGGCGTATTTTATTCGCGGATTGGAAAACTCAACGATCGATAATTTTACGAAGAATATGAATCAGCAGGTTTCCAGCCTTGCCGGAACGGTTGGTTCGGAGTTGAGTAAAAAAGATGCTTCTGATACCACAGTGGCAGACGCTACAATCCAACGTATTTTGGACAATACAATGTCTTCTGACATGATCGAAATGCGGGTGGTGGATGAAAAAGGAATTGTCCGTGCGACGACTAATGCTGCCGACAAAAGTACGATTGGCAAAAAAAATGATTACCAAGATACCACCGATTTTACTGCCAAACGGGCGATTGATGAAGCCACAGGAAAAAGAGTGTACATTATTGTACAACCGATTCAGTCACCCACGGGGGATGCTGCAATCGGCGTTTTGTACGTGAAAAGTGATATAGAAAAAAAATATCAGGAAATTTATGATACAGCATTGATTTTTGTCACGGCTTCGTTGATTGCTGCGGCAATTTCAATGATTGTTGCGGTATTGGTCTCTCGCTCGATTACGCAGCCAATCGGTGAAATGCGAGAGCAAGCGTTGCGGATTGCCCGGGGAGATTATAGTCGAAAAGTTGCTGTTCATGGAAAAGATGAATTAGGACAATTGGCTGAAACCTTCAATCAGCTGGCTGAGCGGATTGAAGAAACACAGGATGCAATGGAGTCGGAACGTAACCGATTAGACAGTGTGTTGTCTCACATGACGGATGGTGTAATTGCCGCAGATCGTCGGGGAAAAATTATTACGATCAACGAGATGGCATTGATGCTTTTAAATGTTCAAAGCGAAGATGTGATTGGTCAATCAATGCTGGAATTATTGGATATTGAAGAAGAATATACTTTGCGAAAAATCCTTGAAAATCCTGACGAAATTTTGATTGAACGAGAAACCGCTGATCGGGGTACGATTATTTTGCGCACCGATTTTTCGATGATTCGTCGAGAATCAGGGTTTATTAGTGGTTTAGTTGCTGTAATGCATGATGTAACGGAGCAAGAAAAAACGGAGCAGGAACGTCGAGAATTTGTTTCTAATGTTTCCCACGAATTGCGGACACCGTTGACCAGCATGCGCAGTTACATTGAAGCTTTGAGTGAAGGCGCGTGGAAAGATGAAGAAATCGCTCCTAATTTTCTTAAAGTAACCTTGGATGAAACCGATCGGATGATCCGGATGATCAATGATTTGCTGAGTTTGTCTCGCATGGATAGTGGCAATGCCCAGCTACAATTGGAATATGTGAATTTCAATGAATTGCTGAGTTTTGTGTTGGATCGTTTTGACATGATGGTAACGAATCAAGAGAAAAAATACGTGATTCAACGGGAATTTACACAACGAGAATTATGGGTGGAAATTGATCCGGATAAAATGATCCAAGTGATCGACAATATCATGAATAATGCCATCAAATATTCTCCAGATGGTGGAATCATTAAAGTTCGTCTAGTAGAAACCCACAACAACATCATGTTAAGTATCAGTGACCAAGGATTGGGAATTCCGAAAAAAGATCTGTTTCGTGTCTTTGACCGTTTTTACCGTGTGGATAAAGCACGGGCCCGCCGACAAGGGGGGACTGGTCTGGGATTAGCTATTTCGCGTGAAGTGATGAAAGCGCATGGTGGCGCTATTTGGGCGGATAGTAAGGAAGGAAAAGGCTCGACATTTTACATTACGTTACCGTATGAACCGTATGAGGGGGACTGGTGGGAATGAAATTATCTGAAAAATTTATTCGTCTCGGTCTGATTTTGCTGATTGCGTTGAGTTTGTACTTTTCTTATGTGATTTGGCTGAGTCCTTCCAATCGAACGGTTCACGAACAAACCATGAATCAAGTTATCGCCACACAAAACTATCGCAAGGCTTCGGATGTATTTATGCCCTTGAGTGTTTCTTGGATCGATGGAGAAGACATTCAGCAAACGACATCAGAAACCTTGATTTCTGAACTACAACCGCTGATTACTTCTGCAAAGATTGAAAAATTAGCGACTACTACCTATGATAGTTTTGATGAATTTCAAGAACAGGCGGATATTCAACGGGGAATTGAGCTGGATTATGTCGGTCCGTTTTCTCTGCAGGAATATCTCACGATGTTTGATTTAAACAGCAGTGAAAAAAGTGCAGATGGGTATTTTACGAAAGTGCAGCTTGATTTTGAACAAAAGGAAATTCGCTTCATCAATGTGAAACGGTATCAAATCACGAAAGCGGCGATGGCGTTTGATCAAACCGATTTTCAAGAGGTACTTGAACAAGCGAAAACAACTTGGACAGCGATGACAAAGGAAAATCGTCTGCAAAATCTGCAGTTTAATTTAAAAGAACCGGTGAAAATGAAGATGTACAGCTATATCTCTTCTTCACAGGCCTATACTGTTTTTCGCGATGCCTTTTTTAAGGACGCTGCAGATGTAAAAAGTAATGAGGACAGTCAAGATGTCGTATTGTATGATGGTTCGGAAAATATGACAATTCAGCAAGAACAACAATTAGTGGATTTTCGTGGAGAATTGTTGCCGGATGAAGACAGCACGGATATTTATTCCCAAAGCTTTCATTTTATCAGCCGATTAGGAACTAATTTAGGTAATGTCCGCTTTTTTGACCGCAGTAAGGATACGGCAAATTATCGAATTTTTGTGGAAGGCTTTCCGGTGTTTAGTGAAGATATTCGCGGAGAGATCAATTTGACGATCTCTGAAGATAAGAGCGGCGATGGATTGCCAGTGCATATTCAGACTAGTTTGAATACGATTCAAGTGCCGATTCCTTCAGAAGAAGAAATCGAATTGGCAAATAATGAAACGATCATTGATCAGATTCTTGCTGCTGGGGGCAATCGGGAACAAATCCGCTCTATGATTATTGGTTATCAATGGCAGGATATCAAGGATACAAATGGCGTGGTAGATCTGGTACCAACCTGGTACATCAAATACGATGAAACTTGGTATCCTTATAAAAAATTAGTGACCCAATTAAGTGAAACGGAGGCGGAGTAATTGGATTTTAAGAAAATCGAATGGATCTTTTTTCTCGCGTTTCTGGGTTTAAATATTTTCCTTTTCAGTCTCTATCATGATGCTCAAAGTGATGAAAACAATGTCTCTATGTCTAACCAAAAAATCGATATTGAACAGCGATTAGCTTCGGATAAAATAAAATATAGCGGCGAATTATCAAATGAAAAGCTTGAAGGCTATTATTTGAGTGGTGAGCAAACGGATTTGGCACAAATATTGGAAGAGGATGCGGAGAATCAGTCGTTGCAAAATGGAACGACGGTCGAGGACGATGAGTTGACACATGTTACTAGTGAGAACTATTATATCAGCGATGACAAGAAAACCGAATCCGCACTGAAAAACTTTTTAAGTAAAGAAAGTCAGATTCTATTTGGAACCGAGTACGAGTATCTGCCAAATTATTCCCTGACAGATGAGGAATACCCAGAAGTCGTGGCAGCACAAACTTTTGAAACGATTCCCTTCAACGATCCTACAAGTCGTGTAACGATTTCGCTGGAGAAAGTTGATGATTTGTTAAAAATTGCCCGGTACACCCAGACACACCTTTCACAAATTGAAAAGTTACGGGAAAAGATGACCTTGTATACAGAAAAAGATGCAATAAATACGCTGTATATCAATAATAAAATTCCCAGCAAATCACGAATTGTTTGGCGGCAACTGGCCTATACGCGAATTTTGAAGGTACGGGAAAAAAATGTGTACGTGCCAGCTTGGTTTGTTGCGATAAAAACTGGTGATGATTTGGTTCAAGTAGAAATGGTGAATGCCTTTAGTAACCGCATCATCACAAATAATACATTGCAGAAGGTAGAAAATTCTTAAAAAGCTATGTATAATGGAGCAAGTTGTTAAAGAGAGGGAGTCAGCCGCATGTCAGAAAGTAGTGCTTTTCAAATCAGTATTTTAGCCAGCGGCAGTTCTGGTAATTCACTGTATATTGAAAGCAATCAAAAAAAAATATTAGTCGATGCTGGTCTGAGCGGGAAAAAAATCACTTCGTTACTCGCTGAAGTGGGAAAAAAACCGGAAGATTTAGACGCGTTGCTAGTGACTCATGAGCACCGTGACCATATTCACGGAGTTGGAGTCATGGCTCGAAAATATAAGTTAGATGTTTATGCCAATGAACAAACTTGGCAAGCAATGGACGGGATGATTGGGAATATTGCAACAGAACAAAAGCATATCTTTGAAATGGGCAAAGTGTTGACCTTTGGGGATATGGATATTGAAAGTTTTGGGGTTTCTCACGATGCCGCAGCACCCCAATTTTACCGTTTTTATAAAGATGGTCGGTCCTTTGTGATGCTAACGGATACCGGCTATTGCAGCGATCATGTTCGTGGAATCATCCGTGATGCAGATGCTTATCTGGTTGAAAGCAACCATGATTTAGAAATGCTACGGATGGGGCCTTATCCTTGGAGTTTGAAGCAGCGAATACTTGGTGATCGTGGACATTTGTCCAATGAAGATGGGGCGTTGGTGATGACCGATATTATTGGTGATCACACAAAGCGAATCTATCTAGGTCATTTAAGTAAAGAAAACAATATCAAAGAATTGGCACATATGACGATGGAAACCACACTCAAGGAACATGATTTAGGTGTCGGAGAAATCTTTGAAGTCTACGATACAGATCCAGATAAAGCAACGGATTTATTTGCCGTATAAAAAAAGCACTGAAATTTTTAAATTTCAGTGCTTTTTTTGAGCTTATCGGCTAACAACGCTGATGTGCTCTTTCACGTGTTGTTGATTTTCTATTTCATCTAACAAAGCGATAGCGTAATCCGCCATGCTAATTTCACTTTTTCCGGCTGTATTTTTAATCAGGCGATCATCATTCAATTGGTAGGTGCCGGTACGTTGACCATCTGGGTTAAAAAAGGCGGCTGGGCTGAGATATGTCCAGTTAACTTCTGTATCCTTCTTCAATTCCAATAATGCAAGGTACATGTTGTGGGCAGTTGGATAAAAAGGCGCATCCGTTGGTACACCATCAATCATGCGTTGTGTTTTTTCTTCATCGATAAACAAAGAAGAAGCCCCACCAACGACTAGTAGACGCGTGGTAGTAGGTGCCAAAATACTTAACAGGTGATCGATACTGGTTTGATGCAGTTCTTCTTTGCCTTGAGGTGCATTGAAGGCATCCACAACGACATCAAATTTTTGTAAATCTTCCGTGGTTAAATCAAATAAATCTTTTTGTAGATAAGGAATTCCAGTAGCGAGTTTTTCTGGATGACGTACGATTGCTGTAACTTCTATTCCACGGTTTACTGCTTCTTGTAAAATAAATGAACCGGCATGACCGGTTGCGCCGATAATTGCGATTTTCATGGTTATTCCTCCTTGGATAATAAGATTAGGTTTAGTGTAGAAGGAAGCTATTTTTTTGTCAAAAGCTTTGTTTGTTTATTAAGACTGAGACTGGGCAAATAATTGAACAAGTACCACCAAAGCATTCATTCCAACATGAGTAATGATCGAAGTCCAAATTTTTCCGGTATGTGCGTACAGCCAAGCAAAAAAACTACCTAGCAGGAAATAAACCAGCAAATGGCCATCGTTATGAGCAAAGGCAAACGCTAAGGAACTGACCACCACACCGATCCAAAAAGAAAAGTGCTTAGAGACAAAGCCTAAGATTGCCCGGCGAAAAACGAATTCTTCCATGATTGGTCCGCCGATCGTCACGGCAATAGCAAAAATAGGTCGTTGGATGATGATACTAATAATGTTTTGCGTATTTTCTGAAGGAGTGGTTTGTCCAAACATCCCTTCAATGGATGTAGCGACAGCTTGCAATAACAGAGCAATAAAAATTCCGCCGAGTCCCCAAAGTAAAATGGCAAGTTTTGAAGAAACTTTTTTTTCATGAAGAAGGGGTTCTGTTTGTTTTTGGTAAAGAAAAATCATCAGCAAAGCGCCGGTAAGATAGGTCACCGTAGTCGCTAGAATCGCCTGATCCGGTGTAGGAAAAAAAGCGGGAATAAAGAAAGCCAGACCATAACAGAAAATCGTAAAAAAAGTGTATTTATTTAATGACATAGAATTCTCCCTCTTAGTAAAGTAATAAGTTGTGTCAGATAATTATTCATTATTATAACGTAAGGAGATAGAGGAAACAATGAAACTCCCTTTAAAGGAGAAAGCGCTAAAAAGTAGACAAAAAAACTTGCAATGTTCAAACAAAATGAGTAATATAAATCTTGTAGGTTAGCACTCGATAATCGAGAGTGCTAATCAAAGATTAAGTATAGATTTAATGGAGGGATTTATCGTGTTAAAACCATTAGGCGATCGTGTTATCATTGAAGTCGCAAAAGAGGAAGAAAAAACAGTTGGCGGGATCGTATTAGCATCCGCTGCTAAAGAAAAACCACAAACCGGTGCTGTTGTTGCGGTTGGTGAAGGACGTACGTTAGATAACGGCGAAAAAGATCCTGTGTCCGTAAAAGTCGGCGACCAAGTCATGTTTGAAAAATATGCTGGTACTGAAGTAAAATTTGAAGGCAAAGAATATTTGATTGTGGCAGGAAAAGATATTATCGCAATCGTAGAATAAAAAAACTTGAGGTGAAATAAAAATGGCAAAAGATATCAAATTCTCAGAAGACGCTCGTGCAGCAATGCTTCGCGGGGTAGATAAATTAGCAAATACAGTAAAAGTGACCTTAGGACCAAAAGGACGGAATGTTGTTTTAGAAAAATCTTACGGTTCACCATTGATTACAAATGATGGCGTGACGATCGCCAAAGAAATCGAATTGGAAGATCATTTCGAAAATATGGGTGCAAAATTAGTTTCTGAAGTTGCTTCAAAAACCAACGACATCGCTGGTGACGGAACAACTACTGCTACTGTGTTGACGCAAGCAATCGTTCGTGAAGGATTGAAAAACGTTACTGCCGGTGCTAATCCTTTAGGCATTCGACGTGGGATTGAATTGGCAACAAAAGCAGCAGTTGAAGAATTGCACAGTATTTCTGCCATCGTTGATTCAAAAGAAGCCATCGCACAAGTAGGTGCTGTTTCTTCTGGCAGTGAATTAGTTGGTAACTACATTGCAGATGCGATGGAAAAAGTTGGCAACGACGGTGTCATTACTATTGAAGAATCAAAAGGAATCGAAACAGAATTAGATGTTGTTGAAGGAATGCAGTTTGATCGCGGCTACCTTTCTCAATACATGGTAACGGACAACGATAAAATGGAAGCTGTTTTGGATAATCCTTACATTTTGATTACAGATAAAAAAATCTCAAACATTCAAGATGTATTACCATTGTTAGAACAAATCCTACAACAATCAAAACCATTGTTGATTATTGCCGATGATGTAGACGGTGAAGCTTTACCAACCTTGGTCTTGAACAAAATTCGTGGAACCTTTAATGTAGTTGCTGTAAAAGCACCAGGTTTTGGGGACCGCCGTAAAGCAATGTTAGAAGATATCGCTGTTTTAACTGGTGGAACAGTAATTACGGAAGATCTTGGTCTTGAATTGAAAGATGCAACAATCGAAAATCTTGGTCAAGCAAGCAAAGTTGTTGTAGACAAAGACAATACAACAATCGTTGAAGGTGCCGGTGGAAAAGATGCCGTAGCTTCTCGAGTACAATTAATCAAAAATCAAATTGCTGACACGACATCAGATTTTGATCGTGAAAAATTACAAGAACGCTTGGCTAAATTAGCTGGCGGTGTAGCAGTTATTAAAGTTGGTGCGCCAACTGAAACAGAATTAAAAGAAATGAAATTGCGAATTGAAGATGCATTAAATGCAACTCGTGCTGCAGTAGAAGAAGGCATGGTTTCCGGTGGGGGAACAGCTTTAGTAAATGTCATCAATAAAGTTTCACAAATTGAAGCTTCAGGTGACGTTGAAACTGGCGTGAAAATCGTGGTTCGTGCTTTAGAAGAACCCGTTCGTCAAATCGCTGAAAATGCTGGTTACGAAGGTTCCGTAATCATCGACAAATTAAAACATGCAGAATTGGGCATGGGCTTCAATGCTGCAACCGGTGAATGGGTAAACATGGTCGAAGCAGGAATCGTTGACCCAACGAAAGTTGCCCGTTCAGCGCTACAAAATGCTGCATCTGTTGCTGCTTTATTATTAACTACTGAAGCAGTCGTTGCCGACAAACCAGAACCAGCAGCACCTGCTGCTCCAGCTATGGACCCAACTGGCATGGGCGGTATGATGTAATTTTCTAAGAAATCAGGAAAGTCGCAAATGAAAAATTTGCGGCTTTTTTTGTGGATTCTGAAAGATGTAACATGATATAGTGGCAATATCAAAAATTTATTTATCTTGGGAGTTTTAGTATGCCAAATATTGAACTGACACGTTTTAAAGTGAAAACTGGAAAATCAAAAATAGTAGACGAATGGTTACTATTTTTAAATGAGAACATGGAAGAGACGCTGATTACTCTTGAAAAAGAAAAAATGTTTATAGAAACGATATTTAGAGAGGTAGTAGATGGAGAAGAATATCTGTACTGGTATTCTGTACAGGGAAAAGGCGGTCAAGAAGTTGAAGAATCTGAGGATTGGATAGATAAAAAACATTTAGCGTACTGGAAAGAGTGTATTGATACCACATTTATACCAGTAGACTTAACTACTGAAGTTGTAATGATACCTAAAAATATAAAGAAACATATGGTTTAATTGTTTATTTAGCAGATATAGCATAAATCTAGGAACACAACATATTCCAGCGAGTTGCTTTTTTTGTGGATTCTAAAAGAAACTGCTTGTTCTGATACGCGTTTCATACTCTATACTCAAGAAAAAGGAGGATGAGAGGAATGAACACGTATATTGAAGTCAACGATCAGCTAGGTGTGGATTACTATTTTGTTTATCTGACAATCAAGGATGAGGTTTTACAATTAACGAGTCCGCAAGGGTTGATTAAGCCAATTCACAAACGAATCAAGTTGTCTGAAATCAAAGAATTGCGGATGGAACAATTTTTTGGCTCTCAGCGGTTGTGTTTTACGTATGAAAACGAAGAGTATCGCTTTTTTGAATGTGGCAAAGGTGTGATAGACTATTTACAAACAAGTATTTATGGATAGGTGAAAAGCTATGGCAAATATTCGCGACATCGCAAAACTAACCGGCTATTCTGTTTCAACGATTTCTCGAGTAATCAATGATTATCCCTACGTCAATGAAGAGAAACGACAAAAAGTTTTGGCGATCATGAAGGAGCTTCAGTATATTCCTAACCGAACGGCTCGAAATTTGAGCTATGGCAAAACGAAAAATATCGGGGTCATCGTGCCATTTACTGACCATCCGTACTTTGATCAATTGGTTAGCGGGATTATTCAAGCGGCTTTTAAAGAAGGGTACAAGGTGACTTTGCTGCCCACAAATTATGATCCTGATGTTGAGTTGGGGTATCTGGATGAGTTCGCGGCGAAAGGCTTTGACGGGCTGATTATTACCTCTCGTGCTAATTTGCTCGAAAAAGTGTTGCATTATCAACAGTATGGAAAAATTATTTTTTGTGAAGAATTGCCCGGATCGAACGTTTCCAGTGCGTTTATTGATCGCAAACCTTCTATTAAAGAAGCGTTGCTTTTTATGAAAGCACAAGGAGTTCAACGTTTAGGTGTCACGCTGGGACGCAGTGGCAAAATGAGTTTCAACTCCCAAATAACCATAGAATTGTGTAAGGAGATTTTTGCTTTCGATGATTCGTTGGTTTTTTGGGATTGTGTGATTGCCGAAGATGGGTTGCAAGCAGCAGAATTTTTCCATGGAAAAGTGGACGGAATTTTTACTAATGGGGATGAAATTGCGGCGGTCATAAAAAAGAGTTACGAGAAGGAAGCCTCGCCCCTGGTAGTCGGGAGAGAGAATCTTCTAATCAGTCAGGTTATGAATTTTTCTACGATTGATCATCATTTACCAGCTTGTGGTGCTGCTGCTTTTCGATTGTTTTATGAAAATCGACAGGAGCAGATTCGCATTCCTTATACTTTTATTCCACGAACATGATGATATCGCAAAAAAAAATACCCCGAGGCGGTGCAGGCTTCGGAGTATTTTTTGCTAGTTTAAAGTTTAATGTAAAGTAGTGGCATCTAATTCCTATTTTGCGGTGTAGTGATAAATAATGTCGCGAATCAAATCAACTGATTTTTGACTGGTTTGGTCGTTATAGTATTTGGCGAAGCGTTCATCGGCAACATACATGTCTGCTAAATTTCGATGGTATTCTGCATTATAATATGGAGCAGCAATCGTCAGCCATTTTTTGTGGGCTTCAAAAACAGTTTTTGCTTCTTGGCTATCTAAATCAACTGCATCTTGTGACAGCAATTCATTTAAAGCAGCGATCATCGTTTGTTCTGCTTCTTGCAATGCAGCATATTGGTCTTCGGTCATAGCTGCCCATTTTTTGTTGGATTGGGCAACGACTTCTTCACCGTATTTTTCACGAATTTCCTCACCATAGGTCGTTTCGTTTTTTTGTAGTTTTTCTTGTTTAAAAGCGTCAAATTTTTCTTTGTCTGTCATGGTGTGTTCTCCTTTGTAATAATCAATGGTTTTTTCTAAGGTGTTCAGAAGGTTTTCCAATTCATTTTTTTGTGCAAGCAGGCGTTGGTACTGGTCGTCTAATAAAACGGTGACATCGTAATCTGGCTGCTGCAGCAGGTCTTTGATGACCTCCAGACGGATACCGAATTTTCTTAGAAATAAAATCTGTTGCAGACGATCGACTTCTTCTTTTCCGTAGATTCGATAATTTGATGAGTTGATTCGTTTCGGTTTCAGCAAATCGATCTCATCATAATATCGCAGGGTACGACTGCTGACCCCGGAAAGTTTTGCTAAATGATTGATGGTGTATTCCATGTGAATTCCTCCTGACATATATAGCATAAACCTTGACGTAACGAGAAGGTCAAGAAAAAAATTTTCTTTTTTTTATGTTATACTAAGGAGAGAACAAACGGAAGTGAAAACTGTTGTCAGTTGTACAAGAATCAAAGAAAGGAAATGATTTATGAAATTAATTGAAACACCAATCAACAAAAACCTGAATCTTGAGAATTTATATCCGAATATCACGAAATTTATTTTCAACGATTTAGCTTTCAAGTATTATAAACTATATACATTAGATCGTATCCATGTTATTTACGCAGATACTTTTGATAAGATTCGTATCGTTTTGATCGATAGCAAGAAAAAGATCAAACGAGAAGAGGTCGATACTGTGATTCATCGGCTGCTAAAAGCAGATCGCAAGGATGTAAAAATCAAGGTCAACGTGAAACAGGAAATGGAAGCAGCAGGCTTTTCCTTTTCCAAACCTCGTAAGGACATTATTTTGATTGAAATGGATCAGAAGGAACCTAACAACGAGTAAAAAAACTTACATAGAAATCGGCCCCGATTTGGGTGGTCGATTTTTTATTTGCGCATTTTTTCAGAAAAATTTCAGCGCTTCTCAAGGAATTTCCACCATTTAGACATAAAAAGAAGGAAAATAAATTTTTTTTGTTATAATAGGACACAAGAATATAAACAAGGGAGTAGAACAATGCAAAAACTTTATCAAGACGATAGTTTAACACTGCACACAGATCTATACCAAATCAACATGATGCAAACTTATTGGGAGTTGGGAAGAGCAGAGCGTCATGCTGTTTTTGAATGCTATTTCCGTGACATGCCTTTTAATCACGGCTATGCGATTTTTGCCGGTTTGGAACGACTGGTCCATTATTTGGAAAATTTGCGTTTTTCTTCATCAGATATTGATTATTTACGGGAAGTCGGTGGTTATCCGGAAGGCTTTCTGACTTATTTAAAGGAATTTAAATTTACTTGTACGGTTCGTTCTGCTTTAGAAGGAGATTTGGTTTTCAGCAACGAACCTATTCTGCAAGTAGAAGGACCTTTGGCACAAGCGCAATTGGTGGAAACCGCGATTTTGAACATGGTGAATTTCCAGACGTTGATTGCGACGAAAGCTGCACGAATCAAATCTGTGATTGGTGAGCAGCCTTTATTGGAATTTGGTTCACGACGGGCGCAAGAGGTTGATGCGGCAATTTGGGGAACCCGGGCAGCGTATATTGGCGGAGCCGATGCAACCAGCAATGTGCGGGCAGGAAAAATTTTCGGTATCCCAGCCAGTGGAACCCATGCCCATTCGCTAGTTCAATCCTATGGCAATGATTACGATGCCTTCATGGCTTATGCCAAAACCCACAAAGATTGTGTTTTTCTTGTGGATACCTACGACACCTTGAAGATGGGCGTACCGATGGCCATCAAGGTTGCAAAGGAAATGGGAGATAAAATCAATTTTCTAGGTGTTCGAATCGATAGTGGCGACATGGCGTATATTTCAAAAAAAGTGCGGGAGCAGTTGGATGACGCAGGTTTCACGGAAGCTAAAATTTATGCATCAAATGATCTGGATGAAACGACGATTTTAAGCTTAAAAATGCAAAAAGCTAAAATTGATGTCTGGGGAGTAGGAACCAAACTGATTACTGCATACGACCAGCCAGCTTTGGGTGCCGTGTATAAACTGGTTTCGATTGAAGATGAGCATGGACAAATGATTGATACCATCAAGCTATCCAGCAACACGGAAAAAGTAACGACTCCGGGTAAGAAACAAATCTGGCGAATCACCCGCAAAAAAGACGGCAAGTCAGAAGGGGATTACATCACTCTTTGGGATGAAGATCCACGGGAAGAAAGCGAGATTTTTATGTTCCATCCTGTGCATACTTATATCAATAAAACGGTGCGGGATTTTGTGGCACGACCTGTTTTACAGGACATTTTTGTTGATGGGAAATTAATCTATTCGTTGCCTGATTTGGAACATATCAAAAATTATGCGCAAGATTGCTTGGATTCCTTGTGGGAAGAATATAAGCGTGATTTGAATCCGCAAAAATATCCAGTGGATCTTTCAACAGATTGTTGGAATCATAAAATGGCAACGATGGATAAAGTCCGCAAGCAAGTGGCAAAAATTTCTCAGGAGAAAGGGGTATTTGAATGACTTTGCAACAAGAAATCATCCAGCAATTAGGCGTTCAACCACAAATCAATCCAGAAGAAGAAATTCGCAAGAGTGTGGAATTTTTGAAAGAATATTTACGGGCGTATCCGTTCTTGAAAACCTTTGTCTTAGGAATCAGCGGTGGACAGGATTCAACTTTAGCCGGTCGTTTAGCGCAGCTTGCAATGGAGGAGATGCGAGTAGAGACCGGGGATGACAGCTATCAATTTATCGCAGTCCGTCTGCCTTATGGTGAACAGGTGGATGAAGCGGATGCTATGGCAGCGTTGGCTTTTATTCATGCGGATAATGAATTGCGAGTAAATATCAAAGAAGCCGTGGATGCACAAGTTGCTGCTTTAGAAGCGGAAAATATTTCAATCTCAGATTTTAACAAAGGCAATATCAAAGCTCGGCAACGTATGATTACTCAGTATGGAATTGCCGGTGCCAGAAATGGCGCCGTGATTGGTACCGACCATGCGGCAGAAAATATCACTGGCTTTTTCACAAAATTTGGTGATGGCGGTGCAGATATTTTGCCTCTGTTTCGGTTGAATAAACGTCAAGGAAGGAAGCTTTTGCAAACATTGGGAGCACCAGAAGCGTTGTATTTAAAAATCCCTACTGCTGATTTGGAAGAGGACAAGCCATTGTTGGCAGATGAAGCGGCATTGGGTGTGACCTATGAAGAGATTGACGATTATCTTGAAGGAAAAACAATAGCACCGGATGCGCAGCGCATCATCGAAAATTGGTGGAAAAAAACGCAACATAAACGTCATTTACCTATCAGTTTGCTGGACGATTTTTGGAAGAAATAAGGAAATAAGGTCTCTGAGTAAAAACTTTGCTTAATAACAACTCCTATTTTATAATAAAGATAGGAGTTTTGGGGAAGACTCCGTCAACAGCGACAAAAGGACGAGATAAAATCGGTGGATTTTATCTCGTCCTTTTTTAAAATTTATTGGGGGTTCAGCTCTCTGCCTTTACTTTCAAAATAGGAACGACTAAAATACATAAAGTAATGAAAAAAAAGTTAGGACTTGAGGCATGAAAAAATATCATTTAACAAAAAAAATTCTACTGGCAGTAGCAATTCTGGCATTGGTAATCCTCAGCAATCTTTATTTGCAATGGAGTCAAAACAATCATTCTCTTACGCTGGCGCTGAAATTTGCTTTTTCTTGGCATACAGAAAAATTTTTCTTAGGCAGTTTGGTGTTGCTGATTTTTTATGGCTTTTTGGCAAGTGTGGCGGGGTCGTTAGGCTTTGCAGCTTTATTTTATACGGTATTGATTGGTGTGCTGGGCTATGCGGATCATTTAAAAATGATTTATCGCCAAGAACCGATTTATCCCGATGATTTAAAAATGGTGACTCAATTGGGCTTATTACGAGAAATGGTCGGAACTGGCGCTTTTGTATTTGTGTTGCTTCTAGCAGCCTTGGCGATTGCCGCGTTGATTTGGAGCATTTACCGCAGCCGACATTTGTCAAAAAAAGCACAGTTTTGGCGAGGATCAGTGCTGTTAGTGTCAGTGCTGTCTTTGTTTTATATCAGTCATTTCAACAGTTCCAGTAATCTACTGCGTAAGGCATACAATCGAACCGCACTATGGATTCCCTATTCACAGAAAATGAATTATTACAATACTGGTTTTATTGGTGGCTTTCTTTATAATTTGCGGGTGGTACCTATGGATCAGCCGGAAAATTATTCAAAAGCAACGATTAAAGAAATCACGAAGACGTACCAAGCACAAGCAGAAACCAAAAATGCAAATCGTACAGAGGAAAAGCCGAATATCGTTTACGTGATGAGTGAAAGTTTTTCTGATCCTAGTCATTTAAAGGGATTAACGATTACCGGTGATCCGTTGAAGGATTATTACGAAGTTGCTGACAAAACCTATAGTGGAAAAATGTTGTCCCAAAATTATGGTGGGGGAACAGCTAACATTGAATTTGAAGCATTGACCAGTTTTTCGATGGAATTGTTCAATCCGCAAATGACGACGCCCTATACATTATTGGTTCCCAAGCTGGAAAAATTGCCTTCACTGGTTTCCTTTTTAAAACAAAAGGATTATCAGGCAACGGCGATCCATCCCTACGATACCTCAATGTATAAACGAAAAGATGTGTACAATGTATTAGGATTTGATTCTTTCTTGGATCAAGACACGATGACTTATACAGATAAAATTCAAAAAAATCCTTACATTTCGGATGAATCCGCCTATAAAGAAGTGCTTTCGCTATTAGACAGTGATGATCCGCAGTTTGTCCATTTAGTCACGATGCAAACCCATATGCCTTATAACGGCAAATATGAGAATATCCCATACACTGCAACCGGCAATGACAACACGGCATCATTGGAAAACTATTTGCAAGATGTTGCTTACAGTAGTGAGGCATTAAAGGAATTCTTGCAACAATTGGATAGTCTTTCTCGACGAACGGTGGTAGTTTTTTGGGGAGATCATCTGCCGGGCATCTACTCGGAGGCGATTCAAGAGAAAAATGCTGGTGCAACCCTTCATGAAACCCAATTTTTGATGTATGATTCAAAAGATGAATTAACAAAAGACCAAGATAGTATCACCAGTCCTTTTTATTTTGCTCCTACATTGATGGAACAGACCCAACAGCCAACAACTGGTTTTTATGAATTGCTGTTAGCATTGGAAAAAGAATTGCCCGCTTTTGAAAAGGGAATGTATCAGCAAAAAGGTACGTGGAAAAAAGAAATGCAGCTAAACAAGCAGCAGGAAGAAATTTATCAGGCTTATCAAATGATTCAATACGATATTTTAGCAGGAAAACAATACAGCCTGCAGCAAACATTTTTTGAATAGAAAAAGGCACCAGACCTCGATCATAAATGGATCGTTGGTCTGGTGCTTTTTATTCGATAATCTGCCATGTTCGATGGTCATCAAAATAATGGGCTTCCTCCATAGCTTGGCTGACAAGAGATGTTGGATAATGGAGAACTTTCAATAAATTGATGGCATTGCGGCTGGTGGCTGGACCATATTTGAGAAGATAATCAAAAGCGATGCCACTTTCTTCTGTAACCTGTTCTTCAAAATGTAGATTTTCACATTTGTTTTTCAAAATTTCCGTTAATTCGATATCGTGTGTGGCCACAAATGCAAGACTTGGGTATTTATCCAGCCAACTGACAACGCTAGAAGAGGCGGCGATTCGTTCAACAGTGTTGGTTCCTTTTAGAATTTCGTCTACGAAGCAGTAGCAACGGGTGCCTTTTTCGACCTGAGACAAGAGGCGCTTGATAGATTTGATTTCCGCCACAAAATAGCTGTCACCTTCGAATAAATCGTCTTCCACTGCCATTGAGGTCAAAACATGTCCCCGTTGCAACGTAAAGCTCTCGGCAATCGCTGTATTGATGGTTTGTGCAAGAATACAGTTAAGGGCGATACTTTTCACGTAGGTAGATTTTCCAGAAGCGTTGGAACCGGTGACCAGCGTATTTTTTTGCCAATTGACAGGATTAGCGACCGCACCATTGATTAACGGATGGTAACTATTCTCGGCTGACACGCCGCCTTCTTTAAACTGAGGTTGACAGGTTAATGGCATAAAGGTTCGGAAATTTAAAATTGCAGCGGCAACTTCTAATTTTCCAAGGAGATTCCATAGCTTGATTGCTTTATCGGAATGACTGCTGATGCGGCTGATTACCACATTGTAAGCAATGAACGGAATCATAAATATCATATTAAGATAATCAAACAATAAATCGGCTTCGCTGGCTTCTTTTGAACGAAATGAAAATCCCCAATGAGCAATGGCTTTCAAGGGGCGCACCAATGTTTGTAGTTCGCTTTGCCAAGGTCCTTTTAGCTTGCTGAGTTTTTCAGCCGTTGCAATTGTTTGAACCAGATACCGCATACTATTCAGTTCGGTATCCAATTGATTTTTTTTCACCAAATAAAAACAAGTATTAAAAAGTACAGAACCAATCAGTAGCATAATGCCTAAAAAAGGCTGAAAAAGAGCAAGAAGTAGGCTGGCGATAGGCAGGAATCCAAGCGACAAATAAAGCCAAGGCTGCCCCATTTTTTTGTGATTGCCATCTGCTAAATACTGTTTGGTAAAATTATTGTCCTGCTTTCCCAATTGGGCAAACAGATATTGGATTTCTTCTCTGACTTTTGGCTGTTCTTTGTAAAAAGTAATGATACTCTCCAAATCGTCCTGTTGAAAATCAAAATTTCGCAGGCGTTGATAAAGGGCCTCGGAGCCAACACTGGAATAAGTGGCATTGATTAAATCAAAAATCATGTATAAATCAAGATCATACCAAGTAATATCATCGATTTCACTTTCCCATTGATGGAAATTTTTTTCAATCTGCCAGGCTTTTTTCAAACTTTCTTCTTTATCTAAGCGGGTCTGGTGAGGCTGCTTGCCCCAATTTCGTTGTACCTGCTGTCTTAATTTCAAACGGTTGTGAATGGTTAGTCCGATGATTACTGCAATCACCAGTAAAAGAGCACTAAGGATAAAAGTTAGTTGTGACATGTCATTCCAAGCTTTCTTTATTCATTTTTGCAACAATTTCTTCAATTGCTTCTGCAACTTCAATCAGTATTTTGCGGAAAATCACTTTATGGGTTAATAGGAAAAAATCACGTATATTGTTTTCTTTCAAAGGCTCCCAAGTAATCCCAGAATCAACAGATAATTTTGAAATGATTGCTTTCCCGATTCCTTCCCGTAAAAGAGCTAGGATGGCTTCGGAATTGTTTACATAGATCATGTTTGGCGTCAAATTGTGCTGTTTCAGATAGACCTCATTGTAAAAGCGCAGGGCAGAATCATTTTCTCGCAACAGCCAATACTTGGAGTCGGCTTTACCGGCCAAGACCAATTCATCTTTATAAATCGGAGCTTGGACTAAAACCTCACTGCGTTCTGCTTTTTCAATAAAACCAATATCTACTTTATTCTGTTCCATTTGATGGACGACATCATCTGAATTCATCATCAGCAGACTAAAATCAATCAATGGAAAGCGTTCGACTAATTTCGGCAAAAATTTTGGCAGAAAATAGATGGCACAGGTATGAGAACAGGCGATTACACAGCGTTCACGGAAATTTTCATGATCAATCAAACGTTTTTCCGTATCCTGCCATTCTTCCAAAATCTGTAAGACGCGGGGATACAAAAAGGCGGCTTCTACTGTCGGCACAATTTCCTGTTTGCCATTGCGTAAAAAAAGGATCACACCAAGTTGATCTTCCAATTTTTTTATCTGTGCTGAAACCGTCGGCTGTGAAAGAAAAAGACGTTCTGCACTTTGAGTAAAATTTTTTGTTTCATACACAGACACAAAGGTTTGCAATAGCTGAAACATACCAACGACCTCCTACAAATCAGTTAACGATATGTATTTATACCATTAAATTTAAGAATTTTCTAGCGTATTTTTGTTTGCTGCAGCTTCTGTCAAAACCTTATAGATGGTTTTAAGGTCTTCGTTTGTTCCTCGAAGTTCATAATCTGCTAAAAAAGGAATCTGAAACTGCTGGGCATATTGTTTAGCAGTCAGACAATATTGTCGATTGAAATTTTTATTGCCGCTGCCGACGACGCCGAGACAGTAGCGGTAATTTTCTTGAAATGCAAGGTAGTCCCGCATACTTTCTGTCAAAATTTCGTGGTCGCCGTTGTCTACGCCATTGCCACCTTCTAAATAAGTAGGAACGAAAACAAAAAAAGGAGCCGTTTCAGCGGCCAAAACAGAATTTTCGTGAATTTCTTTTAATTGGATTACAGGCGCTTCGTCTGCTGTGTGTTCTTGGGCATATTTTTGCAATCGTTGTGCAAATGAACGGGTATTTCCTGAAATAGAGATATATAAAATCGTAAGTGTCATAAAAACATCCTCCCTCTGAGCCATTATAGCATGTCGGAATCGAAAAAAACTTTGGATAAACTATTTCGTGGATTTTTTTAAATTAATTTCATTTTTATAACACAAAAAAATCTGGGTTTGTTATAATAAATGTAAGCGTTGCAAAAAAAGAGTGACGAGAGGATGTTTTTTATATGAAAGAAATACGCAACAAGAAAGTGACGGGAATCAGCTTGATTCCTTTAATCGGATTAGTGATCGGTTCAGCAATCGGCGGTGGAATTTTTGGAATCATGACTGATTTGTCGGGGGCTGCTGGTGGACCGGCACTGATGGGCTGGCTGTTGGTAGGTGGGTCGATGTTATTGCTTTCCTTAGCTATTAATAATTTGAATAAAAAGCGTCCGGATTTAAATGGCGGAATTTACAGTTATGCTGAAGCAGGTTTCGGTCGTTTTGCCGGCTTGATCAGTGGCTGGGGATATTGGTTGACCTGTTGGCTGGGCAATGTGGCGTTTGCTACATTGCTGATGAGTGCGTTAGGTTATTTCTTTCCGATATTTCAAGGAGGACAAAACAAATCGTCAGTTATTTTAAGTACGGTGTTGTTATGGCTGTATGCGTGGTTGGTCAATCGTGGTGTGGAAAATGCCAGTATCGTCAACGCCATCGTAACACTATGTAAGTTGATTCCTTTAGCAATCTTTGCCTTTATTGCCCTATTTCGTTTTGATCTCACCCTTTTTTTGGAAAATTTTTCAAGCCGCAATATTCTTGGACCTGCGGGATTATCGCTTCCTTTTGAGCATCAGGTGATGGGCTGTGTGATGGTGATGCTATGGGTCTTTGTTGGAATTGAAGGAGCATCGGCTGTTGGTTCACGAGCACGAAAAAAAACAGACGTCGGAAAAGCGACGGTCTTAGGTCTGATCGGTTTACTGGTTGTTTATATGCTGATTTCTCTTTTGCCCTATGGAATTTTAACTACGGAAGAATTAGCGTCGATTCAAACCCAACCAGCGATGGGGTATTTATTTGAATTAATGGTTGGTAGATGGGGAGCGATTTTGATCAATGGTGGCTTAATTGTTTCTTTGATTGGTGTTTGGCTCTCTTGGACGATTTTGCCGGTGGAAACAATGCGCAACATGTCAAGAGATGGATTGTTGCCAAAAAGCTGGCAGAAGGTCAATCAAAAAGGGGCGCCGACATTTGCCATCGTAGTGACGACAATCTGCACGAATCTGTTTCTCTTATCTCTTTTAGTGACAGATGAAGCGTATAATTTTGCTTATACCCTCGGTACGGCGTCCATATTTTTCACCTGGCTGTTTCTTGGATTGTATCAAATGAAACTGTCCTATCAGCGAAAAGAAAAACGCCAATTCATGATTGGGGCAGCAGTCAGCCTTTTCTTGCTGTGGGCGATCTTTTTCGTTGCATTCAAAGAAGTGCTGATTGTCTCTGTTTTGTATATTCCCGGTGTTTTATTTTTCCTCTACGCTGGAAAGCAGCAAGAATTAAAGTTAGCTGAACAAAAGCTGGAGCATCTGGCGATCATTTTTGTTTCTGCGATCGGGTTTATTTCTTTCGTCTTGTTTGCGACAGGGATCTTGGCAATCGGGTAAATGAAAAACCCACGCCCTCGGGTACTTTGAAAAAAGCGTTATAATATGTTACTATTTTATTATTAAACAACTAATAATTTGTTAGGAGCTTGTTATTTATGATTCGTTTTGCTAGAAAAGAAGATGGTGCAGCGATTGCACCGCTGATTCTCGTGATTTTAAAGGATATGGAATTGCCTTTTGTGAAGGAATACGGAGAAGAACTGACGACAAAGGCATTGGCAGAGGCGGTAACGTTGCCGGATTATCGTTACGGTTTTACCCATGGATTAGTCAATGAAATTGATGGGAAAATTGCCGGTGTGGCGTTCGGCTATCCCGACAAGGAAGAGCCGTTGATTGATGAACCCTTGCGACCATTATTGAAAAAGTATGGCATCAAAGAAGAAACAAAATTATTCGTTGATCCGGAAACCTTTCCTGATGAATGGTACTTGGATTCAATCAGTGTAGCAGAAGAATTTCGCGGCAAGGGGATCGGCTCACAATTACTCGATGCGTTACCCAAATTGGCACTTCGCGACCAGAAGAAAACGATTGGGCTGAGTGTTGATCGCGGCAATCCAAATGCCAAACGCTTATATGAACGTAAAGGATTCCAAGTCGTTGGTCAAAAAATGATCAGTGGTCATCTATACGATCACATGCAAAAGAAAATTTCAGAAATCTAAAAAAATGGCTTGCTTCCCGTGAGGAGCAGCCATTTTTTAATTGGTTGGTGAGTAATTCAAAAAAGAAGAGCGCTTTTTGTTTTTTTTACGATTGTAAAGCCAATAATCCATGACCGCAGCGATACAAATGCAAACCGGTGCATCGGCATCTTCTGTGACATTCAAGACATAATAATCTCCCGTTAGAAAGCTGGCTTTATCCATGGTCATAATTTGATGATTAAAATGGTGGATCGCATATTGATGATTGTAAATATCTCCTTGGACCGTCCAATGTAACTGTTGGATGTAATAAAAATCTCCCGGCCAATTAAATATTTTTTGCAGCGTCCCAACTTTTTGAAAATCACTATACAATTCAAAGCGGGTGCCAAAGGTAAAGCTGATCTGTTTGATGCTGGCAACTAATTCTCCATTCATGGCATACAAAGACAAGGCATCGCCTTTTGTTCCCCAGCGGCCGACCATCAAGAAAAGAGATTTCCCTTTTTCGTCCTTGACGATCGTTCGGGTCACTTGGCTTAGTTGTTTGTCTTGAATAAAAAATTCAGACATAGCTGTTCCTCCTTCAAAAAGGGTCTACAGGTTTTCATCAATCGCTCGGCGAATCGCGCTGCCGACACCAGATTCTAGATTTGTGTCCGTCAGGTAGCGGGCGTATTCCTTCAATTCAAGAGCGGCATTTCCCATCGCAAAGCTGACACCAGCCATTTGAATCATGCTGACATCGTTTAAATTGTCACCAATAGTCATAACTTCTGACAAATCAATGCCCCGTTCTTTTGCGACATGAGCAACAGCGATTCCTTTTTGCGCATCCCGATGGTTGATTTCAATATTATTTTGGCCGGAAGAAGTGACCACCACTTCACCGAAGCCATCGATTAAAGCAGCCACTGGACCTAACACGGCGGGGCCTTCAGAATGGATGCAGATAATTTTCAGTACATCAAGATCTTCCTGCTCCAATAAGGAAGTAATACTTTCAACGTAAGTGATTGGTAAAAATTCCAAGCGGGCAGAAGTCATGGCAATCGCCATTTTATGGGTCAAATGAGGCATTAATTCTGCAATATGGGAAGCAAAATTTTCGATTCGTTGTGCCTGATTTTCCGAAAATAAGCCTTTAGTTGTGGCTACTTCAAAGTAAATATGGTGTTCCTTCAGTAATTCCAAAATCGTTTGGACTTTATTTTTTGCAATCGGAACTGTGAAAAGGGAAGTTCCTTCGTTATCAAAAACCTGTGCGCCGTTCAAATTGATCATGGCACACTTGATGCCGGCAGCTTCCAGTGCAGGCAATGCCTCCGGTCGGTTTCGTCCCGTAGCTACCATAAATTCAATTCCTTTTGAGGCGGCATATTGAATAGCCGCCGCATTTTCTTTTGAAATTTGCATTTGCGAATCCAATAATGTGCCATCCATATCAGAAGCGATTAATTTGATCATTCTTGTTGCACCGTCCTCTTTTGTTGTCAATTCTAGTTTACCACAAAATATTTTAAAATGAGTGGCGAATCAGGACTTGTTTCTCGAAAAAAGTTGCGCTAGAGTTAAGAAAACAAATAAGGAGGAGCGCTCCATGAAAACGATTCTTCACAATAGTTGGCAAGATATTTTACAAAGTGAATTTGACCGGCCTTATTATCGGGCACTGCATCAATTTTTAAAACAGGAATACCAAACACAAAAGATTCATCCAGATATGTTTCACATTTTTGAAGCACTGGAATTGACTCCCTATGAAAAAGTGAAGGTGGTCATTTTAGGGCAGGACCCTTATCACGGTGTTAATCAAGCCCACGGACTTTCTTTTTCCGTTCAGCCGGGGGTCAAAGTTCCTCCTTCGTTACAAAATATTTACAAAGAATTGCAAACGGATGTCGGTGTTAAACCTGTTAATCACGGTTACCTGACCAGTTGGGCGAAACAAGGGGTCTTATTGTTGAACACTGTTTTGACGGTTCGAGAGGGACAAGCTTATTCTCATCGTGGACAGGGGTGGGAACGATTGACAGATGCCATCATTCAAAAACTAAACGAGCGGGAACAACCCATCGTTTTTATTTTGTGGGGAAGACCGGCACAGGAAAAAGAAAAAATGATTGATACATCAAAACATTTGATCATTAAATCACCACATCCAAGTCCGTTATCTGCTCATCGCGGCTTCTTTGGTTCCCGCCCTTTTTCTCAAACCAATGAAGGACTGAAAAAATTTGGCGAAACACCAATCGATTGGCAATTGCCTGATACAGTGTAATAGGATAGCGTTTTCTGTTATATAATAAAACCATCGGAACGTGAAAAAAGTAACGAATTTCAAGGTTTTTTAGTAGTACAGCTAAAATAACTGTCCTTTCTTTTCAAGATGGTGTATGATGGATTGGAAGAAAAAAAATCAGGAGGGTATATACTCGTGGAATTATTTGACAGTTTAAAATTTAAGATCGTTCGTCGTACTATTAAAATCGTTTTCCCAGAAGCAACAGATCCCCGTATCCTAGGTGCAGCTGCACGTCTAAAAGCAGAAGAACTTGTGGAACCAGTATTGATCGGTTCAAAAGAAGAAATTGCGAAAGCAGCTTCTGCTCGTGGAATTACTACTGATAATTTTGAAATTATCGATCCAGCAAACTTTGATCGTTGGGATGAAATGGTGGAATCTTTTGTTGAACGTCGTAAAGGCAAAGCAACCAAAGAACAAGCCGAAAAAATCCTGCAAGACGTAAACTATTTCGGTACGATGTTGACTTATATGGGCATTACAGATGGTATGGTTTCCGGTGCCGTTCACTCAACTGGTGACACAGTTCGCCCAGCATTGCAAATCATCAAAACAAAACCTGGCGTAAGTCGTACAAGTGGCGCTTTCTTGATGGTTCGTGGTCGTGACCAAGAAAAATATCTTTTCTCAGATTGTGCGATCAACGTGAATCCAACTGCACAAGAATTAGCTGAAATCGCTGTTGACTCTGCAAAAACAGCTGAATTATTCGGCATTGAACCAAAAGTTGCCTTATTAAGTTTCTCAACAAAAGGTTCAGCCAAAGCACCTGAAGTGGATAAAGTAGCTGAAGCGACTCAGATCGCTCGTAAATTAGCTCCTGATTATCAAATCGATGGCGAATTGCAATTTGATGCAGCTTACATTTCGGCAGTTGCACAATTAAAAGCACCTGAATCAGAAGTTGCTGGTGAAGCAACAGTCTTTGTCTTCCCAGAATTGCAATCAGGAAACATTGGCTATAAAATTGCTCAACGTTTCGGTAATTTTGAAGCGATTGGACCAATCTTACAAGGCTTGAACAAACCTGTTTCTGACTTGTCTCGTGGTGCCAATGAAGAAGATGTTTACAAACTTTCGATCATTACAGCTGCACAAACCTTGATGGAAAACTAAAACAAATCATTGAAGCGCCAGAATCGCTCGTCGCGGTTTTGGCGTTTTTTTTGCTTTCTTTTTCCTAGCAAGCTATACTCTAAAACAGAAATGCAGAAAGGAATCTTGCTCATGATGACATTAAAAAATCCGATAGAAACGGAAACATTGGCAGAAGTAATCGGTAGAGTCGCTCAAGCCGGAGATAATTTGGTTTTGACTGGTGATTTGGGCGCTGGAAAAACGACACTGACAAAAGGGATTGCCAAAGGTCTTGGAATCACCCAAATGATTAAAAGTCCTACCTATACGATTATCAGAGAATATCCAGATGGGCGACTGCCACTGTACCATATGGATGTTTATCGGGTAGAATATGGCGCGGATGATTTAGGATTGGATGAATATTTTGAAGGAGATGGACTTTCCGTCATTGAATGGGGCAATATGCTGAAGGAGGCATTGCCGCAAGATTATCTGGAGTTAATTTTACTTAAGGATCAGCAGGATCTCGAAAAGCGTACCTTCCAGTTAAAAACTTTCGGCCCACAGGCGGAAGCTTTTAAAACTCGGATTTTAGCAGAATGGACCAAAGAAGATGCGTGAAGAAGTTGACGTGGTTATTCGCGAAAGCCAGCCGGAAGATGCGGCAGAATTATTAGCAGTTACTAGACGCATCGGTGGAGAAACAGATTTTTTGATTATGGATGAAACAGGTATGCAGCTAACGACAGAACAACTGGCACTGCAATTGACCGCTTTTCAAGAAAGTCCCAATAATGTGTCACTGGTTGCTTTGGTGGACGGAAAGATTGTTGGCTTGGCTTCGGTTCTTGCAGAAAGCAATGAGCGAGTGGGACATATCGGTGAATTAGGAATCTCCATTTTAAAAGAATTCTGGGGAATGGGTTTGGGAAGTGTCATGATGGAAGAACTTTTGGCGTGGGCACAGGAGACTCAGATTATTCGTCGGCTGGAATTAACCGTGCAGGTGCGTAATCAGCGAGCAGTGCGCCTTTATCAACGGTTTGAGTTTACTATTGAAGGCACGCTGCCAAGAGGTGCCCGCAGCCGTGAGGGAGAATTCCTCGATGTTTATTTAATGAGTCGATTAATCGACTAACAGAAAAGTAAAAAAGCACAAAAGTTACCAATTTTGGTAATTTTTGTGCTTTTTGGCTTATTTTACTAATACCAATTTTTTTAGCGGAGCTGTTCCAAATTGTTCTTCCTGATGCAAAAGAATTTTTGCACACGCACGGCTGTCTTCCAACGCATCATGATGATGTTCCAATGGAATGTGTAATTGTTGGCACATTGTATTCAAGCGGTGATTTGGAAATTCCGGATACAATTTTCGGCTTGTCCGGACAGTGCATAAGGAAAGATAACTCGGTTGTTCCAAATGATAATAATCAAGACAGCCCGCCAACACACCAGTATCAAACCCGGCGTTATGGGCAACGATTAAGCTGTTTAAATTATAGTATTGTTGGATTTGCTGCCAAACTTCTGGAAATTTTGGGGCAGTCGCCACGTCTTCGGGATGAATCCCATGAATTTGAATATTGCGCCAGAAAAAAGGGGTTTCCGGCTGGATCAGGGAATAGTATTCTCCGACGATTTGACTGTTGCGGACCATGACCAGCGCCAACGAACAGGCACTGTAAGGCTGATGATTGGCTGTCTCAAAGTCCATTGCGATAAAATTCATCACGGTCACCTCCGACTGTAATCTAGCACAATTTCCTTGTCGGCAAAAGATTTTTTTATAAAACTTAAGGAATTATTGAAAGCGAACATCCAACTCCACTGGACAATGATCACTGCCAAAGATCTCTGTGTGGATTTTTGCGTCGGTCAGCTTTTCTTTTAGGTCAGCAGAGGTAACAAAATAATCAATTCGCCATCCGGCATTGTTTTTGCGAGCGTTGAAACGGTAGCTCCACCAAGAATAGACGCCTTCCAATTCTGGATAAAAATAACGAAAGCTGTCAATATAGCCGTTGTCCAGTAAAGTAGAGAATTTTTCTCGTTCTTCTGGTGTAAACCCAGCATTTTTTTGATTGGTCTTCCAATTTTTCAAGTCGATTGGTTCGTGGGCAACATTCAAATCACCGCAGAGAATCACTGATTTTTTTTCTTTTAGCTGGTTCAAATAGTCGCGAAATGCATCTTCCCAAGTCATGCGATAAGGCAAGCGCCGCAATTCATTTTGAGAATTTGGCGTGTAGCAGGTGACTAAATAAAATTCAGGATACTCCAAGGTAATGACCCGACCTTCTGTATCATGCTCAGGAATTCCAATGCCGTAAGTTGCGCTCAAGGCAGGCTCCTTTGCAAAAATTGCAGTGCCGGAATAACCTTTTTTCTCGGCGTAATTCCAATATTGATGATAACCGGGTAAATCCAACTCAATTTGTCCTGCTTGTAATTTCGTTTCCTGCAGGCAAAAAAAATCCGCCTCTAACTCGTCAAATGCCTCCATAAAATTCTTTTTGACGATTGCTCGTAAACCATTGACGTTCCAAGAAATAAATTTCACCATAAACCCTCCAGTCATTCTGTCCCCTATTTTAACCAAAAATGGGGTAAGATGAAAGTATCAGAATCGAAGGAAGTGAGTTTTATGAAAATTGGTGTCATTGGGCTAGGGAATATTGCACAGAAAGCCTATTTGCCCACCTATGTTAAAGTACAAAATCAAGGGGAGTTTTATTTTGCTACCCGTAACCCTCAGGTACAAAAGGAAATCAAAGAAAAATATCATTTAGCAAATATGGTAGGAACATTGGAAGAGCTGTTGGCAGTCGGAATCGAAGCGATTTTTATTCACACTGCCACAAGCAGCCATTATGCTATTGCAAAAAAATGTTTGGAACAAGGCATCCATGTTTTTATGGATAAACCTGCTAGTGAACGGGTAACCGAGGTCGCTGAATTGCAACAAATCGCAGCAGATAAAAAGTGTTTCTTGATGATTGGTTTTAATCGGCGATTTGCGCCGATGGTTCAAAAATTAAAAGAAATTCCTGATAAGCGCTTGATTTTATTACAGAAAAATCGGGTTTCAGCAAAGGAATCAACTGCTTTTGTTATTTATGATTTATTCCTACACGTCATCGATACTGCGGTGTATTTGTTGGATGGTCCTATCCATCAAGTAAGCAGCCGCATTCGGGAAACGGATGGTTTTTTAGAAACAGCAACGCTGCAACTGGAAACGGCAGATTCGACGGCTTTGTTGACAATGGATTTACGAAGCGGCGCCAATACAGAATTGTATCAAGTGACCAGTCCACAAGCCACCCATCTATTGACGGATCTGACTAATCTGCAAACATTTAGCACCCAACAAACCCTCACAACTTTTGGCGATTGGGAGACGACGCTGTATAAGCGAGGCTTTGAACAATTAGTGGAAAGCTTTATCGAAGGAATAAAAACCACTAATTTTGCAATCATGCGACAAGAAAATGTTTTTCTCAGTCATGAATTGTGTCAACAAATGCTGCAGGAGCATGAGCGCCATCTGCTGTAGGGGTGGTCAGTTTTTCCTTCTCATGCTAAAATGAGTGAGATATCTGTAAAGAAGGGAAAATTTTAGTGAAAGAAAAAATCGTTCGTGTGTTTCCAGAAAGCACACTTTTAATTGATGAACCATTGATGAATTATACGTTTA
The DNA here is from genome assembly GCF_005405265.1 of Enterococcus songbeiensis. GTDB lineage: Bacteria > Bacillota > Bacilli > Lactobacillales > Enterococcaceae > Enterococcus_C > Enterococcus_C songbeiensis. The sequence goes on from NZ_BJDS01000018.1 coordinate 39,123, forward strand.
CTAAAACCGGTGGACCGGCAGATATTTTGGCTTTTCCTGAATCTGCGGAAGAAGTAGAGCAGTTGGTCAATTATTGTCGGGAAGAAGCAATCCCTTGGATGGTTTTGGGAAATGCCAGCAATTTGATCGTGCGTGATGGTGGCATTCGCGGACTAGTAATCATGCTGTCAGGAATGAACAAAATTACCGTGAAAGAAGCCTTGGTGGAAGTGGAAGCCGGCGCAAAACTGATTGATACCACTTATGCCGCTTTGCAGGAATCATTAACAGGCTTTGAATTTGCCTGTGGTATTCCTGGGAGTGTGGGCGGTGCAGTTTTCATGAATGCCGGAGCATACGGGGGAGAAATCAAAGATGTTTTTGAATCCTGTGATGTGTTACTGGAGGATGGTCAAGTCAAAACCTTTACCAACGAAGAAATGGATTTTTCTTATCGTCACAGCCAAGTACAGGAATTACATGCTATTATCTTGCGGGCTCGTTTTCGATTAGCAGTGGGCGACCCGAAAAAAATCAGCGAGCGAATGGCTGAATTAACGGAAATGCGCCAATCAAAACAACCGTTGGAATATCCTTCTTGCGGCAGTGTCTTCAAACGTCCTGAGGGTCATTTCACGGGTCAATTGATTCAAGAAGCCGGTTTGCAAGGCTTGAAATGGGGCGGTGCGCAAATCTCTGAAAAGCATGCAGGCTTTATCGTGAATATCGATCACGCCACTGCTACGGATTATTTAGAATTGATTGCCCATATCCAACAAGTAATCAAAGAAAAATTTAATGTCACCCTAGAAACGGAAGTCCGGATTATTGGTGAGGAAGTGTAATTAAAAAACTTCTTCTGTGTAAGAGACCTGCTTTTTGCAGTTTCTCTTTACATAGAAGAAGTTTTTTTAATAGCTGTCGATTCGATTTTTTTTCATTAAGCGAAGTAATACGGCAGAAACTGCCGCAGTTGCAATTCCGGCAACAATTGCTTCAGGAATGCCACTGGTAAAAATCACACCTAAAATTGCCCCGTAGATAGCAGAACCAGCTTGTTTGATAACTTGTGCATAATCTGATTGAAATAAGAAATAAATCAGATTCATGACTAAAATCGTATTTGTTAACGAACCGGCGACACCGGCGATAAATAACGAAATCGGTGTTTTATTTCTGGTTAATTTTTGGAATCCTTTAAAAACAAAGTAAGGCACCACACCAATCAAGATGCGGGGAATCAACGCTACAATTAGGGCTTTCCAACTCCCCTGATTCGTTCCGATAATTGGAATAAAAGGGGAGAATACAAAGGATAACGGAGTAGGATTGAAGGTCGAGTTAATGATGCTGATGACCCCAAAGGAACCTCCTAAAAAACCACCTAGTCTAGGTCCCAAAAGAATCGATGCAATGATTACCGGAATATGCATGGTGGTTGCTTTGATTGGACCAATGGGAATAAATCCCAAAAAAGGAACTAATGCCATTAAGATCATAATCCCCAAAAAAATGGCAGTAAGAACTAAATCAAAGGTACTGGTTTTCTTTTTCATTTGCTTACTCCTTTGATGCCAATGCAGCTTCTGCCTGTTTAATGATTTCATCTAAGGTTGCGAGTGCGCCGCGACCAAAATCACCGCAGGCCAACAAAGCTTCCCGAGGTTCGATTTCTTGGTAGCCAAATTCTTTTAGCGTGGCAAGATTGCGTTGAAGAATCGGTTGTTGGTACATATTGGTATTCATTGCTGGAGCAATCAACTTCGGTACTTCTGGTTTCAATGCCATGGCAACTGTAGAAAGCATATCATCGGCGATGCCATTTGCCAGTTTACCGATAATATTAGCTGTTGCCGGAGCGACTAAAAAGAGGTCGGCACCTTTGGCTAAATCGATATGATTGATGGAATCAGGAATTCGTTCCTGCATGACATCTGTATGCACCATCCGTTTGGATAACGATTGCAATGTCAATGGGGTAATAAATTTTGTACTGCTTTCGGTCATCAAAACATCCACTGCATATCCGCGTTTTGTTAATTCATTCGTAATATCCGCCGCTTTATAGGCAGATATACTGCCGGAAATGCCAAGCAAAATATGTTTTTGTCTCATTTTTTCTCCTCCAATCGCTTTGTCAAAGCCGTGACGATCATATCGGCAATAGCTGATTTGGTCTGTGCTTGGGCAAGAATGCCCGCTGAATCTACTAGGTAGCCCAGGTGCTGTTCCCCGCTAATGCTTTCCAAATCATTTGCCAAAATAAAATCCGCCTGATTTTTTTTCAGATTTTCTTGAGCCACGTGAATCAATTCTTCTTTGGAAACACCTACGAGTAGTTTGAAGCCTACAAGGAGAGTGTCTGGTTGCAGTTGTTTGATTTGTTGAATAACTTTAGGCGTTTGTTTCAATACTAAGAATAAATGACTGGTTTGGGAGGAGATTTTTTTCTCCGTTGGTTGTTGCAACTTCTCCACCAGCTTTTGCAGCCGCTGTTCGTCCAGTGGTTGATGAGGATTTTTAGCAACCTCCGCATTAATCGCTGCAAGAAATTCTTCTTGGGAAAGGCTAAGTTCTGGAGTGAAATCACTGACTGCCATGCTGTGAATCACAGCATCATAAACATTCTTTTGCAGCAACTTGCCAAGCGTTTGGGATAAGTCGTTTGTCGAAGAAATAATATGTCGAGTCAGATTATCTGTTTCCAGTGGTTGCAAGGCGGTTGCAGTCGTCACATAATCAACGATAGCACCGTCAGCAAGCAACCGCTTAGCAAGTCCAATGCCTAAGCGGCCGCTGGAATGATTTGTAATGGCCCGCACTTGATCAATCGGCTCAGACGTTCCGCCCGCCGTAAGTAAGATTCTCATTTTTTCACCTACATTTTAATTATTGTTCGTCCTTGGTGGGTTCCGGCAAGTAAGGATTGAATGGTTGCCGGTGCTTCTACCAAAGTGATTTCATTGGTTTTTATCTGATCCGCCACGTTTAAATCCGTTGCTAAACGCTGCCAAAGTTTTTTTCTGGCAGGCATCGGAACGTTGACGGAATCAATACCGATGATGCGAATTCCTCGTAAGATAAAGGGTAGGACGGTGGTTTCTAAGCCGATGCCGGCAGCATTTCCGCATAATGCTGCCGTGCCACCATAACTCAGCTGAGGCAAAAGTGCCGTTAATAATTCGCCACCGACCGTATCAATCAGCCCGCTTAATTGCTGTTTGGCTAAGGGACGGATTTTTTCTGGTATCAAAGATTCTGGTGGAACAATGTCAGAAGCTCCAAGTTCTTTTAACCAGTCTTGAGCTTCTTCTTTGCGGGAAACGGCAATGATTTGCTGGTAACCTAATTTTTTTAACATAGCAATGGCACAACTACCAACGCCACCACTTGCTCCCGTCACAAAAATCGGTTCTTCTTTTTTGACACCGCCTGCTTCAAGCGCGGCTACTGCCAAGCCAGCTGTAAAACCGGCCGTGCCAAATTGCATCGCCTGTTTTTCGGAAAGTTCTTTAGGTAAAGAAACGAGCCAATCCCCAGGAACTTGTTGATAGTCGCTAAAACCGCCGGGATGAGATACTCCTAGACCATAACCGGTCACGACGACTTTATCTCCGGAAGCAAAATTTTGGTGTTTGCTTTCAACGACTTCGCCAGCAAGATCGATACCGGGAATCATAGGATAGCTTCGAATCACACCGCCTTTTTGTTGGGTCGCCAATGCATCTTTAAAATTGATATCAGAATAGGCAATCTTGACTAAAACCTGATTTTCTAAAAGCTCAGAAAAAGTCTGAGACTGGATACTAGTTTGAAAGTTTGGCTGATCAGTAACGACCAGTGCCGTATATTTTTTCAAGAGTAAAAACTCCTTTCAAAATTTTCTTTAATCATACCACAACTCCGTGATTTCTTGGGAGATTCTTACTTTTTTATCCGCCTGTTTTTTGAAGAAGAGCTTTGGTTTTATCAATCATAAAATGCAAAGAATATTTCTTTTGAAGAAAAAAGTTTTCAAAAAATACTTGTCTTTTTTGCCAAAGTTCGTATACTTGAAAAGGGTAATAGTAAACATCGAGTTTACTATTAGCAAACTTTTGGAGCTTATCGGAGGTGACGCTGTGGAAATCGGCGAGAAACTGCGCAATTTGCGGGTACAGAAAAATTTGACGCAGGAAGAATTAGGGGAACGAACAGATTTATCAAAAGGGTATCTTTCACAATTGGAACGAGACTTAAGTTCACCGTCAATGGAAACCTTTTTTTCGATTTTAGAAGCATTGGGGGTTACGCCGGAAGAATTTTTCCGTCAGGACCTTGTGGATCAACAAATCGTGTACACCAAGGAAGACAGCACGATTTATTATGATGAGGAAAACGGTTATGAGTTGAAATGGCTGATTCCTGGTTCTAATGAAAAAGAAATGGAACCGGTGCTGTTGACCTTTGATAAGGCCGGTGAGTACAAAACCTTCGAGCCTTCTCTGTCAGAAACGTTTATTTATGTGCTGGAGGGACGGGTCACGTTGACCTTGGGAGAAACGATGTATCCCGCCAAAAAAGGGCAGTCGATTTATTACCAAGCCACTGAACCCCACCAATTAAAAAATCAAGCCAACGGAAAAAGTCGCCTGCTGATTATTGCGACGGATTCGTATTTATAGTTTAGGAGTGTGAAAAGTGAAACCAATCATTTCATTTAATGAAGTTGTGAAACAGTACGATGAAGATACTGTTTTGAAAAAAGTCAGTTTCGAGATCGAAGAAGGAAAGTTTTATACATTGTTAGGTCCTTCCGGCTGCGGCAAAACGACAATTTTAAGAATTATTGCCGGCTTCACCGAAGCGACAGACGGGGATGTTTTTTTTGATGGGGAACGGATCAATGATGTTCCGGCAAACAAGCGTCAAGTAAATACAGTTTTTCAAGATTACGCACTGTTTCCGCATATGAATGTGTTTGAAAATGTAGCGTTTGGTTTACGAATTAAAAAAATGCCGAAAAAACAAATTGAAGAAAAAGTGCTACAAGCTTTGCGAATGGTGCAATTAAAAGGCTATGAAAAACGGGAAATCAGTGAAATGTCAGGCGGGCAACGACAACGGGTAGCGATTGCTCGAGCAATCGTCAATGAACCAAAAGTTTTACTGTTGGACGAACCTTTGTCTGCGTTGGATTTGAAATTGCGCACAGATATGCAATATGAGTTACGGGAATTGCAGCAGCGTTTAGGAATTACGTTTATTTTTGTGACCCATGACCAAGAGGAAGCCTTGGCGATGAGTGATGAGATTTTTGTCATGAATAAAGGAAAAATCATTCAAAGTGGGACGCCGGTTGATATTTACGATGAGCCAATCAATCATTTTGTTGCCGATTTTGTGGGAGAAAGCAACATCGTCAACGGTACGATGATCGAAGATAATTTGGTGGAATTTGTCGGTAAACGCTTTGAGTGTGTGGATGGGGGGATGCGACCCAATGAACCCGTGGAAGTCGTCTTGCGTCCGGAAGATTTGTCTTTGACCACTGCTGAAAAAGGAAAACTGGTCGTGCGAGTAGACACGCAACTGTTTCGGGGCGTGCATTATGAAATCATTTGTTACGATGAACAGGGAAACGAATGGATGGTCCATTCGACTCGTAAAGCAGTGGAGGGCAGTCAAATCGGTTTGGCATTCGAACCGGAAGATATCCACGTCATGCGTTTCAATGAATCAGAAGAAGATTTTGATGCGCGGCTGGAAAGCTACGAAGAATAGGGGGAAGCGAAAATGACAAAAATGCGACGCTTTTATTCAATCCCTTATTTTATCTGGTTGTTGTTGTTTGTGATTGCACCGGTCTTGCTGATCGTGTATCAATCCTTTTTTGATACTAGTGGTGCCTTTACGCTGGCAAATTATCAAAATTATCTTGGTTCAGGAAAGTATCTGACCATGACCTTGAATTCAATTTGGTATGCTTTTTTGATTACAGCATTGACACTGTTGATCAGTTATCCAACAGCGTATTTTTTAACAAAATTAAAGCATAAAGATCTTTGGTTGCTGTTGATTATTTTGCCCACGTGGGTCAATTTATTGCTAAAAGCCTATGCTTTTATCGGAATCTTTGGGATTCATGGCGGTATCAATCAGTTTATCGGATTGTTCGGTCTGGCACCCCATCAGATTTTATTTACAGATGTCAGTTTTTTGATTGTTGCTATGTATATTGAACTGCCCTTTATGATTATGCCGATTTTCAATGCATTGGAAGAATTGAATCCTTCCTTAATCAGCGCTAGTCGGGATCTGGGAGCAAATAGTTTTGAAACTTTTCGGCGGGTGATTTTTCCTTTGTCCTTGAATGGGGTCAAAAGTGGTGTGCAAGCAGTATTTATTCCCTCTCTTTCATTGTTCATGTTGACTCGATTAATCGGGGGCAATCGGGTGATTACCTTAGGAACGGCGATTGAACAGCATTTCTTAGTGACACAAAACTGGGGAATGGGTTCAACGATTGGTGTGGTCCTGATTTTGGCGATGTTCTTAGTTATGATTTTAACGGGTGAAAAACGTAAAGGTAAAGGAGGACATAAAAAATGAAAAAATTTAAATGGTCCCACCTTTATTTAGCGGTTGTATTTTTGCTTTTGTACATTCCCATTTTTTATCTAATTGCCTATTCCTTCAATAAGGGCGGAACGATGAATGCCTTCACCGGTTTTACTTGGGAACATTATCAGGCGGTTTTTGAAGACACTCGTTTGATCATCATTGTTTTGAATACTTTTATGCTGGCATTTTTATCGGCTTTGTTCGCCACACTCATCGGAACGTTTGGTGCGATGGGAATTTATTACACAAAAAAACGCTATTTGCGAACAGCGTTGTTAAGTGCGAATAATATTTTATTGGTTTCGCCAGATGTTATTATCGGTGCGAGTTTTCTGATTTTCTTTACTATGATTGGCAATGTTTTTAGAGGCATTAATTTAGGATTTGGCAGTGTTTTATTGAGTCATATCGCCTTTAGTATTCCTATTGTTGTACTAATGGTTTTGCCTAAGTTGCAGGAAATGAATGATTCTACCATTGATGCGGCACGAGATTTGGGTGCCAATAATCTGCAAGTTATCAAAAGCATTATTCTGCCTTTTCTTTCTCCAGGAATCATCGCCGGGTATTTCATGGCGTTTACCTATTCACTGGACGATTTTGCAGTGACCTTTTTCGTGACCGGTAATGGCTTTAGTACCTTATCCGTAGAAATTTATTCTCGTGCAAGACAAGGCATCAGTTTAGAAATCAATGCATTAAGTACGTTGGTTTTTCTTTTCTCTCTGATTTTAGTTGTAGGTTATTATTTTATCAGTAAAGAAAACCAACCACGAAAAGGGCGGAGAAACCGCAAGTTGGAGGTGCCGGATATTCGATGAAAAAACTTCAATCACTAATTATCGGTATTCTTGCGATTATTCTAGTGTTGCTTTTTTCTGTTCATCAATTAGAAAAATCGACAGGAATGGCCGGCGCAAAAGTGCTGAACATTTACAACTGGGGGGATTATATTGATCCCGCTTTGATTAAAAAATTTGAAAAAGAATCCGGCTACAAGGTCAATTATGACACCTTCGATTCCAATGAGGCTATGTTCACAAAAATCCAACAGGGTGGGACGGCTTACGATATTGCAGTACCCAGTGAATACATGATTGAAAAAATGATGGTAGAAAAATTGCTGCTTCCAATCGATCATCAAAAAATAACCGGTCTATCTGCAATCGATCCCCGCTTCTTAGATTTGAGTTTTGATCCCGGCAATCAGTATTCAATTCCGTATTTCTGGGGTACTTTGGGGATTGTTTATAACGACAAGTTCGTCAACGCCGATCAAATCACTTCTTGGGATGATTTATGGCGTCCTGAATTAAAGGATAAGTTGATGGTCATTGATGGCGCTCGGGAAGTTATCGGTTTGGGTCTGAATTCGTTGGGTTATTCATTGAACAGCAAGAAAGACGATGAATTGCAGGAAGCTTTTGAAAAATTAAAAAAAATGACACCAAATATCAAAGCAATCGTGGCGGATGAAATTAAAATGTATATGGCAAATGAAGAAAGTGCAGTTGCTGTGACCTTTTCTGGAGAAGCGGCGGATATGATGTGGGAAAATGAACATCTTCATTACGTGATTCCGTCAGAAGGATCGAATCTTTGGTTTGATAATATCGTTATTCCTAAAACAGCTCAAAATGTTCAAGGAGCATACGATTTTATCAATTTCATGTTAGTTCCTGAAAATGCAGCACAGAATGCGGAATACATCGGTTATTCTACCCCGAATAAAGAAGCGAAGGCGTTATTGCCAAAAGAAATCAGCGAAGATCCGCAATTCTATCCTTCCGACGAATTATTGTCCCATCTGGAAGTATATGAAAATCTAGGATCAGATTATTTGGAGTACTACAATGATATTTTCTTGGAATGGAAGATGTATCGGAAATAATGGTAGATTAGTTCTATCCTTTTTATTTGAAAAATAAGACCAATTTTATATCAATGCGCGTTCAATAAGCGAAAAAACCCTTTAATGATGCCAAGACGCATCGTTAAAAGGTTTTTTTTCAAAGTAAAAAATAGGATTGGTTTTCCGATAGTCAACTGCTAAGATAAAAGGTAGAACCGATTATGAATCGTTACTAATTTTGAAAAGAGGGCTGCTTGTGATTCAATTAGACAAACTATTTTCTGGCGCTGGAATTCCTTTTGAACTGTACCATCATCGGGCGATTTATACCAACGAGGATGCGTTAGTCATCAAAAAGGAGCAGGGCTTTAGCGGAACGGAGACCAAAAGCCTGTATCTAAAGGATAAAAAAGGAATTAATTATATTTTTTTGACCTTCACCACCAAACGAAGTGATTTTAAAGCCTTGAGCAAACTTGTGGGCAAACGTCTTTCGGTGGTTTCACCAGAAGCAATGGAAACACAAACAGGACAAAAACCGGGCGCTGTTGCCCCTTTTGGGTATGAAGAACCGGTGCCGGTCATTATTGACGAAGAACTGCTTTCATCTGAAAAATGGGTTTTCGCTCCTGGTCGTCCAGATCAAACGATGGTTGTTCAAGTAAAAGATTTGCAAAAAATCATTGCACTGTTAAAAATCGATACGTATTTGTTGCCGAAGTAAACAGCAGCGTTAACGGATAGTGTAGAACCAAAAAATTGGCGAGTCATCAATAGGGGATGATTCGCCAATTTTTTATTTACCAGAGGATAGTGGAGTAAAAGGTAGGCTGAGATCTTCGGCAACTGCTTGTAGCGTCAATTTTCCTTGATGGGTGTTGACTGCGTTAGCAAGCACCGAGTTGGTTTTGATTATCTCGGAGAATGGGTGATTTGCCAATAATCGGATATAGCTGATCGTTGCGTTACTCAGTGCGTAAGTGGCGGTTTGCGGTACGGCACCGGGCATATTTGCGACAGCGTAGTGGATTACTTCTTCTTTTCGATACGTAGGATTATCATGGGTCGTTACACGATCCTCGGTTTCAAAAATCCCGCCTTGATCAATGGCAATATCTACGATCACTGAATCTTTCGGCATGCTTTTGACCATTTCCTTTGTAACCAAAGTAGGTGCTTTGTGGCCGGGCAGTAAAACCGCACCAATCACTAAATCAGCTGTTTTTAAAACTTCTTCCAGATTCATTGTGTTTGAAAAAAGCGTTTGAACTTGCCCTTGAAATTGGGCATCTAATTTTTTTAAGCGGGCAAGGTCAATGTCTAGAATTGTGACACGTGCTCCCAGTCCTAGTGCAATCGTTGCGGCATTCGTTCCGGCAACACCGCCGCCGATAATAACGACATTTCCTTGTTTAACACCCGGCACACTGCCTAATAAAATCCCTTTGCCACCATTCGGACGTTCCAAAAATTGTCCGCCAATTTGTGCCGCCATCCGTCCGGCAATTTCACTCATTGGTGCTAAAAGGGGCAAACTGCCATCCGCCAATTGAACATTCTCATAGGCAAGTGCAGAGACATTTTTTTCCATGAGAACTTGTGCCAACTCTTTATTGGCAGCCAAATGTAAATAAGTGAAGAGTAGTTGTCCAGAACGAAAGAAAGAATATTCTTCCGGCAGCGGTTCTTTTACTTTGAGAATCAAATCCGCCTGCCAAACTGTTTGCTGGTCCGCAAGCACACCACCGACTGCCTGATACCCCTCATCTGGAATGCCTGAACCCAAACCTGCTCCGTATTCTACGAAGACCTGATGCCCTTCACGAATCAATTCATCTACTCCTGTTGGGGGTAACGCCACTCGATTTTCATTGTTTTTACGTTCTTTAGGGATACCAATCTTCATTTTCTTCACTCCAATAAGCTTTTCTTTTATTATACCGAAGAAAAGAAGAAAGGGATAATTTTCTCCGAAAATAAAAAACGTCTACTTCAAAAGGACCAGTAGTTGGTTTCTTTTGAAAAAACGTTTTTTATCAAGCCGTAAAGGTCCAGTAGTGGATCGTTTGACTTTTAATTTCATCTGCCTTGAAATTGCGTTGATAATGTAATTTTTGCGAATCATCATTGGGATCTAAAACCCGAACGGATTGGTCGTCATTGGTGCCAGCTAATACGAGAATATGTCCGCCATCAGTAAAATCACCGGCAGTGATTGAAATAATAACCGGAATATTTTGCTGTAAATAGGCTTCTGCCTGTGTAAAGTCGTTGCCCAGATCATGAAAGTTCAATTGATAATGCTGAGCAAAATCTGGAAAAATACTCCAAGCAGTGCCGGCATCCGCCACGAAATAAGTATTCTGTGCCCAGTCAAAGACTTCATTAGGATCGACGGTTGTTTCTCGCCAATGAGACAAAACCATGCTTAAAGAAAGCAAGGCACAACCGTTATTGGCAATATCATTGTTCTCTCCGGTACCATAGATTCGCTGTGCCCAACGTTCATCCGTCTGCAAAAGTAAAGGTGTGCCCAGTGACTCAGCGGTTAATTGCTGATTGGCATTTTTGCTGAATTTTTCTTGAGAAGGTTGGGAGGAAAAAGTGGGTTCCGTTCGAGAAACAAAATAGACACCGCTGAGAACCAGCAAGAGTCCAATAAATAGAAGAAGAGGATGCCGCTGCTTGCGACGGTTTTTTTTCGCCATTTTTTTCACCTCATGTGCTTTTGTCCTACTGTAACGAAAAACCAGAGGAAGAACATCCGTCTAAAGGTTGAATTAGAAAAATTTTATAAAATAGTATGAAGGACAATAAGAAATAAAAAAACCTCCTTCTCAGTAAATTAACTGAAAAAGAGGTGTTCGCTATTCTTCCATTTCTTCTAACTCCAAACTTAATTCTTCCCATTGAGCCAATAGTTCTTCTTGAGCTGCGTGGTTTTCTTCAAGTTGGGTGTTCAACTCATTGAGTTGCAGGTGGTCCTCCAAAACTTCCGGTGCAGTCATGGCAGTTTCTAGTTCTGCGATGGTTTCATCGAGAGTGGCCAGTTTTTCTTCCACTTCAGTGACCTTTCGTTGAAGGGTTCGAAGAAGTTTTTGGCTTTCTTTCGTTTGCTGGAATGATTTTTTTCCAGTTGATATAGTTTTTTCTGGAGCTTCCTCTGCCAATAATGCAGCAATTTCGGCTTCTTCTTTTTTCTTTTCTAGATAATAATCATAATCTCCTAAAAATAATCGGCTGCCCTCATGAGATAATTCAACGACTTTGGTGGCGATTCGATTAATGAAATAGCGGTCATGGGAAACAAAAAGCAGGGTGCCTTCATAATCAATCAGCGCATTTTCCAACACTTCTTTGTTGTCGATGTCCAAATGGTTCGTCGGTTCATCTAAAATCAAAAAGTTTTCCCGATTCATGGCAAGCTTCGCCAATGCCACGCGGGCTTTTTCGCCACCGCTAAGCAGACCAATCGGCTTTTCAACGTCTTCACCGGAAAATAAAAAGCCGCCGAGCACACTACGAATTTCCACTTCAGGTGTGGTGGGGTGTTCATCCCAAAGTTCTTTCAAAATCGTTTTGTTGGTATTCAATTCGGCTTGCCCTTGATCGTAATACCCAATCGTTACGTTTGCGCCAAGATGGGTTTCTCCTTTTAGAAAAGGCAGGGTACCAATCAAAGATTTTAGCAAAGTTGATTTGCCGATACCGTTAGGACCTACCAGTGCAATGGCATCTTTGCGGCGAATATCCAAGTCAATCGGTTGCGACAATACTTCGCCGTCTTGGTAGCCGATTGCGGCATCTTCCACCTGCAAAACGACATTTCCCGAGGACTTGTCAATGGCAAATAAAAAATGAGCTGACTTTTCTTTGCCTTGAGGTCGATCCAACCGTTCCATTTTTTCTAACTGTTTACGGCGGCTTTGTGCGCGTTTGGTGGTAGAAGCCCGCACCAGATTTTTTGCCACAAAATCTTCCAACTTATTGATTTCCTGTTGTTGCTTTTCGTAGGCTTTCCAATCGCTGGCTAGTTGACCAGCTTTTAAATCCAAATAGCGACTGTAATTTCCTTTGTAATGGCGCATTTTTTGTCTTGAAAGTTCGTAGACCTCATTTGCTACTTTATCTAAAAAGTAGCGGTCATGGGAAACAATCAATAAAGCGCCGGAATAACCCTGCAAATAGGTTTCGAGCCATGAAAGGGTATCAATATCCAAATGATTCGTCGGTTCATCCAGAATGAGGATATCAGGCTTTTGCAGCAGCATTCGCGCTAATGCCAATCGAGTTTTTTGTCCGCCAGAAAGGGTTGCAATCGACTGCTCATAAAAACTTTCATCAAATTGAAACCCGTGGAGCACTGAACGAATTTCATTTTCATAACCATAACCATTTTGATCAGAAAAATCATGCTGTAAGGTGTCATATTCTTTTAAAATTGCTTGATAATTGGCAGAATCAGGGGCAGCTTCACTGATAGCAAGCTCCAAATCCCGCATTCGGTTTTCCATTTGTCTTAATGTCGTGAAGGCCTTCAGCATTTCATTCCAAACAGTTTCTTCTGAGACTAAACCGGTATCCTGTGCAAGATAGCCCAAGGTTGCCGTTTTATTTTTGGCAATCGTTCCTTGATCGGGCGCTTCGATTCCTGCCAGAATTTTTAACAGCGTTGATTTGCCAGCACCATTTCTACCTACTAGTGCAATTCGAGCGTGAGAACTGATTTCCAGATGAATATTTTCAAATAAAACCTCTGCACCAAACAGACGGGCAATTTGATTTGCTTGCAATAAAATCATCATTTCCTCTTTCCTGACGTTTCTTTATTGTTAAAAAGTTCGTTGCTGAAAATTCTCCAGCAAAACCTTGTGAAAGTTTTTTTCGTCATCTATTTTTTCATCATGTGTTAGTCTATCACATTTTAAAGAGCGGTGCGAGGGATTCCTATCCCATTCGTCAGATAAAAGTTCACAAATTGTAAGCATGTAGATTGCATTTATAGTGGTATTCCTGTTATGATGATATTCGTTAAAAGTGAAAACTTCACAAATGGAGGTTATATCGTGAAAGAACATGTTATTCCTAAAGCTACAGCCAAACGTTTACCCTTATATTATCGCTACTTACGAATCTTACATAATGCTGGCAAGAAAAAAGTCTCATCCACAGAGTTGAGTGAGGCCGTTCAAGTAGATAGCGCAACGATTCGCAGAGATTTTTCCTATTTTGGTGAATTAGGCAAGCGTGGCTATGGCTATGATGTCCAAGACTTAATGAATTTTTTTGCCCGTACATTAAATGATGATCACATGACAAATGTGGCGCTGGTCGGGGTGGGGAATCTCGGTAGTGCATTATTGAAATACAAATTTCATCAAAGCAATAGCATTCGTGTCAGTGCAGCTTTTGATGTCAATAAAGATATTGTTGGGCGAATCGTTGATGGCATTCCTGTTTATCCAATGGAGGATATGAAGGAACAAATTAAGATCCAACAAATCGAAGTGGCGATTCTAACCGTGCCTTCTCAACACTCTCAAGATATCGTGAATAAATTGGTGGAATTTGGAATCAAGGGAATCTTGAACTTCACGCCAGTTCGTTTGAACGCACCCAAAGAAGTCTTGATTCAAAATGTTGACTTGACAAATGAGTTGCAAACCTTGATTTATTTCCTGCATTCTGGAAATGTTATTGGCAACGAAGAATAATTTTTTGAATAGAAAAAAATACCGCGTCTGGTGAAGTCGCGGTATTTTTAATGGAATAATTGCTCATAATCAACAGATTCCGGTGCGGCTAAATAATTTTCAATCAACGTTTCCAGTTTATGAAAATCAATGAAGCGAGCCTGACGGGCAACTTCCTTTTGATGGGCAAAAAGCAATACGGCAGGAGCAGTCAGCACTTGAAATTCACCGGCTATTTCTGGAATTTCAGCGGCATCGCCATGTATAATGGGTACTTTTCCTTCAAAATGTTGAAGAAGCTGTGGTTTGACGGACACACAAACGCTACAATTTGGCATGGAGAGATAGACCAATGCTAATGGAGTCGCAGCAAGTTGTTCGTTGATTTCTTTGATCGTGGTGGCATGAAACATGCGTTCACCTCCTACTAAAAGTAACGATAAGAGCTGTTTAAACAAATGTCAATTTTTCTGTTTTTAATTAAATGGCGTTCTGCTTTTTGTTAAGGAGATTCTAAAATTTTTTGTGGCCCCTTGTTTCCAGTTCCATTCGGCAGTATAGTAAAGCGCGAAAATAAGTGAACTTTTCAAAGGAGAAGTTATTTTAAAATAGGAAGGATGCAATTCCACTTTAACTAAGAAGCCTAGTGGAATGGTATACGTAATGAAAATCCGTAGAAATTTTGAAAAAATTTCATCAAATATGTGAATAGGAGAAACCAATGTTCAATCAGCTTCCTAATTCTGTGCTGCAGATGAGTATGATTTTTCTTTCAATCGTCATCGAAGCCTTTCCCTTCGTCTTGTTGGGATGTATTATCTCCGGAGCGTTGTATGTATTTTTGACCCCGGAACGAGTCAATGCTTTTTTACCAAAAAATAAATTTGCGTCAATTTTGGTGGGTTGCCTATTGGGTGTATTCTTCCCCTCCTGTGAGTGTGGAATTGTGCCTATCGTGAATCAGTTTGTCAAAAAGGATGTTCCAGAACACACAGCTTTTGCATTTATGCTGACAGCACCGATCGTAAATCCAATTGTAATTTTTTCCACCTTTATTGCTTTTGGAAATTCAGCGCGGTATGCGATTTTGCGGGTGCTGGGTAGTTTATTTGTAGCAATCGTAATTGGCACGTGGTTAGCTTATGTCAATAAAAAACCGATTTTAAAACAGGTTGTCGTAAGAGAAGCCAAACATTCTTCGGACACACAGGAAAAACCAACTTTCTGGCAACAAATTCAGCGGGTATTGCACCATAGCATCGATGAATTTTTTGATACAGGACGTTACTTGATGATCGGCGGACTGTTAGCAGCGGCAATGCAAACCTACTTACCAACAGGCGTTATGCTGACGTTAGGTTCAAATAAATTATTAGCCGTTTTAGTGATGCTGTTTTTGGCAGTAGTGATGTCGTTATGCTCCGAAGCAGACGCATTTATCGGTTCTTCGTTGCTCAGTTTATTTGGAACCGGTCCGGTAGTTGGCTTTTTAGTATTTGGTCCAATGGTGGATATCAAAAATTTGTTAATGATGAACCGGTATTTCAATAAGAAATTCATTGCTTCGATGGTGGGGCTCATTTTACTTTGTGTGACCGGCTATGCTTTGATTGTTTAGGCAAACAATTTCTTTAGAAATAATAAAGAGAGAAAATTTCTATTTCAAACATTGAGGAGAAAAAAATGGTTCGATTTTTAATTTTAGCAGGCTATTTTGAATTAATGATGTATCTGCAGGTTTCTGGAAAACTCGATCAATTTATCAATATTCATTACCGGTATTTAGCTATTTTATCTATGATTTTATCTTTCTTATTGGCAATGGTTCAATTGATTCAATGGGTGAAAAGTGATCCGAAAACCGATAGAACGCAGGAACACGCATTTCACGACCATGACCATGGATTGCAAAAAAGATACCAACGGGTAATTGCGTACCTATTGCTGGCATTACCAATTCTTGTAGGAACTTTTTTCCCAACAGTAAGTTTGGATACAACGATCGTTGAAGCAAAAGGATTTCAATTTCCTGTCAGTAAAGAATCCGTAGGTGATCCGGAGATGCAGACACAATATTTGCAGCCGAACACCAGCATTTATTTCAATAAATCCGACTACCAAAAACAAATGAACAAATTGATGAAAAAATATGGCGAAAACGGGGTATTAAAAATCACTGATGCCAATTATTTGGAAGTCATGGAACTGATTTATAACTATCCCAGCGAGTTTATCGGTCGGAAAATTATTTTTGAAGGTTTTATTTATCACGCAAAACAAGACGCTTCGCAGGATGATTTTGTTTTTCGTTTTGGAATTATCCATTGTGTCGCCGATTCAGGCGTTTTTGGCTTGCGGGTACGGATGCCGGAGGAAACCGCGTATAAAAATGATGAGTGGGTCCATATTGAAGGAACACTAACAACGGAATTTTATCAGCCATTAAAACGGGAACTTCCGTTGGTTCAGGCAGAAAACACGGTGACGATTGCTGCTCCGGAAAATCAATATGTTTATCGTTCTTTTTAGTAGAAAAACGGTGAGGGCTGAAACTCAAAAAGAAGTATGCTATACTGAAAAAAGTTGTGAAAATAAATGAAATGTTTAGTTAAGTGAGGGAGAACTATGTGCGGAATCGTAGGGTTTATCAATCATGCAGAGAAGAAACAAAAAACAGAAACAATCAAAAAAATGATGGATACAATCGTTCATCGAGGTCCAAATAGCTCGGGACAACATGTGGACGAAGGCGCTGCTCTTGGTTTTCGTCGATTAAGTATTATTGATTTAGAAGGCGGCACACAGCCGATTTATAACGAAGATGGCAGTTTAGTCATCACCTTTAATGGAGAAATTTACAATTACCAAAGCATTCGTGAGGATTTGATCGCAAAAGGACATATCTTTACGACCCATGCCGACACGGAAGTTTTGCTTCACGGGTACGAAGAATATGGTATCGATCTGCTGCAAAAAATTCGCGGCATGTTTGCTTTTGTAATCTGGGATAGCAACAAGCAAGAATTGTTTGGCGCACGGGACCATTTTGGGATCAAACCACTATATTACACACAAATGAACGGAACGTTTATGTACGGCTCTGAAATCAAAAGCTTTTTGAAACATCCTGATTTTGTCAAAGAATTGAATAAGGAAGCATTGAAACCTTACATGACCTTCCAATATTCTGCGTTAGACGAAACATTCTTCAAAAATGTGTACCGCATCAAAGAAGGCCATTATTTCCTTTATAAAGAAGGAGAACTAACCGTTAATCAGTATTGGGATGTGCAGGAAAAGGAAACAAATTTGTCTCTGACGGAAACGGTTGATTTGATCGACAAGACCGTTGTTGATTCCATCGCAGCCCATCGCATTGCAGATGTTGAAGTTGGCTCATTTCTTTCTTCTGGAGTGGATTCCAGCTATGTTACTGCGGTTTTACGTCCAGAACATTCGTACTCCATCGGGTTTGGCGATAAATCCTACAATGAATCCGTGGAAGCAAAAAAACTGACAGATTTGATTGATTTGAACAATACATCCCGGGTGGTTACCGGAGAAGAAGCTTTTGAATATTTTCCAATCATCCAATACCATCTGGATGAACCAGATTCAAATCCTTCTTGTGTGCCGCTATATTTCTTGGCAGAATTAGCCAGTCGAGATGTGCGGGTGGTGCTGAGTGGCGAAGGTGCGGATGAACTATTTGCCGGTTATCAAGCCTACGGAATGAACACCCGTTCTAAAGCAGTCAAGGTAGTAGCAGAAGGATTGAAGAAATTACCAAAAGGTCTGCGCTATAAACTGGCAAAAGGCTTTAAAGGAAAATCTTTCCATGGTGCACTGCATTTGTACACGTCTTTAGCACCAGCCGAAGAATTCTTTATCGGACAGGCAAAAGTTTTTGAAGAAAGTGAAGCGGATCACTTTTTACAACCGACTTATCAAAAGAGCCATTCCATCAGAGAAATCGTTGATGTTCATTACGATAAAGTCCAAGATATGTCTGAAATCAAAAAGATGCAATATTTAGATATGCACCAATGGATGCCAAAAGATATTTTGTTGAAAGCTGATAAATTGTCGATGGCAAGCTCCTTGGAATTGCGGGTACCTTTATTGGATAAAGAATTGATGAAGGTTTCAGAACAAGTCCCAACAAAATATTTGATCAATTCGAAAAATACCAAATATGCTTTTCGTCAAGCGGCGGCTCGTCATTTACCGGAAGAATGGTACAACCGGGAAAAACTTGGTTTCCCAGTACCGATCAAGGATTGGTTGCGGGAAGAAAAATATTACCGATTGGTACGGGAACTTTTCCAACAAGAATTTGTCGCTGAATTTTTCCAACAAGAGGCCATTATCCAAATGTTGGACGACAATTACGCAGGAAAAAATGATGCCCGTCGGAAAATTTGGACGATTTTTACTTTCTTAACTTGGTATACTGTTTACTTCATCAATGACGGCAGCAAACCAGCGGTCGTTGAATTAACTGCATAAGAAAACGAAAAGGTCTGCTTCGGCAGGCTTTTTATTTTCCTCTTTTTGAGGCAATTATGGTTTAATGAAGGTGAGAGGGGGCAAAAAGATGGAACAACGACTACCAAAAGGTTTTTTTGCCGGCGGAGTTTCTGGCGGGCTGAAAGAAAACAAATGCGACATCGGATTTATTTATTCTCAAAATGTTTGTCAAGCTGCCGGATTATTTACCAACAATCAATTTCCAGCGGCACCAGTGGCACTTTCCCGCAAAGTATTGCAAGCAGGAAAACTTCAAGGGATTTTAGTGAATTCTGGCGGAGCCAATGCCATTACTGGTGAACGAGGCGTTCAGGATGCAAAAAAGATGCAGCAGTTATTTGCACAAAAAGCCGATCTTTCTCAAGATTTGGTCGCCATCGCCTCCACCGGAAAAATTGGTGAATTTTTGCCCATGGAAAAGATTAAAAGAGCTGTCAGTAAAATTGATTTGAAAGAACAAAATTTGATTGCCTTTCAAGAAGCCATCGCCACCACTGATACACAAGAAAAAATCATCAGCCGGGAATTCCTGTTGGATAAAACCACAATTCGTCTTACAGGCATCGCCAAAGGTGCTGGCATGGTTCATCCCAAGTTAGCAACTGTTTTAGTTTTTCTCTTGACCGATGCAGATTTAACGTCAGAACAATTGCAACGTCTTTTAAAAAAAGCTGCTGATAACAGTTTGAATCAATTAACGATTGATGGAGAGTCATCAACCAACGATAGTTGTTTTTTATTGGCAAACGGAGCTTCTCGAAAAAAAGTACAGCTAGATTCAAAAGCAGAAGCGGATTTTGCTGAGGGATTGGAACAGCTCTTGATCGATTTAACGAAAAAAATTGCGCGGGATGGCGAAGGAGCAACCAAATTGCTTGAGGTCCGTGTGGTGGGGGCTGAAACGGTCAGAGCTGCTCGTAAAATTTCTAAACGAATTGCTCAATCAATGTTAGTAAAAACCGCCATGTTTGGAGAAGATCCCAATTGGGGACGCATCTTGTCGGCAATTGGTGACAGTAATGATAGGTTGGATATCACAACGATTGATGTTGCCGTCTGCTGGGAAACTGTTTTACAGCAAGGGATCCCAGCGGCTTTTAATGAAGCAGAATTGTTGGAAAAATTGAAACAGGAAGAAATTCTGATTGAAGTTAATCTCCATGGAGGAAGAGAGCAAGCGACAGCGTGGGGCTGTGACCTAAGTGAAAAGTATGTGGAGATTAATGCGGCGTATCGTACCTAAGAAAGGAGAAAAATCATGAGCCATCTATTTCCCAACTATGCCCGTAAACCTTTTGAACTTGTTTCAGGAACTGGTTGTTATCTGACGGATCATCAAGGAAATCGTTATTTGGATTTTACCAGTGGTATTGGAGTGGTCAATCTTGGTTACAGCAATGTAGCAAGCGAAGAAGCCCTGATTCGGCAAATGCAACTGCTTATGCACACACCTAACCTTTATGAAAATCATCTGCAAGAACAAGTTGCCACTAGTTTAGGAAAAACAGATTATTTGGCGTATTTTTGTAATAGCGGGGCAGAAGCCGTGGAAGCTGCAATCAAATTAGCTCGTAAAGCAACGCAGCGTACAAAAATCATCAGTTTTATTCAATCCTTTCATGGAAGGACCTACGGAGCCATGAGCGCCACTGGACAAGCAATCGTCCAACAAGGTTTTGCGCCTTTAGTACCGGATTTCGTTTATGTGGAATACAACGCTCTGGAAGGTCTGGAGGAACAGCTTGACGAAAATACTGCGGCAGTTATTCTGGAAGTGATTCAAGGAGAAGGAGGGGTTATTCTTGGATCAAAGGAGTGGTTGCAGGAAGTCACCCGTCTTTGTCAAAAAAATAACAGCCTGTTGATTATTGATGAGATCCAAACAGGGATGGGGCGTACCGGCAGTTTGTACGGCTTTGAACAACTAGGAGTTGCACCGGATATTTTTACATTGGCAAAAGGATTGGGGAATGGCTTTCCGGTAGGAGCAATGTTGGGAAAACGGGAATTAGCCTCTGCCTTTGGTCCCGGAAGTCATGGTTCTACTTTTGGCGGGAATAAAATGGCGATGGCCGTAGCAGCAGAAGTCGTTCGTCAAATTGATCAACCGGAATTTTTAGCGGAAGTTCGAAAAAAAGGGGCCTATTTGTTTGATCGGTTACAGGAAATTTCATCAAAAAAAATCAAAGAGATTCGCGGACGTGGTTTGATGATTGGAATTGAACTGCAAGAGAATCATTCCCTCCAAAAGATTATGAAAGATTTGGAAAAAGAAGGCTTGCTGACTTTAAAAGCGGGACAAAATGTGTTACGCTTATTGCCACCGTTAACGATTTCATTGGAGGAAATCGATGAAGGTATCGAAAAACTAAAAAAAGTGTTATCAAATTGATTTTTCAAGATTTTTTCACAAAAAAGTTACTCATTTATGTTACCATGATAGTGAAGAAAATCATTTGTTTGTAGTTTTTATCCAGATTTAGTAAAATAGCTTTTGGATAAATGCACATAGAAAGAGGTGTAGAAAATTGGGTTATACAGACGAAACAGTCCGTTTTGACTTTGATGACAGTCGGAAAAAAGAAGTCAGCGAAACATTGGCGATCGTTTATCGCGCTTTGGAAGAAAAAGGTTACAATCCAATCAATCAAATTGTTGGCTACTTGCTTTCTGGAGACCCGGCCTACATTCCTCGTTATCGGGATGCCCGTAATTTGATCCGCCGTCACGAACGCGATGAAATATTGGAAGTTTTGATTCGTTATTATTTAGGCGATCACGGGATCAAGTTATAATGAGAGTCATGGGATTGGATGTTGGTTCCAAAACGGTAGGCATTGCGGTCAGCGATCCAATGGGTTGGACTGCACAAGGAATTGAGATTATCCGAATCGATGAAGCGAAGGGTGAATTTGGTTTCGACCGTTTGCGGGAATTAGTGACGGAATATGAAGTGACTAAGTTTGTCGTTGGTCTGCCGAAAAATATGAATAATTCGATTGGTCCAAGAGCCGAAGCTTCTATGGCTTATGGTAATCAGATTGCCGAGTTGTTCAATCTTCCCGTCACGTACCAAGATGAGCGTTTAACAACGGTTCAGGCGGAGCGAATGTTGGTGGAACAAGCCAACACGTCAAGAGCCAAACGAAAAAAAGTAATCGATAAATTAGCAGCAGTCATGATTTTGCAAAATTATCTGGATGGCGCAGCCAACAAACTGTTGTAAATGTGAAAGGAAAGAGGAATTTATAATGACTGAACACACACACGATCATAACCACGACCATGATCATGAAGGACATGAACATATCACACTTGTGGATGACCAAGGAAATGAAACCCTATATGAAATTCTTTTAACCGTTGACGGACAAGAAGAATTCGGCCGTAATTACGTGCTGCTTTACCCAGCTGGCGTACCGGAAGAAGAAGACGTTGAACTGCAAGCCTACGCGTATATCGAAAACGGCGACGGCACAGAAGGCGAATTGGAACAAATCGAAACAGAAGCAGAATGGGACATGATTGAAGAAGTCTTTAACACGTTCATGAGTGAAGAAGAAGAATAAGATTTAAACGCTAGCTGAACCCTTGATGGATAAGGGTTCAGCTTTTTTGTGTTTTGATTTGAATAGGAAATTGACTACGATTGCTTCCTAGAGCAATGCTTGTTTAAACTAAAAGTAATAAATCATGAGGATGTGATGTATCATGAAAAAAATGATGACAAAAGACAACGAGGGCTTAATTGTCGGATAGGTCTTTGTGTCTCTAACCGAATCAACCGACAAATAGGTGATTTAAAGGAGACGAAGATGGAAGTTCGTATTAAAAAGCTGTCAACAGCTGAAGAAATTAAACAGTTCTGGAAGAAGAAACGAGAGTATGAACGGAAAGATGTTTTTCCAAATTTAGAAGAATCTGGAGAAGAACTTCAGGAAATTATCAACTGGTTTAACTCACAAGAATATTATGACATCATCATGGGGTTATCTAGTGAAGCAAAAGGTGGTGGCGATCCATTGCAATTTGTTTTTTTCTATGATGAAAAACAAAACTATCTAGGATTTACGATGTACAAAATTTACATACAGGAAGATGGAAAAGCGTTTATTCTTGATTACTGTATTGCCCCATCATTTCGAAATAAAGGCATTGGGAAATTAGTTTTTAAAAAACTGGAAGAACTGTTATATTTGGAAGGCGGCAAGTATGTTGCGTTAAATGCCAGCAATAAAAATAATCGTCGTTTTTGGCAACAAAATGGATTTGAAGCGACTGTACTGGATGAAAATGACGAATTAGTTTACGTGAAACGAGCGATAGGATAAGTTGGAAACGAACCCTAGATAAGACTGGGTTCGTTTTTTGTATAAATTTTTTTGAGAATTTGCATTTCAATATTTTTTACAATAGAATAAGATTCTACGAATGGGTCTAATTCGTTAGCTGTCATGTCTAGATATGTGGATTGAAATACTCTTACAAAAAACCAGTCAGATTGATTGTCTTTTTTTTACGGAAACGGTACCCTTGAAGTGAGGAGGGATCACGATGAAAAAGAGTTGGATTGGTTTAGCATTACTTATTGTCTTAGCAGGTTGCAGTGGTCAAAAAACAGAGGAATCAAGTTCAGAAACAGCAGTATCTACAACAAATTCAGCGAATGCAAGCACGTCTTCAATTCGTAGTACAAGTACAGAATCATCGACAGAGACAACGAAAGAATCTGAACCGGTGTCTTCCACCACCAACAGTGAGGCACAAGCAGATGCCAGTAAGGAATTGATGGCACAATTTCCCCAAACAAATTTTCCTTCTGACATTCCTTACGACGGTCAAGCGCTAAATATTGCTAGTGATGGCAACAATCAAAAAATTTCTGTCCTTTATTATAGTATGGATCAGCCATTGATTTTAAATCATCGTCAATTAAATCAAGAAACACCTTTTGCCAGCTATCGCAAAGAAATTTTTAAAACTTCGCAAATGGCAAAAGAAGCCGTCAATGCGATTTATGATACTGGGGGACAAAAGATAGACTTGGGATATGGTATCACCGGTTATAAACAAGGCGCGGCAGGTTCTACCTATCTAAATTGGCGAGAGGGAAATTGGGCGCTTGTTGTACGAGCAAGCAATGTAGAAGGACAATCTCCCGATGCTATAGCAAAAAAAATTGTGACCTATCTGGAAAAAGCTTTTTTACCAGCACCTAAAGAAACCGGTCAAATCTCGGTCGATCAAAGCGCACAAGGTTATCAAGCAAATCAAGTTATCTGGCAAGAAGACACGATCGTTTATACAGTAACTCATGAGGATGCTTTGTCTGCATTGGCCATGGCCGTTTCGATGGAAAAATAAGCAAAAGCTTTTTGCAGCTTTCCTATTTTATGGATAAGGGCAGAAAGCTTTTTTGGTAGAGACAAAAACAACGCATTTCTGGAATCCGGTAGAATTCGCTAAGTAAGCATGCTAAAATAAGCAAGAAACTAAACAAAAGTGAGGACATAGTGTGACTGAATATTTAAATGTAGGAAAAATCGTCAATACTCAGGGAATTCGTGGAGAAGTTCGAGTGATTTCTCAAACGGATTTTCCAGAAGAACGGTATCAAAAAGGTGCTAAACTGACGCTTTTTCGGGAAAACCAACAACCACTGATTTTAACGATAGCGAGTCATCGAAAGCATAAAAATTTTGATTTATTATCCTTTGAAGGCTATCCAACGATCAATGAAGTGGAGAAATTTCGTGACGGGATATTAAAGGTTGCAATGGATCAGCTTTCTGATTTAGAAGAAGATGCCTATTATTATTACGAAATCATTGGATTGAATGTTGTCGATGAAGACGGGAAGTCTCTTGGTAAAATCAAAGAAATTCTTTCTCCTGGCGCCAATGATGTTTGGGTCGTTCAACGCAAAGGGAAAAAAGATGCGCTGATTCCTTATATCGAATCGGTGGTCAAAACCATTGATTTAGAAAAAGGTATTGTCACCGTTGATCTACCAGAAGGGCTGTTGGACGATGAGAATTGATGTACTGACTTTATTTCCACGAATGTTTGAAGGGCCGATGGGAGAATCTATCATCGGAAAGGCTCGAGACAAAAATTTATTAGAGATCAATATTGAAAATTTCCGTGAGTATTCCGATAACAAACACCGAACGGTTGATGACTATCCTTATGGTGGCGGCGCAGGAATGCTGCTGAAGGTTCAACCAATTTATGATAATCTAAAAGCCATCGAAGCTGCGACGGACACACAAAAAAGAATTATTTTACTTGACCCGGCAGGAAAACCTTTTGATCAAAAAATGGCAGAAGAATTTTCGCAAGAAGAGCATTTGATTTTTATTTGTGGGCATTATGAAGGGTATGATGAACGGATTCGCAGTCTGGTGACGGATGAAGTTTCTCTTGGGGATTATGTTTTGACTGGTGGTGAATTAGGCGCAATGGTGATGGTTGATGCGACTGTTCGTTTGCTGCCTGAGGTACTGGGCAACCAGACATCTGCACAAACGGATTCTTATTCAACAGGACTATTGGAGCATCCCCAATATACTCGACCAGCAGAATTTGCTGGAATGACCGTTCCAGAAGTATTAACAAACGGCAATCATCGACTGATCGAGGAATGGCAATTGAAAGAATCTTTGCGGCGTACCTACCTACGACGCCCAGATCTTTTAGAAAATTATCCCCTGACGGATGAGATGAAAAAAATGTTGGCGGTAATCCAAAAAGAAGAAACTGAAAAGGAAATCTGATTGACAAGAAATTTAACTTTACAGTTATGGTTTGGATGTGTTAGTATATTTTGGTGAGTGTACTGCTCATCTATTACAATATTCCGCTGGGACTGGGTCTTAAGAATATTTGGGAATAAGGAGAATGATAAAGATGAATCCATTGATTCAAGAACTAACACAAGAACAATTGCGTACAGACATTCCAGCTTTTCGCCCAGGGGACACCGTTCGTGTTCACGCAAAAGTTGTCGAAGGTACGCGGGAACGTATCCAGTTATTTGAAGGTGTTGTTATCAAACGCCGCGGTGCAGGTATCAGCGAAACTTACACTGTCCGTAAAGTTTCTAACGGTGTCGGTGTAGAACGTACTTTCCCTGTACACACACCACGTGTTGCTCAAATCGAAGTTGTTCGTTATGGTAAAGTTCGTCGTGCGAAACTTTATTACTTACGTGCACTACACGGAAAAGCAGCTCGTATCAAAGAAATTAGAAGATAATAACGGAAAAAATCCTAAAATCTCTAAAATCTGTGAAAAGTCCTTGTATATCAAGGGCTTTTTCTTTTTTCTCTATCACAGTTTTAAGCCTGAATTGGCTGTTTTGGACCTTTTTTTACTCATATTCCCCTAGAATGTCCTAGATGGTTCTGTTGCAAAGTTTTAAATCTACTATCAAATAAGGTAGAATAATAGAAAAAGATAGCAGGAGGAATGACGATG
>NZ_BJDS01000019.1 GCF_005405265.1 Enterococcus songbeiensis
TAACAAAAAAAGAGAACACCGGAATGCTCTCTTTTCCAGATTTAATTCAAAACAACACTATTTGACAAAGAGCCTTTATTTTTACATTTTTTATGCGTGGGCTGCGATCAATTGTTTCAATTGGTCTTTTGTATGAACACCGACGACTTTTTCTACAACTTCGCCGTCTTTTTTCAATAACAAGGTTGGAATACTCATGATTCCAAAAGATGCGGGTGTTTCTGGATTTTCATCTACATCCATTTTTACGATTCGGAATTCATCTTCATCGTATTCTTCCGCTAATTGTTCTAAGATTGGTGCTTGCATGCGACAA
The DNA here is from genome assembly GCF_005405265.1 of Enterococcus songbeiensis. Classification (GTDB taxonomy): domain Bacteria; phylum Bacillota; class Bacilli; order Lactobacillales; family Enterococcaceae; genus Enterococcus_C; species Enterococcus_C songbeiensis. The sequence goes on from NZ_BJDS01000019.1 coordinate 317, forward strand.
GGACCACACCATGTTGCCCAAAAATCGATCAACACTAACCCCTTATCTGTTTCTTCAGAAAAAGTTTTATCTGTAATTGCTTTTGCCATTTTTTCTGGCCTCCTCTTTATTATCTGAATCAATTATAGCATTGACCTTTTTTTCTTCCTAATTTCTTGCTTACAAATAGTAAGACTACTTAAAGGTCACAATAGTTGCTCCGTTCCCGCCTTGATTTGCTGGAGCAAATTCAAATTTCTTCACGCTGGAATGGTTTTTCAAATATTCGGTGATTCCTTGACGCAAGGCACCGGTTCCCTTTCCGTGAACGATCGTCACCTGTGGATATCCTGCCAAAATGGCAGCATCCAAATATTGATCGACTTCGTTTAGCGCTTCTTCATACCGCTTGCCCCGCAAATCTAATTGATTGGGAACTGGGGCACTGCTTGCTGAACGAACGGAATTTACGATGCGTTGAACGGGTTCTTTTGCCGGTGCAACAGACTGAAGATCGGTTTCCGGCAACGTCATTTTTAAAATTCCCAATTGTACTTGCCATTGCTCGCCTTTTTTTTGCAACAGGATGCCCCGCTGTCCGTAAGAGGTGACGAGTACTTCATCTCCAGCTTTTAATTTCTTAGCTTGTTTGGCTTTTTGCAGTACTTTATTTTTCTTCAACTGCTCTTCTTGATGGAGATTACCTAATTTTGTCCGTACATCGATCAGCTCATGTTCTTTTACTTTTGTCTGACCGCCAGCCAGCTGCATTTTTCGCAGATCAGAGATAATTTTCTCGGCTTCTTCTTTGGCTTGTTCCACGATTTCATTGGCTTTCTCCCGTGCTTTTTTCATTTCAGTTTCTCTTTCATCGAAGAAAAAGCTGTAAGCCTCTTTTAAATCTCCGTGGAGTTTTTGCGCTTCCTCCACATAGTGACGAACTTCTAAATACTCTGTTTCCGTCATTTTGCGGCGATTTTCCAAATCTGCAATCATTTCATTCAAGTCTTGGCTTTCGCCGTCCATGATTTGTCGGGCTTCATCAATGATATTTTGAGGCAGACCCAACCGCTTCGAAATCTCAAAGGCATTGCTTCGTCCCGGAACACCAATCAGCAAACGATAGGTAGGACTCAATGTATCCACATCAAATTCCATGCTGGCATTGATGGTATTCGCCCGATTATATCCATAAACTTTCAGTTCCGGATAATGGGTAGTCGCCATCACATAGGCAGATTTTGCACCTAATTCATCTAAAATTGAAATCGCCAGCGCTGCACCTTCTTGTGGGTCGGTTCCTGCACCAAGCTCATCAAAAAGTACTAGGCTGTGGGCATCAACTTTTTCCAAAACGTTAACAATCGTGGTCATATGGGAAGAAAAAGTCGACAGACTTTGTTCGATGGACTGTTCATCCCCGATATCTGCAAAAATTTCTGTAAAAATTCCCATCTGGCTTTCTTCATCCGCTGGGATGGGCAAACCAGCCTGTCCCATTAATTGCAGCAAGCCCAAGGTCTTCAGGGTGATTGTTTTCCCACCGGTATTTGGTCCGGTAATCACGACTGCCTGGTACTCCTTACCAATCGTGATATCATTTGCCACAACCTTTTCACTGTCAATCAGTGGATGGCGGGCGTGCTTGAAAACCACGTGATTTTCCGGACTGATTTGCGGAACAACTCCTTGGACTTCTTTGGCAAAACGGGCTTTGGCATTCATAAAATCTAATTTTCCCAACACATAGGCATTGTGCAAAATATCCTTGCGGTGAGGAACCAATGCTGCGGAAAGTTCTGCTAAAATCCGTTCGATTTCTGACCGTTCAGCGATTTGATGCTGCCGCAGTCGGTTATTTGCCTCCACGATTTGTTTTGGCTCAATAAAAAGCGTTTGTCCGGAAGAACTTTGGTCGTGGACCACACCTCCAAAAACACTTCGGTATTCTTGTTTTACAGGAATAACATACCGATCATTTCGCATGGTCACAATCGTGTCGCTTAAATAGCGGGCATTTTTCCCACGAATGATTCCATCCAATTGTTCTCGGATCGTTTGTTCGCTGCGACGGATGTTTTGGCGAATACTCCGCAGTTCAGGAGAAGCATCGTCTGTCACATAGCCGTCTTCATCAATCGCTTCCTTTAATCGACGATTCAAGTCAGGAATCGTAATCAGTTGTTCTGCCCATTCATACAAACGCAAAAAATCAATCTCGCTGTCTTCTAGATCATTGATAAATCGCTTGATTTCACTAGTTGTCGACAGTACTCGGGAAACCTGTGCCAATTCGATACCGTTCAAATCGGCACCGATTTCGATTCGCTTCATTTGCGGGCGGATATTTTCAATTTTGGGAATCGGAATTCCCCCACGCAACCGTTGAACCTTTATTCCATCTTCTGTTTCCTGCAGCCAAGAGGTGATTACCGACTCTTCGCTGACTGGCTGAAGTTGTGCCAACTCTTCTTTTCCTTGAGAAGTTGCCAAATATTGTGCCACGAGTTGTTTGACTTTATCAAACTCCATAACACTAAGAATTCGATGATTCATTTTTTCACCTACTTTTCATTCATTCAAAAAAGGCCAGATTAAATAGCTAGTAGCTCAATCTGGTCCTTTCTACATTTACGCTAAAATATTTGTTACCCAAAGCTTTTCAAAAAACCAAGATAAAAATGGTGAATGTTCTACCATTGTACGGGCTGTTACACTCTTTCGAAAGACATTTTGGATGGTTGCTAATGGAACCATCGACAACACATACAAAATCAAGAAGATAACCGTGTAAGCTAGCAACACGTTCAAAACACCACTTAACAACCAGTCATTTGCCGGCAATAACCGTCTAAATCGTAAGTTGTTAAAGAAAATTCCAATAAACTTTGTGATCAGCCAACAGATAAAAAAGACCACTAAAAAGGCAATCGCTGCATAATACGCCTTATCTAAATCCAGTGCAGTCGTCTGATCGAAGAAAACCATTTTAGAATCTTCGGTAACTGATGGGTAAGGAATGTATAGCTCCAGCTTCTCCGCCAGATCTTTGTAAAAGACATTTGCGAGAATCATGGAGAAAACAAAACCAATCGTATACACAATCTGTAACGGTGCACCACGGCGACCGCCAACATAAAATGAAATAATTAAGATAAGAAGGAGGATCAATCCAAACATTCTTGATTCCTTTCTGCTATTCCTGCGTAGCTTTTTCTTGAATATCCCGCTTGCGCTGTTCATTCAAAATTTGTTGCGCTTCAACATGATTTTTGATTTCTACATCTTGCCGACCAGTACGATCCAGAACATCTCGAGCTTCTGCTTCAATCGCTTCAATTCGTTTGATTCGATTTTCCAATTCGGTGGATTTAATCGCCTGCTTATGTAATTCTTGGCTTTTTTTCTGAAGTTTCAAGAGTTCTTCTTGTTTTTTTAGCTGATCGGAGATCGCATTGACCGCCAATAAAATAGCCGCTTGCTCCGTATCAATTTGGGGAGACATGGCTCTGATTTCATTCAATTGTTCGTTGACCAACTTCGTAACAGTATCCATATGACGATTGCTTTCACGTCCGATGATGGTATATGTTTGGTTGGCAATCACCGCTTTGTAACGCTTTTTTTCTGTTGCCACGGGAATCAATTCCTTCCTAGTTTTACCAGCATTCCTAAATATAACACGCAGACAGCCGTTTCACTTTTCGCAAACTCTTATTTATTATAAGCGAAAAACAAGAGAATTTCTACGGCTAGTCCAAATTATCCCTCACGTTTTTTTCAATCTATGGTAAAATTTACATCAGAGAAAAAAGACAGGATGAAGAAAATGAGCCACGTAGTATTAAAAGTTTCCAAAATAAAGATCACTGAAATGAAACATGCCTATCAAAACGATCTGCTGTCAAAGCAAGTCCCTTATACGGATTTCATTGCCAAAAAAAACGGTACGACCATTACTGCCTACACTTCCGGCAAAGTCATGTTCCAAGGTCCACAAGCCGAGCAAGAAGCCGCTCGCTGGGGAAGCGTTTCAGAAAAAAAGACTCCTACAACAACTGTTCTACCAAAAGATTTTGCGCAAAAAAGCATCATCGGCAGCGACGAAGTGGGCAATGGAAGTTATTTTGGTCCGTTGGTCGTCTGTGCTGTTTATGCTGAACAACCCGTTTTACCAGCTTTACAAAAACTAGGAGTCAAAGATTCAAAAATGCTGACGGATGTTCAAATTCGAAATCTGGCACCTAAAATCAAGGAGCTAGTTCCCTATCAACAACTGATTGTTGATCCCAAGAAATACAATGCGATTCAACCCACCTACAATGCTGTTCGTATGAAGGTTGCATTGCATAATCAGGCAATTTATTTACTGCAACAAAAAATCGCCCCTAAACAGCCAGAAGCGATCTTGATCGATCAATTTACAAATGAAAAAAATTATCGAAACTATTTACGAGCAGAAAAAAATCAAGTGACCGAGAAACTTTTTTTCATTACCAAAGGCGAGCAATACCATTTGGCTGTGGCTGCTGCCTCGATTCTTTGTCGAGCAGCCTTTTTGGACGCTCTGGAACAGGCTTCAACTGAAGTTGGTATTCCTTTGCCTTCAGGTGCTGGTGCAAAATCCGATGCCGTTGCCGCAAAAATATTAACAAAAGGCGGACTGGCGCTTTTGACCAATTATGCCAAACTACATTTTGCCAATACGCAAAAAGCTTTGAAATTAGCTGGAATGGAATAAAAAATTTGGTCAAAACCAACTAATCATAAAATTGATCGAGTACTCTTCATTCAACGCTCAACGATAAACCTCTGGCAATATAAATTGGTGATTTTCTTCAAAAAGTAAACCAATCTGTAACAATAAATCTTCCCGACCTTTCGACGCCATAAACTGAATCCCCATCGGCAAACCTTCTGCTGTAACGAATGTTGGCAAGCTGATGGCGGGATGTCCGGTGAGATTGGCAAGCTGAGTGTAGGGAGTGACCACTAAACTTTTTTCAAACATTTCATGGATCAAGCGATCCAATTGCTCCTTTGAAAATTCTGCGGAATGATGCAGTCGTTCACGGATGTCATCGCTTTGCAAATCCGCCAAAATTTCTGGGGCTGGGTGCGCAGTAGTAGGCGTCAGAAATAAATCATAGGAAGCGAAAAGCTGCTCCATTTTGTAGGCAGATTGATCCCATAAATGCAATCCATTAATGAATTCAGCAGCTTGAATATACTTTCCATATTGATAAATTCCCCAAGTCATTAATTCCATGTCTTCTTTTTCAACAGGACGCCCAATTCCTTCTGAAATTTCAGCAAACATCGCCGCCGTTTCACCGCCGTACATCAGATAATAACTGTCGATCAGTGCTCTGCCATCCAGCGGGTACTTGATTTCAGTTACTTCATGTCCTGCCTCGGTTAAAAAAGCCACTGCCTGTTTTACCGCCTCTTGCCCACTTGATGCCACGTCACTACCAACTGGGGATTCTGTTGTAAAGGCAATCCGTAATTTTGAATTAGACGCTGCTTTGTGGTGGTGCCATTCTTCTCGCACCGCTTGATAAGGAGCAACTTTTTCGACCCCTTCTCGCAGTCCGTAAAAAAGACGTTCCGTATCTCTCATTGAAATAGTTACCGCAAAATTAATAGCTGCTCCTTGCCACCCCCGCCAATTATTTGGTCCAGTAGGTATGGCTCCGCGTGTCGGTTTTAAGCCAATCAAGCCACAAAATGCGGCTGGGATTCGAATTGAACCGCCGCCATCACTGGCTCCAGCCATCGGAAAAATTCCTGCTGCAACCGCCGCTGCCGCACCGCCACTTGATCCACCCGGCGAATGTGTTAACTTCCAAGGATTTCTTGTCGGTCCATAAAGCTCGGGATCAGTGATATTTTTAAATCCAAATTCCGGTGCATTTGTTTGACCAAGAGGAATCAATCCGCATTTTTCCAACTGACGAACAAAATTATCCGTTCGTTTTCCCCGACGCTGACGCAACACACGCGAACTGGAATTCGCCAACCAGCCCTGCTTTTCCTGTCCTAGCATCTTCAATGGAATTGGCAGTCCGGAAAACAATGAATCCGTCGTTTGTCTTGAATGAAATTCCCTGATTGCCTGTCCTTCATCAAACGTAATAAACGCATTCAACGCTTTTTGTTTTTCTACCTTTTGTGCAATGTCCTTCACCAATTCTTCAAAACTGACCTTCTTTTTTGCTAACTGCTCTGACCAATAGATACCATCTTTCATCTTGATCCCTCCTTAGCACTTTTCTTATTCATAGCATAGCTCAAATTTTTCTACAACCCATCTGCTTGATGGGAAGCGAATAACACACGTCATTTTTGAATTATTCCCCATTTTATGGCAAAATACTAACGAAACTCATGGGAGGAATAGAAATGAAAAAAATTGCCATTATTGGCGGAGGCATTATCGGTTTGACCCTCGCTAATTATTTGGATACGAATAAATTCTCAATCACCCTTTTTGACGAGCCCACTGGTCAGGCAACAGGCGCAAGTGCCGGTATCATTTCCCCTTGGCTGTCAAAACGGAGAAATAAAAAATGGTATCGTCTGGCTCAAGACGGCGCAGCTTTTTTTCCAAAATTGATTGCAGATATGCAGTTGGATGAAAAGATCTATCAACAAACCGGCACCCTTCTTTTGCGAGATACTGCGGAGTTGGAAACTGTTGCGCAACTTGCTGAAGAAAGAAAAGCTGGGGCACCTGAAATCGGCGATATCCAATTATTAACGGCAGCAGAAACTCAAGCATCCTTACCACTCTTAAACAAAATTCCCTCACTAAAAATTTCTGGTGGTGGAAAATTGGATGGCAAGGCTTATCTGCAACACTTGACTCGGCGAGCAAAAGCAAAAAATATCACGATTATTTCGGCGACAGCCAATCTTCGTCAGACAGAAACCGGCTGGCAAGTTCTCACGGATCAGCCAGTGGATTTTGATTTAGTTGCTTTAACTCCCGGACCACGATTAAAACAACTACTGGCACCACTAGGATTTCAAGTTGATCTTCAACCACAAAAAGGCCAGTTAGTCGTTTTTGAAACAAATTTCAAGGAAAGCGGCAACTGGCCAGTGGCAATGTTAGATGGGGAAGCAGATTTGATTCCATTTATGGATGGTACTATTTTATTGGGGGCTACCCATGAAAATGACGCTGGTTGGGATTTGCAACCCACCAATGAAGCTTATTTACAACTGACAGAAAATAGTCGGCACTTCTTGCATGCACCAGATGAATTATTTTCCCACTTTAAAAAAATACAAGTAGGTACCCGTGCTTACACGGCAGATTTTGCACCATTTTTCGGACCACTGGAAACAGCCCCTTCTCTTGCGGTTGCCAGTGGATTAGGCTCCTCCGGCCTAACAACCGGACCTTATATCGGTTATCTTTTAGCAGAATATTTCAACACTGGTCAGCTTCAAACCACCCCTTACGAAAAATCCTTGGATACCTATATCCAGTAGTGAATGACATTAGTAAAGATTATTTGCTGGAAAGAATCATCTCTTCGGTACAATAAGTGTTCCTTAACTGAAGTGATCCCAAAAGTTAGATTTTTGATCTAGCTTTTGGAATCACTACAAAATCAGGGAACATTTTCTATTTGTAACCCAGAGTTGTTACGTTTCTCATTTATTGATAAAATAAAAAATACAAACGCTTTCTAAATAAGTACTCAACGCTACGTTGTATCCTATTTTATTCTATTCAACAAAAAAGACAGCTGTCTTTTATAGTAATTCGTCAAAGCGAGGGATATAGTGATGTTAGAAATCGGTGAGCAATTAAAAAAGTTAAGGGTACAAAAACAGTTAACACAAAAGGAGGTAGCTGACTACTTAAATATTACACCTCAAACCATCTCTAAGTGGGAATTAAATCGAAGCTATCCAGATTTAGATCATTTAGTAAAGCTGAGCCGTTTTTTTAATGTAGATATCAATTTAATTTTGGGTATAAAAAAAGAAAGTTTTATAAAGGGATGGCTCACAAAAGAGAAAACAAGAAAAAGGGAGTCAAAAATTATGAAAAGTGATAAAGTAGACACTATTCACGGTAATGAAAAAATCGTCATTATTAATAAAAAACATGACCTTGATGAATTTACTGCCTATCCTAAATTGCGTTCACTTGCGTCTCGTTGGACTTCAACCAATACTCAGAATAATTACCTACGTTTTAATTCCGAACTGACTGACGTAGAGCTTTGTACAAAGATTTCCCAAATAGTCCATGTTCCTATCGAAGATGTTCGCATTTATGAAGCCCCATTTTTATGGATTTGATGAGATATCAGCCCGCAACACCGTTTCTTCTCTCATGAAATTTTGACATTCCACTGATCGCCACAACATTAAACGACAAATAAGCTGAAATCCATTAACCGGATTTCAGCTTGTTTGGTACCTATTTTTTATTCGGTTCCTCAATCAGGTACCCATCTTCCATACGATACACCCGATCACTCCATTGAATCATGCGAGCATCATGGGTGACCATAACCGTAGCTTTTTCGTTTTCATGGGCTTCCTTGACCAACAGCTTGACCACCTCATAAGCATGATCTGTATCCAAACTGGCAGTGGGTTCATCTGCCAAAATCAAACTGGGCTCGTTGAACAGTGCTCGGCCAATCGCCACTCGTTGTCTTTCCCCACCGGATAAATCCCGAGGAAATTTCTCTTTTAAATCATAAATATCTAACGAACGCAAAATACTTTCCACACGTTGGTCTTCTTTTTTTCTCTTCTCCACTTTATCGACTAAATAAAATTGCTCCTTTACCTTTAAAAAAGGAATCAAATTGGAACTTTGCAGAATAAAACCGATTTCTTTGAAACGTAGGTTAGAACGCTGTTTGTCCGGTAATTTAGAAAAGTTCGTATCATTAATAAAAATTTCTCCCGAAGTCGGATTTTGCAGTCCGCCGGCAATCGTTAGAAAGGTGCTCTTCCCTGAACCGGATGGCCCAATGATACTGACAAACTCCCTTTGCTTCACAGTAAAATCAATGCCCTTTAGCGCTGTGATTTCCGTATGACCTTTTCCAAATGTTTTGACAATATTTTTCATTACCAGAATATCTTTCATCACTTTTTACCCTCCGATTGCCGTAATAGGATCAACTTTTGCAACTGTTCGAATAGAAAACAGCCCGCCGATAATTGCTACTAACAACAAAATACCGCTGTATAATAACCACTGACCGCCCATGACCGCAAAAGGCATGGCATCAGGCAGGACAAAGCTTGTTCCATAAGCGAGGACAAAGGCAATCGCCACACCCAGCACGCCCACGATAAAGGATTGACTGATGATGGATTTCGTAATGAATTTATTGCTGATTCCCTGTGCTTTCATCACACCAAAAATAGCCGTCTTTTGCAAAGTGATTACATACATAAAAATCCCCACTACCGCAGCAACAACGAAAAATAAAAAGTAAATCATTGCACCAAGAGTCAGATTTTGTGCGGAATACCCCGGTAAGTTTTCAATGAAGTCAGTGGTTGTCAGTTTTTCCAGTTTTGTTTCACTGTCAGCATTGATTTTACCATTTTTCGATTGCAGCACGATGCCATTGATTGGCTTAGCATCCTCAGATAAAAATTGCTGTTTACTGAATTTCAACTTAGTCCAGGTATCTAATGACGTATAGGCAACCGGTGTGACTGCGTAATAAGTCTCGGGAAAAATACCTGTGATGGTTAATTTCTCCGATGAACTGCCGATTTCAACCACATCTCCAACTTTAAATCCTTTATCGGCTAAATTCTTTGAGATAATAATTTCATTTTCTTGATTGAAACCTTTTCCTTTAGTAATTTCTGGGAGCAAAAAAGCATCTTCCGATGTCCCGAACACGGAAATATTGATTTTTTCTTTTCCCTTGGTAATGGCTCCGCTATATAAACCGATAGGTGCTTTTTTTGTTCCTTCAACTGCCGCTAAATCACTTCTTGTCAATTGTGAGGCAGCAAAGGTTTTATTTGCATCCTCAGATAGAACAATTTCTTGAGCATCCCAATCAATAATTACCTTTTTCACTTCTTCTGCCAATCCACTAGCCAAGCCGGATAACATAAAAACTACATAGGCAATTAAAAACATGATACCGATTACTAAGCCATAACGCAGCTTTGCATAGCGCATTTCTTTGATTGCTAAAAACATAACCTTCTCCTCCAACATATAAACTATTTCTCAGGTGACACTTTGTCACTCGATTTATTCTAAACTAAAATTCTCTCTTTGTCACAAAAAGAAGCTTGAAAAATTTTTATTTTCCTGCAACCTTTTGCTGCTTTCTATGCTCTAAATTTTTAAAACCTCCAGCGAGAAAAGTTTTCTCGCTGGAGGTTTTAAAATTACCACTCTGAAATACTTCCTTTGGTTGGAGAAAAAGCATCCGTAATTGCATCTGCATAATACATGCGACGCAAGGTACTTGATAACACCATTTTTATGACGGATTGCAATTGTTCTGCTTTATTAAGAGAATCCCCCTTCTTTTGTTTATCCCTTACCCTGTATAACCCAAACAAACCTCATGATAAGGAAACCAGTTCTCTGTTAAAACCACCTTGTCTTTATTCACTTCGTCTAAATGATGCATAAGAAACTGATCCAATTTATTTTGCTTGAAATATTTTTTTAAGTGTATCTTGGGTTGCACTCTTTTCTGATGCTGATCCACTTCTAAGAATCCAGCGATTTCATCATCTGATAAAATCAGGTAAAAACTTCTATCTAACAGCACATCTTCTTTTGAGAATATTGGGGCTTCACTTTGGTAAATTGATAAATTATATTGATTATCTTCCTTTACAAATGATTCACAAAAGATTATTTGACTAGTTTTCTTTATAATCGACAGTTCATTTTTTTCTATCTTTTTCAATAGAATACTTTTCATGTTCCTCACTCCTATTTTTTTATCAGTTAACTGGTGTGTCATATCTTACAATCTTTTTGTTGCAAACGCAACATTTATTTGTTTTTTCTTTTACAATTCAGCTAGTAAGTGGTACTATATACCAGTAGTAAGTAACACTTATTAGTGGGAAAATAAAGAGTCGAGGTGCGTTCTCTGGAAAATCTAACGGAAATGTTGAAAGGTGTGTTAGAAGGCTGTGTGCTGGAAATCATCAGTCAAGAGGAAACTTACGGCTATGGTATCACGCGTCAGCTCAATGATCTAGGGTTCACCGATGTCGTAGAAGGCACTGTCTATACGATTTTAGTGCGCTTGGAAAAAAATAAATTTGTTGCTGTCGAAAAAAGACCATCTGGAATTGGACCACCAAGAAAGTTTTATACCCTTACGGACACGGGGCAGGAAAAATTAACCACGTTCTGGGAAAAATGGAATTTTTTAAGCACACGAATTACTACTCTCAAGGAGATGAAAAAATATGGCAAATAAAATTATCAAAAACAGTTTAGACGTCATGGAAAAAGGACTGGAATCCCTAAAAAATATAAAGAAGGACAAAAAAGAATACCGAGAATTTTTAGCCCGAGTTAAAACTCTGCCTGAAGAATATCACTTTGTTTACGAAAAAATCTCTCACTACATGTGGGGAAATTTTGGCGGCGGTGATGGCTATGATTTAATGGCGATTCAAACAGATTTATTGGAATTATTTGAAGCAAGTGTGGCAGAAGGAAAGAAAGTGTTGGAAGTTACTGGTGAAGATGTAGCAGAATTTAGTGATGAACTGCTGCGAAATGCCAGAACATTGACGGAAAATCAACGGGAAAAACTCAACCGCAGCGTACAAAAAAAAATCAATAAAAAATAAATTGAAGTAAAAAAGTGAGACACATGTCTTGCTTTTTTTTATCCTTTTAATTCCTTTAGTTTCCTAATTATCAATATTTTTTTCATTTTATTTCATTTTCACTAAATATATGTTACTATTTAGGAAACAAAAGGAAAGTAGTGAGAACTATGAAGGACATTTTAGGAAAAAACAAGAAATTTCTGATTATCACCTTTATGCTGGTTGGACTTACGACGGTGACAAATTTGGTCATGCCGCTTGTATTACAGGGAACGCAGGCAGAAAACGTCGGTCACTTCTCAAAAATTGTGGGAACGATTTTTGCTGGATTAAGCGTTTCTTTTCTTTTACAACTGTTTCTTTTAATCTACCGTCAAAATTACGCAGCTCATATGAATACCTGCTTTCTTTCTGAATTGATCAAAAAAATGTATCAAATGAAAGTAGCAGAATATGTTCGTCTGGAACCAACTTATCTTCTTAATCGTTGCTTCACGGCAGTCGATGCTCTTTATCTTTTTGTCACTTCTTCATTAAGCGATTTAGCTGGCAGTATTCTAATGTTAGGTGCGGTTTTGGTCTTTGCCTATTTTATCCATTGGTTGATTTTTATTCTTTTACTATTTTTGATTCCGTTAAATTATTTTGGGTATCGTTTGATTAATAGGAAATTACAGGAAAAGATGCTGAAGATGCAGTTGCAATCCGCTACGGTGAATAAAGATTTGGTGGTCACCTTGAACAATGTTGATTACGTGAAACAATTTGCCGATTTCTCTTCGTTAGAAAAAATTTTTCATCAAGACCTATTAGCAAGTTATCAAACGCTTGCGGATACAAATAAATTTGCGCAAGGTAGCAGCGCAACACTACAATTTATCAATCAGCTTTGCCAAAATGGTCTTTATTTATTTGTTACCTATGATATTTTTAATGAGCAGTTGCCTTTTTCCAGTATTCTGTTACTTGGCATCCTGCTCCCGCTCTTTTTTTCCGCCCTTAGCCAATTATCAAAAATAAATATCGATAAGAAAACCTTAGACACCAGTCAACTGTTTATCACAGAACAATTACAAGAAAACTGCGAGCATGAAGGTGCAACCGCAATTACTGGTATTCAAGAACTCCGATTTGAAACACCTCGTTTTTCTCGGAAAGAAATTTTTTCCTATCCATTATCAGAAAAACTGGTACCTGGAGACGTCGTTTATTTAAAAGGAATTTCTGGAAGTGGAAAATCCTCCCTGTTAAAACTGCTGCTAGGATTTTATGAAGCGGAAGGAATCACAATCAATGGCATTCCCATCAATGACATTAAAAAAAGTTCTCTGCGGCAACACATTTGCTACGTTTCACAGCAGGTCACGATTCTTTCACGAAGCTTAGAAGAAAATATCGGCTGGGGGCGAAAATTAACGCTGGAAGAAAAGCAACGAATCGAAGAGTCGGAGATATTGGCACCTATTTTAAAAACCAAGAACTGGCAGACGATTCTTAGAGAAAACGGAGAAAATCTTTCTGGCGGGGAAAGACAGCGCATTGCCCTTGCTCGACTTTTACTTTTACACGCAGATGTCTATATTCTTGATGAGGCAACCAGTAGTATCGACCAAGAATCAACTCAAAAAATTTTGGAAATGCTTTTTAAAAAGACAAATCAGGCAATTTTCATTTATACTAGTCATGATGAATTAAATCAACGGTTTGCAACAAAAATTATTCAATTATAACGGAGGAAGTCCATGAATGAAGAATACATTTATACCGTAGAAGATATTGCAAAAAAATTAGAAGTCACCCCTCGAACAATCCGTAATTATTTAAAATCAGAGATGCTTAGAGGAAAAAAAATAGGCGGAAAATGGCGATTTTCTGAAAAAGAATTGCTGGCCTTCAACTCTGTTGATACCGATGATCCCCATGCACTTTTTTTCAATCAAAAACCCATTGAAACACAAGCTATGTTAGTGATTGCCTATGTTTTCGACACCACCGAACAGCTAGCTAAAACAAAAAGTCTTCTTCTGGCAGAATTTGATGCCGTCTATTCGGGAAATCAGCGCAGTTTTTATTTTCAAAAAAAAGACGATCATCACGCAGAATTCACATTGATTGGCCCTTTTCCCTATATTTTGCGTTTTGGCGGATGGATCGAAAAACAACTGAATTAATTGTCTGTCTGCGAGCCCTTTTGAAAAATTCCGTTTTTCAGCCATTGGGTTCGAAAAGCGTATTCCTGAAGCAAACGTTCCTTTGGCCATCGGTAGACAAAATAATCACTTAATAAATCAATCACGATTTCCATTGTAAATCGTAAAAAAGACATGGCTTCCTCCCGGGAGGAAAATTGAAAGGCGTTTTTAATCAAAATTTGCTGCCATTGCTGATTGAGTCCTCGCATTTGTGCCGCAATTTCAGGATTGTATGTGCGGGGCAGTTTTTCTCCCAAAACCAGAAGTTTCATCCCACGATAAGTATCCGAGTGCTTCTCCAATTGTAAAAAATTTAGTAAAAAGCGTTGGATTCCTTCGAAAAATAAATCTTCTTCACCATGAATATCAGCCACGATTTTTTCATGAAGAATTAAGGCGGTATCATCTAATAAGTAATGATATAGGTCATCTAAATCAGTAAAATATTTATAAAAAGTTCCCCGAGAAACCTTTAATGCTTGGATGATATCGGCAACCTTAACCTGATTTAAACTTTTGTCTTCAAATTCCCGTAAACAAACGGATAAAATCTGCTGTCTTCTTTCTTCTGAAAAATTCAAAAAAGTAAGATTTGGCATTCTTTTGCTCCTTTGCTCTCTTAGTTACTTGTACTATAGCATGGAGGTGACAGCTTGTCATTTGAGAACCTGAAAAAAACCTCTCTTTGAAAAGCTCAGGCTTTCAAAGAGAGGTTTGATTTTTCTTAAGCTGCAAGAGGCTCGATTTTTACAAATTGTCCCTCTTCCGATTCCAGAATTTTTACGATTTCATGGTAACAAATCATTTCGCTCTTTTCTTCGATTTCCAACAAAAGAACCTCGTATCCTGTCATCGGCATCCCTACCACCAGATTCTTAGTTTTCAGGTGAAGTTGCATGATTTCCAGCATTTGTAGCGACAATTTTTTTAACTCCTGTGGTTTCTTATTCTGTCGCCATTGTTCTTTTTGAAATAGTTGCAGACCGCCAAATAATATGGCATTTTTGACCGTTGCTTCTTGAATGACTTTCTTCATGTAGGTTTCCTCCATCAGACAAGCTGCTGGATCGTGACAGGTTTTTCTGCATGAACAGTCGCTGTTAATTTTGGTGTGTAATTTTTTGAAATTTCGTTTAACCGATTCGCCTCTTTTTGTGAGCAATCCACATAAAAGATAATCCCATCGTAGTGTTCCTCAAAACGTTGCAGGAAGGCTTCCGCTTGTGACAACCATTGTTTTTTAGCCAAATTATCATAAAAAATAACTTGTTTATTGCGTAATTGTGTCTGCGGCAATTGATTGCCAAAGCCCACAACTGCAATTTTATCTCCTGTATGGTGCCGCTTGATATGTTCCCAAACCTGTGTGATTTTTCGTTCGTTTCCTTCAATAATAAACATGCTAAATCTCCTCTTTCTAAAATGATCAATTTGATTTAGTAGGCAGCAATAGCCTGACTAAAAAGGATTCTCCATGCATGGCTATCACCCCCTTTGATTAAAAAATAACAAACGGTATCAACTACATTGTAACAGGTTAAAAAATTAAAGCAAATGCTGCTACAAAAAAAGAATTTTCTTTTTTCTTGTCCATTTTTCCTCAGATACTGCTAAAATAGAGGTATCACAAACAAATGAGGCCACAAAATGAATTTTCAAACAATCCAATCAATCTATCCCGAAAGTACCTTGAATCTACTACCAAGTGAAGACCAAGGCATTGTTAGTTTTCCTGTTAGCGAAGGATTCGCCTGGATTAAACGGACTGAGCTCGGTTTAAAGGAAGAACAGCTGTTGCAGGCACTGTTGCCACAAAAAAAAGCTACCAGTCCGGCAATTCAGCACCAATGGTATCGTATTCTTTTCAAGGACGAACCAGCTGCCAAAGAAACGACTCTCCGAGTAATTCAATTACAGCTAAAACCTAATACCGGTTTTTTGAAAAAAGAATGGCAAAACGAAATCAGAGACATGTTCCCAGCTTTACTGGACTGCTTCTTTTTAGACGACACTCATGTCTTTATCGTGGAAGAAAAAAAAGATACCAACTATACTGCCGAAGAAATTTTCGGACTATTTCAAGCTTTAGACAGCGATTTTGATGTCTACTCGCAAATTTTTGTTGGTGCTTTTCACAAAAATATTCTTGCCATTTATGAAAATTTCCAAGAAGAACGCAAGATTTTCCAAAAACAATTAACGATTGCTGGTACTCAAAAAGAATTTCCCTTCACCCAATCAGCAATCGCCTATCTTGTAGAAGACACCATCAAAGAAAACTTTTTTATGCGCTCTTTTTATGAAGAATGGTTCGTTGATGACATGTCGACAATTTTGCAAAGCCTTTGGCATAATCAAGGAAATGTCAGCTCTACCTCAAAAGAATTATTTTTGCACCGCAATACGCTTCTTTACCGCTTGGATAAATTCCAAGAGGAAACCAAGTTGGATGTGAAAAATATGGACGATCTGATGTTTTGTCATCTATTGATCTCCTGCTTTGGGACGAAACGATTGTAATAAACACCACCGATATTCCTTTGAAAAAGAGAACTGCCATCCAGTAATCTCTGCAATAATATGAAATCGCTTATACATTTTAATCGGATGAGGAAGGGAATCCTATGACAGAAAAAGAAAAATCTTATGCTGGTTTATTGTATCAACCCAGTGACCCTGAACTTGTTTCAGACCGCGATACCACAGTAAAAAAACTTTATGACTACAACCATCTCCATCCTCTTGACCGTGATGCCCGAAAAACAGCCATTCATGAACTATTGGGCAGTGTTGGAAAGAATTGTGTGATTGAACAGCCGCTTTTTTGCACGTACGGCTATAACACTACGGTTGGTGACAATTTTTTCTTAAATGTGAATTGCAAATTGATGGATAGTGGAAAAATTACGATTGGAAACAATGTCTTTATCGCACCGAATGTTTCTATCGTAACTGAAGAACATTCAATGAATGTTGAGGAAAGAATCGCCGGCCTAGAATACGCCCATCCGGTCAATATTGGTGACAATGTCTGGATTTGCACCGGCGCAGTTATCTTACCTGGCGTAACAATTGGCGCAAACAGTGTGATTGGTGCAGGCAGTATTGTTACAAAAGATATTCCAGCAAATAGTTTAGCTGTTGGCAATCCCTGCAAAGTCATTCGTGAATGAATAAATGACAAATAAACCCTGTTAAAAAAGATTCTGCAAAACATAACAAGCCACTAAAGCTAGATTTTTCACTCTAGCTATTAGTGGCTTGGTTTCATTCTTTTTGCTTTTATCTGTGATTCCTTAACTTATCGTTGCAATTCATGGCAGATTTTTTTAGTTGCCGGATAAATTTCACGATAAATTTCATACAGGTCTTTGTAGCGTGCTACATTTTCTGCAATTGGTTGAACAGCCGGCTGATAGCCAATAAACTGCTTGCCGCAATCGGAAAGAGAGTCATACCAACCAAGACCCACAGCAGCCAACATCGCCGCTCCAAGTCCTGGTCCTTGTTCGGCAGTTAGGCACAGAATTTCCGCATTAAAGATGTCTGCTTGCATTTGTAACCAGTCAGGATTTTTAGCACCTCCACCAACTGAAACGATTCTCTTAAAGGACTTACCGGCAACTTCTTCCATAAGAACTTGAGAATCCTTTAAAGAAAAAGTAATTCCTTCCAATACTGCTCGGGCAAAATGGTTCAATGTGTGATTTGTGTCTATTCCGATAAAACTTCCTCGAATTTTACCATCCACATGAGGCGTCCGTTCCCCTACGATATACGGAGTGAATAGTAATCCTTCCGCACCGGGAGCTATTTCCTGAAGACCGGCTAATAATTCATCAAAAGATTGCTCGGGGGCAAAGGTTTCTTTGAACCAAGTCAAACTATGACCGGCTGCCAATGTTACGCCCATTGAATAAAGCTGATCTTTTAACGCATGATTGAATAAATGAAGCTTTCCCTGATAATTTGGTTGCGCAGATTCTTCCAAAGAAAGAAAAACTCCTGAAGTCCCAATACTTGCCATAGCAGTTTTCGCATCAAAAATGCCCGCTCCTAACGCACCGCAGGCATTGTCAGCACCACCGGCAAACACTTGAACTTCCTGAGAAAACCCAAATTTTTCTTTTATCTCTTGGCGAAGGATACCTGTCTTGCCGGTTGACTCGATCAATTCCGGCAAATAATTATCAGGAATAGCAAACTTTTCTAATATCGGTGTCGCCCACGTTTTTTTTGCCTCATCCAGCAATAACGTGCCCGCTGCATCAGAGTAATCCATATGTTTGGTACCTGTCAGATAAAAACCTAAATAATCTTTAGGTAACAGAATGTGACGTACTTGCTGCCAAACTTCCGGCTCATTTTGCTGCAGCCACAAAATTTTCGGCAGTGTAAAACCTTCTAAGGCGATATTTTTCGTGAGTGCCAACATTTCCTCCCCAAAAGAAGCCATGATTTCTTGACACTGTTTCGTTGTTCGCACATCATTCCACAAAATCGCTGGACGCAGCACTTCATCTTGTTCATCCAAAACTACCAAGCTGTGCATCTGTCCCGAAAAACTAATCCCCGCCAATTCTTCAGTAAAATCGACGACCGTTTCTTTCAACTCGAATAAAACTTTTTCACAGGCTTCGATCCATTCTTGCGGGTTTTGTTCGCTATACCCGGCCTTAGGGTGTAATAAAGGGTAATCCCCCACTGCAGAAGCAATGACTTCTCCTTTTTCGTTGACCACCAATCCCTTCAACGAGCTCGTGCCCAAATCGATTCCAACTACGTAAGACATGCTCCACCTCCTTTATTCTTTAATTCCACCAGCAGTTACTCCACCTACAATATATTTAGACAAAAATAGATAAATCAATAGGAGCGGGATAATACTTAGTGAAATTCCTAAATACATACTACCAAATTCAGTTCGATAGACATCCGTTTTCAACAATTGAATCAACATTGGTAAGGTATATTTTTTTGCATCATTAATTAGTATCAATGGCATTAAGAAGTTATTCCAAGATGTGACAAATGAGAAGATAGCCATTGTTGCTAGGCCCGGTTTCATCAAAGGTAAGATAATATTATGAAATATCTTTATTTCTCCTGCACCATCTAAGCGTGCCGAATCAGCCAAATCCGGATGATAAATTGTTTCTAAGTATTGTTTCAAAAAGAATACTGATGTTGGTGCAGCGATAGATGGTAAAATTAGAGGAATAAAACTATTCAATAATCCTAATTTACTCATAAATTGATAAAAACCAATCATACTGATTTGTTGCGGAATCATCAGCAATCCCAGAATAATTGCAAATGCCGCTCTACGTCCTTTAAAATTATAAGCAATTACACCATAAGCTGCTAAAGCAGAAAAATAAACATTAAGTACAGTCGAACCAGCTGAGATGAAAAAACTATTTCTAAATCCTCCAAAAACATCAAATCCCTTATTCATCAGCACTTCCCAGTTGTATCTTAGATTACCACTTGGAATAAGAGAAAGTCCCTGTTGAATTTGCTCCGCTGATCGTGTTGAATTGACTAGGACCACCCAAAAAGGGAGAATACTCAACAAAGTAAGTAAAATAAGAAAAACGTATATCAAGATTCGTTTCATTTTATAAGCGTTACTCATTATTTACCCCTCACTTTGCTGTTTTCCTTGAAGAAACGGAATAGTAATGTACTTAAGACGATAGATAGTACTAATAAAATTACTGAAGCTGTGGCAGCTACATTAAAGTTTCTACTACCAGTGAAAGCCTGTTTGTAAATAAACATGGTAATCGTTGTTACGCTATTACCTGGATTACCATTTGTTAATAAAAATGGTATATCAAACATTTGCAAACCACCAATTAAAGATGTTACCAATGTATAAAGAAGAATTGGCTTCAATAATGGTAAAGTTATTTGACGAAATATTTGATTGTCATTGGCTCCATCAACCATTGCTGACTCAAAAAGTGAATTATCAATGCTTAGGATTCCTGAAACCAAAACAATTGTAGTCTGTCCATACCACATCCAAAACTGAATGAACGAAACAATTAGCCGAGTTCCCATAACACTTCGGAAAAAGTCAAATGGTTCCTCAAGGACACCTAAATTTGTTAATACTAAGTTCATTGGTCCCATCGGATAGCTAAACAGTGCATAAAACAGAACTGCTACAGAGGCTGCAGTAATAATATTTGGTAAATAAAAAACTACTTTGAAAAAGCTAGTATTTTTAAGTCTCAATTTAATATTGGTAAACCATGCTGCCAATAGTAATGCCAACCCAATTTGAGGAATAAAGTTGACTCCCCATAAGATGAAGGTATTTTTAATAGATTTGATAAACATAGCATTTCCAAAAATATTCGTATAGTTTTCTACACCGATAAAATTTGCAACTGGATTCCATCCTTTTAAGTCCGTGAAGCTTAAAAAAATTGTATAGATAATTGGATAAAGTTGAAAAACTAGAAACGCGATAAAAAAAGGCGCTAAAAACAAATAACCGTATCGATTATATCTTTCAAATTTCCCTTTAGTTTTTTTCACATCTGACCCTCCCTTTTAAAAGAAAAGGGTTGACCGATGCCAACCCTTTTTTCATTTTGTTAGTCAACTTGAACATCAGGATATGCATTTTGAACAGAATCTTTAAAGCTTTGAATTGCTTCTTTTTGATCCATTTCTCCCTTAGAGAATGGTGTTAAGCAATTGTCAATGAAAAGACGTTCAATTGTTTGATCATATTCTGTTAGAATCTTTGCATTAATATCTTTTACCATTGAAGAAAATTCATTATAGTGATTTTGTCCGCCTAAAAATTCCTCACTATAATTTCCTTTTATTTCTTCCACAACTTTTTCATTTGAAACAAAGTCACCTGTATCTTCTGCCCATTTTTTTAAGAACTCTGAATCCGTTGTGATATAACCAATCAAATCTGCAGCTTCTTCCTTCATTGTTGAAGTTTCTGTTGCACCAACCCAAGTACCTCCCCAGAACCATGAAGAAGGGCCTTGGATCATTCGCCAGTCACCTTCTGTCGTCTTAGACTTATCTGCTGAAGTTGCGTTAGGTTTCAACCAATAGTGAAGCCCCCATGTTGGCAAACTGTAACCAAATGTAGCATCTCCATTCATTCCAGCAAACCAAGCTTCAGATTGTCCTTCTGTATCTTGAGTTAATTTTTCACTTACGAATTTTTTAGAAATATCTAATAATTCATATAGCTTATCGTCAATCACAAGTTTTTCATCTTCAACCCAACCGTGTTCACGTTGACCGAAGAAGGGTTTAGCCAGATCTTGAACACTAGATATCATATAAACTTCACCGTTACTTTTTTCTTTGATCTGCTTTGCAACATCATAGAATTTGTCATAATCAGACATTGCCTCTTGTGCCGCAGCTACATCCTGAATATCTAATAAACTTTTAGCTAACGAATCACGATAATAAAATCCTCCAGGCGCTGCTTGCCACGCTAATGCATGCAGAACTCCATCTTTATCGGTTCCTACATCCTTAACAAACTGGTAAGTGTCTTTCGCTGCCTCATCTAATCCGAGTTCGCCAATGTCTGCCATTAAACCAGATTCAACATATTTTTTAACGAATGCAGATTCAAGTGCAATCACATCAGGTGCATCTTTTGTTCCTAACACAGGATCTAATTTTGTTTCAAATTGATCAGATGGTATTTCAACTACCTTCACTTCATATCCCAAATCCTTATGGGCTGGTTTATAATAATCATTAATCATTTTGGATAATTCATCAGTAAATGTCCAAACAACTAATTCTTTTTTTCCACCACTATCACTTTCATCTGCTGCACTATTTTTCCCACTTGAACCACATCCCGACAGTAACAACATACTTGCTGCAATAACTCCAAAGCCAACGCCCATTCTTTTCCAGCTTTTCATGAAAAAATCCCCCTTTTATTTTTCTTTATATTCAAAGAAATCAAAATCAGCAACTGCCCTAAATCCGGATGTATCGATTGCGAACATTCCAATGAAAGCTCCTGTAAAGAAACCTTCTTGTGTTTCTACTACATAATCATCGGATAATTTGAGACTATCAAATAGATAATCAATCACTACCCATTCCTTTTCATCAAATGAGTATGCATATTGATAGGTGTTGAAATTCACGATAGTTTTAAAAAAGACAGCGTTAACATTTTCGGGAATCACAATTTCCTTCTTATAAAGAGGCATCGTAATTCGTCCGTTATCACTATCCATAATGTCAATAATTCTTCCGTATTCTTCGTGATGGGTAATATGGATAGATGACCAATTTTTAGTATTATAATAATTAGTCATTCCAGCAAGTTGCAAAAAAGATGTCGGAGAAAACTCAACTTTTGTAACGGCTTCAAAAGAAAAATGTTGCCACCGTCGCGCCACCAATGACTTATAAAATAGGGAATTAAACGATTCTCTACCATATAATCGTAAAAATCCGCTTCTTTCTGTCAAACTACCTATTTCTTCACTAAAAGGTATCCGTAATGTTTGAAAATCTAACGGTAATTTTTCCTCATTAAAATCTATCCTACTTGCTTCTTCAGGCCACTTCACCTCCGAAATGTTTGGTGACTCAACTTCGTCTTGCGGAAAATTCCCTCCTACAATATAAGGCCACTCATCTTTCCAGAACATTTTTTGAATTGCAGTTTCACGACCCAGTGGGCAATATCCTCTGTTTTCAAGAAGAGGAGTTTCCGGGCGTTTCAAAGGTCGCCCTGTTAAATGAACAAAATACCATTCATCTGTATGGGTATGAACAATTGATCCATGACCAGCTTTCTGCAAATTAAGATGTGGATATCCCCAAGAAGAAATCAGTGGATTTTCTGGATGAACTTCAAACGGACCAACAATAGATTTAGATCGAGCAATTGTTGAAGCATGTTCGTATTTCGTTCCTCCTTCCGCAGTTAAAAGATAATAATAGTTATCAATCTTATAGAGGTGCGGAGCCTCTGTTAATTTACGGTCGGTTCCTTTAAAAATAACCTTCGCTTCACCAACCAGTTTCTTTTGCTCATGATCATATTCCTGTAATACGATTCCATAAAAACTATGATGGTATACTCGGTAATCCCAAACCATATTAACAAAATACTTTTTACCATCTTCATCATGGAACAATGATGGATCAAACCCAGAACCATTCATATAGATTGGTTCTGACCAGTCCCCATCGATTGTTTCACAAGTAATCAAATAGTTAGAAACATCTTTCCAATTATTTCCTTGGACTTCTTTAACATCTGAATAAATTAGCCAGAATTTTCCATCATGATAACTTAAATCTGGCGCCCAGACTCCTCCAGAATCAGGGTTACCAAGCATATTTAACTGGCTTACTCGATTAACTGGAGTACTTACTAGCTTCCAATTTTTTAAATCCTTTGAGTGATAAATCATTACACCAGGAAACCACTCAAAGGTTGAAGTTGCAATATAATAATCCTCCTCTACTCTGCAGATACTTGGGTCTGGATTGAAGCCAGTTAATATTGGATTTGTAATCATTTACAACTCCTCCTATACCAAATAATCATTCAACCGTGATTTCACATATTCTAAATGGTTGGATTCATTCATGATATCATCATGTTCCAGTGCATATTCTGTCAAAGATTCCAAGTTTTCTTCATTAGCGACGATTTTGGCGCCGATGCCTTCTTGGTAGCTAGCATAGCGTTTTCCCTTGATTTCATCGAAGAATCGTTCTTCTTTCAGAGCTGCTGCTGCTTTTAGTCCACGAGCAAAAGTATCCATACCTGCGATATGTGCTAAAAACAAATCATCCATTTCAAATGACGTACGGCGAACTTTTGAATCGAAATTGATCCCGCCAGGTGCGATGCCACCATTTTCTAAAATTTCATACATAGCCAAAGTGGTGTCGTAAATATTTGTTGGAAATTCATCAGTATCCCATCCTAATAGCACGTCTCCTTGGTTAGCATCGATAGAACCTAACGCATCATAACAGCGGGCTACATTCAACTCATGTTCAAAAGTATGACCTGCTAAGGTTGCATGATTGGCTTCGAGATTTAATTTGAAATCATTTTCCAAGCCGTATTTTTGAATGAATGCCATCGTTGTCGCAGCATCAAAATCGTATTGGTGTTTGCTTGGTTCCATTGGTTTTGGTTCTAGTAAAAATTGAGGTTTATGACCGATTTTTTCACCATAAGCAATCGCCATTTTGAATAGACGTGCAATGTTGTCTTGTTCAAATTTCATATCGGTATTTAATAAAGATTCATATCCTTCACGGCCGCCCCAGAAAACATAATTTTGTCCGCCAAGTTTTTTACTGATGTCCAAGCCTTTTTTGACTTGTGCTGCTGCATAGGCAAAAACTTCTGCGTTGTTTGAAGACGCTGCCCCATTGACAAAACGTGGATGAGAAAACATATTTGCTGTATTCCAAAGCAATTTCGTTCCGGTTTGTTCCATTTTTTCTTTGATTAAATCGGTAATTTCATCAATATTTTGGAAAAATTCTTCCAAAGAATCTCCTTCTGGTGCAATATCAATATCATGGAAACAGAAATATTCCACATTTAATTTTGTCAAAATTTCAAAGAAAGCTTCTACCCGATTTTTTGCTGTTTCCATCGGTGTTTCACCAAACCATGTCCGTTGATTGACTGGACTGCCGAATGGATCAGAACCATCTTGGGTCATGGTATGCCAATAAGCCACCGCAAAACGCAGTTGTTCTTTCATGGTTTTCCCCATCACGATTTCGTCAGGATTGTAATGTCGGAAGGCGAATGGATTTTTGGTTTTAACACCCTCATATTGGATTTTTTCTACATTTGGAAAATAACTCATGTCTGTTTCCTCCTTAAATTTTTCTTGCCTTTAGTTTGTTAGTACGATAAACTAACTTACAAGAAGAATATTAAACGAAACAAAAATGTTTGTCAAGCGCTTTCAAAAAAATATTTTGATAAACTATACATAATTAGGCAATCATTTTTTTTTACGATGTCCTTTACTATTGGAGGGTTATTATGATTTCAACAAAATACACCATTCGTGAGCACAATGAAGCGAATATTCTCAATACCATCATTAGGAAAAAAGAAATTTCTCGAGCAGAAGTCGCCCAACAAACCGGTTTGAACAAAGCCTCGGTTTCTGCTATCACCAAAAAATTATTAGACGATCAATTAATTTTCGAAACACGGGTGGGTGATGCCTCAAATGTAGGTGGTCGGAAACCCATCATGCTGACTTTTAATCGAAAATCTTCCTTGGTCATCGCCTTTGACCTTGGCTATAATTACATTGAAGGAATGTTGGCGTTTATTGACGGCACGGTTGTCGATACCATTTCTAAACGCCGGATAACAGTTACAGCGGCAACGATTTTTAATGAAATGAAGCAGATCATTGATCATTTTATCGAGATTCAGCCCCCTACTCCCCATGGAATCGTCGGTCTGACTGCGGCTATTCATGGATTGGTGAAGCAAGAAAAAATTATTTTTACACCCTACTATGATTTGGATCAAAGTACGTTTATCGAAGAGCTGCAAAAAAACTATGACTTCCCTATTTTTATTCAAAATGAAGCAAATTTGGCAGCATTGGGAGAATACACTTTTACCTCTCAATACCAAAATCTAGTGAGTATCAGTGTCCATAGCGGGATTGGTGCGGGAATCGTCACCAGCGGGAAATTGCAGCAAGGAAAACACGGACAAGCCGGTGAAATTGGTCATTCCATTCTTTATCCTAACGGGCGGGAATGTCCTTGTGGCAATCACGGTTGTTTGGAACAGTATGCTTCCAACAAAGTTACCTACGATCAATTTGGCAAACTGAAAAATCTGGATTACGTGAATTCAGAAATTCTATTACGTTATGTAGAAAAACAAGATGCCGAGGCATTGGCGGCAATCCAGCAAAATGCCGCCCTTTTGAGTGTCGGTATTAATAATATTATCATGATGTACGACCCCGAAATCGTTGTAATCAACAGCTCTCTTTATCGGCGAATTCCTCAAATGGTAAATTTAGTTACCGAAGAATTAAAAAGCCGTTTTTCAGAATCTGTGATTATTCGAAATACCTTGTTGGAAGACAAAGCGACTCTATATGGTGCCTTTGCTGTCTCGGCCCAAAATTTTTTAAATATCCAGAAACTGAAGTTGATTTAACCTAAAACAACCTCCAATTGTTAGATTTTTGACCAAACAATTGGAGGTTGTTTCATTTTTTTATAGTTAATTTCCTTTTGCTAAACTTTCTTTGTGTTGGGCTTTGATTGCTGCCAAAAGTTCTGGGTCTTGCAAAAGATCAAGCGCTGTATTTGCCAATAATTCAGCTGCAATCGCAATCGACGCCAAACCTTTTTCACTGCGGGCTGCGGCTTTGAACTCTTCAGAATGCCCTGCAATATAGTCGTCTGAAATGGAAACAGTCGGTTGGATGGTTGGGATAACCTGACTGACGTTCCCAACATCAGAAGAACCTAAACTTGCTCGTTCAGAAGTATCGATTTCATCCGATGGGACGCCGGCTGCTTGTGCATGATTGAAAAAGACTTCATCAAATAACGGTGTGACGATCACATCATCTACTGCATTTTGAAATAGACCAAATTCATAAGAAGTTCCCGTTGCCAATGCCGCCCCTTTTACAATGTTCTCTACCTTTTGGTACACTTCATCCAAGGTTTTGCGATTTGCCGCCCGTAGATAAAAACGTCCCGCAGCATATTCGGGAACGACATTGGCTGCGACTCCGCCATCCGTGATAATTCCATGGATATTGACGTCTTTTGGCAGATGCAGGCGCAACCCATTGATTCCGTTGAATACTTGAAGCAAGGCTTCCAGCGCATTGATTCCTTTTTCAGGTGCTGCCGCTGCATGGGAAGCTTTGCCATAGAATTTGATATCTACCGGATCATTTGCCAAAGATTTCGTGGTTTTGCTGTAACGATAGGCCGGATGAATGCAAAGAGCTGCATCGACATCATTGAAAAAACCTTCTCGCACAAAGCTGCCCTTTGCTGAGCCGTTTTCCCCGCCTTCTTCTCCCGGTGTACCATACACTCGAATCTCACCACCGATTTCATCAATGACTTGCTTCAATCCACTGGCTGCTAAAACAGAGTAGGTTCCAAATAAATTGTGTCCACAGGCATGACCGATTCCCGGTAAGGCATCAAATTCTGCAAGAAATGCAAGCGTAGGACCTTCTTTTGCAGAAACATAGCGGGCGTCAAATCCGGTACGATGACCGGCAACCTCTTTAGTGACCGTAAAGCCTTCTTTTTCCAATTGTTGGATTAAGGCATCCGAGGAATAGAATTCATAATTGCTGACTTCCGGATGGTCGTGAATATCTAAAGCAAGTGCTTGATATTCTGGTAAACGTTGATCAATAAATTCTTTGATAGTTGCTTCAATAGTTGTAGTTGTCATAATAAATTCCTCCAATTTTTATTTACGGCCAAAGGTTTCCCAAGCTGGGATACTGGAGCCTTTTGATGTTTCTTCAATCACTTTTTCGGTTTCTTTTGTTTGGTACGCATCAACGACTTTTTGGTACACTTCGTTGTCTTTCTCTTCCTTGCGGGCAACGATAATGTTCACATACGGTTTTGAATTGTCATCCACTGGTTCCAAGAAAATCGCATCTTCCGTCGGTGTAAATCCGGCATCCACTGCTACACCACTGTTGATCACAGAAATATCCACATCTGACAACGCACGGGCAGTTTGGGCGGCATCTAATTCAGAAATATCAAGATTCAATTTATTTTCCGTGATATCCGAAACGGTCGGTGCTTGCGCTTTTGCCGGATCAACAGTAATCAAACCCGCTGTTTGCAGCAACAATAATGCTCGCCCCCCATTTGTAACATCATTCGGAATCGCAACTTTTGCCCCCTCTTTCAACTCTTTAACATCTTTGATTTTTTCAGAATAAATACCTAATGGCGCATTAACGGTATTCCCGATGGAAACCAAATCCGTGCCATGTTCTTCATTGTAATTATCTAAAAAGAATTGATGTTGAAAAGAATTCAAATCAATGGATCCGTCTGCCAAGGCAGCATTTGGTTGATTGTAATCTGTGAATTTCACATATTCCAAGTTGATACCTTCTTCTTTCAATCGATCTTTCACATCATCCCAAACATCGGTATCGGCACCGATCACTCCTAATTTCACGGTTGTTTCTTTGTTTTTATCTGAAGCTTCTGAGGCTTTCCCCTGATTACTGCATCCTGCGGCTACCACCAAGAATGCTGCCGCTGCTAAAGCGATTTTAAGATATTTTTTCATTTTACTTCCTCCAATTAATGACTGATTTTTTTTATGATACGATTACTTACAAATTGACTAATAAAAACGAGAATTAAAATCAAGAGCGTAGCAACGATGGTGACATCCGTTTGAAAACGATTATAGCCTCTTGAAATTGCCAGATTGCCTAACCCGCCGGCACCAACTGCCCCAGCCATAGTAGTCAACCCGATAACATTAATGATTGTCAAAGCAGAAACCCGGACGATTCCCGGCAGTCCTTCGATTAAATAAACCCGGAAAATAATTCCCGCCGGACTGGTTCCCATCGCTTGGGCGGCTTCAATCACCCCAGGATCAACTTCCAATAAGGCATTTTCGATTTGTCGGGCGAAGAAAGGAACTACGCCAACAATCAGTGGCACTAGCGCCGCTTTTTCCCCAATCGTAGTGCCGACAATAAATCGCGTGGTCAATGCCAACAGTGACAGCAAAATAATAAAGGGAATCGATCGAACGATATTGATTGCTTTATCTAAAATTTCGTATACCGGACGATTTTGCAGAATTCCCTTTGGTCGGGTAACAACTAAAATCACTCCCAACAAGATACCGAAAACGCCGGCAATCAAAGCGGTCCAAACAGACATGAAGAGCGTTTGTTTCGTGGCTTCAATAAATTCATCGGTGATGCCAATGACATTGGGAAAATATTTTTCAAGAATCGTTTCCATCAGTGGTACCCTCCTTCAACTGCGATTAGTTGTTCTTCTGGTTGCTTCAAAATATTCGTGTAAACTCCTTGTTTTTTCAAATAATTCAATGCTTGTCGCCGCTGTGTGCTTTCGCCAGCCAGTGTGACAATCAAACTGCCTAATGGAACATTTTGTAAAATCTCTACGTTGCCATATAAAATATTCGTCGTTACTTGGTAGCGGCTGTAAAGTTGAGCAATCAGCGGTTCATTGGTTTGATCGCCAACATAAGCGAGTTCCACCAGCCATTCATTTTCATTCAACGAGGCAAACTTAGGATTTCCCAGAATCGTTTCCAGTGCCTGATCGATATGAGTTGCTGTTCGAATGAATTCACGGGTCAGCGCTTTTTGCGGCCGGCTGAAAATTTGGATGCTGTTACCTTGTTCAATAATTTCGCCCTCTTCCATCACCGCTACTTTATTACAAATTTCCTTGACCACTTGCATTTCATGAGTAATCAAAACAATTGTCAACCCAAGACGTTGATTCAATTCCTTTAAGAGCGCCAAAATTTGCAGCGTGGTTTTAGGGTCCAGCGCGCTGGTGGCTTCATCACAAAGTAAAATCTCTGGATCATTGGCCAATGCCCGGGCAATGGCGACCCGTTGTTTTTGCCCCCCGGATAACTGGTTGGGATACGCCAGAGTTTTATCCGACAACCCCACCAGCTCCAATAGCTCCGCAACTTTTTGATGACGTTCCTGTTTCGATTTTCCAGAATATTTTAAAGAAAAATCAACGTTATCAAAAATTGTGCGACTGTTCATCAAATTGAAATGTTGAAAAATCATGCCGATTGCCTTGCGTTTTTCCCGCAGTTGTTTGGCAGATAATTCTGTTAAGTTGGTACCATTAATGATTACCTCCCCATTGGTTGGTCGTTGCAATAAATTGATTACCCGCACCAAGGTACTTTTTCCAGCGCCGGAATAACCAACGATACCATAGACATCACCTTTATCGATTTTAACGTCCACATCTTTTACTGCTTGAATCTGTTCACCCTTTTGTTGAAAAGTGACAGTAATATTTTTTAGTTCAATCATTTTTTCTCCTCCGATTCCATATTTTTTCTAGAGGCAACACATTCGTTTCATGTCTGTCATTCCTCCCAACAAAAAAAAGCATCCTCAAATCAGCGAAAAAATCACTGACTTGAGGACGCTTTTTTGCGTGTTACCACCTCATTTTGACCTGCATTCACATACAGCTCCTCTTCGAGTACAAACATACTCTAGCGCTGTATCGGGCGCAGCCGTCATCGTCTCACATTCTCTGCTCGGGATGATTCACTCCATGACCATTTTCCAAAAATGTCCTTTTGCTTCTTCTCAGCGTTCGAAGCTCTCTGTTGAAAAGTTTCTTTTTGTACTTATCATTTCTTCGTGATGAAGGATATAAAAAAAAGCCCTTTTACCGGTCTTTACCAGTAAAAGGACGAATAATCGTGTTACCACCTTTTGTTCGGAAGATACTTCTTCCCTTGACCCGACTTCTTTTCTTTCAAAGAGATCGGCGTTTCTTTTAACGGTGAAACCTCCGAGACTGCCTACTTATCGACACTCTACCCTCCAAGGCCATGTTCAGCTTTTTCGACCTGACGTTTCACACCAACCAACGTCTCTCTTCAACGCGTCCAAGCTTACTTTCCTTTTCATCGGGAACAAATTTCTTATTGACGTTAATTTACAGTAGTTTTCAATCGATGTCAACTCTTTTTCTGAATTTTTTTTGAAATGCCAGAAAATCTTCTCTGAAAAAAAGAGTGTCTTGTTTTTATTCGGCAATGATTTTTACATCAAAGGGTGCTAACTCAATGGTGCCGCTAAGGGCTGTTTCCGTCAGCAACTCTTTACCGGCAGTTGGTACGGTTACTGTAACAGGTTCGTTTTTATGATTCAGCAGAAAATGATAGGTCTGATTTTCTTTTACTCGGGTCTTCCATTCAATTCCTTCTGGTAAATCAAATGTTTCAATCGGCAACTCTTTTAATAGTTCATCAAATAATCGTTTCATTCCAGTTTCAGACAGCATCGTTCCCACATAATAGGCCATACCGGACCCCTTTTGATTACGGGTGATTACGGGGGTGTCAGCATAGAATTCTCCTTTACCGTAATTTGCCAACACTTCTGCTGTATTAGGATGAATAATGTCACACAGCATCCGACAATCGCTAACAGTGCCATCATTGAAAACAACCTGAGTCGTCTTTTCTGGTGGCAAAGCATCAAATTCTTCTACCCAAATACCTAAAGTTTCTTTTAACGGTCCCGGATATCCGCCAAGATGCACATTATCGGTTTCATCGACTAAACCACTCATCATTGTCGTTACAAAATGTCCACCGTTATTGACATAAGCATCGATTTTTTGTGCTTGTTCCTGATTGATCATATACAGACAAGGAGCGATTAATAAATCATATTTTTCAAAATCGCCATTGATGGAAACCATGTCAACATCAATGTTGCGGGCAAATAATTCTTGGTAGTAATGATGAATCTGATCGACATATTGTAGCTCGATCGTGGGACCACTGGTGTATTCTAGCCCCCAGTAATTCGACCAGTCAAAAATAATTCCCACTTTTGCCGGTGTCACAGCATCTAGTAATGTATCCCCTAATTTTTCCAATTCCTGCCCTAACTCAGCAGTTTCTCGAAACACACGGGTATGTTCGTTACCGACATGTTCAATCACAGCTCCGTGAAATTTTTCGCACGCCCCCACGGATCGCCGCAACTGGAAGAATTGAATCGTATCTGCCCCGTGAGCTACCGCTTGGTAACTCATATTTTTCATTTGTCCCGGACGTTTTAAGGAATTATAAGGCTGCCAATTTTGTTGACTTGGTGTTTGTTCCATCAACATAAAGGATTGACCGTCTTTTAGTCCCCGCATCAAATCATGGCGCATTGCTGTCAAACTGATTGGGGTATCGTAACTTGGGTAGTTGTCCCAGGAAACAATATCCATTTCCTTTGCCCATTTGAAGTAATCCAAATCTTTAAAGGTTCCCATCAAGTTGGTCGTAATTGCTGTTTTAGGATCGTGTTGTTTAATTGCCGCTTTTTCATCGGTAAAATTTCGTAAAATTGAATCCGACATAAAGCGCCGGTAATCGATAGAAAGCCCGGCAAAAGCAGTTTTTTCTGTACCGATTGCATCGCCTAGTGCGTTAGGAACCACGACATCTTCCCATGAGTAAAGTGTGTGTCCCCAAAATGCCATATTCCAAGCTTTATTTAATGCCTCGATTGTATGGTATTTTTTCTTCAGCCAAACACGAAATTCTTTGGCACAATTTTCGCAATAGCAGTTGCCACCATACTCATTCGAAATATGCCAACAAACTACATTTTCCAAATGGCCGTAGCGTTCGCCTAATTTTCCCGCCAGCTTGGCACTGAATTTTCGGAAGGTTGGGCTGTTAGGACAGGCATTGTGCCGTTGACCAAACTTGTGGGCACGTCCTTCAAAGTCCGTCCGATTAACATCCGGGTAGCGACGACTCATCCATGCAGGCAGTGCCGCTGTAGAAGTTGCCAAAACGATTTGATACTTGTGCTTGGTAAGCATTTCAACAATTTTATCCAGTGTAGAAAAATCATAGGTTTCTTCATCAGGCTGTAATTGTGCCCATGAAAAAACGTTAATTGTTGCCGAGTTGATTTTTGCTAAATTCAGGATGCGCATGTCCTCCACCCAGATTTCTTCCGGCCATTGCTCTGGATTGTAGTCTCCGCCAAATAACATGTTTTTAAAAAATGCCATTACTTTTTCCTCCTTCAAAGTGAAAATAGAAAGCCTTTTCTTTTGTCTTCATTCTATCACGGTAAAATGGTAAAATAATCATAGAATCATCTTCAATTCTATAAAAATATGAAACTAAAGCAGGTGGTACCATGCGTTATACTTTTAGTCGAAAAGATTCCGGTCTTCCGTTGTTTGTCGATAGTGTCGGAATTCAATGGGATCAAGACCCAATCACCCGTCCACAAGGATATCCGTATATTCATTGGCTCCATACTCAAGAAGGCGCTGGAGAGGTGAGTGTTGACGGAAAAAGTTTTATTTTAGAAAAAAATAAGAGTATCTTAATCAATCGGTCGGTCCCCCATACGTATGTGCCGACAACCGAAAAATGGTTGACTGCCTATTTTACCTTTGGCGGTGCATTGGCAGCAGAAATTTTGACACTGCTGGGAATCGGTGACTACCTTCTGCTCAATGAGCCATTGCCGGAATTGAATCATTTTATCGAACATCTGGCAAAAGAAATTGATGTGGATGATCCCGCAGCTCCATTAAAAACCTCCGGAATGATTTATTCTTTTTTGATGCTGATCAAAGAAGTCACGGCAAACCAAACCCGCGGAAATAAATACGGCGAATTAATCCAGCCGGTGGTCCAGTATATGAACGATCATTTCGCTGAGACTATTCGCAATGAGGATTTAGCTAAGCTAGTGGGGTATAGTCCGCAATATTTATCAAAATTATTTAAAGAAACGTATCAACTTTCTCCTTATCAATATTTATTGGAGTTGCGTTTACGAAAAGCAAAGGAACTGTTGGCAAACGATGCCTTGCTGCCGATCCAGGAAATCAGCGAGCGTGTGGGCTTCAATGATGTCAGCTATTTTATCGCCGCCTTTAAACGCAGTGAACAAATGACTCCTAAAAATTTTCGTCGCTTCTATCAACAATAACTAAGCAAGGAACTCCCCCATTAAAGGCAGTTCCTTGCTTAGTTATTCGATGGAAAAACCATACCCGCGAATATGTTCCTCCAAACGCTGCAAATAATCTTGCGCAATCGGGCTGAGTTCTAATTGACGATGCTTTAGCCAGCCAATCGTGATGGAGTCATCGACTTCCAAAGGGATTGCGACGATTTTGTCATCGTTTAACTCACTGCTGATAATCCCGGAACTGATCGTATAGCCGTTCAACCCCACCATCAAATTAAAAATCGTCGCCCGATCACTGACTTTAATGTTCATCTTGTGGTCCAGCGTACTGAGAATTTCCTCAGCAAAGTAAAAAGAATTAACCTCCCCTTGCTCGTAAGAAAGATAGGGATACTCTTCTAAATCGGTCAAATTGACCGATTTTTTTTGAGTCAGAGGATTTTCCCGACTGACAAATACATGGGGCAATGCCGTAAATAGCGGGGTAAATTCCAGATTTTTTTCTTTAAAGAGCTTTTGCATCACCTGCCGATTAAAAGTATTGAGGTACAAAATACCGATTTCACTTTTAAAACTGGTCAAATCGTCTAAAATATTCTGAGTTTCTGTTTCCCGTAACGTAAACTGATACTCCTCTGTATTAACCTGCCGAATCAATTCCACAAAAGCATGCACCACAAAAGCATAGTGCTGAGCTGAAACAGAAAAGGCTTGTTTTCGCGGCGTTTTCTGCTTATATTTTTCCTCCATAAGATTTACCTGATCCAGAATCTGCCGGGCATAGATCATAAATTCTCGTCCCTCATCCGTCAGAGTAACCCCCATTTTATTTCGCAAAAGCAGTTGAATGCCCATCTCATTTTCCAATTCTTTTACGGCATTGGATAAGCTGGGTTGTGTTAAATACAATTCTTTTGCCGCTTCATTGATGGAGCCTCGGGCAACGATTTTTTCTAAATAAGCTAGCTGTTGAATTCGCATGCTGTGACCTCCTGCAATTTTTCTATAGTTTACACCAAGTTATAGTTTAAAACTATAACCAATGATTAGTTTTTTCAGTTATCCATAAAAAGTAAAAAGTGATAGTTTAGTCACTAACAACAAAAGGGGGCTTTTTTATGACAACAACCATCATCGGATTCCCGCGGATTGGGGAACACCGTGAATTAAAATTTCAAACAGAAAAATATTTTCGTTCGGAACTTTCAGAAGAAGAATTACAAACCAGTGCCGCTGCTTTACGGGAAAAACATTGGAAACTGGTCCATGCCAGCGGGGTCGACAGCGTACCCAGCAATGATTTCTCTTTTTATGATACGACCTTGGACACGGCTTTTTTGCTAAATATTTTACCTGAAGAAATTCAACACATCGATTTGTCAGGGCTTGATAAATATTTTGCACTGGCTCGGGGATATCAAGGAGAAAAAGGCGATATCAAAGCTTGGCCGATGAAAAAATGGTTCAATACCAACTACCATTACATCGTTCCTAAATTTGAAAAAAACACAGAAATCAGCGTAGTCGGCAAGAAAATTTTTGATGAATTCCTAGAAGCAAAAGAACTGGGTATTCACACACGTCCTGTTCTTTTGGGGCCTTTCACTTTGCTACAGATCAGTGATTTTGCACCCGAAACCCAACCGGAAGATTTTGTGCCGTCTTTGATTGCTGCCTATCAGGAAATTTTTGCAACATTAGCGAATCTGGGGGCCGGTTGGCTGCAATTGGACGAACCGGCTTTAGTCAAAGACATTTCTTCTGAAGAGTGGGCGTTATTCCAAGCCCTCTATGTTCCTTTGTTGCAACAAAAAAATGGCCTGAAGATTTTGGCTCAAACCTATTTCGGTGATGTTCGGGATGTTTATTCCTCGTTGGTTCAGCTTGATTTTGATGGAATCGGTTTGGATTTTGTGGAAGGAATCAAAAATTTAGAACTGGTTGCCAACGGATTTCCTGCCGAAAAAATCTTATTTGCCGGTATTGTCAATGGAAAAAATATTTGGCGGAATCACTACGAAAAAACACTGGCACTTTTACAGAAACTGCCTGCTGAAAATGTGGTTCTAACAACCTCGTGCTCGTTGTTACACGTGCCTTTTTCTACAGAAAATGAAACATTTCCGACCACAATTCTTGACCACTTTGCTTTTGCAAAGGAAAAGTTAACGGAATTAACGGAATTGGCTGCGATTTTTTTCAACAAAGAAACTGCACTACTTGCTGAAAATCAGCAACTTTTTGCTAAAAATCGAACCAACAAAAATCATAAGCTAGCAGAGAAAATTGCTGCTTTATCTGCTGCTGATTTCACCCGTCAACCAGCTTTCTCTGATCGTGAACAGCTACAAAAAGCCGTTTTTGATTTGCCTCTACTGCCAACAACAACGATTGGGTCCTTCCCACAAACACGAGAAGTCAAACAAACTCGGGCAAAATACAACCGTCACGAAATCTCAGATACAGACTACGACCATTTTCTGGCAACACAAATCGATGACTGGTTGAACTGGCAGGAATCGATTGGTTTAGACGTTTTAGTTCACGGAGAATTTGAACGAAATGACATGGTGGAATATTTTGGACAGAATCTTTCCGGCTACCTCTTTAGCCAAAATGGTTGGGTCCAATCCTATGGAACCCGTGGTGTGAAACCTCCGATTATCTGGGGAGATGTTGTGCGGGAAAACCCGATCACGGTAAAATGGTCCACCTATGCCCAAAAACAAACGACCAAAATTGTCAAAGGTATGCTGACAGGACCCGTTACGATTTTGAACTGGTCTTTTCCACGAGAAGATATTTCATTAAAAGAGTCTACTTTGCAAATCGCACTGGCAATCCAAGAAGAAGTCTTAGACCTTGAAGCCAACGGTATCCGAGTAATTCAGATTGATGAAGCAGCACTTCGAGAAAAATTGCCTTTACGAAAAACCGACTGGTATTCTGAATATCTGGATTGGGCAATCCCTGCCTTTCGTTTGGTTCATAGTCAAGTGCAGCCCACCACGCAAATCCATACTCATATGTGTTATAGCGAATTTACGGATATTATTCCGGCAATTGACCAAATGGATGCCGATGTGATTTCTTTTGAAGCTTCCCGCTCAAACTTATCTATTTTAGATGAATTGAACGCACAAAACTTTCAAACGCAAGTGGGACCAGGTGTTTACGACATCCATTCTCCACGGGTTCCTTCCACAGATGAAATTCTGCAAACAATCCATGCAATTTTAGCTAAAGTACCAAAAGAAAAACTTTGGATCAACCCAGACTGTGGCTTAAAAACTCGGGGCATTCCTGAAACCCGTGAAAGTTTGACGAATTTGACCGCAGCTGCAAAACTTGTGCGAGAGGAGCTTTAATATGAGTCAAGAGCAGAACGGAGGTGGCCCCTCCTTTTCCTTTGAAGTTTTTCCGCCAAATACCCAAACCGGCACGGAGAAAATTTTTGATACTTTGAATCAGTTACAGGATCTCGCACCGGATTTCATCAGTGTAACCTGTAGCAACAATCAAAAAAATATCGAAACCACTACCCTCAAGTTGGCCGGCTACATTACGAATCAGCTGGATATCCCAACAATTGCACATCTACCGGCTGCCTATTTATCCAAGGAGCAGGTGGATGTGATTTTAGAAAAGTTGCAACTCTTAGGCGTTCGGCGACTGTTGGCTCTGCGAGGAGATATCTTTCCTGACATGCCACCAAAAACTGATTTTCATTTTGCCAGCGATTTAATCGCATATATAAAAAAACAAGCCCCGCAATTTGAAATCAGCGGTGCTTGTTATCCGGAAATCCATCCAGATTCTGCTAGTCGAGTGGCAGATGTTAAAAATCTAAAAAAGAAAACGGAAGCCGGATGCAACCAACTGATTACTCAGCTTTTTTTTGACAACGAACTTTTTTATCGCTTCCAAGAACATTGTGATTTAGCAGATATCGATGTGCCGATTATCGCCGGAGTCATGCCTATTATCAACCGCAACCAAGCCTTGCGTCTGATCAAAACCAGCGAAGCCAAATTGCCTCGAAAATTTTTGGCCATATTAGAAAAATATGAACACAATCCCCTTGCATTACGAGATGCTGGCATCGCATATGCCATCGATCAAATTATTGATTTAGTCACTCAAAATGCCGCAGGAATCCACCTGTATACGATGAACAATGCGGATACCGCCCGCTCAATTTATCAAGCAACTCGGTCGTTGTTTCAGGGAGTTGGGGTGTAAAATGCAAACCGACCATCTGCTCTTACCTGAAAAAGGATAAGGGGAAATGGTCGGTTTTTGGGTTGGGAGCATTCAAAACAGCATAGCTCTAAAACGATTATTCTCTTTATCTTGAAGATTTTAAAGTTTTGGAAGCATTCAAAACAGCATAGCTCTAAAACTTATAAATTTTCTTTCACCACCAATCCAAAGTTTTGGAAGCATTCAAAACAGCATAGCTCTAAAACTCAAGCATATATCCAACGCTT
The DNA here is from genome assembly GCF_005405265.1 of Enterococcus songbeiensis. Lineage (GTDB taxonomy): Bacteria > Bacillota > Bacilli > Lactobacillales > Enterococcaceae > Enterococcus_C > Enterococcus_C songbeiensis. Next base: position 38,567 of record NZ_BJDS01000019.1, read on the forward strand.
GACTTGTTAGTTTTGGAAGCATTCAAAACAGCATAGCTCTAAAACTCGAAAACGCTCCTTTCTGAAGTTGCTATTGTTTTGGAAGCATTCAAAACAGCATAGCTCTAAAACTATATTTTTGATCGAGAAGCCGATGCAGAAGTTTTGGAAGCATTCAAAACAGCATAGCTCTAAAACTACCGGGTTGGGTAATGTCAGATAAAATCGGTTTTGGAAGCATTCAAAACAGCATAGCTCTAAAACGATACGCCGATTGTATACTTTGGGGATTTCGTTTTGGAAGCATTCAAAACAGCATAGCTCTAAAACTCCACTAATACATCAGCATAAGCAAAACGAGTTTTGGAAGCATTCAAAACAGCATAGCTCTAAAACCTCGCAGAAGTTTTTTGCTTCTGAAAAATTTCGTAATCGCACTACTCGTCCATAGCAAGACTTCAGTTCTGAATGCTTCTATATCAATGTTTAATCAGTATTTTATTTTCAAAGAACACACTTTCATTATACCATGTTTTCGATATGCAAAAAATAATCCTCATCTAAAATATATTGAGGTAGTCCCCTTATTTCCCTTGGCTCTAAAAATAAAACTTCTGCATTATACAACGAGATATAATTATTTAATTCTGCTCTCTCTTTTTCAGTAAGATACGAACAGACATTAATCAAGACCAATAATTTTTTCTTAGAAAGATACTTGAAAATCTGAATAATCTCAATGAGTTTTTCAAATATCGTATCGCTGATTGTTTCAATACGAATACCTAGTGCTTTGAATAGTTCCAGCACTGTAATCTCGTCCTCTTCTAAATCAAGATCATGCTCCAGCAACTCATAACCAATTAATTCACTGATAGTGGCGGTCAATTTATTGATCATCGATTTTACTTCTGGTTTTTCATTTAGCTGATCCTCTAAATCTGAATAAATTAATTTCAACGTGGCGGCTGAATTAATATCATAGCCCAATATATCCGTGATAATCATCAACTCACTTGGTTTAACTGTACGCTGCTTTTCATCAAATAATTTCAAATCACTTTCACCATCATACTGATAGAAAAGTTTGATCAAATGAGAAAAAACTTGTACATCCTCTACGACAAAATAAGTAGATCCTGTCAGTTCTATGGGATTATCTAATAGTGTAAAATTAACTTTCATCATAACTTTCTCCTAAAAAAACAATTCTAGTATCTGAATTCCCTACGGATTTCTCTTGTTCTCCACTTAGATAAAGCATTCTAGAAAACTGTTTTTCTGTTACTGTTAGTACCGTAATCAACCCTTTTTTAGGATTATTTTGTTTCAGACGGGCAACCATCGCTTTATTTGCTGTACCATTCAGAAGAATTTTACTGTAAACAGAAAACTGATGCATAATGAACCCTTCGCTCAGTAAGAATTTCCGAAAACGGCGATAGGCTTTTCTTTCATCCGCTGTTTCTGTTGGCATATCAAACATTAAGATTAGTCTCATATATCGATAACTCATATCCTGAATTCTGGAATCCTTTCCGTTTCTTCATTCAAAACTTTCACCACTTTTTTCGTATAATCACTGGCAATATTTGTTAGGTACATTTCTTTGTTATTGTAAGTATATGTTGCCGTAAATAAGTCAAAAAGAGCACGCTTGATCGTTACAAACGGATTGTTGCGATTAACATAAACAATCTGATCCACAAGCAGACGAAAAGGCTCCATCAAATCACTTGCCAAATTGAAATCATTGAATTGATTAGCATGTTTCAAGCCGAACTGTGTCATACAACCTGATTTAACGATTTCGCGAGCAAATATACTCATTAAAAGCGTATATCCATAATTTAGTCCTGCATTGATTGCATTGTCCGTTTCTCGAGTGAACTCATTTCCAAATAGTGTATTAAAATAAATTCGAGCAGCATGTCCTTCTCGATTACTTGGATCAAAGATCTCTAAAGTTTCGTGTAATTTTAGTAATGCTTTCGATTTTTCATCATATCCTTGATACTTCAAAAACTGACTTTGATTCAAAATTTTTTGTGAGATAATTTCTGTCCAAACGACAGATTTCCGATCCATAGACCAGGAAATCTGCCGAGGTAATTGCAGACTACTATCGTGACGACCATAAAAAGGAAACAATTTTCCAATGGGCAAGCGCTTATCATCGCAAAAAAGGACAAGAATGTTTTCATCCACCAATCGTTTGATAAGCATCGTTGTTAGTGTAATATCCGTTGTTTCTAGTAAAAGCACATCTATTTCTGACAAATGAATCATCTCGTGTTGATCAGAAGATTTAAAAATCAGATGGTTATTTTTGTAAGATAGTTTTGAATGTGTATTAATAACAACCGTCCGCCATCCCATTTAGTCACCTAGTCTCCTCCGAGTTTCGTATAAACCGGTAATAGATTGATTGATAATCGTTGCTTCTAATAGTTCATTTACACTTGTATAGCGTTTACGGGGAATTGTCTCCCCGAAAAACTTAAAGTCTGCTGGGGCTCCAAAAGCATTCAATTGCATCAGATCAACAAATGATTGAGCGATCTCTTTGACTTCCGAATCCATATTTTTAGCATACAAACTGAGGATCTTTTCCAAATTTTTATCAACAAGAGTATATTTCTCAGCAAAATCTTTTACATGCACCATTATCTCTGAGAATCCGCTTTGATGTTCTGTAACATACTTCAAACTATCCGGTTTCTCATTGCAATGCTTGGCATGATATAAAAGAGTAACTAGATGGGCAGGTAAAACCATTTGATTTCCTTTTTGTGCCTCTTTTGCACTAGCAAGTAGTCGACGGCGGCCATCATCAAATTCATACAAAGAATATTTAGGTAATTTCATGCAAATTTGAGGATTTTGATATCCTTTATTTTTCAAAAATTCACGTTCATTCTTTTCAAAAGCTGCTCGTTCCATAATAGTAATTCCGACAATTGTTTTTACAAGTTTCCGAGTCTTGCCTTTTTCATAACGAATGACCACCGAATAAGCAACATTAGGGCTATCAAAACCACCATACTTTGTAGTATCCCATTCTTTTTTTCGTGAAATAAGTTTGTCAGAATCTCCTTTTGGTAAAATAGATTCTTTTGAAAAACCACCTTTTTGTATCTCCACTTTCTTCACAATATTCATCTGCCGATAATTCATTACTTTCTTAACTTTACCAATATATTTTTGTTCCCAATTAGTCTTAACTTCATCTTTAAGTGGTTTTGAGAAGTTCATCAGATTTGAGTAAAGATGCTTCTTAGCAGTCGCTCTATTCTCCTTAAAGGCATTGAATCGGTGGAATTCCCCATAAACGAATTCAGGTTCGAGTTGTGGATAGATTTTAAGCAATGCAGTTGCCACTACCCCATTCAAATAGGCATCGTGTGCATGATGGTAATCGTTGATATCTCGAACTTTATATATACCAAAACTTTCTCGAAATTGGCTTGTTAGAGCAGATTTCAGGGTGATAATTCTTACTTTACGAATCAGATTACCTTCATCATCTTTTTCAGAATTAAAGCGCTGATGCAAAATCCGTGCAACATTTTTGGTAATTTGGCGTGTCTCCACCAACTGACGATGAATGAATCCTGCTTTATCATCCTCCGAAAGCCCACCACTTTCTGCTTTTACCAAATTATCGAATTTTTTCTTACTAATTAAGCCAGAACGATAGAGGCTTTCCCAGAGAGCTCTCATTTTCTTAACAACTTCCTTACTAGGAACATTATCTAATTTCCCTCTGTTCTTAGAGAGACTAACTAGCACACGATTATCCAAAGAATTATCTACAATAAAACTTTGCGGAATAATATGATCGATATCATAGGTAGAAAGCTTGTGAATGTCCAACTCTTCATTTGTATACATATCTTTTCCATTTTGTAAATAATACAGATACAGCCGATCTTTTTGCAGTGCTTTATTGTCGACTGGATGTTCTTTTAAAGTTTTACCGCCTAGATCGTCCATTGCTTTTTCTAAATTTTTTAATCGTGGGCGAGAATTTCTTCTACCGTTAGCAGTCGTTTGATTTTCACGTGCCATCTCCACTACGATATTCGTTGGGGCATAGCCCATGATTTCTACCAGTTCATCCACGATTTTCAGACTTTGAAAAATTCCCTTTTTGATTGCTGGACTCCCGGCAAGATTCTGAACAATTTCAATTAAGCTCTCCTCTGAATTAGCTTTTAATTGTTCTTTTTCTATTTCTTCTTTGAAAGTCAAGCGATTATCATTAATCAACTGCATGAAGTTCCGATTAATATTTTTTTTCGGTGCATCATCATTGATTAAATAATCTAGAATAGTCTTATTTGATTGTTTATCATGGATACCGTTAATAAGTTTTGCTGATAGACGTCCCCAGCCAGTATAGTGCCTCCGTTCCAAATCTTTTATCGTTTTTTCACTTAAACGATCCGAAAATTTACTCAACTGTTCTCGAAGCATTTTTCGATCCTCAAAAATCGTCAATATCTTTACAATTTCTTCAAACATCGGTTCGTTTGCTGGATCATCAAGTACTTTAGGATCAATCTTTAGCTTGAGAAAATCATGATATGTGTTAAAACTTGCATTAAATTTATTTTCTATCCCATCAATTATTACGTCATCAAGATTATATTCATTGCGCAAAAAATTGCTTAAATCTTTTTTGGTTACTTTCCGGTGCTGCTTGAATAAATCGATGAAAATTCTTTCTTTTTCCTCACTTGAAAAATTCTGTACCTCCCCTTGTTCATCCTTATACGTTACTTTCGTCAATTCATTATAAACAGTATATTTTTCGTAGAGCATGCTGTGCTTTGGCAAGACCTTCTCTGATGGTAAATACAAATCAAAGTTAGTCATACGTTCAATAAATAATTCTGCCGATTTACTTAAATCAACAACTTCTGCCAAGTTCCAAGGTCTGATTGGTTCGTCTGATTTTCTTGATAACCAGGAAAATCTACTGTTGCCGTTGGCTAATGGTCCCACATAGTAAGGAATTCTAAATGTCAGTAAATCTACAAAATTTGAGAATTTTTCTTGTAAAAAAGGATAATACATTGCTTGATGATGCAAAATGGCTTTTAGTTCTTCCAAATGAATCTGGTGCGGGATAATCCCATTATCAAAAGTCCGTTGCTTTCTCAAAAAATCCTCATTTTCAATTTTTTTAAGAAAATATTCTGCTCCATCTATTTTTTCAATCAAATTCGTGGTATATTTGTAAAACTTTTCTTGTGACGTTTTCTTGCTATTGTCAATATACCCTGCATAACCATCCGTATTCTTATCGTTAAAAATTTCATGGTATTTTTCTGGCAAATTTTTTCGAATAAATTCTTTGAATAATTTCAAATCAGTTTTATGATCCTCGTATCGTTTTATCATGCTGGCAGATAATTTTGCCTTGGTAGAATTATCCGTTACCGTCAATATCCCTGATAACTCTACTGCATTATAGACATTTTTTGCAGCTTCAAAAACATCAGCGTATTCATCGCCAATTTCGCCTAAAAGAGCTTCTAAGGATTCATCATATTCTTCTTTAGAAAATTGTAATTTAGCATCCTCTTCAAGCTCAAACGTTTTTTTGAAATTCCCTTGATTTCCGACAATCATTTTTAAAAACTGATCGAAGGTTCCATTCCTTTTTTCATCTGGAAATAAGGATAACACGCCTTCTGCCTTTTTAGCCCGAGAGACTTTATCCGCAAAAATAGAACCAATACTGATTGTTTCATCTACCGGATTAATCAAACTTTTATCCTCTTGTAGATTAAAGGTTTGATTGTATTTCTGAAGGAATGTTTTAAATGTTTCTTCAGTAGAGGTATTTTCTGTGCTTAATCGTCCCTCAATCAAAAAATGTCCCCGATATTTAATGATATGAGCCAATGCTAAATAAACAAGCCGTAAATCAGCTTTTTCCTCAGCGTCTGCTAATTCTTTCCGTAAATGATAAATCGTCGCATAATTTTTATGATAGGCAACTTCTTCTTCAATTGTGCCAAAAATAGGATGACGTTCGCTTAGTTTATCCTCCTCTATCAAAAAACTTTCATCTAATCGATTAAAAAAATTAGGATCTATTCGATTCATTTCCTCTTGGAAAAATGTTTGCAGGTAACTAATCCGCTGGCGCCGTCTGAAATAACGCCGACGCGTCGTTCTTTTTAGTCGCGTATCCTTTGCAGTCATCCCTTCATCAAAAAGGTCAACGCCCCAGAAATTTTTCTTTAAATAGTTTTTCTCCGTATTTCCATATACCTTCATTTTTCGTCTAACTAAATCAAGATCCTCTTGAAGAACCGCCCAGCCAACGCTATTCGTTCCGATATCTAATCCAATCGTATACTCTTTACCCACTTCTCTTCCTCCTATATATGTTACCGCTTTCTTTTTGTGATAACTTAATTAATACGATTCATTCCTAATTACCATGTTTATGCATCTTTTGTTAAAAAGACGATGATTTTTATTGCATATTTTTTTTAATTTGCTATAATCAGTTTGTTGGAAGTTTTCAAAACAACATAGCAAGTTAAAATAAGGCTTTGTCCGTTATCAACTTTTCAAGTGGCGCTGTTCTCGGCGCTTTTTTTTGTACCTAAATTCGTTGATAATCGTTGTGGAGATAACAAGCAAACCAAAATAACGTTTTTTATTTAACGTTAGTATTATACCATATTCTATTCAGCAGTTGTCGAAAATTATTCAATATTTCCCGTTAATATGAATATTGATTCCACAAAAAAAGACCTTCCTCCGAAAAGGAAAGTCTTTTTTAATTTCAAAAATGAAATTATTCCGCAGCGTTTGCGTCTTTGAGACCGTATTGAGAGCCAGATTGCTTTCTGGTGGTATCTGATAGGTAGAAAAAAGCGTAAGTACGGCATTCTTGAGGAATTATAAAATCTAATGAAACCCAGTAAAATTTGATTGAGAAGGTCAAAAGTATGGTCAAAAAATACTCGCCAGTGTATTATTTTTTCGTCATATGATCCTAATGATTCACTCTCTAACCATTTAAACACATTCTAATAGAATTTATCATCTCTTCAAAAAAACTGTTTTGAAAGGATTGATTTTTTAACATTTCATAATAGATATCACTATTCTTAGATGTATATATTTCTGCTCTATCACAAAGAACTTGATACTTCACGTCAAAATCAGGTATAAATTTTCTTAACTCTTCCTCCAAATTTTCTTCATAAGATGTATACAAATCACAAATCGTAGACTTAGGATTTTCAATTCTCACTCCTGAAAAATACTCTGTGATATTACCGTTTAGTTTCGCGTTATTTTCCTGATTTTTACCATCTTTATTCTTAGTATAATCCCCATCGAAGATTGCATATGTCTTTATACCAAAAAATTTTAGTATTTGCGCATATAAAATAATATTAGTTTTCGATCCACAAACTACGTAATTAATTCCTAAACGTTCAAAATAATTTGATCCAAAAAAAGAATCTACAACTCCTTTAACACACGCATGGTCAGTTGTCCCTTCTAGTAAAATAGCTTTATCTGAAAAAACAGCCTCTGAAAGACTATTGCTTAAAATATTTTTAATTTGGTTATTTATTGTAGATTCTTTTACATATTCTTTTAGAGAATCTTGTAGATCACTTAAAGAAAAACTTTTGATTTCTGACCCACTTCCGGATTCTACACAACTAACTTTTCTAATCTTATGAACTTCTTTTGTTTCAATAAATATAGAACTATGCGTTGCGAACATTACTTGAGTTTTTTCTGGGTTATCAGAAATTATCTTGCGCAGAGCTGAATTAAATATTCTAGTTTGAATAGGATGCTGATATAGTTCAGGCTCTTCAATTGCAAGACAAATCGTCGCATTATTATCACTACCTCGACCGTACTCAGCAAGATATTGTAATGCAGATATTATTAATGTACGTTGAAACCCATGTCCTTGTCTATCTACACTATATTGATTATTTTCATCCATAAAATCTACCACACTTATATCAAATCTAGCTTTAGGAGGGGTTATACTAGGCATTTTCGGTGTTACTATAACTTTTTTGTTAAGTGTATAATGTGAAATAACTTCATTCATGTTATTAGAAATCTCTTTTAGAAACTGACCATAAACCTCGTTATAAACTTGCCTCTGATTTTCTGTTATCGTAGTGTACAACTCATTTACTTTATCATCTGCCTCTTTTCGATCAATTGTACTTTCGATAATCCTACTTATTACACTCGACTTATTGTCATCATTTGCCTCTTCGTTCGCTCTCAAATTTGCACTAATAAAAATAAAACTAAAATTATTATTCATTACTCCTTGACCATTGAAGCCAAAAAAATCCGTACTTAAATGGCTAGGAACTTTGGATAATAGGTTTCTGTGAGCATTTTCAAACTCTCTCATTTTTGTTTCAGCATCAACTTTGCTCGTAGCCTTTTGTATAGTGGAAAGATTTTCATCTGTCTCGATAAGTCGGTTGAAAGTATCCTTTTTTTCTTTAGCTGTCTTTGACTCTTTTATCTCAGTAAATGGTCGGTATCCCATGCTATTTGCTGATAGCCGTTCTTCTCCACCACTTCCTCTTGTTTTTATTATTACAAGATTCTCCTCAATGTCAGTTACATATGCCCCTAAAACCTCTTTGTCATATTCAGTTAAACAATTAAAAATGACCTCAACTGAAATCTCATTACCATTATTACAATTGCAATCATCATCTGATAAATTATTATTCTTTCCATAAGCATTAAAAAACCAATCTAATGCATACATAATTGATGATTTCCCCGCACCATTAGGACCAATAAATGTCGTAATATCTTCGAACTCAATTTGAACATCTTTTAAAGCTCTAAAATTTTTGATTCTTACACTTTTAATTTTCATTTTTATCTCCTAGCATTATTCAGAATAACTTGTTACTGTTTTCGCTATCTTTTATAAATGCATCTATAGTAGTTCTATAGAAATTTTCATCTGCCTAGTGCTAAAAAGAGTGCCAGCAATACTTCTTTTATCTATTTAACAAAAGAAACAAACTGTAATAACTTCTCTATATGTTCTATCCGTCAGAATTCTTAATAGAAAGCCTGAATTTATGAAGCCAAGTAAATCTTAGAGTATGAATATAGTACTTAGCGAGCGCTTCAGTTTTCATTAATTTTTTTTCACGATAGTGGTTTGTTTAATATACTTTCAATTGTAACTCTTTCTTCAAGCTGTGAATCTTTCCACCTATCATAAGCATCATCTTCATAAGACAGATAATCATGCTCTCTTTGCAAATATTCACTGAGATTCCTTTTTAAATCCCAATAGTTTAATTCCGCTGAAACTATATCTTTCCATTCATATTCATCATTTAACATTTTGTTTACCCTATCTATAAATTCATAGGTTTGACCATCAACTTCAAAATCTAAGTCAAATTTATTAGGATCATTTATGAAATCAATATCTTCTAGAGAATTTTCATCATCTAGAAACTCTTGAAGTAGTTCGATTTTCTTGTCTCGAAATTTAAAATAGAAGTCTAAATTTTCAACACAGCTAGCATAGTATTTCTCATCCAACCAAAATATTTTATCTACTATTTCATTGATATTTCTTACAATATTATCAAGATCTTCTGAATTTAAGTTATGACTATTTAAAATATTATCAACGATTTTTTCATCTTCAAGCGCTAGAAGGAAATCTTTCTTCAACTTAATATTTTCGGAATAATAGATTTGTAAAATAATTTCTCCCCAACCATTTGAATATTTGTTCAATCTATATTTTCCATCGTACGTCCTCAGATGTTCTCTAAACTCCATTTCGTAAGTATCGTATTTATCTAAACATATGATAGCTATCATTTTTTCTCCAATAAATTCTGTTTTATCATTAAATTCATTCCAGTCGTTTAGTAATCTAGTAAAGAAATACTTATGTGATGCTTCTAAACGCAGCGAAGTAATCTTGTTACATTGTTTACTAAGTTGATGAAGATATACGGAACGATTAATTATATTTTTTCTCATTTTAATAAGATTGTTTATCTTATCATTTAAAAAATCAATAATACTTGGATTTAAAAAGTCAACCTTTGCTTCACTATCAAAACTTTCTTTGGTAAAAGTAATCCAAGATCCATCCAATTTTTGCAAAGATTTTTTCAAATTGAAGGTTGGGTCCAAATCTAAGGTATTGAATGATTTTTTTAGCCACTCTTCTTCCACAGGATAATTGTCAAACATTAACAGAGAAAATAATAAATACTTTTCCTCAAGCTCCAAGTTATCAAATAGATTATCGTACAGATTAGTAGGATGATTTAGAACATGCACAACATAATCATAAAAATTTTCTCCAGATTCTTTAAAGTTATTTACAATCAGTTCAACTAATCTTGGAAAATAGTTTCTATGATTTATAATTTTTCTCCAATTTTTTCCTCTAAGTAAATCATATTTTTCTTCAAGTTCTCTTTTATCAAATTCCTTGAGTATTGACCTTTTTTTCTCAAAGGTTTTTCTAAAAATATGTGCTTTATCAATCTCAGAGTATTTAGATAAATCGATAATAAAATTTTTTTCTTCTGTAAATTTTTCATCAATTAATTTTTGAAATTCAAAATTCGTCGTTTTTGCATTCTGAAGAATTTGAGTTCTAGAATTTAAGCAAATAAAAATATTATTTGAATTTTTCGAAGCTGAATAAAGTTTTTTTACATCTTGAAGTATTCTTTCGCTGACATCGAATTTATTACGTCCCAAAAAGTCATCGAAAACAATGAACAGATTTCTTTTCCTATTATTTCTATAATTATTATTGTATAGCTCCAAAACATTATCGATGTCTTCTACTTTCCGAACTATAACATCAAATTTATTTTCGTTATTATTAGAAAATAGATTTCCAAGCATTGCACAAGTTGTTGTCTTCCCAATTCCAGCAGGCCCTTGAATCAATAGAATATGTTCTCTTTGTAGAGTATGATAAGCTTCTCCTAAAAAAATGGTTTCAACAAAATAATTAAAGTCCAACTCTGAAAAGTAATCTTTCGATTCTAATTCAATACTATCCATTTTTTGTTTTTTTATGACTTTTGAAAAAGATTTTTCAATCAATCCATATGTTTCGAAAATATCTTTAAAACCCTTATCTTGTGAAAGAGTTGTTAAACTAGATGCAAAAATAATGTAATCATCACTTGGTATTACTTGTGGGAGCTTCTCATTTGCATAATCTCGAATTTCTTTCAATCCCGCTGGTGTCAATCCCATACTTGTTACAATCACATACCTGAATTTAGTTTTCCATCCGTACTTAACTTTCGCAGATAAAAGTTTATCAACCTCTTCTTTTAATAACCTAACAGCTGTCTTATGATTTTTTGTTACCTGCCAACGCTTCGCTTGAACAATGATCTTTGGACATTCAATATCATCGATTCCGTCTATTCCATCATCCTTTCCCTCTTTGAAACTATGAAGGCTAGAAGTATTAAATTTTTTCTTAGTAATTTCAATAGCGAAATTTTCAAACTCTGTTGTTGTTAAGCCGTCTGCTCTAATTCCAATATCCATATATCTGATTTCTCCCTGAAAAAATAATCTTTGATGGATATTTAAAAATTTTATTTTTCATCCATCTTTTTTTATTTATACCCTTAGCCTACTAGTTTAAATATCATCAATATTGTATCTTGGTGTTTAACTAATCAATAAGCTTAAAAACTCATTTAAAGTATAATTTTCCTGATACACCTATTACTGGGAAAGAATCACGAAGAATATCATACCTCCTCATGATTTTTCCTATTGCGTAGTGTCCGTTCAAGTGCCCCGTTCATGAATGGCTAACCATAGATTATAAGATCATTATAGAGTAATTTACCTACATTTTTGACTGTCTCCTTAAATTGCTTCATCACAAATAATATTTGGATTACCTCTCATTACATATCCAAATTGGGACATACTATACCCTAAACTGGATCTTAATCTCTTTAATTATTAAATCTGCTTTAATAGTATCCGATTTCATATTCTTATTGCACCTAGAATTTTATCTATTCATCAATAGATACTTACGCCTATATTGGTGAACGTCGTACTGAAGAATCAGCAATAAATTTTCGAGGGTCTTATACAATTAAGAAACTTTTACCCTGTAACGCCCCAGCCATATATGGATTCCGCTTTCACTATGCAATGCTTTCAATACATTTATTTTTATTCAATAAACCACTCTTCTAATTGCTCTGTATTAGTCTTACTATACAAATTAATCAATGCTGGTCGTAATGTTTCAAATGCCTCTATCAATTCTTCTCCTCCAAACCGTCCTGAAAAAGATTTATTCGTCAGTTCTTCGGACAATCGATTGATTAATTCTTCGGTTTTTTGATAATCTGCCAAGATATTAATTAGTTTCCCCACTAAATATCGATCTTCAAAATTACTATCCGCAAAAAAATCGTACTTATCGACTTCCTGCTTAACCAGTTTCATCATATCATCTTTTTTTTCATAATTAAATTCACCGGCTACATCCATGTATTCGATGATTCCACTCGTAATAACGGTGACTGCCTCATCTTTCTTCTGTTTAGATAATTCATCGGCAATCGGCAACTGATTGATTTCATAAGTTGTCAATTTCTGGATTTCTTTCTTGATTACTTCTTGCTGTAATTCATAAAAATAATCATCAATGAATTCTTCACAAGGATATCCTACCTCGTTTTCCCAACCTGGATTTTTAAATTCTCCGGTATAGAATTCTTCTTTGATTTTTTTCACGACTTCTGGGTAATCTTGGACAATCGTGATTTGTCCTTTTAACCGCAAGTAGTCCGCAATATATTCTTCAATCTCACCAAAATAAAACCAGCCTACAGGTCTCCCACTAATACTAGACAATTGATTAATCACGTTTTCAGGAGCTAGCGCATAGCCTTGAACATATGAGCTAATCGTTGGTTTCTTTACACCCAAGCGATTGCCTAACTCCGTAAAGGACAGATTCATACTCTCTTTTATTTCCTTAATTCGCTGTCCCACTTTCACTTTATCAGGTTGTAATAAACCAAACATAGACTACTTCCTCCTTGTTCTTTTTTCCATTATATCACTCGTATAAAATTTCGTATACATTTTTTGATAAAATCACTTGACTTCGTATAAACAAACGTATAAAATACAAATCATAGATGGCTGTCTATATTTTTTTAACTAATCGTATAAATTATCGTATATTAAAAAGGAGGGCTATTATGCCAATTAAAATCAACGATCTCACTTTACCAAAAGAAAAACTCGAAAAAGAATACCAAGTCGTCAATGTCACTCGCTGGCAGAAAGACGGCGAAATTCTAGGTTGGAGTTATGAATGTATCCTACCAAAACTCCGCTACGAAAAAATCAGTGTCAAAGTCAAATCCGAACATCCTGTGATTACTCTTGAAGAACTTACTCAACAAGGTTTAGCCATGGTTACGTTTACTAATTTAGAAATTTCTCCTTGGGGACGTTCAAATGGTCAATTTGTCAGCTACGGTTTATCAGCAACGGCAGATGCGGCAACTTTGCTTCCGAAAAAACAAGGCAATACTTCACAAATCTAATTCTCCTATGGGTTTGTTGGGTGGTTAGGACGGGAACGGCGGGGCAGCGCCCACAGAGCCGTTTCTGTCCGTTAAGACCGCCCAATAAACACATAGGCTGGAAGGACTGCCACGCAGGACTTCCCCTTAACTTGATTTATAGAACAACATCAGGCGAAAAATGATGGTTCTTTGACAACTGAATACGCATCAAGGAGTGATGATTTTTGAAAGCTTATAATCAGAAAATCATTGAGACTCCCACGTACCTTGAAATTTATGATTATGAAGCAATCATTACTCCCAAACAAAAAACAGAAAAAAGTGAAACCAATCCAAAACGAAAAGAAGAACTCGCTTGGCTTTATGAAGAAAATACGACTACTGATAAAAGAAAAAACTATGATGAATTATCTGCGCAAGGGCAATACGACAGTTTAAAACGAAAACAAAAATATTATCAGAATATGCGCTTTGAAATTGCCCGACTCGTGGATATGAACTTTGACAATCAGACGAAATTTTTAACCCTCACTTTCAGAGAAAACATTCAAGACATTTCCTATGCGAATAATGAATTCAAAAAATTTATCAAACGACTCAATTACGAACTCTACCATACAAAGAAAGCAAACCTAAAATACCTTGCCACGTGGGAAAAACAAGAACGAGGTGCGATTCATTACCACATTATCCTGTTTGACTTTCCTTTTATCTCCGTCAATCGCCTTACTACGATCTGGGGACATGGATTTGTCAAAATCAACAAGATTGATGTGGATAGTATCGAAAATCGCGGGCGCTACATCAGCAAATATTTCGATAAGGATTTGGATATGAAAGAGCATAAGAAAAAAGCCTTCTTCAAATCCCGCAACCTCAAAATACCCAGCGTCACAAAACAACTGGTGGAGCAACCTTTTGATGCCACAAATCAAGACGTGCTTTATACCAATGAGTATCTCGTAAGGCGCCCAATTTTTTACAATGCTGTAAATGAAGGTGGACATCCTGAACAAGTGATGGATTTTCAAGAAAGCATTGTCCGCTATACAAAAATAAAAAAATGAATCTCGAAAGTAGGTAAAAATATGACTGTTACTGTACCGATTGAATTCAATCAAGAAATAATTGAAGAACTTGTTCAATTAACAAAGCAAAAAATTGAGGAAGAACAAACGCAACAACCAAACTTAAACGAGTTGCCTCCCTATCCAACAAGGAAACAATTAAAGCAACACCTAAAAATTGGGGATACTCGCCTCAATAGTTGGATTAATCATGGTTTAAAAATCATTCCTTTTGGGAAAGAAACTCGATTTGACCGTGAAGATGTAAAACTATTTTTAGATAGTTTAAAAATCTAGCCTTGACTTACTTGTTGTGGCTGCCTATGATACCCATAAGAAAGGAGTAAATCTTCTCTTTGATATACTGGCGAGTGAATCAAAGGAGACAATTATGATCAAAAAATATCAAAAGAAAAATGGCACAATCGCCTATATGTTCAAAGCCTATCTTGGCATTGATCCTGTTACAGGAAAAAAGAAATACACCACCAAGCGTGGGTTTAAATCACCAAAAGAAGCCAGAAAAGCTTACAATCGCTTGATGGTGCAAGTAGAAGAAAATGATGTAGTGACAGATTCACAACGTCCTTTTTCAGAATTGGCAGATGAGTGGTTTGAACAATACAAAAATACGGTTCGTGAAAGTACCTATGTCGCCCAAAAATTAGCTTACAAAAAGCATATCTTCCCTCTCTTTGGTAATTTGAAAATCTCAAGAATTTCAATCCCATACTGTCAAAAACAAGTAAATCATTGGTATAGCTACTACAAAAAGTATTCCAATTTGATTGGTTTGACTTCCTCCATTTTCAAATATGCTTTGAGTTTACGTCTTATTCGGAATAATCCCATGGATGCTGTGATTCGTCCAAAACGTAAGAAACGAATTGACGAAGAACGCTATTCCGCACCTTACTATGAAAAGGAAGAACTATTGGAGTTCCTCGAAATTGCGAAAAACTATCCAGATCCGATTTATCCGATTTTTCGGATTTTAGCTTTTACAGGATTACGTAAAGGTGAACTCTTAGCCTTACGTTGGAAAGACATTGATTTTGAGAAAAGAACCCTTTCCGTCAAACAAACTTTAGCTACTTGTGACAAATGGGAAATTAAATTTCAAGTTCCAAAAACAGAAAAGAGCCTTCGAACAATTTCGATAGACTCTGAAACATTACAAGTGATTAAACGATGGCAATTGAAGCAAAAAGAATATTTTCTAAAAATGGGAATCAAACCGACAAAAAATGGGGAACAACTCCTATTTGTATCAGAAGAAAATAAACCATTGTATTTAGACTATGTAAATCACAACTTAAAAATCATTATAAAAGAGAACAACTTAAAACGGATCACACCTCATGGCTTTCGTCATACTCATTGTAGTTTGCTATTTGAATCCGGCGCTTCACTCAAAGAAGTTCAAGTTCGCCTTGGACACACAGATATTAAAACGACCATGGATATCTACACCCATGTTACAAAAAGACAGACCGAAGAAACGGCAAATCGTTTTGCAGATTTCATGAGTTCCACAGAGGAAAATCAAGGAAACTTGCAGAAGGTCAAAAGTATGGTCAAAAGCGAAAAAAAGCAGACTATCCCTATCAGATAGTCTGCTAAACGTTGATATATCAGCGTTTTTCTTATTGTGCAGCGTTCTTGTCTTTGAGACCGTATTTTTTGTTGAAACGGTCGACACGGCCATCTGCTTGGGTAAATTTTTGACGTCCAGTATAGAATGGATGTGAGTCAGAAGTTACTTCGACACGTACCAATGGATAAGTGTTTCCGTCTTCCCATTCAACAGTTTCTTGAGAGTTCTTAGTAGAACCTGACAAGAATTTGAAGCCTGTTGTTGAATCCATAAATACGACTGGATGATAATTTGGATGGATTTCTTGTTTCATGATTTTTTTCGCTCCTTTGCCCTGGTTCATTTGCTGCGCCAGAGTTATTTGTCAATTTACAACAGTAACATAGTATCATGTTTGCTGAGAAGTTGCAATTATCTTTTCGGATTTCTTTTTGGTGCTTTTTTTCCAAAAGAAACTTCTTGAAAAGCAGAAAACAACTGTTCGTTACTTTTGGTTTTCTTTAAAAATTGAACAAACTGCTCAGTGTATTCCAATGAATCACCACTCATATTATTCCGCAATTTCCAGGTTTCTTCCAATTGTTCGGCCGTCATCAATAGTTCTTCTTTTCGAGTTCCGGACTTTTTGATATCAATCGCCGGGAAGATTCGTCGTTCCGAGAGATCACGAGAAAGATGCAATTCCATATTCCCCGTTCCTTTGAATTCTTCATAAATCACGTCATCCATTCGACTGCCAGTATCCACTAAAGCTGTCGCCAAAATCGTCAGACTGCCGCCTTCTTCGATATTCCGAGCAGCACCGAAAAATTTCTTAGGTTTATACAAAGCAGCTGGATCGATTCCACCACTCAGTGTTCGACCGCTTGGCGGTACAACTAAATTGTAGGCACGGGCCAAACGAGTGATACTGTCCATGAGAATAACGACGTCCCGCTTATCTTCAACTAAACGCATTGCACGTTCTAAAACCAATTCCGACACTCGAGTATGGTTGCTTGGCTGCAAGTCAAAGGTAGAAGATACCACATCCCCTTTGACACTACGTTCCAAATCAGTCACTTCTTCTGGTCGTTCATCAATCAACAAGACAATCAGTTCAACCTCCGGAAAATTATCCGTGATACCGTTGGCGATTTCCTTTAAGACACTGGTTTTTCCGGCTTTTGGCGGCGCTACAATCAGGCCCCGCTGACCAAATCCTACTGGTGCAAAAATATCGATCATTCGGGTAGCCAAACGCCCCGGCGTTGTTTCCAAAGTCAAATGACGGTTTGGATATAAAGGTGTAAGGGCTGGAAAATGGGGCCGTTCTTTGGCTTCTTCAGGATCTTTGCCATTCACGCTTTCAACATGCATCAAACCATAATAACGTTCGGATTCTTTTGGTGGTCGAGCTTTTCCGGCGACTTTATCACCATTACGCAAACTGAATCGACGAATCTGGGAGGAAGAAATATAAATATCTTCCGCACTCGGTCCATAATTGATTGGCCGCAAAAAGCCGTACCCATCTTGCCCAACAATGTCTAAAATCCCTTCCATGTAAAAGAAGCCCTGCTTCTCCGCTTGCGCCCGAATAACCGCCAACGCCAATTCTTTTTTATTCATTTGACTGTAATAAGGAATTTTAAATTCTTTAGCATAGGTGTAGATTTCTTTTAGCGTACTGTTTTCCAGTTCCGCCATTGTTAAGTAGTCGCTCATAGTTGCTCCTTCATTTCAATATCTGCACCTAATGCAGTCAGTTTCTCGATGATATGATCGTATCCCCGCAAAATATATTCAACATTTGTGATGGTCGTTGTTCCTTCTGCCATCAAACCGGCGATAACTAAACACGCCCCCGCCCGTAAATCCGAAGCCACGACTTCTGCACCGTGCAGCTTGCTGGGACCGTTGATAATCACCATGTTGCCTTCTACCTGGGCATTAGCACCCATTCGCACAAGTTCTGGGATATGATTGGTTCGTTTGGCATAAATCGTATCGATCACTTCGGAAGTTCCGGCAGCTTTCAATAGAAGTGGAGTGATTGGTTGTTGCAGATCTGTCGCAAAGCCGGGATAAGGATAGGTTTTAAGGTTGGTAGGTTTCAATTCTTGAACGGGAAAAACTTCAATGGTGTCTTCGCTGATTTCCATCGGTACACCGATTTCTTCTAATTTGGCGATATAGCTTTCTAAATGTTCATAAATAACATTGTTGACCTTGATGCCTGCGCCCATCGCTGCTGCTAAAGACAGATAAGTTCCGGCTTCAATTCGATCAGGAATAATCGAGTGACGGCAGCCGTGGAGTTCACTGACGCCTTCGATACGAATCTCATTTGTACCAGCACCGCGAATTTTAGCACCCATATTGTTCAAAAGTGTTGCAACATCAATAATTTCTGGTTCACGAGCGGCATTTTCGATGACTGTTTTTCCTTCTGCCTTGACCGCCGCCAACATCACATTAATTGTTGCGCCGATTGAGACCATATCTAAGAAAATCCGATCCCCTTTTAATTTGTCAGAACGCAGATAAATCGCACCATGTTCGTTTGCCACAGAAGCACCTAATGCTTCAAAACCTTTAAAATGCAAATCAATAGGCCGTGGTCCTAAATAACATCCGCCAGGCAATCCAACGACAGCTTCGCCGAATTTTCCTAACAACGCACCCATAAAATAATAAGAAGCCCGTAAGCTGTTGATTTTTCCGCTAGGCATAGGAATTGAAACGATTCCTCGTGGGTCGATTTCTAATTGATTATCTGCAAAATGTGTTTTTACGCCCATGATTTCTAAAATTTCAATCAAAGAGTGAACGTCTTGAATATCGGGAACACCTTCTAGAATCACCGGTGAATCAGCAAGAATCGCTGCCGGAATCAAGGCAACTGCACTATTTTTGGCACCGCTAATCGTTACCTCACCTTTTAGAGGCCGACCGCCGCGAATAATAATTTTTTTCATATATTCTCCTTTTGAAAACTTATGTACCACGACAATTTTAACATACCCCAATTAAAGAAAAAAGAGACAACCCTTTCCTGCAAATTTCTTTAGCAAAAATGGCTGTCTTTCCTTCAATTGATAAAAAAAAAAACGGCACGGATTTCTCCGCACCGTTGATTGATACTTAATTAAGCTTTGTTTGCTGAACCGAACCAGTCGATATGTTCTTCAGCATCTTTAACGATTGCAGCAACACCTGGTGCCAACAATTTACGAGGGTCAAAGCCTTTTCCTTCTTTATCTTTGCCAGCTTCGATGTATTCACGAGTTGCTTTAGCAAATGATAATTGGAATTCTGTATTTACGTTAACTTTTGAGATACCCATTGAGATAGCTTTTTGGATTTGTTCTTTAGGAATTCCTGATCCGCCGTGTAATACTAGAGGAACATCAGAACCTACAGCGTCAGCAATTGCTTGTAAATGGTCAAATGCTAGACCTTTCCAGTTTTCTGGGTAAACGCCGTGGATGTTACCAATACCACATGCTAGGTAATCGATACCTGTAGCAACCATTTGTACACATTCGTCAACGTCAGCTAATTCGCCAGCACCGATGATGCCGTCTTCTTCTCCGCCGATTGAACCAACTTCACATTCAACAGAAATACCTTTAGCGTGAGCTTTTTCAACAACGTCTTTAGCTAATTTCAAGTTTTCTTCAAATGGAAGATGAGAACCATCAAACATGATTGAAGTATAGCCAACTTCGATACATTCTAAAGCAGCTTCATAGTCACCATGGTCTAAGTGGATTGCAACTGGTACAGTGATACCCATTGAATCAACTAAGTTTGTGATGATATCTTTAGCAACTTTGTATCCGCCCATGTATTTTGCAGCGCCCATTGAAGTTTGAATAAGAACTGGTGCTTTTTTAGCTTCTGCGGCTTTTAGAATTGCTTGGGTCCATTCTAAGTTGTTTGTGTTAAATCCACCAACTGCATATCCGCCTTTACGTGCAGCTTTTAAGAATTCTGCTCCTGATACTACTGGCATAAAAAATTCCTCCTAAGTTTTTGATAAACTTTATTTGTTAAGCAAGCTTAACCAACGCTTCCATTTTAGCAAACATTTGCCTACTTTGCTACTAAAAAGATGAAATTTGACTTTCAATAATTGACTGAACGAATTAAAATATCAGACCTTTTCATTTTATTTTCTGAAAAGATTTCAGTCTTCTCTAGTTATTTATCTGTTTTTCTACGGGTTAAGATAACATCCATTTGAAACTGTTTCAGCCATTTTTCACGAATTTTTTCATGTGAGAATGCTGTTCCTCCTTAAAAATGGAAAGAGCAAGTCTCCTTTTTGAAAAATCTACGCTTCATGTTCAGCCAAAGCTGCGCCAACAAACGCCTTGATTAATTTTTGGGGACGATTTGGACGAGAAATCAATTCTGGATGGAATTGGCAGCCGACGAAGAATTTTTTCTCTGGTAATTCAATGATTTCCACTAAGCGATTGTCTGGTGAAACACCGGAGAATACCAATCCGTGGGCTTCAAACATTTGACGGTAGTTGTTGTTGAATTCATACCGGTGACGGTGACGTTCCTGTACGACTTCTTCTTCATCATAAGCAGTTGCCGTCACTGTGCCTTTTTTCACTTTACATGGGTACAGACCCAAGCGTAAAGTTCCACCAAGATTTTCGACATTTTCCTGATCCGCCATTAAATCAATGATATTGTTTGGTGTATTTTGATCTGTTTCAGCAGAGTTGGCATCTTCTAAACCAACCACATTTCGCGCAAATTCCACACAGGCCATTTGCATGCCTAGGCAGATACCTAAGAATGGTACATCATTTTCCCGAGCATATTTGATAGCTTCGATTTTCCCTTCGATTCCGCGATCGCCAAAACCGCCGGGAACTAAAATTCCATCTGCATCCTTAAGTAAGGCATGTACATTATCTGCCGTCACTTCTTGGGCTTTCACCCAATCGATTTCGATATCTGAATCATAGGCAAATCCTGAATGCTTCAAGGCTTCAACAACAGAGATATAAGCATCAGGTAGTTCAACATATTTTCCTACCAATGCAATTTTTGTTTTCTTCTTCAAAT
Source organism: Enterococcus songbeiensis (assembly GCF_005405265.1). Lineage (GTDB taxonomy): Bacteria > Bacillota > Bacilli > Lactobacillales > Enterococcaceae > Enterococcus_C > Enterococcus_C songbeiensis. Next base: position 59,908 of record NZ_BJDS01000019.1, read on the forward strand.
GTAAAACCCGTTCTTCTAATGCTCGCCATTCTGTCATGTCTGCTTGTGGAACATCTAATTTCAAATGGTCACAAACGATTTGATCCATTCCTTGCGCTTGCAATGCCAATGGAATCGAATAAAGGGTTTCTACGTCACGGGATTCAATTACAGCTTCCGGTGCAACGTCACAAAATTGTGCCAATTTATTTTTGATACTTTGAGAAACTGGTAATTCTGTCCGTACCACCAAGATATTTGGTTGAATACCTAAACTACGTAATTCCTTCACACTGTGTTGGGTAGGTTTTGTTTTCATTTCACCGGCTGCTCGCAAGTAAGGAATCAAGGTGGTGTGAATATACATCACATTGTCCGCACCGACATCTGCCTTCATTTGACGCAACGCTTCTAAAAATGGCAACGATTCGATATCGCCAACGGTTCCACCGACTTCGGTGATAATGATATCTGAATCCGTCATTTTAGCTGCCCGCATGATTTTTTCTTTGATTTCATTTGTGATATGCGGAATAACTTGGACAGTTGCCCCTAAGTATTCGCCTTTTCGTTCCTTGCGTAAAACTTCCGAATAAATTTTTCCGGTGGTAACATTTGAATATTTGTTCAAATTGATATCAATGAATCGTTCATAATGTCCTAGATCTAAATCGGTTTCCGCACCATCGTCTGTCACGAAAACTTCTCCGTGTTGGTATGGACTCATGGTTCCAGGATCGACATTGATGTATGGGTCAAACTTTTGGATTGTCACTTTCAATCCGCGGTTTTTTAGCAAACGTCCTAGTGAAGCTGCCACGATCCCTTTACCGATCGACGAAACGACGCCACCTGTTACAAAAATATATTTTGTCATAAATTGAAAAACTCCTTCTACATTTTTTCGCAGGAAAAGGTGCTGTAAAAAAGAAAGAAGCTCCCTATCCATAAATGAATAGGGAGCATAATATCCAGACCTTTTGCCCCTTTTTTCAAGGGTGCCCAAGCAGAATAATACAATCCCCGTATGAAAATGTCAAGAAAATAATGTCAATCCTTTCAGCATTTTCATAAAAAACCGCTGAGCAAATCGACTCAGCGGTACACTTTTTTTCAAGGAGGATCAGTATAATTCTAAATATTGTTCTCTTTCCCATTCAGAAACAGTTTGGCGGAAGGATGCCCATTCCAGCCGTTTTGCTTCTACAAAATTAGCAAAAATATGTTTGCCTAATGCATCCACCATCACAGGATCTTTGCGCAATTCTTTGATTGCGTTATGGATTGTGGAAGGAAGGTCTTTGATTTGAGCCGCTTCACGTTCTGCTTCATTCATCACATAAATGTTGCGGTCCACTGCTGGTGGCGGCGTGATTTCATTGCGGATACCGTCTAAGCCGGCTTGCAGCAAGACAGCCATTGCCAAATAAGGGTTAGCAGAAGGATCGACTGAACGTAATTCCAAACGAGTAGACAAACCGCGAGATTCTGGCACGCGGATTAATGGGGAGCGGTTGCGTCCTGACCATGCCACATAAACAGGCGCTTCATATCCCGGAACCAAACGTTTGTAAGAATTGACGATTGGGTTGCAGACAGCTGTGTATGCCCGTGCATGTTCAATCAAGCCGCCCAAGAAATAGTAGGCTGTTTGGCTTAACTGCATGTCCCCTTTTTCATCATAAAAAACATTTTCGTCTCCTTTAAACAGAGACATGTTGCAATGCATTCCTGAGCCATTGATACCAAATAATGGTTTTGGCATGAAGGTCGCATGCAGACCATGTTTGCGGGCAATCGTTTTAACGACTAATTTGAAGGTTTGGATATTGTCACAGGCTTCAATCACATCGGCATATTTAAAGTCGATTTCATGTTGTCCTGGTGCAACTTCATGGTGGGAAGCTTCTACTTCAAAGCCAAGCTTTTCTAATTCCAGCACGATATCCCGACGACAGTTTTCGCCAAGGTCTGTCGGAGCAAAATCGAAATAACCGCCTTTGTCGTTTAGATCCATGGTGATTTCGCCATCTTCATCTAATTTAAATAAGAAAAATTCAGGTTCTGGCCCAAGGTTAAAGGAAGTAAAACCAAGTGCTTTCATGTCTGACAACGCACGTTTCAAATTGCCGCGAGGATCACCAGCAAATGGTTTTCCTTCTGGATTATAAATGTCACAGATCAAGCGGGCAACCTTGCCATGTTCGCTTTCCCATGGAAAAATCATCCATGTGGTCAAATCAGGATAAAGATACATATCACTTTCTTCGATTCGAACAAATCCTTCAATGGATGAACCGTCAAACATCATTTTATCATCTAAAACTTTGTCTAATTGACTCACTGGTACTTCTACGTTTTTGATTGTTCCCATGATATCCGTAAACATGAGTCGTAAAAAGCGAACATTCTCCTCTTCTACGATTCGTCTGATATCTTCCTTTGTATTTTGCGTTTTTGGCATGGTATCCCTTCCCCTTCATTTTTCAGCTTTCGCTTTTTTACATCCGCGGTCCTTTTTGTTGAAACGGACTTTGCGGTGTCAGTCCGCCTTGTGAAAGCAGCTCATCATAGAATATTCGGCGTACATCTTCGTCAGTCAACGATTTTGCTTCCTCAGAAACTTCTTGTAGCTTCATTTGGTACACATGTTTGATCCCCGCCATATTCAACCCTTCAGAGAGATAGTCTTTGATTTCCAACAAGATATCGATATCATTTAATGAATACATTCGGCGATTGCCTTCGCTTCTCTCCGGATGAATCAAATCCTGCTCTTCATAATATCGAATTTGACGCGCCGTCAAATCAGTTAATTTCATCACTGTACCAATTGGAAACACAGACATTGAGCGGCGTAACTCTTTTTCCCGCATAATTTCTCTCCTCTCATGATAGACTTGCTTTTGAACTTGTGATAACTATACCAATTCAAAAAAAAGCTGTCAATAGTTTTATGTAAGAAAAACTGACATGAGCGATTTTTTTATTAAAAATAATTCCGACAACAAAAAAAGAGCCCTCCGCAGAAGACTCTTCTAGCTATTTCGGTTCTATAATATTTAGTGTTGTTACTCAAATCGAGTAAGGACACTAAATATTTTTTTATAACAAAAAGCATTTG
>NZ_BJDS01000020.1 GCF_005405265.1 Enterococcus songbeiensis
GTTTGCCACAAAATTAGCAAACAGCTCTCTAAAAATTTTATTATATTTCCGTGTCCACTTGACGGGGAGCCAACCATTTCATCAAGTGCTTGCCTTTTTTTACTTAAAATAGAAGGATGTATAAATAGGAAACTATTCTACTGTTTTTTTGATGTTTTTTTTCAGAATAAGGGTTATCCCTTTCCAATTTCTCAAAAAAAAATATATAATAGACTTAATCAAAGGTACACTACGAGGGGTGAAAAAAATGAAATTAATCAATGTAACCAACAGCCATTCTCGCATGGTCAAAAACCAACTTGAAAATACAGATGCTGAGTTAGTTAAAGTTTATACCGATGGAAATACTACCGTTGTGTACACCGTTGCCCCATCACATAATGAAATTCTTTTAATTAACAAAAAGCGTAATCTGCGTTCTTCAGAAATCCATGAAGTAAAGGAGTATTTCTTGAAAAAAATGCCCACCGGCTCTTATTATAAAGATTCGATTCAAGTCATCGAGATGCCCGGCTTGGTTGAAATTTCTATTAAAAAACCAGTGCTCACCGAAAAAACTGCCAGTCTGTAATTTGTCCATTCGTCTAAAAGCTGATTTAAAGATCAGCTTTTTTTATACCCTATTCTCTAAAAAGTTGCCTTTAAAGAAAACAAGAAGAAACGCCTGACTAAAAGCACGTTTCCCCTCTTTTCTTCGCTGAAACCTTGCTCCTGTTTAGGGAAGAATCTATGCTAAGTTTAGCATAGAGAACTTTTTTATTGAAGTGTTTTTTTACATTAAGCATGTTTTTTTAACTGATTTATTAAATTTTTTAGATTGGGAGAGGAACAACATGAATCGTTTAGAGGGACAAAAAAAGTTTGCGGAAAAATCCACCATTCGTTCCAGCGAATACAATCGTATCAACACGAACGGAACACAAGGCAGCAATCCAATTCAAAAAGGAAATTCTTTACTTTCCTTTAATCCAAAAAGTTGGCAAACAAATGGATTGGGTTTTTGGCTGATTAGTGTTGCTTTTGGTATACTCTTTTTCTTGCTTATTCCTCCATTAGGCAAACACATCTTCAGTAATACTTTTTACTACGGCACAGCGTATTTATTTTTGTCTCTCTTACTTTCCGTCGGACTGGCTTTGTTGGTGAGAATGGTTCTAATATGGATGAGTAGGAAGAAATAAGTGTACCCTTCTTCCTGATAGATACTTCACTCAAAATGAGGATGTTTGCTAGAAGTATAATCCATCTGCGCTATAATAAATATAAAAACGGGAGGACATACCTATGGCAAGACCAAAAACAAAAGCGGAGCTAATCCAAACAGGAACTGAAGAATACGAGAAATTACTCGCACTAATCAATTCTATTCCAGAAAAAGATGTAGACGGTGTATTTCGTTTTGATATTGAAAAAGAAAAAGGAGCCCACTGGAAAAGAGACAAAAATATTCGAGATGTACTCGTTCATCTGTATGAGTGGCATAAATTACTTATAGACTGGGTATCTGCGAACCAGAAAGGTGTAGAAACGCAGTTTTTAAAAGAAGGCTATAACTGGAAAACCTATGGAGCAATGAATCAGGTATTTTGGGAAAATCATCAGGAAACCTCCTATGAAGATTCTCTAAAATTACTGACAGACAGCCATTCACAGGTAATGAACCAGATAGAAACTTTCTCAGAGGACGAATTATTTTCTAAAGGAGTCTTCAAATGGGTTGGCGGCAGCACTTTAGGTAGTTATTTTGTATCGTCCACTTCAAGTCATTACAATTGGGCAAGTAAAAAAATCAAAAAATATAAGAAGTCTTTAGCTGTGTAATTTTTTCCTACCTCTCTTCTCTTAGAAAGACTGTCAGTCATTGTATTTCACCAAAAAGTCCCATCTTATCTAGTAATAAGATGGGACTTTCAGCACTTAAATCAATCGATGCTCGTTTTGCTCTATTGTTTTTTACATCAAACTCTTTAACTTAACTTTTGGATACTTATCCGCAAACCAGCGTTCCGCAAATTGATTTTCAAACAAGAACAGTGGTTGGTCAAAGCGATCCTTCGCCAGAATATTTCGGCTAGAGCTCATGCGTTCATCCAAATCGGCTGGATCGATCCAGCGAGCGATTTTATGCCCCATTGGTGTCATGATTACTTCAGCGTTGTATTCATTTTTCATCCGATATTGGAAGACTTCAAACTGCAATTGTCCGACTGCCCCGATGATGTATTCTTCCGTCAAGTAAGTTTTATACAGCTGAATGGCGCCTTCTTGCACCAGTTGGTAGATTCCTTTGTGGAAGGATTTTTGCTTCATCACATTTTTTGCAGAGACCCGCATAAATAATTCCGGTGTAAACGACGGTAATTCTTCATATGCGACCTTCAATTTGCCTTCGTAGAGAGTATCCCCGATTTGATAGTTTCCTGTATCGTAAACCCCAATGATATCACCGGCAACCGCTTCTTCGATATTTTCTCGTGTGTCCGCCATAAACTGCGTCACGTTGCTTAACTTCATTTTTTTATCTGTTCGTTCTAAAAAGACATCCATTCCCCGTTCAAATGTTCCTGAACAAATACGAACAAAAGCGATCCGATCTCGGTGAGCTGGATTCATATTGGCTTGGATTTTAAAAACAAAACCTGAAAAATCAGCTTCATAAGGACTGATTTCTTCGCCATCCATCGTTTGATGCCCGTATGGAGATGGCGCAAATTGCAAGAAGGTTTCCAAGAAAGTTTGTACACCAAAATTAGTCAATGCAGAGCCAAAGAAAACCGGTGTTTGTTTTCCTGTTGCAACTTTTTCTGGATCGAATTCATCTCCTGCTTCCTTCAACAACTCAACTTCTTCCAATACCTGTTGGAAAACGCCACTTTGTTGCAAGGGATGATCTTCAGGAATCGCTCCTGCTTCATCCAGAGGAACAAACCGCTTTTCAGGAGTTTCTGGTCGGTACAATTCTACCCACTGATTATGGATATCATAGAGACCGGCTAATCCTTTTCCCATACCGATTGGCCAATTCATCGGATAGGATTCGATATTCAGCAATTCTTCTAATTCTTCCAATAAATCTAAAGGTTCACGACCGTCACGATCCAGTTTATTGATAAAAGTAAAAATCGGGATTCCGCGTTTTTTTACAACTTGAAATAATTTTTTTGTTTGGGCTTCGATCCCTTTGGCGCTGTCAATCACCATCACAGCACTATCCACAGCCATCAGCGTACGATAGGTATCTTCTGAAAAGTCCTCATGTCCTGGAGTATCCAGAATATTGATGCGTTTTCCATTGTAATCAAATTGCATCACCGAGCTGGTTACAGAAATCCCCCGTTGTTTTTCAATTTCCATCCAGTCAGATTTTGCAAAATTCCCGGTCTTTTTTCCTTTGACCGTTCCAGCTTGACGAATCGCTCCGCCAAATAAAAGCAATTGTTCCGTAATTGTCGTTTTCCCCGCATCCGGGTGGGAAATAATCGCAAAGGTGCGGCGACTATCGACTTGTTCTTTTAATTTAGGATTGTCCATTTTTTTCATTCCTTTTCACTGATCTTTATCTATCATTCCTGCGTCGCATTTTTTCAACTAGGATAGTATAGCATGGATAGCAGGGGATTTCCAAAACTGTTTTCTTTCTCCTGCTATTTTTTCCGAATAAAAGGAGCAAGACCAAGTGGCTCGCTCCTCCATTTTACCTATTTAGTCTTCTGTAAACTTTCTTTCATCTGCGGGGTTCATCTTCTTCAAAATCTTTACGAAAATGCCGGCGTTCTTCCTCTGGATCTACGTCGGTTTCCTCTGGATGAAAGATTGCTCGAATTTTAAGAACTCGTGAACCTTCCATTTCTTCAGAAATTAAAGTGACATTATCTACGTTGAAGGATAATTTTTCTCCTTCATCAGGAATCGTTCCTAACGCAGTGATCAAATATCCTGCCATTGTATCCACATCGCTCATATGCAGATTTGTTCCAAAAAGTTCATTGAATTCATCAATCAGCATACGACCTTGGATCATATATTCATTTTCATCAATTCGTTCATAAAGATTTTCAACTTCATCGGATTCATCATCAATCTCGCCAACAATTTCTTCCAACAAGTCCTCTAAAGTCACGACACCGACAACGCCACCGTATTCGTCCAGCAAAATCGCCATTTGGTTTTGGGTACGTTTCAGTTCATAAAGCAAATCATCGATAAAAACAGTTTCCGGCATGAAAAGCGGCTCTTGCAAAATCTTATGCAGATCCAATGCTTCAAACCCAACTTCATAGGCTGCCTTTAACAAGTTTTTCGTGTGCAGCACCCCGATTACTTTATCTTTATCTTCTTCATAAACGGGAATTCGTGAATAACTCTCAGCTAAAATTTCTGAGACGATTTCGTTCACAGAATCATCAATATCCACCATAAATGCATCCGTTCGCGGAACCATCACTTCTCTAGCAACTTTTGTGTCTAATGAAAAAACGCCTTGAAGCATTTCCCGTTCTTCATCTTTCAGTACGCCTTCTGTTTCCAACATATAACGCATCTCGTCACGGGTCATTTTTCCATCTTCGTCATCAAATTCCATTGGCGTGATTCGTGCTAACAAACTTGTTGAAGCTGAAAGCAACCAAACAAACGGTTTTGTGACTTTTCCCAGAAAACGAATGACGCCTGAAGTAAACGAGGCAACTTCTTCTGATTTATTCAATGCGATTCGTTTCGGATATAGCTCGCCAAAAACGATTGAAATATAGGTCAATATCGCAAGAACGATGATACTAGCAATATTTTTTGCCCCAGGGATATCTCCTAATACCGGCGCCAAGCGTGTCGCCAATGTATCTGCTAATGAAGCCCCTGACAAAATAGTTACCAATGTAATTCCTACCTGAATAGTTGAAAGAAAATTGGTTGGATCTTCTAATATCTTCAGTAGTTTTTGTGACTTGATATTTCCTTCTTCGGCTTTTTGCTCCACCCGATTTTTGTTAACGGAAATCAGTGATATCTCCGATGCTGCAAGAAAGGCATTGATCAACGTAAGAACAATTAGTAGTAAAATTTGCGCTAAAAGCGACTGACTCTCCGGGTCAGCATTCATAATAGCAATCTCTCCTTATTTTTAAACAATTTTCTAGAAAAAAAGCGTGGCAAGTGCCACGCTAAAATCGTATCACAAAGCGATTTTCTTTGCAATAAAAACCCTATAGCTGTAAATCACTGCTATCAGTGATTTTGTCATGATTTTCTTTGATACGGTCTGCTTTTACCAATCGAATGATAAAAATAATAATCGTACGGCAAATCGCATAAAAAGGAATTCCTAAGAATATTCCCAACAATCCAGCAATATTCCCTGCTACCAACAAGACTAAGATGATTGTCAACGGATGAATTGCCAAAGATTTGCCGATAACATTTGGATATATCACATTCCCGTCGATTTGTTGAACAATGATTACAACCACCGCACACAAAACAGCTCTTAATGGATCATCAAAGACGGTCGCCAGTACCGCAGGCAATAATCCTAAGTAAGGACCAAGATAAGGAATCAGATTCGTGATTCCCGCAATCACACCGAACAGAAAGGCATAATCAACACCGACAATCAAATATCCGATAAACGTGAAGGTGCCGACAAAAACACATTCAATTGCTTGACCGCTGATATAATTAGACAGCGTTTGGTGCAGTTGACCCAATAAGTCAACGATTTGTGCCCGACGTGTTTCAGGAAAGAACCGTTGAATATTCGGTACTAAACGATCGCCGTCTTTTAACATATAGAAAAGAATAAACGGTACCGTCACAATCGTTACCGTCGCAGAAGCAATCGTTCCTACGATTGAACCTAAACTTGTTGAAAGACCACTCAAGAATTTTTGAATGATAGATGAATAAGAAATATCCATTTTTTCGATTTGTTCTACGATATTTATCTGACTGAAAATTGGATTATCTGCGAGCTTCATACCCCAAGTCTGCATGTTTTCCACAAAATTTGGGATATTTGATGCCAAGGAAGAAATTTGACTTACCAAATTTGGAATCACACTTAAAATCATCCAGACGATAACCCCAACCAACAAAATAAAAACAAGGATAATGGCAAAAATCCGCTTTATTTTCGTATACTTTATCAAGAAGTTGACAATCGGATTTAAGACATAGTAGAGAAATCCCCCCACCAGAATCGGTACAAACAAGGTTCTAAAAAATGTACCAATTGGTTGAAACAAAAAATTTATTTTTGTTGAAACAAAAACCAACGTCGCTAAAATCAGCAACTCAAGCGACCAAAACATTAATTTTGAATTTTTTAATTTATCAAACAAGGCCATCCCTCCCTCATTTTCATATTATAACCTAACTTGCAAAAAACAGCTTCTTTTTCTCTCGATTTAGACAAGTTATTTTGCAGATTGTTAAACTTTGGGTATACTACTATCGAGGTGAGTGGAGTGACTGTTGTCCAAACAAAAGATACCATGAGTCAAATTTATCTTGATGCTGTTAAAATTCGTCATCAAGTCTTTGTAAAAGAACAAGGCGTACCATTAGAAAGAGAAATCGATAAAGATGAAGCCTATGCAATCCATTTCGTGCTTTATGAGGAAGGTCAGGCGTTAGCAACCGTCCGTTTATTGCCGCTAAATGAAACAACCTTGAAACTGCAACGCATGGCCGTTCGCAAAGATGCCCGTAAAAAAAATTTAGGCAAGCAGGTGATCACAGAAGCAGAAAAATTTGCTAAGCAACAGGGATTTTCTATGATTCAATTGGGGGCACAACTGCCCGCAGAGCCCTTCTATGAAAAAATGGGGTATCACAAATATGGGGAAGTTTTTCTTGATGCAGGTATGGAGCATATCGCAATGAAAAAAAACCTATAAAAAAATGAGAAAAACCGCAAATGGTTTTTCTCATTTTTTTATTCTCCCATTCCAAATGGAAAATAGTTCTGTCCAAATTTTTCAACACCAGAAAGAATCGCTGCTGCAACTTTTTCCCGGTATTCCTCGGTATTGATTTGAGCCAGATCCTGATCAGAATTCATATAGCCGAGTTCCAGCAACAAACTGGGAACATAGGATTCACGAATCACCAGATAATTTCCTTGACGAATCCCATTATTTGTCAAATCAATCTGTTTTGCCAATTCTTGATTGATTGTTTCCGCAAAAGATTTCATTTTTTCATAATAATAGTAGGTCGTAAAACCAGACATCACATTTGCATAATCATAGTTATCATAATGAAGACTCAGAAATAAGTCAGCATTTTTTTCCAAACTGATTTGAGTGATATCTGTTAATTCAAGATACGTATCTTTTGTACGTGTATAAACCACGTTAATTCCGGCAGCTTCTAAAACTTTCCCCACTGTTTGTACAGTTTTAAGTGTCAAATCTTTTTCATTCAATACGCCATCTGAGCTAGTCGCACCCGTATCGGAACCACCATGACCAGCATCCAGTACTACTGTTAATTCTTTACCTTCTGTACGAGTCACTTCTTTTTCTTTGCTGTTCTCTTTCGGGATATACCCTTTATTTCCCTTATTCGTCTGAATGTAGATCCAATCTCCCTCGGTTCCTAAATAATTGGTCCATTCACCACGATGGATTTTTTCCAAGACGTTGCTTTGACTGTTAGGTTCCTCCTGTAATGGAACAAAATCATTTTCCGTAACCGTCGTCGTGTCGTATAATTCTGGCGCAACATATACTTGAACCAATTTTTCAGTCACCTTTTCTTCAGGAATCTCCGTAACAGATTCACTGGCGTTCGTTTCATAAACACTGGAGTCAGTAGTCGGTACTTCTATTTTTTGCCATCCCAAACTAAAGACTACAGCCACCAAAAGTAAAAAAATAATGAATAAATAATATTTTTTCTTATTATTTTTATGTTCTTCCATATACCAACCTGCTTTTCCTTAATACATTTATTGTACCTTACCTATCTTAACTTTGTCTTAAACAAACTATTTCACTTTCAAAGCTAATTATGAGAAAAAAGCAATAAAAAACAGCAGACCCTAAAGATCTGCTGTTTTTTATTTACGTGACAATTGCTTGTAGCGGTTATACCAAATATCAATATAGCCTTCTGAGAATGGTCCTTTGCCATTATTGATCCAGTCTACTAGAATTTTGACATTTTCTTTTAATACATAGTCAATATCATCCGGATAATGCATGATTTTACTGTGAAGCTCATACTCATCCACATCCAATAAACGTTTTTCACCATCTGGAAAGACCTTGATATCCAAATCATAATCGATATATTTCAAGGCTTCTTCATCCATCAAATAAGGTGAAGCTAGATTGCAATAATAGGAAACCCCCTTTTCTCTAATCATTGCTATTACATTAAACCAGTATTTTTTATGAAAATAAACAATTGCTGGTTCGCGTGTTACCCAACGACGACCATCGGATTCAGTCACTAACGTGTGATCATTCACACCAATCATTGAGTATTCACTAGTTTTCAATACCATTGTATCGCGCCACGTTCGATGCAAATTGCCATCATGTTTGTAACTTTGTATGGAAACAAACTCTCCTTCTTTAGGAATTCGCATAGCTACCCTTCCCTCAGCAGACACACTGCATTTGTTTGGGTGTTCATTACACCGACATCGTAAACATTATAGCAATAAATCAATGGTTTGCCTAGAAATCTTTATCTGATAAATGATTTTTCTTCAATTGTTCTACTAATTTTTGCTGTGGCTTAGGAAAAACGTATTTCTCAAAGTCGCTCATTGCAGCAAAACGCTGATTTTCATTGACTTCCTTTTTTCCTGTTCGCCCATAAAACAGTAAGACATGCCATTTTAAATGACTAAAAATATGTGTAATTTCGCCTAAATGCCGCTTTTGCCAAACCACCTCTTCTTCAAAAATATCCGGTAACAATTGATCTTCTGCCACAAAAAGAGAAAGTTGATTCATTGATTTTTTTGACCAGGTAGCTTCAAGCTGCCGGTATTCTTTTTCCGTCACTTCCATCATCGGAAAAGTCCACATGGAAGCCAATAGACCGGTTGCTGGTCGTTGTTGCAATAAATATTTTCCAGTAGGATTTTCTAGGGCCGTCGCAATATAATAAACATCCTTAGGCTTAGCCTTTTTGGTTTTAACTGGAAAATCAGTTTGACGATTCTCTTGGTAAGCCAAACAAAAATCCTTCAACGGACATGCAGCGCAATCAGGAGACGTTGGTGTACAGATGCTCGAGCCTAAATCCATCAAGGCTTGATTGAATTCTCCCGGTTCATCAGGATCAATGATTTTTCTCATAGCATCCTCAAAGAAATGACGACTGCTGGCCTTTGCGATATCCGCATCGATTTCAAATAAACGACTGACCACCCGCATCACATTACCGTCGATTGCCGGTTCCGGTAACCCAAAGGCAATGCTGGCAATCGCACCGGCTGTGTACGGTCCAATTCCCTTCAATGTACGAATCTCATCAATGGTCGTCGGCATTTTTCCATCATATAATTCAACAATCTGTTGGGCAGCAATTTTTAAATTTCGTGCCCGTGAATAATAGCCCAGTCCTTCCCAGACTTTTAAAAGTTTTTGTTCCTCAGCCTCTGCTAAATCCTGAATAGTAGGAAATAATTCCATGAAACGATAATAATAATCGATTACCGTATCCACACGGGTTTGCTGAAGCATAATCTCCGATATCCAGATAGCATAAGGATCCGTTGTCGCCCGCCAAGGAAGATTTCGTTTTTTATCATGATACCATGTCAAAAATTCTTGTCGCAGCTGACTGATTTCAGCTGCGGATAGTTCCGTTTTCTTAGTCATCTTCTAATCCTTTTTCTTCTAAAAATCGCTGGATTTCATCTAGCTGAAACCCTTTTTGAAACAGGCCTTGTTTGACCTTATTTTCCCGCTCACGTTGCGCTTTACGTTGGTGCCGTCGCCATAGCCGTTCTCCTTCTTTTACAAGGGCATCATATTCTTCATCCGATTCCTTTTCTAACGCTAAATCCTCCATTGTAAGAGAGATACTGTCGCCAGAAAAACCTTTTTGCATTAATGCAGTACGAATTTTTTGGATCGTTTCTTTGTGACTCTTTCCATGAATTCGCCGTAAACTTTTTTCAGCCACATGCTTAGCTACCTCTAGTTGCTGATCAAAGGTGTACAAATGAAGAACTTCTTCAATCAAATCCTCAGACAGCCCCTTTAATCGTAATTGCTGCTTAACAACAGTGGGGCCTTTATCCGAAGTACGCATCTGCGTACGAACATAACTCTCCCCATAGACCCGATCATCAACAACCTTTAATTCTTTTAATCGTTGAAGGATTGTATCACGGTCATGCGCTTCAATTTCTTTTTCTTTAAGATAACTTCGAACTTCTTTTTCTGAACGTAACTGATAACTAATATAGTTCATCGCCAATTGTAGGCCCAAATCATATCCAGTACTCTTTTTGACCTTTTGAAATTCTTCTTCTGAAAGCTCCATTCCCTTTAATAAACGGTAGCGAACCAATAAATCTTCCGAAACCCGCAATGCTTCTCCGTTTGAAAACTCTACTTTATAAAAATTTCCTTTACCTTTACTGATTCGTACGATCGTGATCATAGTGTCCTCCTTACGAACATATATTCTAGTTTACCACAAAAAAGAACTTTCTCCGACAATTCTATGGTAAAATAAAAACAGAAATTTATTTACATGAGGAGCAATTATGGCTGAAACAATAGTAAAAAATGGGCAAACAATAAAATTAAAAATCAAACGTCTGGGAATTAATGGCGAAGGAATCGGCTATTATAAACGTCTGATTGTTTTTGTTCCAAAAGCTCTGCCGACCGAGGAGATACTGGCGACCATTACTCAGGTTAATCCCCGATTTGCAGAAGCTGAACTGACTAAGATCATTAAAAGCAGTCCAGACCGTATGACACCTCCCTGTGTTTTTTATGATCGTTGCGGAGGATGTCAGCTGCAGCACCTTGCCTATCCAAAACAATTGGATTTCAAAAAAGATTTATTAAAACAGGCTTTAGAAAAATTCAAACCAGAAGGCTATAAAAAGTATCAACTAAAGGAAACCATCGGCATGGATGATCCTTGGCGCTATCGGAACAAGGCACAATTCCAGTTGCGTTTCAATGAAAAGACCCAGCTTGCAGAAGCCGGCTTATACGAAACCAATTCTCATCGATTAGTAGCAATTGACGACTGCATCGTCCAGCATCCCGCAACACAAAAAGTAATCAACCTACTAGTGCAACTGATTAATGAGTACCATCTGCCTATTTATGATGAACGAAAAAATGCCGGAATTTTGCGAACCTTAATGGTTAGAGAAGGTGTCGAAACTGGTGAGCTCCAGATTGTTTTTGTCACTAGTACACCTAAATTACCGAAAAAAAATGCCCTGATTCGGGAAATCAACGCGCAACTACCAGAAGTTGTTTCCATTATGCAAAATGTTCAAAATCAAAAAACTTCTGTCATCATGGGAGATGAAACCATCCATTTATGGGGAAAAGAAAGCATTCAAGAACGACTGAACGACTTAACATTTGATCTATCTGCCCGAGCTTTTTTTCAATTAAATCCTGAACAAACCGCTACTCTCTATGATGAGGCTCGCAAAGCATTGGCACTGCAAAAAAATGAAACACTGGTAGATGCTTATTGTGGTGTAGGGACGATTGGATTAAGTTTAGCTTCTTTAGCAAAAGAGGTCCGAGGAATGGATATCATTCCGCAAGCAATCACTGATGCCCAACACAATGCGCAAGCAATGGGCATGACAAATACCCACTATGAAACCGGTGCAGCAGAAGAATTGATTCCAAAATGGTTTCACGAGGGCTTTGAGCCGGATGCAATCATTGTTGATCCTCCACGAACCGGGCTGGACAATCAATTACTAAAAACACTGGTTGCTTATCCACCTGAAAAATTAGTTTATATTTCCTGTAATGTTTCTACTTTAGCACGTGACCTTGTTCAACTAGCAAAAATCTACGACATTCATTACTTACAATCGGTAGACATGTTCCCCCAAACTGCGCGTTGCGAAGTCGTTGTCAAATTAACAAAAAAATAAGTCGGAGCTATTCCGGCTTATTTTTTTGCTGTGCTGTGGATGGTTGGTTCCACAAGCGAGGACTCCAGATCGTTCCTTCAAGAGAGACCTGCAGACTTTCATTGTCATCTTCTAGCTGCTCAATATAACGGATCGTTTCCTCAATCACGAGGGGATTTTCCTTCTTCAACAAGTTCAACTGCTCCGCCAACCAAGTATTACGCATTTTCTTCACCTCGAAGCCAGTGTACCACACATTCTAATAACACCTTCCAACTAATGCTTGAAAAAAAAGCCGAGAAGCTTTCGCTTCTCAGGCTTTTTTTATAACATATCAAACAAGGATAATTGATTTTCATCCGGCAGATCCTTCAATACACCATTTTCCGTCATGTATTCAATCAAGGTTTTTGAAACTTTTCCTCGATTGGCAAGATCTTCTTTAGATAAGAATGGTCCGTCTTTTCGTGCTTCAACGATTTGTTTTGCCACGTTGGTTCCCAAACTTGGGACTGCTCGAAATGGTGCAATCAATTTATTTCCTTCAATGACAAAGTTTTCTGCATCCGATTTATACAAGTCAATCATGCCGAACTCAAATCCTCGTTCGATCATTTCATTCGCCAGTTCTAAAACCGTCAACATATTTTTTTCTTTCGTAGAAGCATCCATACCTTTATCCATGATTTCTTTCATGCTTGCTTTAACGGCATCTTTCCCTTTTGCCATTGATATCAAATCAAAGTCATCTGCCCGAACGGAAAAATAAGCACAGTAATAAAGAATTGGAAAATACACTTTAAAGTATGCTACCCGTAACGCCATCAACACATAGGCTGCTGCATGGGCTTTTGGAAACATATATTTTATTTTTGAACAGGAGTCAATGTACCATTCAGGGACGTTATTTTCTCTCATGGCTTTCAGGTACGTTTCCCGCAAATCTTCTGGAATTTTATTCCATTGTCCTTTACGAACTGTTTCCATAATTTTAAAGGCCATCCCGCTGTCCAAACCGGCGTGCATCAAATAAACCATGATATCATCCCGACAACCGATTACGTTTGCCAATGTAGCTTCTCCTCGACGGATCAGTTCTTCGGCATTCCCCAACCAAACATCCGTCCCATGAGACAGACCCGAAATTTGCAGCAATTCAGCAAAGGTCGAAGGGTGGGTTTCTTCCAACATTCCTCGAACAAAACGTGTCCCAAATTCTGGAATTCCCAAAGTACCCGTTTTGGAATAAATTTGATTTTCTTCCACATTCAATACCTCTGGACCATCAAAGATCCGCATTACCTCTGGATCATCTGTGGGAATTGTTTTGGGATCGATTCCTGAAAGATCCTGCAGCATCCGAATCACGGTCGGATCATCATGCCCTAAAATATCAAGCTTCAAAATATTGTCATGGATCGAGTGGAAATCAAAGTGAGTCGTCCGCCATTCTGAATTCAGATCATCTGCTGGATACTGAATCGGTGTAAAATCATATACATCCATATAATCTGGAATAACAATAATACCGCCGGGATGTTGACCTGTGGTTCGTTTTACGCCTGTGGCACCTTTTGCCAAGCGATCTACTTCTGCCCCGCGGAAATGCAGGTTGTGGTCGCGTTCATATCCCTTAACAAAACCATAAGCAGTTTTATCTGCCACGGTACCAATCGTCCCTGCCCGATAAACATAGTCTTCACCAAAAAGTACTTTCGTGTAATTATGGGCTTCTGGTTGATATTCCCCTGAGAAATTCAAATCAATATCCGGTACCTTATCGCCATGGAAGCCAAGGAAGGTTTCAAAAGGAATATCATGTCCATCTTTTTTCAAGCGGGTGCCGCAATTAGGACAGGCTTTCTCCGGCATGTCAAATCCCGAACCGTAAGAACCATCTTCATAAAATTCAGAGTACTGACAATTTGGACAATGATAATGTGGTGCTAAAGGATTTACCTCTGTAATCCCTGTCATAGTTGCCACGAAACTTGAGCCCACTGATCCTCGGGAACCAACCAAATACCCATCCGCATTACTTTTATGCACCAGTTTTTGGGCAATCAAGTAGATAACCGAAAAGCCATTTCCGATAATTGAATGCAATTCTTTTTCCAATCGTTTTTCTACAATCTCAGGTAATGGATCACCGTACAATTCTTTTGCTCGTTTGTAACTTAGATCCGTGATTTCTTGTTCTGATCCAGGAATTTTCGGCGTGTACAATTTATCCTTCACAGGAATAATTGTTTCACACAAATCAACAATTTTATTGGGATTTTCGACCACGATTTCTTTTGCTGTTTCCGCACCTAAAAATTGAAAAGCAGTCAGCATTTCATCTGTCGTTCGAAAATGAACATCCGGCAAACTGTGACGATTCAATGGATTGGCGCCTCCCATTGAATTAATCAAAATTTTTCGATAAATTGCATCCTCTTCATTTAGATAATGGACATTTCCTGTAGCTACGACCGGTTTATTCAATTCATGTCCGATCTCAACTAAATTTCGGATGATTTCTTCCAAATCTTTCTCATTTTTGATCAGTTCTTGTTCAATCAGGGGTGCATAGACTTCTTTTGGCATAACTTCAATATAATCATAAAATTTTGCCAATCCTCGTGCTGCTTCAACACCTTTTTGCATCATCGCTACGAAAACTTCACCTTTGTCGCAGGCTGTTCCAACCAGTAATCCTGAACGCAGCTTAACCAACTCTGACCGAGGAATCCGTGGAACTTTTCCGTGGAAATAAGTAATATTCGACATAGAAATCAGCTTGAACAGATTTTTTAGTCCATCTTGTGTCTGCGCTAATATCGTTGCATGGAACGGTCGGGCCGCTTTAAAAGAATTTTCTCCGCCGACATGCCGATTCAAGTCATCGTGGTAAAACATGTCGTGCTTTTCCATGGCCTCTTTAACAAAAATCCACGCCAAATGTCCAGTAGCTTCCGAGTCATAGATTGCCCGGTGATGTTGTTCCAAACCAACACCGAATTTTTTAGACAGCACACCCAGTCCAAATCGTTTGAATTCCGGATAAAGATAGCGGGCCAATTCTAAGGTATCGATGACAGGAGCCTGCGTTTCTGGCAAGGACAATCGCCGATAGGTTGTATTAAGAAAGCCCATATCAAAGGACGCATTGTGAGCCACTAATATCGTATTTTCCGAAAATGCACGAAAAGCTTCTAGTACTTCTCTTTCTGACTTAGATCCGCGAACCATTTCATCCGTGATCCCTGTTAAATTCACCGTGGTATTTGATAATGGATGCCCAGGATCAATGAATTCGTCAAAAGTATCGATCACATTCCCCTTATGCATTTTGACAGCAGCGAGTTCGATGATTGTGTCATATACTGCAGAAAGTCCAGTCGTTTCCACGTCAAACACCACATAAGTCGCATCGGTCAAGGAAATATGTTGATCATTGTAAGCAATCAATACCCCATCATCGACGACATTAGCTTCAACCCCGTACAAAATCTTCACGCCAGCTTTTTGACCTGCTTGATGGGCATCAGGAAACGATTGAGCCCCACCGTGATCAGTGATGGCAATGGCTTTATGACCCCAGCGTCCGGCTTGAGCAACAAGGTCTGCCACATTATTTGTCGCATCCATCGTACTCATATTTGAATGCAGATGCAATTCGACTCGTTTTTCTCCTTCTGGTGCATAATCTTTCCGTTCAGGATGCTTCACTTCTATCAAATCCTGCGCATTCATTACTAAATCCCGCATGAAGGTATCTTCTTGAATACTTCCGCGAACTTTTAGCCAGCTTCCCTTTGCGATCGCATCAAAAATTTGCTCATCGGTTTCATTATTGGAAAATTTCTTAACAATGAAAGAAGAGGTATAATCTGTAATTTTCAGCGTGAGAATTTTTCGTTTAGAACGCAATTCCCGCACTTCTTTGTCAAAAACATACCCTTCAATCGTGATTCGCCGTTCTTCTTCCAAAATATTTCCCATCGGTGTAATTGGTTCATCCGTTGGAATATTTCTTCCCAGCTGAATCGGTCCTTCAAGCACAGGTCCCCGCTCTTTCTTTTCTTTTTTCCGTTGTTCGTGGGCTGCCAAATTTTCGGCTGCTTGTTGCATAAAGGCCTGTGCTTGTTCTTCTTTTTTTGTTTCCAATTCCTGCAAAGCCGCTTTTGCTTGTTGTTCATCTACTTGCGGTTCAATGCGAAATGCGGGAAAACCCATTTGCCGATAACTTTGTTCGACAATTGGCAAGTATTGCTGAACCATATACGGAATAACTGCTTCATTAGAAATAGGCAAAAGAATTTTCTTTTCTTTCAAAAGTGGAAGTTGAGACTTGATGGTTTGCTGAACCAGTTGCGTATCACACGCATTGTTTGCAATAGCTACTCCCCAATATTCTTGAAGTAGAACTTCATCAAATCCTGAATCCTTCGTTTCGATGGTTACTGCGACCTGAGCAATTTCCTTAAACGCCATTTCTAAATGCTGGCGAAAAGATTGATACAAAAAAACCGGCAATATTTGATCAAAAGAAAAGACGAATGACCAAACCTTAGATTGCCGATGGACAATGACTTCTTTGATTTCACCGGTAGAAATTAAGGGATGTTGTCGTTCTTGTGGCTCAAGCTGAATTTGATCCAAAAGTATTTCAAAGGTTTCTCTATTTTTTGACAAGTTTATTTTCCTCCCTTTTTCATTCAACAGTTTCTAGTATAACGTGCTTTGATTGATTTTTCATTAAAAAAAATAAGGAGTCGCTTTCGACCTCCTCATTTTTTTCGTCACTCAGTACGGTTCATCCAATGTATCAAGTAAAATGGCGATTGTGTCTACCAGTTCTTCTTTACGAACCTCAACCATTGCACCGGTATTCTTGATTTTAACTTCTACAACCCCGTCTCTGGCTTTTTTCCCAACGGTGATTCGCAAAGGACAGCCGATTAAATCCGCATCTGCAAATTTGACACCAGCTCGTTCCTCGCGATCATCCACCAACACTTCGTAATCTGCCGCAGTCAAAGTCGTTGCTAATTCCTCGATAAGTTCTGTTTGGAAGTTATCCTCCATATTTACTTGGATGACATGCAAATCAAAAGGCGCGATTCCCTTGGGCCAGTTGATTCCTTCTTCATCTGCATGTTGTTCAACAATTGCTGCCAACAAGCGGCTGACACCGATCCCATAACTGCCCATTTCAACGGGAATTTTCTGTCCGTTTTCATCAAGGACCATCGCCCCCATTGCCTGACTGTATCGTGTACCTAGTTTAAAAATGTGACCCAATTCAATCCCTTTAGCAAAGGTCAACACGCCGTGACCGTCTGGTGATGGTTCTCCTTCTCTAACAAAACGAAAATCACCGTAAGCTGCCGGTTGAAAATCACGGCCAGGATTCACGTTAACAAAATGATAGTCCGTGCTATTTGCCCCTGTGACCGCATTCGTCAGGTCCTTTACATAAAAATCACTATAAATTTCAATTCCTTGAGGCAGCTCAACGGGTCCAATCGATCCAAAATCTGCCGCAAGCAGAGCAACAGCTTCTTCATTAGTCGCTGGAATCAATCGTTCCACTTGAAGATAGTTTTTAATTTTCACTTCATTTACTTCATGATCTCCCCGGACCAAAACCATGATTGGCGCGTCATCAGCTAAAAAAAGCACGGATTTAATGATTTTTTGTGGTTCAACGTTCAAAAAGTCTGCAACTTCTGCAATGGTTTTGACACCGGGTGTTGCTAGTTTTTGACGTTCCTTCAAAGTTTCATGGGATCGTTTAGCAACATATTGACTTGTTGCCATTTCGAGGTTGGCCGCATATTCACTTTCCGTTGAAAAGCAAACCGTATCCTCTCCAATTTCAGAAACTAGCATATATTCTTTTGAATCTTTGCCACCCATTGCCCCGCCGTTTCCGATGATGCCACGGACTGCTAAACCGCAGCGAGAAAAGATTCGACGATACGCCTGATCGTATTGTTGATAGGTTTTCTCCAAACTTTCTTTTGTTCCATGAAAAGAATAGCCGTCTTTCATTATAAATTCTTTGCTACGTAACAGTCCAAAACGGGGTCTTTTTTCATCACGAAATTTTGTTTGAATCTGAAAAAGATTGATTGGCAAGCGTTTATACGAACTGACTTCATCCCGAATCAATGCCGTAAACGCTTCCTCATGAGTTGGCGCTAAAAGATAGGTGCGTTCACTGTGATCATTCAGCCGATAAAGACTAGAACCATACGTCTCCAAACGACCAGATTCTTCCCACAATTCAGTTGACAGCAACAGCGGCATTTGCATTTCCTGCGCATCGATTGCTGTCAACTCTTCGCGTATGATTTGTTTGATTTTTTCTAACACTCGGTATGCAAGGGGCAGATAACAATAACTGCCGGATGAAAACTGTCGGATATACCCCGCTCGAATCAGTATTTTATGGCTCAATGCTTCTGCTTCGTTTGGTACTTCCCGCAAAGTTGGAATCAACATCTTTGATTGCTTCATTTTTTTCTCCTTTACCTTTGAACTTAGCTACCAACTATTTTAGAAAAAGAAACGTTGGATATCATTCCACGTAACAAAGACCATCAACACCATCAGCAACCCAAAGCCGACAAGTGTCAGTATGCCTTCCTTTTCTTGACTCAAAGGTTTGCCTCTAACGCCTTCAAAAATATTTAAAACTAATTTCCCACCATCCAATGCAGGAATCGGCAATAAATTAAAGATTCCCAGATTCATCGATAAAACTGCCATCAGTAATAACACCGTCATTGGACCCTGCTCAGCTGCCTGAGAGGACATTTGAAACATTGCTACTGGTCCGCCTAATTTATTAATATCCGGTTGCACAATCAAACTCCCTAATGCGGTAAAAATTGCTAGTGAACTGTCGATTGCTTGTCGAAATCCGCCAGTGATTTTAGCAGAAAATCCAGTATCCATCGGTACATGAATACCTAGTTTTCCCACTGTTTGATTGCCGCTTTTCTCAGCTTCAGGTGTGATTGTCTTTTCAAATTTTTCCGATCCTCTTTGTACTTCAAAGGTCAGTTCCTTATCAGGATTTTCAGTAATAATCGTTGTTAATTCATTCCAATTATTGATCTTTTCTCCGTCGATACTGACAATTTTATCCTTCTCCTCCAGTCCGGCTTGTGCCGCCACCCCATCGGGAAGAACTTCACCAATTGCATTTGTATTGGTGATAGTAACGCCACCTTGCATGAAGGTAATAAAAATAAAAAGTAAAATCGCTAAAATAAAATTATTCATAGGTCCGGCAAAATTTGTCAACATCCGTTGCCATAGTTTTGCTGATTGGAATTGGACATCCCGTGGTGCAATACGAACCTCGGTGCCATCCTGCTCAATAATCGTCGCATCATGCAAAACAGAATAGGTCACTAACTGGCTCTCATCGCCATTGATGTACCCGGAAATCGTCAGCTTATCTTCCAAATCAGCTTCTGCCAACTCCATTGGAAATCCATTTGGTAACTGGATTTTTTTACTGGTATTGATTTTGGTGATATCTCCTTGCTCATTTTGTAAAAGCGCAATGGGCATGCCCGGTGAAAGCTCCGTTTCATCTTCCCCCATCCCTGCCATGCGGACATATCCACCAATTGGCAATAATCGTAATGTATACGTTGTACCGTCTTTTCCTTGATGACCATAAATTTTTGGTCCCATTCCGATAGCAAATTCCCGCACTAAGATTCCCGCACGTTTTGCAAAAAAGAAGTGACCAAATTCATGTATGATTACGATAACACCAAAGACAATGATAAATGTCAAAGCTGTTTTCATCTTGTTTCCTCACTTTCAAAGTGTATTAAAATCAAATTAAAACTCTTTTCTATTCTATCATACCGGAAATGAATAACCAATCATCCCTTTTTGGATTGATTAGAAAAAAACTGTAGCCGCTCAAAGCAACTACAGTACGGTTTCTTTTAAAAAACTCCTAATAAATGCATGATAGGGAAAACGAATAATAAACTGTCAAAGCGATCTAAAATTCCGCCGTGTCCCGGTAGAATATTTCCTGAATCTTTGACTCCGTAATGCCGTTTGATCGCTGACTCTACTAAATCACCAAATTGACCAACAACGGAAAAAACAATGGTCAAAATCAACATAATCGGTGTACTGTGTCCAAAAAATTGTTTCCCTGGAAATAGCAGTAAATAAATTGCAGCCACTATCACTGCACTTAAAATTCCGCCCAGAGCGCCTTCTACCGTTTTATTAGGTGAAATTTCCGGCCATAATTTTTTTCTGCCGTATCTGCGACCAACCATATAGGCACCGATATCCGTCGCCCAAACAACAAACAAACCAAAAACCAATACCGTCAAACTTTCACTTCGCGCTGCGACGAAGTTTTGGAACCCAACACCAACATACAAACTAACGATTACTGGAAAACCCGCTTCATCAATCGTATACGTATTTTTAGAAACAACGGAGACTCCCAGCAAAATCATCACTGTCAAATAAAAAAGTAAATAAGGATTTGTCTGTTCCGGCAAAATCAACCAGCGATTGATCGGCAACACCAGAAAAACGGCACCGATTGCTGAAATGATTCCTTCAAAACTAACAATATTCAATCCTTTCATTCTAAAAAGCTCATAAACCCCAACGATTGCCAACAAGGCCGCCGTAATTTCAATAGCGATGCCACCCACATAAATAATCGGCAAAAATAATGCCAAGGCAACAACCGCTGTAATCACACGTTGCTTCACTATTTATCCTCCTCTTTGCTTTTCAGTCCGCCAAATCGTCGATCACGATTTTGGAAGGACGCAATTGCCATTTCTAACAGCTCTCCGTTAAAGTCTGGCCAAAGTGCTTTTGTAAAAAAGAATTCACTATATGCTATCTGCCATAACAAAAAGTTGCTGATTCGTTCTTCTCCACTTGTTCGAATCACCAGCTCCGGATCTCGCAAATCCACAGGTAAAAAACCGGTCATTAGATGATCTGCAATCATTTCTTCTGTGATGTCATCTGAAGAAATTGTCTCTTTTTCTATTTTTTTCGTAATATTTTGAACAGCCGTCACGATTTCTGCACGACTGCCATAATTCAACGCAAAATTTAGAATCATCCCCGTATTTTCTTTGGTTTGCTCCATGGCTCTTTCAACCGCCCCTTGGGTATGGGCCGGCAACAAGTCCGTATACCCCATCACATGGACCCGCACATTTTCTTTGATCAATTCAGGAACGAAGGTATCAAAAAAATCGACAGGCAGCTGCATCAAAAAATTGACTTCATCTGTCGGTCGTTTCCAGTTCTCTGTAGAAAACGCATAAAGAGTCAACACTTTGACACCAAGTTTTGACGCATGCTTGGTAACCGTTTTGACTGTTTCCATTCCTTCTTTATGACCCGCGACCCGTGGCAAGCGCCGATTTTGTGCCCAGCGACCATTTCCGTCCATAATAATCGCTATATGTTTAGGAATCGGTCCATCTTGTGCAAACGCAAAGTCGCCTGTTTCCTGGATATATTTATTTTTTTGTGGAAAAAAACGTAACATAAGCTCGGCTCCTAACGAATTTACAATTTCATCTTCCCTATTATAACAATAATTTCATAAGTTTCCTATGAAAAATCACCTTTGTTGCAGTGATTTTACTGAAAAAAAAGAAATCTGGCGAACACGCCAGATTTCTTTTGTACTTACGAATTATACTTCCAATAGTTCTTTTTCTTTATCGGCAGCAATTTTATCGATTGCTTTGATGCTATCATCCGTCAACGTTTGCACATCTTTTTCCATTCCACGCAAATCGTCCTCAGTGATATCACCGTCTTTTTGTTGTTTTTTGTAGCTGTCCATTGCATCACGACGAATGTTACGAATCGCAATTTTTGCATTTTCAGCTTCTTTTTTTACTTCTTTTGCTAATTCTTTTCGGCGTTCTTCCGTCAGTTGTGGAATAACTAAACGAATCACATTGCCGTCATTTGCTGGTGTGATTCCGATATCACTTGTTAAAATCGCTTTTTCAATATCTTGAATGATCGATTTGTCAAATGGTGTTACCATCAAAACTCTCGCCTCTGGAATGGTGATTGAAGCCAATTGATTGATTGGTGTTGGTGCGCCATAGTAGATCACTGAAACACGATCCATCAAGCTGGCATTCGCACGACCTGCACGAATTTGACCAAGATCACGCTGCAAACTTTCTGCAGCTTTTTTCATTTTTTCTTTTGCTTCTGCCATTATTGCATCTGCCATTACTATTTCCCCCTAACTGTTGTTCCGATATTTTCTCCCATAACCGCACGGCGGATATTACCTGCTTCATTCAGATTGAAAACAACCAACGGAATATCGTTGTCCATACTTAATGAGCTTGCGGTGGAATCCATTACTTGTAATCCTTTTGCAATCACATCTAAATGAGTCAATTCATCAAATTTCACTGCATTGGCATCTAATTTTGGATCTGCAGAGTATACGCCATCCACATTGTTTTTTGCCATCAAAATAACGTCAGCATTGATTTCAGCCGCACGCAACGCTGCGGTCGTATCGGTTGAGAAATAAGGATTGCCGGTTCCGCCTGCAAAAATAACAATTCGTCCTTTTTCCAAGTGTCGTTCAGCACGGCGTCGAATGTATGGTTCAGCGATTTGACGCATCTCGATAGATGTTTGCACTCGTGTCGGTACTCCTTCATTTTCAAGAGTATCCTGCAACGCCAACGCGTTCATGACAGTTGCCAACATGCCCATATAATCTGCTTGGGCACGTTCCATTCCCATTTGTGCGCCGATTTGTCCTCGCCAGATATTGCCTCCGCCAACTACAATCGCCATCTCAACGCCCAACTCATGGACTTCTTTGATTTGTTTCACGATTTCTTTGATGGTTGGTGGTTTGATTCCAAAGCCGTCTTCACCCGCTAATGCTTCACCACTTAATTTTAGGACAACTCGTTGATATTTTGTTTTAGCCATTATGATTCCTCCGTATTTCTCTACTGTTATTGTAGCATATCGCTAAAGTTATGCCAGTAATAACTTGACAGACTTGCTTAAAAAAAGGGAGCGCACAATTCATGCGTCCCCATCTATTCAACTGAATAGTAATTATTTTTTCACTTGGCTCATAACTTCTTCAACAAAGTTATCTTCGCGTTTTTCGATTCCTTCGCCAACTTCAAAGCGGACGAATGATTTCACCGTTGCACCTTTTGATGCCACATATTTTTCAACCGTCATATCTGGATCTTTAACAAATGGTTGGTCAACCAAAGCGATTTCTGCTTTGAATTTGCTCAAACGACCTTCAACCATTTTTTCAACGATTTTAGCTGGTTTACCTTCGTTTAATGCTTGTTCTGTCAACACAGCTTTTTCATGTTCTAATTCTGCTGCAGGGATTTCTTTTTCGTTTACATAACGAGGATTGATAGCTGCGACGTGCATTGCTACATCTTTTGCTACTGAATCGTCTGTTGTTCCTTCTAAAACAGTCAACACAGCGATACGTCCGCCCATATGCAAGTAACCGCCAAATGCTGCGTTATCCTCTTTTTCAACAACTTCAAAACGACGGAAGCTGATTTTTTCACCAATTACTTGTGTTGCTTCGATCATCGTTGCTTCAATCGTACCTTTTGCTGTTTCAAGCTTCATTGCAGCTTCCATGTCAGCAGGTTTATGTTCAGCAATCAATTCCGCAACTTCTTTAACTAGGTCTTGGAACATTTCATTTTTAGAAACAAAGTCTGTTTCTGAGTTGATTTCAACAATAGAAGCTACGTTGCCTTTTACTGCAACAGCTGCTAATCCTTCAGCAGCGATACGATCGCTTTTCTTCGCAGCTTTAGCCATTCCTTTTTCACGTAAAAGATCCACTGCTTTTTCCATATCGCCTTCTACTTCTACTAATGCGCGTTTCGCATCCATCATTCCTACGCCGGTCATGTCGCGCAGTTCTTTTACCATTTTAGCTGTAACGTCTGCCATTTTAAAAATTCCCTCCTGAATTGGTTGATTTATAATTATTTTCTTAAAAAAAGCTGTTTCAAAGGAGAGTGAGGCTTGACCGCCTGGCCTTTGAAACAGCTCCGTCATTCAAAATTATTCAGCTGAATCAGCAGAAGTATTGTCGCCTTCTACTACATCAACGATTTCTTCGATTGAAGTTGCATTTTCAGTAGTTTCTGCTGCAAAATCTTCTTCTACAACTTGATCTTCCCCTTGATTTCCTTCGATGAAGGCATCAGCCATTTTAGCAGTAATCAATTTTACCGCACGGATTGCATCATCATTTGAAGGGATAACTACGTCGATTTCATCTGGATCACAGTTCGTGTCAACCATAGCGACGATTGGGATATTTAGTTTGTGTGCTTCTTGAACAGCAATGCGTTCTTTACGTGGGTCAACGATGTACATTACATCAGGAATTCTTGGCATATCAGCGATACCGCCTAAGAATTTTTCAAGACGTTCACGTTCTTTGTTCAAACCAACAACTTCTTTTTTAGGAAGGACATCAAATGTGCCGTCTTCTTCCATTTTGCTGATTTGTTTCAAACGTGCAACACGTTTTTGGATTGTTTCCCAGTTAGTTAAAGTTCCACCTAACCAACGATGGTTTACAAAGTATTGACCAGCGCGGGTAGCTTCTTCTTTAATCGCTTCTTGTGCTTGTTTTTTTGTTCCTACGAACAATGCAACGCCACCTTCTTCTGCAACGTTTCTCATGTAGTCGTAAGCTGCATCGACTAATTTAACTGTTTTTTGCAAGTCGATGATGTAGATTCCGTTTCTTTCAGTGAAGATATATTTCTTCATTTTTGGGTTCCAGCGACGTGTTTGGTGTCCAAAGTGTACGCCGGCTTCTAGCAATTGTTTCATACTGATTACTGCCATGATTTGTTTCCTCCAATTGGTTTTTGTTTTCCTCTTAAAAGCCGTAAACTCCACAGCAGACTTCGCAAGCAAAGCACCCTGACTGTAAATAGACCTTTAATGTGGATTTGAATGCTGTTATATCAACAAACTAACAGCACACCTCAGATAGTATACAGGAATTTTTCAGACTATGCAACAGTAACTGTTTTTATCATCTTACTTTTTACCTGCTGACTAATTTTAACTAGTTTTTACACTAAATTCAACTGTTTTTTGTTAAATAACTGCCCACTTTTCGCCATTATGGCAGTAATTCCCATGACATTTATGCCATTTTTTCTGTTATTTTACTGGTGTATAAGCATTTGGACTTTTTCCAATGCAACATGGCAGTAATTTCTAAACAGGTATTATGAGCATTTTTTCTGCAAACTCTTAGCAATTTCCTACTATAATATAGTGATTTAAGTATCACTCTTTTACATTCAATTGCTATCTGCCCTGGGAGCTTACTCGCTTCCTTCTACGGGGTGCATTAATCATCAAAGAATAAGCAGCCAGTACAGCAAGCAGAATATTTCTGACAGTTTCAAGGCTAGCAAAGCTGGATACAGCAATGCCTACGGTAAAAAATAGAATGAACAAGAATAGCTGTTTTGACTGCTTCTTACTCATGATGGGCACCGCTCTTTCTGCTTGCTGTATAGGCATCAATGACAGACTCTGCAGCACTAAACAGGTCTAACCACCGTTGGTAGCTGTAGTCTGACTCTGACAATAGCCAATACAGTACTAACTGTATAATCAGACTGGCTTCTGATTCTGTTTTATCTGCCAACAATGGGAGCATTGCCTCAGTCAATCTGTCCAGTTGTTCATCAGTAAAAGCATTCATTAGCAGTCACCTTCTGACTGTTGAGACTGATAATACTGTTTGAAGTCTGCACGGGCACGCTGTAAACGTTTCTTTACAGCTTCTGCAGTCATCTCTTTATTGAACAGCGCTTTAATTCTATCCTTTTTTGACAGGACTTCTGATAATAAATCACATTCAATCAGAATGATTGCAGCATTGTTAGCCTTGCCTTTGCTAATCTTGCTGTAGGAGTCTAATGCTGTCATTACATCATCATAGTTGCCAGTTTCATCAACAGTAAGTACCTCAGCCATTTCTGGACTCAGGCTGACAGTACCACCAACCGGAATACTTCTTTTTCTGTTTAACTGTTCAATGACATTAGCCTTTTTATGCTCCAAAATTGCATTCAGATACGTATAAAATGTTGCCCCACGTTCTGGCTTGTAGCTGTCCATTGCTGCTAACAGTGCATCATCAAATAGAGCGTATAAATCAGCTATACAGATTGCTTTTGGTACTGATCTACGCAACGCATTGACTCTTGCAGTTTTAAATGCTTTCACTGCTTGCATGATGTTGAATACTGCAAAATCCTGTTTCATGCCCCCGGCTTCATATTGCTGGTAATCAATTACTAACTGTTCTACTACTTTCACTTGTCCTACTGTTTCATTAATTGTTGTCATGTTGCTGTTCCTCCCTTGAATTGGAAAGGAAAAACTGTTAAAATAGTGACGGTATATAGACAGTTTTTCCGAGAGTCAGTGGTTGGACACTG
This sequence comes from Enterococcus songbeiensis, assembly GCF_005405265.1. GTDB lineage: Bacteria > Bacillota > Bacilli > Lactobacillales > Enterococcaceae > Enterococcus_C > Enterococcus_C songbeiensis. Next base: position 26,632 of record NZ_BJDS01000020.1, read on the forward strand.
GCTTTTCTTTTAAATCAAAATAGACATTTAAAGTCTTGTTCAAAAAGAAGTATACAGACATTAAACGTCTGTGTCAAGAGAGGATTTTTAAGAATGGCATTATCAGACAAATTAAAGCAAGCACGCCTCCATTTAAAAAAAACACAGCCAGAAATAGCACACTCATTGAATATAACTGTGCGAACATTAGCCAGATATGAAAACGGCAGTATACTTCCCCCAATGGATAAATTGGAAGCTCTGGCAAAGCTGTATAATGTTCCTCTTACATACTTGGTATCAGACAGTGAGGACAGCAACAGCAGTGTACGTGATTGGATTGCAACCCTACCTGCAAAAGAAATGCAGCAACTCTCTGACTACATCAATCAACTGTTAGCCGACAAAGAAGCATAGTCCTGCATATACAGGACTCTGGCAAGAGTCAGTATCTTGTTCAACCTGTCGTCATCAGTTTAGCAGTCATCTACTTACTTTAATCAATTTTAAGCCTGTTTTTCTGCATAACTATTGGAAATAAACAGACTGTAACTGTTAGCAGTATAATTACCTTGCTATCCTTGTTCCCTCTGTAATGCTACTGTAGTTAGCAGTGGAAACAGCAATGGACTCTGACCACTGCTTCACTGGTGAAAAAGGGTAAAATTTATTATGTAATTTTTCTGGGGCAGTGCTTTAATTCCAGAAACTACTTTCACTAAGTGGGGTATGGCAGTCCAGGCTGTTTGCACTGTCAGAAAACTGTAAAATTTACTGTGTATTTATTCCCGCAGTCAGGAGAGCCAGAAAAAACCCCCACCTCCCCCTGCACCGGGGTCTGTTATTCTGTGATCATCTGTTTGGCTGAAAGAACAGAAATAACTGTAAATCTGACAGCAGAAAGAGTATAATGAAACTGGTTTAATACTGTTTAATCAAGTAAAATAAATAACAGAATTACAGATATTAGACAGTTGAAAGACAGTTGAACTTCACAAACTTTTAGTAATGCTGATTGCTGTTCTATCAACGTTTATCAGTTGAGTAATAGCTAGACGACTGTAATTTCACAAGATAATTAGCTGAAAGTGTTGGGAACAGTACTACTTCATTTAATCAGTGTTATGTAAACTAGCGGTATTTACAGGAATAATATAACAGTAAGTCAGTGCAATCACTCTTGTGCTTGTTTTTTTTGCTGTCAACCATGGCAATACTGGGATAGCAGTAAACAGTATGGAGCCAGCTTTCACTAACTGTAGCCTCCTGTTTTTCTAAAAGTAGGGCGCACATAAAGACTGCTTGCTTGACTGTTGCAAGACTGTCAGCCTGTTTGATTGCAAGAATATCTGCCCACTGTGTCAACTGCTCCCCTCCATTTCTTCACTGTTCCCACTTTTTTAACTGTCCTAGGTGTAAAATCTGCAGACAGTTTACACTAAGCAATGATAAAATCTGTAGTACTGTAAAACACTGTTGTAGCAAGGCTTAGACTCTGGCTGTCGCTACTGTAACTGCCACTGCAACTGATCTATGCTGCTTTACATCTAATTTTACAGTGCATAAAAAAATAGCCCCACTGTCAATGCAGACAGCAGGGTAATTTACAGCATATTCAGTTATTACACTATTGGCCATCCAACTGCATAATTCAGTTTGGAGCAGTTGGACAGCCATGCTTGAATGGGCGAGTGTTACAGCTATCTTTTTAGAAAGTGATTACAGAAAGGAGATAAACTGCAAGTAAGCTGTTTAACGCACTCTATGGACAGCCTTATTTGTGTGATAAGACTGTCTGACAGTACATTAAACGGGTATTATTCTAGTTCCTTGCCTACGGGCTTCCGAGCGTGACAACCTATCTGTTTCAGAAACCATTGCTACTGCAGTAGCTTTTGCAAATTGTCTACTGTCCATGAAAAATGGCACTTCAACAATTATTCTCTGTGCCACGCCATTCCCACTGTTACTACTGCTGCTATCCTTATTCATGTAGTCAGATACAGCTTTAGCAAATGGAGCCATTCTACTCTTATTGGACAGTGGAACTACAGCTTCATCCCCTGCTTCACCAACACCAATCACAGAAGCACCAGTAAAGATACCACCAGTTTTATACCAGTCAATCCCAACAGAAGGTATCTTACCTTTCAGTGGATTGAAGGAACCACTTAGCTTAAAGTGTGGCAGTGGAATATGTGGGATACTGATTGATGGAAATTTCAGCTTAAATTTGAACAGCCCTTTAATCTTGTCAACAATGTTTTTTACTGTATTCTTAGCAGCTTCAATTGGTCTGGTGATAGCAGTCTTAATGCCGTTCCATACTGAGGAAGTAACTGACTTAATACCGTTCCAAACAGAGGTAACTTTTGTCTTAACAGCATTAATGGCGTTTGAAACAGTGCTTTTAATGCTATTCCAGACATTACTGATTACTGACTTAATGCCGTTCCAGATAGAACTGGAAACAGATTTAATTGTGTTCCATACACTTGTGATTATTGACTTAACTGCATTAATTGCAGAAGTAACTGCAGATTTAATAGCATTCCATGCAGTACTAATCACTGACTTAATTGCGTTCCAAACTGTAGATGTAACAGATTTAATGCTGTTCCATGAATTACTAATAAAACTGGAAATTGCAGCAACTACCACAGAAACTACGTTCTTAATTCCCGTCCAGACCGCTGATAAAAAGACTTTAATACTGTTCCACACAGCAATAGTGGTGGTTTTAATTGCAGTCCAATTCTGGATTACTATGTTCACTAGCCCCGCAATGGGATTAATGATTGCAAGTACAATCTGTCCAATGGTTGTGCTGAAAAATGCTTTCAGTCCATCCCAAATTGCAACAGCAAACTCTTTAATACCATTCCAACAGCCAACGAGAAATTGGCTGATTGCATCCCATTTCTGCCACACTAAAACGCCAATGGCAATTAGTGCTCCAATTGCAGCGACAACCAGACCAACGGGGCTAGTTAGAAATGCAATTGCTGCACCAACAGCACTAATGACAGATACTACTGTTGTAATTACCTTTATTGCTACAATTGCGCCGACAACGCCAGCGATAATTGGGGCAAGAGTTTTCAGTATGTCAAAAAACTTCTTGAATGCGTTGACTACGTCATCAAGCGTTATACTTTTCAAAACACTAGAAACAGTAGTCATACCTTTCTTAATTGCTTCAAAAACAGTTTTTGCAATTGGCGTTAACTTTTGTAATAACGAAGCCAAACCACCGAGCCATTTTTCCATACTCGTTCCAATTGAGGATACTATTTCTGCAATTCCCATTCCTGTAACAGAAACGAGAAAATCATCAAAAGCCTTTATCATGGAAGCAACTCCCCGGGTAATTGCAGTTTTTGCATTTTCAATGCTACTACCAATTCCCGCTGTAGAGTCTTTTGCAATTTTTTGCAGGGATTTCAGTCCACCGCCACCATGTTCATTAAGGTTAATTAGCCCATTCTGAAATGTTTCAACCGATACTGAGCCATCAGAAAGTCCTGCTTTCAGTTCCCCAGTAGTCATGCCCATCTGTTTAGCTAAAGCATTTAAAGCGGGGCCAAGACCGCTATCGATCATGGAATTCCATGTCTCGGCGTCCACCTTGCTATTAGAAAAAGCCTGTGACAACTGAGTAATTGCATTTTGAACTTGTTCTGTTGAACCTCCAAAACCTAAAATACCATTGTTTAGTGCTGAAAATATCTCCTGAGATTTTCCTAGATTTCCTGTGCTTGCAGCGAGGAGTTGCACTCCTTGCACCGCACTGTCTAAACCAGTAGGCAACCCCTTCAAGCTATTAGTTAAGTTCTTCATCATTTCAGAACTTTCTCCCGCTGAAAAACCCATGTTTTCAAACACTCTGCTACTGTTATTCAATGTATCTATGCGTGAAATTGCTGAACCAACACTTGAAGTTACCGCATTAAGAGCAGAATTTACGCCTTTCATTGCTACGCCAATTGTACCAACTTTAATTGCAGTTTTGGCAAGTCCTCCAAATCCACTTGTAAGTTTACTGATTGGGCTACTAACAGTTTTCAACTGTCCTACCATACTGCTGAAACTGTTAGCAATTGGTTTTGTAGCGGACTTTGTGGCCTCTCTGGCTTCTGTTACTGCCTTACGCAACTGAGAAATATCTGCAGTAATTTTAAAATTTATTTCTGATACAGCTATATTGTTCACCTACTTTTTTACAGCAAAAAAGCAACAAGCTGTGTAGCCTGCTGCCTTACTGAATTTATTTATCTTCTGTCAAACACTGCTTGAACCTCTTCATACAGTTGCTTGGTTGAATACTGTTTCATCTCTGATGCAACTTCCTGTTGCGTTACATCAGCATAATTATCAGCTAACATCAGTGTAAGCCACCTGAGTGCTTGCTTTCGACTGCGGTAAACCAGTTTATCTGATTTCTTGATTTCTGTAACCAGATTAATACCAAGTTTTTCTGCGGCAACTGCACTTGCTAAATTGCAAGTCAGTTTAGCAGAGCTACCTCTGAATTGCAGCCGGGTCATTTGCTACTGTTGCGCTGCATGTTTCCGTTCCAGAAAAGCAGTTTCAATTTCTGAATGCTGAACCGCAGCCAATTTTTTAGCTTCAAGATTGAACCTCACGGGCATTCTAGCAGTTTGTGACAGAATAGTTCTGCTTTGATATCCCTTCACCGTTGCAGTAAGTGACCAAAATAAGTTGGTGGATTTTTCTAAGTCACCGCAAATTAAGCGAAATACTTCATCAACTTCTGCAGTATTTGCAGCGGTCTCAAAGTTTTCCTCCACAGCCGCTGCATTTGTTTCTGCTACTTTAACTAAGTTCATAACTTTTGGGTGTAAAGAAGCTAGGCGAGCATCTACATATTCAAAATACCACGTTTGCAGTGCTTCTTTTTCTGCTTCAATCTGTTCTGCTGGGCGCTTTTTAGTTGCGGTTAAAAAGAAGTTCTTTACAGCGTCAGATATTGCAGACAATGAGTCACCTTCTGTGGGGACTTTTTGCTCCTCTGCTAGCGCTGCAAGTTCCTCATCCAATGCTTTCTGCTTTGCTTGATACTCTCGCCACAACTTCAAAAGTGACTCATTCTCTTTGTCAACCTCTGACAGCAGAGCAGCATCTGGTTTCAGTTTATTTATATCCAACTGATCTTTCAGCGGGCGTTTATCTTTCAAAAATGGAAATGACATCTACATGCTCCTTACTTGCAGCTGTGCTGCTGATATTTTTGCCATTCTACTTATAAAGTCTGCGCTGTCTTTAGCGCTTACAGCATAATAAGAGTCAGCTTTTGTAATTGCCATGGCTTCATCTAAAGCAGCAAGCACTACATTTTTGCCAAATTGCTCAACATAATCTGCTGCTAATTCAGCATGCTGCAAGAATACAACTTTAGAAAGTTGTACAGCATTATCTACAGGCATTTTACTCATCTGAATCCTCCTGCTGCGGGATTGCTACCAATGCTCACGACAGTTTTCTTCTTTTCAGTCTGATCAAGTTCTGCTGCATTGATTTCAACTTTATCTGCTTCAAGTTTTGCCATATCCGCCTCATACTGCTGCATGCTGGCTGCTAAACCTTCCGAAAAAGTGGTAACAGTATTTGGATGTTGATACTCTTGTAACTGTTTCAATGCACTGTCTAGCTTTTCAAGTTCTGCTTGTACTAAAACGTAGTTATCCGCTGCAGTTTCATGAATTAATCTGTAAGGTTCAACTGTTTTCAGTTCTTCAAGTGCTGTATTTCTACGTGATTCTAACATGTTTTTTAAGTCATGCAATTTATAATGTTGATATAGCTCATCTTTGCTACCAATGCTGGGCTCATGCCGCTCTGATGCTGATTTAGATTGATATGCAATCCACTCTGCTGTATTGACAGCTGGGCTAATCAGAAAGCTAGTGTTGATACGTTCATTGTCAACTTTGGCCTGCTCTTTCTCTAGTTCTCTGTTTCTGAAATACTGTACAATCTTGTCTTGCGCTGTCACTGATTTTTCTGTGGTCATTTCTGTTTCTCCTTTAGTTGTTTCGCTTTTTCAAACTTGATAATGCTGTTCATTACAAAAACTGTCATCCCTTTTGCTTTTGCGTAACGTTCAACTGTTACCATTTTTTCACCATGGTTACGTTGATGAAGCAGAAACTCATTGTAAACCTCTGCACGTGATGGAAACGGTACAATATTTGGCTCTACATGTGTGTTAAACAGTCTTTGCTGCTTCTTGTCCTCTGCTGACTGTTTAGCCATTTTTCTGGGAATACTCTTTCAGAATTTTGCTGACAGTGGGGACAGACATTTTCTTGGCACTTGCATAGCGTGTTAACGTGACTAAGTTACCATACTGTGCTTGCAGTTCATAAAACTCTGCCGCAATGTCTGCATGTGATTGTTTGGGCTGGATAGTTGGTGCAATTACATTATCAAAGATTTCTTTGTGCATATTTACTGTAGTTTTCATAATTGGAAACCGCCTCTATCTGGTTTTTCTTGTGTAGCCTTTGGCATCGCTGGGTTAAACAAGTATTTGTAGTGAATATAATCTAACGTTTTCATTGATTTCATTGAAAACTCTTTACTATAACGTGCTTTCTGCTGTCGCCATGATAATACCGGGTTTTCATCTGTTTTCTTTTTTCTAGGAGATGACAGATAATCTTGCAGCAAATAGTTAGACAGATAATACAGAATAACAGAGTTCGGATACTGTCCAAATTTCTGAAAAAAATCTTCTGTCAACTTGTCAACTGTCGCTACTCTGACAGGCGTTTCTGGCAGTTCAGCTAAAGGAGTTTTCCGCAAAACTTTTTTAATATATGTCAGCAGTGCATCTGTTGCTTGTGGATACTGGTCAGTTGAGTAATCATTAATATTGTATGTAATTTCAGGCTTTCTCAAGTTGTTCCTCCTGCTTAAACTTTCTTTTTTACATGTAATAGCTGTATTTTTAAGCAAGTGAACAACAAGAAATGAAAAACTTTTTTAAACTTTTTACATAAAGAAATACAGTTTTTACAGAAAAAAACCTGCCTTTCTGTTCTATACTGCAATTACTGCTGCTTTTTAAAGCACTGCTAATTGATGGTCGCTAAAGCTCCCATGTGATTCCGCCTTGCGGCTACATCACGTAGCATTTTAAACAGAATAATACGTCTAAAACAGCTAACAGAAATAAGAGTGTAATACAGTATACAGTAATAATACAGTAATACTGCTATTATCACTGTATGCTGTTATAATCATTTAAGTTTTGTTAGCTTTTATTTACATTGAGCGTTGGCAGCTTGCTGCCAGCGCAAGGCTTTAGCCTTTTGCACTTAATCAACTGCGCTTTATAAAAGCGGCTGTGATTACTGTTTACTACTGTTAGACTGTTCACTGTTTGAAGAAAGAATTGGGATAATAGAGTAATAGATGTTAAGCAAAAGCGTAAAACGCTGTATTCTTACTGCCACAAGGGATTGCTGATTTTACTGTTTGCACTAAACTTACCTAAACTTTTCAAGAAATGGCGGTATATCAACATCATGCTTGCACTAAACTTACCTAAACTGTAGCTTTTTCTCTGCAGAAACAGAAAAAACAGGGATACTGTTTCCAGTTTTCCCTGTTTTTTCTGTCTAACTGTAAGTGTAAGAGCCTTCAACACTGTGAAACATTACTTCATCAGCAAAAGCGGTAACGCCCGCTTGTCTGGTTGAAATTTCAGGGTTCAGCTTATATCTTACAGTTTTCCCAGTGATTACTTTAGCAAATGCCCAAATTCCATGATATTTTGCTTTGTTTACAATGTTAGCAGCTGCTTGCCTGCTGATTCCAGCAATTTTAGCTGCATCATCTAGCTTCATATGCAACAAAACATCATAATCAATGTCTCTGTTTGGGTTCAAACAGATAATGTTAGTCTGTTTATCCAGAAATGGCAGCATCTTTGCAATAAAAGCTAGCGTTGCTGCATTATTCTCTAAGTAAAGCTGTTGAATAACCGCATTAAATGCTTTTGCAGTGTGATTGTAATTGCCGTCTTTCTTGTTAAAGGCTCCTCTGTAAAAATAGGTATCATTCAACTTGTAACAGTTATACTGCTTACCGCCAACTTCTTTTATTTCTGCTGACAGTAAACCAGCTTCTTGCAAACTAGCTATTACTTTCATAGCTGACCGCTTACTTACTTTTAGTAACTCTGTCACACCATCTGCAGCAAGCGGTATCTTGTTTCTTTCTTGTGCATACAGAATATTATCGTAGTGCATAAATGATGACAGATACAAAGCGTGACCCAAGTTAGCATTAGTAATACTGCTATCACTGATAAATTGCTCCCAATTTTCCATTTTTACATTAAAAAACGTGCGATCATCTCCTTCTTTTTTCCAAAATGTGCAAGGTGCGGTTTCAAAAGGTTCTAACTGTCTTTTCTGATAATGCACAGTGTCAATCAGTACTTCGCCAGATTCTAAATCTAGCTCTACAGCTCTCACTAGCTTTCTTTCTGTTGACTTTGACAATGCTAGTTTCCCCTACTCCTGTTGCTGTAAATATAATTGTACATTGTTTTCCTCCTGTTTTTTCTGTGATTTCTGTTCTATGTGTGACTGATGCACAGTCTATTGCGTTAAACGCTATGTATTGCTGACAGAAAATCAGGAGATACTCTACACTTACTTATTCAGCAAAATTTACAGAAAGGGACATTTTGACAGTAATTATTTTGAAGCGTAAAAAACAGACTAAACAGTGAGAGCAGTGTTTCACTCTAAAACTGTTTAGTCTGTTTCTTACCCGTAGTATGAAAAATTGTTAGTGCTACGCACAGTCCTCCCCTTAAACCCTTCAGACCATTGACCGTAAGCAGCTTGTCTGATTAGCAGGTCTGAGGCAAACTTCACCCTAGGAAGCAGTGAAAAGTTTTGAGTATAAACTTAAGACACATTTTATGCAGCTTTCCAGCCCTACTGCAACCTTTTCTGCGAGTTTGAGGTTGTTCCCCCAGTTGTTAGCTGAGAGCTGTTTGTTCAGGCGGTCAGACTCATGTAAACACCGCAGACAGAAAAGGGAATGCGCCCCACCATCTGGAGTACCTCCCGTGCTTTTTACTGATGGGCAACACTGACCCATTTACAACCAACAGTTTCCACAGAATTGGGCAGAGTCTAACACTTGCCGCCTGTTGTCAGCAAATTTTGTGTGGCGGTCATGCTGCAGACCTCTGTTACTTCTTTATCAGCAGAAGAACGTCCTTGAAGAAGGCTGACAGAATGCCACTTGCATTTACAGTAGTTAAGCTGTAAAATACTGTTAGTTGAATGTTAGTTGTGGATTCTGTTTATTCAGTTTTCATAAAACATTGGAGTCACCTGTTTGCAGCAGGTGGCTTTTTTTGTTACTGAGGTGCTGTTAGTGCAGGTTCATCAGTGGACTAGTCTTGATAGCTGATTGCACCAGTTCTTCATCTGCCAGTCCTTCCAGATAAATCTGAGTAGTAGTAAGGTTAGTGTGGCCCAACAGCTTAGACAGCGTGTAAATGTCAACACCGTTTTTCAGTTGAGACTGTGCGAACCAATGGCGAAAAGTATGTGGGCTGTTTCTGACTTCTGGTCGCAAATGTGTTGCACGTTTACCAAGCCGTTTCAGCATTTTTTGAACGCAGTCATTTCTGATATGCTCGCCATCACGGTTTCTAAAAAAGAATTTATTCTTGCTGATTCCTCTTGCTTCGAAGTACGTTTCCCGTATACGCTTATACTTCATAATTTGCTTAATCACTGGAGGAGTCAGATACAGCATTCTTGTTTTATCCCCTTTGCCATGCACCAGCAGCTTATCTTTCAGAAACCAGTCATTTTCTAGTTCACAGAGTTCATGCACTCTTAGCCCACAGTCGGCCATCAGCATGATTAACAGCTTATCTCTTGCCGCAAAAAACTTATTCTTCTGATTTCCTGCTAGTTCCAGAAATTTTTGAACCTCCGCATCATTGAAAGGAAGGATAATCTCCTTAGAAATTTTCAGAAATTTAACACGCCGCATTGGATCATCTATATCTCGCATTTCTTCTTCATCAATCAGATAATTGTAAAACTTCCTTATTTTTGAAATGTGTGCATTGATAGAGCGAGAAACATGCCCATCTTCACGTAAAAAAGCAACGTAATCTCTGATCATACTTCTAGTAACTTGAGTTGGGTACAAACAGTGTTTCTGTTCAACACAGTAAATCTTAAATCTGTCTAGGGCTGATTTAGTAGTTTTAATAGTCCCTTTTTGTAAGTCCTTCTGTTTCACACAAAAGCAAGAGTTCTTTGATTGCTGGAACCCAGCCAATTTGTGTGTCAATTTGTTCTTCAATATCTGCTTGCGCTTGCACTGGCATAATAAAAAAGCCACCTACTTTCTCCTGTTATATTTCAGGTAAAAAGTAAGTGACTTTTGAAGTCAAAATATTATAATAAAATAACTGTTCTCCTACATATTAGACGGTTAAACTACTGCACACCTCTGCTAGAAACAGGTTCCTGATTGAAGGTTTACAACTGTAATCATACTGATTACTGCCATGATTTGTTTCCTCCAATTGGTTTTTGTTTTCCTCTTAAAAGCCGTAAACTCCACAGCAGACTTCGCAAGCAAAGCACCCTGACTGTAAATAGACCTTTAATGTGGATTTGTGCAAGACTCGCTCACACCTAGAACAGTATACAGTAGGCAAAACTAAAATGCAACGATTTTTCCCGTTAAAAAAAACACATTCTTCTGATTTTCATCGAGAACGCGTTTTTTAAATTCAGTACTTATTTTGCTAAACCTTGTGAAAAATGAGTCATTGCTTGTTTGACTTCATCTACTTTATCTTCTTTAACCAATGGTAAAAGCTTTGCTTGCAGTTTCTCAAAATCTACATAGGTAAAGTTTTCTACTTGTTGATCTGCAAATGACTTTACTAATAGCTTTTTTGCCTCATCCACATGGGCCGCTTCTACGCGATCTAAAAAGAAATGCAAAAATTTTTCTTGTCCAGTTTCCATTAAGATTCACTCCTTTAGAATTTCATTGCTAAAAGAAAGCAACGAGTTATTTCTAAGTAAAGTATACTCCAATTCAAAAAAATACGTTACTTTAAACGCTTCTCTCAATGTAAAAATCGTAATCTTGTTGACCAATTAAGATGAAAATTCAGCTTTTACGGATAAAAATTCACTCATCAAAGTGGGCAGAAGGAAAATGATTTGCTATGATGAAAGGAACAAAACGAATAAAGGAGATTCTACTATGCGCAAAGCTGACCGACACTTACTAATTAAACAGATCATTAGCAGCCAAACAGTCCGCACTCAAGAAGAATTGCTTCGATTATTGGAAGAAAAAGGCGTCACTGCGACGCAAGCAACGATTTCCCGCGATATTCGCGATTTAAAAATCATCAAAGCCCCTGACGAAACCGGTCAAGCACGGTTTGAAATTTTCCAAGGAGAACGTTTTGGACAAGACGGACAGGAAGAAGAACAACGATTGATCCACATGATCGAAGATGTTGTGACGAAAGTCGATCGGGTTCAATTTTTGACCATCGTCAATACTTTGCCGGACAATGCCCAATTGATTACAGCGGTCATTGATGAAGTCCACATTCCTGAAAAAGTAACGACTATCGCCGGTTTTGACACGGTCATTATTATCTCCCGAACAGAAGAAGATGCAAAAAAAATGGAACGCTATTTCAAAACCCACATATTAGCATAGTGAAAAGACTGACATCGGTTGATGTCAGTCTTTTTTTGGCTATTTTCTTACATTTTGTCTGGCGCATGAAGTCCCAAGAGACGTAAATCTTCTTTCAACAAGACTGTAACGGCATAAACTAATGCCAAACGAGCATCTTTTTGTCCGTCATCTGCCAAAATTTTAGTTTGAGCATAGTATTTATTGAAAGCTTGTGCCAATTTAATCGCGTGTTTTGCAATAACAGATGGTTCAAATTTTTCTGCTGCTTGCATGATTGTTTCAGGATATTTTTGAACCAGCTTGATGACTTCCCAGCTTCCTTCATCAGCTAACGCGTAACTTTGATCGGCTTGAGGAACAAAGCCGGCTTTGGCAAGAATACTCATTGCTCGTGCGTGGGTATATTGTACGTAAGGACCGGTTTCTCCTTCAAAGCGCACCACTTCTTCCAAAGTAAAGTCAAAGGTATTCAAACGATCATTTTTTAAATCATGGAAAATCACAGCTCCAACGCCGACTTGTTTTGCTACTTCATCTTTGTTTTCCAAATCAGGATTCTTCTCTGTAATTTGCTCCTTGGCAGAATCGATGGCTTGATTCAAAACTTCTTCAAGTAAAACGATTTTTCCTTTACGGGTGGATAATTTCTTCCCGCCTTGGGTAATCAAACCAAATGCAATATGATGCATGTCATCTGACCAGTCAAAGCCCATTTCCTTCAATACAGCTTTTAATTGTTTAAAGTGATAGCTTTGTTCATTCCCAACAACATAAATAGATTGGGCAAAGTCATACGTCCGTTTACGATACAAGGCAGCCGCCAAGTCACGAGTGATATATAAAGTGGCTCCGTCTGACTTACGGATCAAAGCAGGGTTTAGATCATAGGCAGAAAGGTCAACAATTTCTGCGCCCTTGTCTTCTTTCAATAGATGTTTTTCTTCAAGTAATTCGATGACTTCATCCATTTTATCATTGTAAAAAGCTTCCCCATTTAAAGAATCAAACTCGACACCCAACATGTCATAGATTTTATTGAACTCTTTCATGGATTCATCACGGAACCATTGCCATAAGCTAACAGCTTCTTCGTCGCCGTCTTCTAATTTTTTGAACCAAGCCCGTGCTTCATCATCCAATTCTGGTTCTGTTTCAACAACTTCATGGAATTGAACATACAAACGTAATAATTCATTGATTGGTTCAGCTTTAACAGCTTCTTCAGAGCCCCATTTTTTGTAACCTACAATCAATTTTCCAAATTGAGTACCCCAGTCACCCAAGTGATTGATACGAATTGGATTGTAGCCGATTTTTTCCATAATAAACCCAATGGAATTTCCGATTACGGTAGAACGTAAATGTCCCATTGAAATTGGTTTGGCAATGTTTGGTGAAGACAAGTCAATCGGTACATTTTTGTTTTCGCCGATGGAAGCATCCCCGTAATGATTTTTTTCTTTTACGACGGTTGCCAATACTTTTTCGCTGATGCTGGCTTTATTCATAAAAAAGTTCAAATAAGGTCCAACTACTTCGATTTTTTCAAAATCTGTCCCATCGATTTTTTCTGCTAATTCCGGTGCGATTTGTTGTGGTGCTTTACGATAGGCTTTTGCTAATGCAAAAGCCGGAAAAGCCACGTCTCCGTGATCTGCCGATTTTGGGTTTTCCAATAATTTTTCTACTTGTTCTAAGGATAGATCATCCTTGACTACCTCATAAATAGCTTTTGCAACGACATCTTTATTATTCATTTTACTTCCTCCTTGATTTTTTGAGAGATGATTTGAAGCAACAAAAAAAGCCCCCAGTGAATCCTTCACCAGAGACGAGATTACCCGCGGTACCACTCTAATTGTTCTAAAAAGAACCTGCTTCTCTAATAACGGTAGATAGCCGTCTGCTAGGCAGATTTTCCCAAGTGCGGTTCTCTCTTGTTTTCCCATTCGGCTCTCACCTACCCGAACTCGCTATACGTTCATCAAAAGATACTCTCTTGTTCATCAAATCGTTTATTAAACTGCATTGATTATAGCAAAGGTTTTTGTGAATGGCTAGTATTTTCCTGTTTGCGAATTAATTTTTAAAGATTTTTAATCAAAATTTCTTTTCACGTTTCTTTAAAAGCCTTGAAGTATGCACTAAAGGAGAAAATCACACACTTCAAGGTTTTCTATAAACCAATCGCCTACGCGATAGATTCACTTATTTTGCGACAACGATCGTTCCTTCTTCATTGGCTAATAGGTTTTCGATGTTTTCCAATGAAGTGATGATTGCTTTGCCCTCTGGACGAGCTTCAGCAAATTCGATTGCTGCTTGAACTTTTGGCAGCATACTGCCTGGTGCGAACTGGTTCTCTTCGATGTATTGCTTCATTTCAGCCACAGTAACTGTCTCTAATTTTTTTTGATCAGGTTTTTGATAATTCACATAAACATTATCCACTCCGGTCAAAATAATCAGCAAATCTGCTTCAATGATTTCTGCCAATTTTTCTGAAGCAAAATCTTTATCGATCACTGCTTCGCGACCTTCTAAACCGTTAGCTGTTTCAACAACGGGAATCCCACCGCCTCCAACTGAAATGGTAATCACTCCTTGATTGACCAGACTTTCAATTACTCGTGCTTCCTTAATTGAAATTGGTTTTGGTGAAGCGACTACTTTTCGCCAGCCACGACCGGCATCTTCTTTAAAGGTTGCGCCGGTCTCTTTCATTTGTTGCTGTGCTTCTGTTTCAGTAAAAAATGGACCAACTGGTTTCGATGGATTTTGGAAAGAAGGATCATTTTCATCGACGATAACTTGCGTAACTAAAGAAACGACATCTTTATCGATTCCTTTTTCTTTTAGAATACTGCCCATTTCATTTTGCAGCCAATACCCAATAGATCCTTCTGTCATAGCGACACAGGTATCAAGCGGCATTGCTGGTGTTTTTTCAGAATCGGCTGCTGCTTGCTGGATCAATAAGTTTCCCACTTGTGGACCGTTTCCGTGAGAGATAATCAATTCATCGCCTTGCTCAATAAATTTCACTAAATATTTTGCAGTTTCACGTAACGCGCTTTGTTGCGCTTGGGCAGTTGCGTCATCAGAAAGAATAGCATTTCCCCCTAATGCGACAACAACTTTACGATTTGCCATAATGGCACGCTCCTTTTCGACATTTTTAAGAATGACAAAGCGGGCCAGCGCCTGTCGCCTGTTTTTTCAAACCTACAACGTTCTGACCCGCTTTTGTTAAAGTAAGTAGTTTTTATTTATACTCGGGGAATAAACAGATTACCCAAAGTTGCTGCCATGATGGCTTTAATGGAGTGCATCCGATTTTCCGCTTGATCAAATTGACGGGCATATTTGCTGTTGAAAACTTCGTCCGTCACTTCCATTTCCGTGATACCGAATTTTTCTTTCATTTGTTCCCCGTAAACCGTTTTTGTATCATGGAATGCTGGCAAGCAGTGCAAGAAAATCAGTCTGTCTGTGTTGTGGGTTTTTTCAATCATTTCCATATTGATTTGATAAGGTTTCAGTAATTTGATGCGTTCTTCAAATTTGTCTTCTTCTCCCATTGAAACCCATACATCAGAATAAAGAACATCTGCACCGTCAACGCCTTTATCTACGTCATCTGTAATCATTAATTTCGCACCTGTCTTCGCTGCAAAACCTTCTGCTAATTTCACAACTTCTTCGTCCGGTTGTAAATCTTTCGGTGCCACGATACGCATATGTGTTCCTAAAATCGCACCAGTTACCAATAAAGAATTTGCCATGTTGTTCCGACCATCGCCACAATAAGCAACTGTAATACCTTCCACCGTTCCAAAGTTTTCTTGGATTGTTAAGAAGTCAGCAATCATTTGCGTTGGATGCCATTCATCTGTCAAACCGTTCCAAACAGGTACACCGGAGAATTCTGCTAGTTCTTCGACCATTTTTTGGCTGAATCCGCGGAATTCAATTCCATCAAACATCCGACCAAGAACTTTGGCCGTATCTTCCGTCGATTCTTTTTTTCCTAATTGGATATCATTCGCACCCAAATATTCTGGATGTGCACCTAAATCCACTGCAGCAGTAGTAAAGGCTGCCCGTGTCCGAGTCGATGTTTTTTCAAAAAGCAGTGCGATATTTTTTCCTTCTAAATAGTGATGAGGAATGCCGCGTTTTTTTAGATCCTTTAAATGTTCTGAAAAATCGATTAGGTATTGTAGTTCTTCTTTGGTGAAATCTTTCTCAGCTAATAAACTTCTTCCTTGAAATACAGATTCTTTCATATTAGTACTCTCCTTTAGTTTGGTCATTAAATGAATCCGAAGGCAATGAGATCACCGCCTCGGAAAAGTCAACGAATTATTTTTTCAAATCTTCACGAACGAGAGGTTGACTCATGCAACGTGGGCCACCACGACCGCGGGACAATTCCCCTGAATGGATTTCCAACACTTTGATGCCATAGCTGCGCAACAATTCATTGGAAACATAGTTACGATTATAAGTGACTACCACACCCGGTGCGATTGCCAATGTATTTGATCCGTCATTCCATTGTTCCCGAGGTGCAACAATAGCATCCCCGTTTCCAGTTGGAATCAAAACCAAATCGTCTAAATGCAATGCTGCTTTTAATGTACCATGTAAATCTTGGCTATGTGAAATTTTGATGTCGTCACCATCTGGTTCAATTGTGTAAACGTCGATTTTTCCGTCAGCATCTTGAATTTCTGGATGAATCGTAAATTTATCGTAATCAACCATTGTAAAAACAGTATCTAAGTGCATCATCGCGCGATTATGCGGGATTTTGATTGCCAAGACTTTTTTAAAGCCAGCATTTTTTGCGAACAAATTGCGGGCTAATTTTTCTAGTGAACGCGCATGCGTCCGTTGGGAAATTCCGATAGCTACTACTTCATCGCTAAGAACTAGTTCGTCGCCACCTTCAATATGCCCATCGACATCACGATCCAACCAAACTTCAACACCTTTATTTGCGAAGCGTGGGTGATGATTTAGGATATAGGTTGTAAACATGGATTCCCGACGTCGTGCTTCAAATGCCATCTTGTTAACTGTCATTCCGTTTCCGATTGAGGCGGACGGATCTCGTGTGAAATATAGATTTGGCATTGGGTCCATAAAGAATGGGTAGTCATCATCTTTTGAAAGATCAAATAAAGAGTGTGGTTTGACATCGATTTCTTTCGTCCGAACACCCGCCATGATTTTATTAACCATGTCTTGGGTTTCCATTGACAATAAGTATTCAAACAATCCTTGACGAACCGTGGCAGAGTCAATAAAGGATTCATCCAACATTCGATTTAAGAATTCTTCTTTGACATTGCCCGCATCAATTGCTTCAGCAACTAGCTTTTCTAAGTACAAGGTTTCAGTTCCGTTGTCTTGCAATACTTTGGCGAACTCATCATGTTCGTCCTGAGCGACTGGAAGATACGGAATATCATCAAACAATAGACGTTCCATAATATCTGGGGTTAAATTTTCTACCTCTTGTCCCGGTCTTTTCAATAAGACGGTTTTCAATTTTCCTATTTCAGAAAATACGTGAATCGGTTTATCCATTTTGCTGCCTCCTCTTTCTTGATTACATGAATAGCTTAACGCGTTACAGAAAGCCCTTTCAAAAATATTCGTCATTGGAAATGCCAAATATTTCACGTTAATAGTTATGTTATTTATATTTAACCGCATTTATTCTTTATTGTCAAAAAAATCCGTTGTTTTTATGCAAAATAAGAAACAAAAAAATATTTATTCATTCAGAAAAATTTATTGTATATTTTTATTTTTCTTTTTAAATAATATTGTTATCGCTTTCCGATGTCGGCGTTTCCTTTTTTATGTATATTTTTTTATACATAAACAGATTTTATTCATTTTTACAACTATTATGTATCTTTTATTTATTATGAATGAATTGATTATTTAATGCTCCTTTCAAAGGGAATTTTTGCCATATTCTTTGCATTTTTATCTTTACAAACATTTAAAAAAAAGCAACAATTGATATGAGAGAAATAACCAAGAGATGAGGGCTATGAATGTATACCGATAAAACCGATTTTCAATTTTCTCGTTTACGCTATCAGGATGACTTCGAACATTTGACAGAAGAAGAATTTAATCTTTTAAAGGCCAATGTCCTGCTACGCTCGTACAAAAAAGGACAGATTCTTTTTGATGAGGGCGATCCTCGTGATCGTCTGTACTTCGTCACTGAAGGGCTTGTCCGTTTAGAACGCTACGATGAAAGCGCCACTTACTATTACTATGACTATGTATCAAATTGCAGTGTTTTTCCAATGGGGGGCATTTTCCGTGAAGAGTTATATTCCCACAGTGCTCAAGCGTTGACCGATATTGATACTTTTTATTTTCCGGCACAGATTTTTGAACAGATCTGTCAGAATAATCCAAAGCAGCTGATTTACTTAATAAAAAAATTAAACGGCATTATTGCCTCCCACCAATTACGATTGCAAACTGGATTGACCTCAAATGCCCATGATCGTGTGACACAAAATCTTTACATTTTAAAAAAAGAATTAGGAAAAAAAGAAGCAACCAAAACGGTGATTCCTTTTCCTATTACCCTGAAAGAATTAGCTGTCAACAGTGGAACGACTCGCGAAACGGCTGGTCAGGTCATTAAAAAAATGAAGAAAAAAGGCTTGTTGGATTACGACAAAAAAATGTTTACCTTTTATGATTGAGAAAAGCTTCGATTCTATGCAAAAAATCCGAAGAATAGGAAATGCCTATTGTCCAGTGGTCTTTGTCAGAAGACTGTGACGTGTCAGGTTCCTATTTTCCGGATTTTTTTGTATTTTATTAAAAGGATAAACTTGGGACAGCATTTAACTGCCAATCAGCAAAATGTCGTTTTTTTAATTCAATATGAGCTGCTGCACCGATCATTGCGGCATTGTCGCCACATAATTTCAACGGCGGAATAATCAATTCGACATTAGGCAGTGTTGATGCCACCTGCTGCTGCAAACTTTCTCGCAACCCTTGATTCGCTGCTACTCCACCAGCGACAACTACTTGTTTGACCGGATATTTTTGGCAGGCTTTAATCGTCTTTGTCGTTAAGACATCAACCACACTTGCCTGAAAACTTGCAGCTAAATCATTGGGCACCAGTTTTTCTCCCCGTTGTTCTGCATTATGAACCAGATTGATAAAGGCACTTTTTAAACCACTGAAACTAAAATCAAAATTGTCTTCATGAATCATTGCCCTTGGAAAATGATAGGTATCTTGTCCCTCATGAGCCATGCGGTCAATTTCTTTGCCGCTGGGATAAGGCAACCCCAAGACCCGACCAACCTTATCATATGCTTCACCAGCCGCGTCATCCCGCGTTTCTCCAATAATTTCATAAGAACCATCTTCTGCCATATAAACAAGCTCCGTATGCCCGCCACTGACCAACAGCGCCATTAATGGAAATTCCAACGGTTTGACAAAACGGGCCGCATAAATATGACCTGCCATATGACTAACAGGAATCAACGGCAGACTATTTGCCCAGGCAAAAGCTTTTGCTGCAGAAATACCAATCAGCAACGCACCGACTAAACCCGGTCCATAGGTTACTGCCACTGCCGTCAAATCTTCAGGAGTTACTTTGGCTTCTTGCAACGCATCATCGATACATCTGGTAATTTGTTCAACATGGTGTCGGCTGGCAACTTCCGGCACAACACCACCAAAACGTTGGTGACTTTTAATCTGAGAAGCCACGATATTGCTACAAATTATCGCCCCATCTTTTACGACCGCCACACTTGTTTCATCGCAACTGCTCTCAATTGCTAAAATCAATTCATTCATTCATTTTCCCTTACTTTCTTACGCATCACTAACGCATCTTCCACAGGTGCCGAATAATACTCTTTTCGCCGACTGATAATTTCAAACCCACAAGTCAGATACAAATTTTGTGCTGCATGGTTAGAGACTCGCACTTCTAAAAAAATAGTTGCTGGAGTCATTCCCAGCTGTTGAATCAAATGCTGCAATAATTTTTTACCGTGTCCCTTTCCTTGCTCCCTCACCGAAACTACAAGATTTGAAATCTCCACTTCTGATAACAAGTGTTGATACCCAAGAAATCCAATCAGTCTTTCTTCTTGTTTCAGAAGTAAGTAATTGTTATACGGTGTCTTCATATCTTCAAGAAACTGTTCTTGTGTCCAAGGGGAATGATAGGTGTAGGCTTCATTTGCCAAATGATAAACAGATGCTGCCCATTTTTCACTTTCTTCTTTTTGTGCTTTTATAATTTGCAACTTATTCATTTATGTATTTCACCATATCTAATGCATCCTCATTTGTTTCATCATAATAGCCATTTTTAATCGTTCGTGACACAAAGCCAAATTTTCGGTACAAACGTTGGGCATCGCGATTCCCAAGACGGACCTCTAAAGATAAAATCTCACACCGCTGTTTCCGCGCATAGCTCTCGATTTCCTCCAGTAAAAAAGTACCCAGTCCTCTTCCTTGATAAGTAGGCAAAATAGCAATATTGGTAATATGTCCATCGTTTCCAGTGACTCGGCAGCCAATAAATCCGACTAATTCGCCGCCATACTCAAGACAAAGATACAGATGAGGCACAGACGATAACAACTCAGAAAGAAAAGCGGCTCGTGTCCACGGTACCTCCCCTGCATAAACGTGCCGTTCTACCTGCAAAAGAGCTTTAATATCTTCCCGCTTCATTGCTCGAACCAGATAGTCTGTTCCCTGAATTGATTTCACCCGCGTCGGATAGTTTGTCCTTTTTTTGAAGGTCCATTGTTGGATAAACAGACTAAATTTTTTCAACATACGCTTCATCTCCGGGTTCGTGAGACGCCAGCCATTTTTCTTCTGCCTCCACACGTTTTAAATAATTCGGTAAAAAAGTATCTACAGCTGTCACCGGTTTTTTTGCCCCCAATTCAGCAAGGACAACACCTGATGGATAGTTCCATTCAGGAATTTGATTGATTGTAGCATCAGGTAAATTCTGCTGAATCTGTTCCGTAAATTTTGACACATCTGCTCCGACAAAAAAAACTTTTTGCTCACGAACTTTTTCACTCAGTTCTTCAAAGGAGATATGCTGATCCGGCCACACATTTATCAATTGCTCTTTTTGCCATTGGTAGGCACCTGCGTAGACATTTCCCCGCCGTGCATCAAAAATTGGTAAAATCCACCCATCGATATTGCGACAATTTGCAGCAATCACGGCTAAACTTGATACGCCCACAAGCTCCGCAGACAACGTATCTGCCAAGGTTTTCCCGGTCGTAACACCTATCCTCAAACCGGTGTAGGAACCCGGACCTTGTGCAACCACGATTCGCGTAATCTCTTTTGGTTTCCAATGCACCATTTCCACAAGTCCAGCAATTGCCGGCATCAAGGTAACACTATGATTTTTATTTACAGTTGTCTGCAACTGCCCAACAACCTGATCTTCTTCCATCAATCCGATTGCTAAGGATTGATTCGATGTATCAATGGCTAAAATTTTCATTTTTGCACCCTTCCTTTAAACACCATCATATTTTACCACAAATCAAAAAGAGGTACAGCCCATTGTTTTTCAAAACAAAAAAACGGCTAAAACGAGCCGTTTTTTGCTATCATTTTACTTTTTTGTCGATTCCCGTAAAACTAATTTCGTTCCCAATGTAATTTTTCTAGGAACGGGAGCTTTTTCTTTACTAATATCTTGCAACGTAGTTAGAGCCAGTTCTCCCATCCATTCAGTCGGAACATTAATGGTAGAAAGTGCTGGAAACACATACTTGGCAACACTGACATCATTAAAGCCAATCAGTGAGATATCCTTTGGTAAGGACAGTCCTTTTTCTTGAATCGCCCGCATCGCACCGATTGCTAAGGCATCACTGGAAGCAAAAAAAGCGGTTGGATACTCTTTATTCGCCGCAAGAAAAGTTTTCATCACTTGATAACCACCTTCCACGGAAAATTCCGCAGAAAGATGACTGTCCGCATCGTATATTTTTAATTGCGTCATCCGCTGCCGAAAAGCCGTTAAGCGGGGATCTTCAATTTCATTGTGGTTTCCCTTGGTATATTCCAAACCAGAAAGAATTCCGATTTTCTCATGTCCCTCTGCAATAAAATGATCGATTACCAAATCTACTGCTTGTTGAAAATCAACCGTCAATGAATCATAGCCTTCACTCATCGCATCATAGTCCACAAAAAGAATCGGCTGATTCAGTTGAGAAAACCGTTTGACTTGTTTTCCATCAAATTTCCCCAGAGCAATCGTTCCATCCGTCTGTGTTTCGGAAAGCTGATCAAACGGTTCCTTAATCAAGCGGATATTCAATTCTTCTGCTTTATTCTCAATCCCCAAACGAATTGCGAGATAATACAAATCCGCCAATTCTTCTTCTGCCTCGTACCATTGGACTAAACGAAAAACCTGCGCTTCTTTTTTCTGTTTGATTTTGTATTTCGTATAATTCAATGCTTCTGCCGCTTCAAAAATCTTTTGTTTTGTTTCTTGACCGACTGAAAGCTCACGATCATAATTCAATACGCGAGAAACGGTTGCCGGTGAGACACCCGCTTTTTCTGCGATATCTTTAATGGTAGCCATTCCTTACTCCCTTCACAAAACTTCTATAAACCGAGCAAAGGCAGCCTGTCCTTGTTCATCTCGTTTGAAAACACCGGCATCTTCCAACACCCGTGCAAAAATCAGTCCTACTTCTTTGCGCAGGATAGCTTCCGTTGTTTCTTTCGTAAACGTATAGTTGGTTTTCAATTCATTCGCCCATTTCAAATGATAAGGTGCGATTTGATTGACTTCACCTAAAAGATATTTTTCGACTTCCACCAATTCAGTAGCTAAACGTGGGGGCAAAACAGCCAGTCCCATGACTTCGATCAATCCGATATTTTCTTTTTTAATGTGTTGAACATCTTGATGAGGATGGAAAATACCGTCCGGGTGTTCTTCGGAGACATTATTGTCTCGCAAAACCAAATCTAATTCGAACAAATTATCTTTACGACGAGCAATTGGTGTGACCGTGTGATGTGGCGTACCATCTTCCGAGTAAGCCGAAATTTCCACCAAGTAATCGGAGTAATCACGCCATTTTTCAAAAATAAATTCTGCTGCCTCCACCAATTCTTCTTGCTTTGCAGATTGCAAGCGAATAACGGAAAGAGGCCATTTGACAATTCCTGCTTGAACATTTGGAAAGTCAGATAACGTCACATTTTTCTCGATTGGGGCATTTGCCATTGCAAAAGTGTGTCTGCCACCTTGATAATGGTCATGAGATAAAATCGATCCACCAACGATTGGCAAATCCGCATTTGACCCTACAAAATAATGCGGTAAAACTTCCGTAATCCGCAACAAACGTTCGAAGGTCTCCTTGCCGATTTTCATTGGTCGATGTTCTTCAGCTAAAATAATACAATGTTCATTGTAATACGCATAAGGCGAATATTGAAAACCCCAACTCTCCCCATCCAGATTCATCCGAATGATTCGATGATTGGTCCGAGCAGGATAATTGACCCGACCTTGATAGCCTTCATTTTCCATACAAAGCATACATTTAGGATAATTGACCGCTGTCACATTTCGAGCAGCAGCAATTTGTTTAGGATCTTTCTCTGGTTTCGAAAGATTAATGGTGATTTCCAATTCTCCGTATTCTGTCTCCACTGGAAAAACGATATTTTTTGCAATAGCACGAGTTTTGATGTAATCGTTTGTTTTACATAACTCGAAAAAGTAATCGGTAGCTTCTTGCGGACTTTTTGCATATTGTTGGGCAAAAAGTGCATTGACAACTGATGGTGGCGGTGTCAAAAAATCCATCAGTTGACTTTCCAAGATTTCTTTTTGCGGTGTGTCTGTGATTACACCATTTTTTTGGGCTTGCATAATTAATTGATCCAGCAATTCCACTGATGACTGTTGTGGTTTTTGGCTGATAGTTTCATCCAGCGAATCTTCTCCGATTAGCGCCAACAAGCGATTATGCAGGTAAAGACGATCAAGATCCATCCACCCACCTGCTTGGATGGCTAAAGTTGTAAAGTCAAAGATTGTTTGACTGATTGACATGAAATCTGTTCCCTCCTATTTTTCATACCCGTTTGGATGACTAACGTGCCAATCCCAAGCCGTTTGAATAATTGCTTTTACATCCGTATATTGCGGTTTCCAGCCTAATACTTCCTGTGCTTTATCACTTGCTGCAATCAAAGTACCTGGATCACCTGCACGACGTGGTGCTACGTTTGCCGGAATTTCTTTTCCTGTCACTTCTCGAGCAGCATCCAACATTTCTTTGACAGAATAGCCATGATTGCTTCCTAAATTAAAGGCATTGCTTTCATTGCCCGCTTTTAAATATTCCAATGCAAGGATATGAGCAGCAATCAAATCCTCTACCTGTACATAGTCCCGAACACAGGTCCCATCAGGTGTATCATAATCATCCCCAAAAATTGCCAACTGTTTCCGTTGCCCTAGTGCAACTTGCAAGATAATCGGTACCAAATGCGTTTCCGGATTGTGGTCTTCCCCGATGGAGGCGTCTGCTTTAGCGCCTGCTACATTAAAGTAACGCAAAGCAACATATTTCATTCCATACGCGTTGTCGCACCATTTCATCATTTTTTCCATCATTAATTTACTTTCGCCATAGGGATTTTTAGGCTTTTGTGGTGTTGTTTCGCGAATCGGTACTTCTTCTGGTTCTCCATAAGTAGCGGCTGTTGATGAGAAAACGATATGTTTCACATCATTTTCCTGCATCACTTCCAATAACACCTGCATCCCGTGGACATTGTTATTAAAATACATCAGCGGTTTTTCAACTGATTCTCCTACTAATGAGCTTGCAGCAAAGTGAATGACACCTTCGATGGCTTCTTTTTCAAATACTTGCTGCAAAAACGGTTTGTCCCGCACATCGCCTTCATAAAAACGTGCAGCAGGATGGATTGCCTGTTTATGTCCGGTTAATAAATTATCAACAACTACGACGTCGTATCCTTTTTCAATAAGCTGATCAACAGCATGAGAGCCGATGTAACCTGCCCCGCCTAATACTAAAACTGCCATTTTATCTTCTCCTTTGTCTGTTGGGTAACTAATTTTTCACTTTTTTCGACCTGCTCCACTAAAAACAGCCTCAGTAACCTAAGAAAGTTTTCTTGCCCCGTCATCAATGCTTGCTTTATAAATATCTGTGGCATAGCCGATTTTATTATTATACTCCTTCTTCACTGTGGCAACAAAATTTTCCCATTCAGAATCTTTGACCAGGGCAATCGCGCAACCGCCAAAACCAGCGCCGGTCATCCGCGCACCGAGAACCCCGGGCTGTGCTTGAGCAGCAGAAACAAGTGTATCCAATTCGATACCAGTTACTTCATAATCATTTTGTAAAGAGTCATGAGAAGCATTCAATAATTTACCAAAGGTTTCTAAATCTCCTTTGACTAAAGCAGCCTTCGCTTTTAATGTCCGTTGATTTTCTGTGACCGCATGCTTTGCTCGTTTGATCAACGTGTCATCTCCGATAAGCTCTGTATGAGCATAGAACGTTTCTTCATCCAATTCACCAAGTGACTTGATCGTGAGCTTGGTTTGCAACCGGCTTAATGCTTCTTCACATTCCGCTCGCCTTTCATTATATTTGGAATCTGCTAATTCTCGCCGTTTGTTAGTGTTCATGATTGCAACCACGTATTCTCCAAATTCTGCCGGTACTACCTCATATTCCAATGTATTCGTGTCTAATAATAATGCATGATCTTTTTGTCCCATGCCAATCGCAAATTGATCCATAATCCCAGAATTAACACCGATAAATTTATTTTCTACTCGTTTGCCGGTAATGACCAAGTCAAGGCGTTTCACCGTCAATTGGAATAAATCTTCTAAAATAACTCCCGTCAAAAGTTCGATAGAAGCAGAAGAGGAAAGACCTGCACCATTCGGAATCGTACCGTAAAAAACAATTTCCATCCCAGTGTCGATTGCATGTCCGTCTTCTTTTAGAAAATGCATCATTCCTTTTGGATAATTTGTCCAATCATGCTCTTTTTTATAGTGCAGATCATTGATTGAAAATTCGATGATTCCTTTTTCAGGAAAATTCTCCGAATATAAACGAACGAGATCGTCTTCCCGTTTTTTTGCTACACCAAATGTTCCAATTGTGATAGCTGCCGGAAAAACAAAACCACCATTATAATCCGTGTGCTCACCAATCAAATTAATTCTTCCTGGCGCAAAATATTCGCCTGTTGGTTCTGTTCCAAACTTTTCTTTGAAGATCTCTTGTAAATTTTTCATCGTACACCTCTCACTTTTTATTTAGTAAATTTATTATATAATATTTACTAAATATTTTCAACGTTTTTGTAAGTGTTTTAACTTTTCATTTTTCGCAGTTTCCGTCATAATGAAAGAAGAAGATAAGGAATGGAGTGAGTCCGATGAAAAAATTTGCTTCAGGTGTCTTAGTCGGCACATTAGCAACCGTAGCGGCAGCAGCAGGATTTGTCTTCGCTGTCAAAAAACAAGTGATCGATCCAATCGATGAAAAAGAAGCGATGATCGAAGAAAATCGTAAGAAAGCAATGCGTAAACGTGTTGCTCGCTAAAAAGAACCGCTGATTTCACTAATCAGCGGTTCTTTTTCATTAGTAATAGAGAAATCTTATCTGCCTGACGTAGATTCCATGCATTGGTTCCTGGACGAGAAACGCTTGCCGTCAACCAGTCTTCTCCCTCGACTGGAAGACCGAAACAATAAAGGTTTGGCTGGGGAATTCCCTTTGAAGTCAACACACGATTGGTTTTTCTTTCAACAGCCAATGCACCAGTCTTTAATTTGCCTGAATAAGTAAAAGATGTTGCCAATCCTTGTTGGCGGAGATTTTTCAGCAAAGGATTCCTTGTAGCAAAAAGCTGTGTATCTGGTAATCTTGCTTCAATCAATGTGTC
The DNA here is from genome assembly GCF_005405265.1 of Enterococcus songbeiensis. Taxonomy (GTDB): domain Bacteria; phylum Bacillota; class Bacilli; order Lactobacillales; family Enterococcaceae; genus Enterococcus_C; species Enterococcus_C songbeiensis. The sequence goes on from NZ_BJDS01000020.1 coordinate 53,423, forward strand.
AGATAAAATTTTTTGTCCATTTAAAGAAACAGAAAATTTTTCATCTAACAATTTAATAGGCGTTTTGGGCGGAAGAATCGTCAAAATACCCGACTCAATCAACGCAAGCAACTCTTCACTTCGTTCCAACGTTGGACCAATTGTTAAAAAAGCATCTAAAGGAACAAACCATTGCCACATACACTCTAATTCTTCCTTGCTGAACAAATTATGGAACAGCATAAACCGCACCGGGTCTCGCAAATCTTTCCAGACGTCAATTGCTGCAGCTACCGGCCCATCTATGGTTCCTTTTTTCGCCTCACTAATTTGCCACTGCAAATAAGCTATCAGTTCTTGTTGAAAGGATTCTGTGAAAAACCGCGCCGGATCAGCTATCTTCTCCCAATTCCAACGCTGTTTATCCAACGAAGGAAATGTTGAAAGGATTTCTCTACCCTTTTCAATAAACTGATTTGTAAATGTATCAACAGCAATCGGCAGTTTTTCTTCAAGAATTCGTTGTCGATAATAAACCAGCTCCACTTCCTTTTTCATGTTATCAAAAAAAGAAGGAACTTCTGCAGATTGTTTTCTTTTATTTAAGTACTCAGGAGTCAGAAAATGCGGTTTCGCTGCTTCTCCCCATCCTTTTTGATTTTTGCCTCGAGGAAAATAAGGGACCCCTCGTCTAGATACGGCATACATTTTCGGCTCTCTGCCTGAAGGGATGTACCGCAATTTTTCCTCTCCTTCAAATTTTCCACCTCGTTGCAAAGAAAACAAACTAAGATAATCAAAAAATGCCAATCCTAATCCCCGAAAAAAAATCGGCTGTGCTCCTGGAATCGAATCCACCACGACATCGGCTGCATTACTTGGCGGTTGGTAAATTAAGCCATTTTTTTTCGCATATTGAAAAAATTCCGTTTCTTCTTTAGTCCCTTCATTTTGCCAATACCCAGTAGCCAGTGCCAATTGATCTACAAACTGTGGTTGATGCTCCGTGGTTACTAAAAAGCCTTGTTTATGAGGAAGTGCCGCAAGAACTTTAGTCTTAAAAAAAGTCACTTGTTTTTTTGGGGAGAGTTGTTGCCGTAACTGTTGATAAAACCATCGTTGGTAGAATCCGTAAAGCGCCCTGCTCGTGACATCGTTTTCCTTCAGCCGCAATACTTCTTCCATAAAATACTGTTTTTCTTTGCCACCATTTCTTTTGATAAATTCATAACCAAGTTGCTTGCTCCATTGAAAAAGATCCAAGCCATTTCTTTTTTTTCCCATTATATCTACGCGATCATCCGTGAATAAAGTCACTTGCTGAGCAACGGTATTCATCTTTAAATTTTTGGATTGCTCTTCTCGCCAAACGCTGCCGCCAATCCCCACATGATCAAAAAGAAAAATTTCTATTGGTTCATCTGCCGCAGAATGATTTACCACTAAGCGCTCACACAAAGACAAGCCTCGAGGTCCTGCACCTACAATCCCAATTTTCATAGGCTTTCCAAATATTCTTTTAGTACGACTGCCTGGTTCTCGGTTTGATTTTTGGCACCGTATAAAAGAGTGACCGTTGGATATTTTTGGATGTCATCTTGCAAAATAGTCACTGCTTCTTTAGCAGGGGATGTTTTTAATTCTGCAAGATATTTTTCTCGAAACATTGGATACTTCCCCGATTCATGATTAAACCATTTTCGTAACGCTGTCGTTGGCGCAATCTCTTTTAACCACTCATCCAATTGAGCCTCTGTTTTTTTTATTCCTCGAGGCCAAATGCGATCAACCAGTACCCTAAATCCGTCAGTTGGTTCTGCTTCTTCATAAATTCTCTTTAATTTGATCATTTCGATCCCCTCCACTTAAAGTGTAGCATTTTCAAAAAGAACCACAAAATCATTGCGCTTTTTCAAAAAAAAATCACCCTTTTCAGAGTGATTTCTTGTTTAAATATTCTTAGATTTTGTTTTGCCCGTCCAGCTTTGATAGCCGCCCTTTAGCAAATACATATCTTTGTAGCCTTGTTTTCTTAATTTATTCGCCGCACGAATACTCATCGATTTTTTTTGATCGTAAATATAAACGGGTTGATCTTTACGGATACTATTGTAAGAATTCGACAAAACGGAATAAGGGATATTTCGTGCCCCTAAAATATGTCCTGCATCAAACTCGTCCTTTTCCCGAACATCAATCACTTGAGCTTTTCGCATGCCTTCTTTAAATTCTTCTTCCGTTAAAACTTTTGCGGAACGTTTTGCCATGATACGTAGATACAATTCATTGGCTCCGATCGCTAGTAAAATCGCTAATAAAATAATATTGATCCAAGCTAAAGGACTCATTCACTTCTACCCTCTCTATTCTACAAATTGCAATGCCAATGAACCTGCTCCGATAACGCCGGCTTCATTGCCTAATTCTGCTAGTTTGATCTGAGTGCTGTTGCGCACTTGTGGAAATGTAAATTCTTTAAAATAGTTTTCTACTCGGCTTCGTAAAAATTCTCCTGCTGCAGATACGCCGCCACCTAAAACAACACTTGAAGGATTCAGCGTATTTCCAAGGTTTCCGCAAGCTAATCCTAGATAGAAACAAACTTTGTCTACAACCATCAAAGCAAAAGGATCATCCTTTTCTGCTGATTCAAAAACATCTTTTGAACTGATATCCTGACCATCATCCAACCGTTTTTTCAGTTCAGAATCTCCAGCATATTCTTCAGCAAGATGTCGTGCTACTCGAACGACTCCCGTAGCACTAGAAACAGTTTCTAAACAACCACGCTTGCCACAGGTACATTCAAATCCATGAGGATCTACGGTAATGTGACCGACTTCTCCGGCACAACCAGCAACACCGTGCAATAATTTTCCTTCAGCGATGATTCCGCCACCAACTCCGGTTCCTAAGGTGATGAAAACAACATCTGGATTATTTTCGCCAGCACCTTTCCAACGTTCACCAAGAGCCGCTACATTGGCATCATTGTCTAAAGTAAATCGAATTCCGGTTCCTTCTTCGATTTGTTGACGAACAGGCTGGATAGTTGTCCAGTTTAAGTTGTAGGCACCCACAACAGTTCCTTTTTCCCGGTCAACACTTCCTGGAGTCCCCATACCGATTCCTAAGAAATCATCCGCTTTCATATCGTAAAGATTTAAATGGTGATTGATTGATTCAATAATATCTGGAACAATATGTGATCCATCATCTAAGATATTGGTTTCAATACTCCATTTTTGTTGAATGTCTCCATCGACTGTCATGATGGCAAATTTAACGGTGGTACCTCCTAAATCGATACCAATAATTTTTTTATCCATGCTAAACTATCCTTTCTCGCGACTTTCCTCAATGCGATGCTCCCGCTTTAAAACACGCCAAGCGGTCATATAAGTTTCATGATCAATCACGCGACCATCATAAAGATTACGCAACTCGATCATCATCAATTCGATGTCATACAGTCGTTTGCCGACATAAATGTACATTCCGAATTGTTTGAATAATTGTTGAACATCGTACAGGGTTTCCATATAAAGCACTTCCTCGACTATTATACAAGTAAATCTCTTGTTGTACAAAAGAATTTCAAAAAAAAAGCAGAAAACAGTTCTCTACTATCTTACTATCTACAGTTCTAAATATCAAAGTACCAAATTTCTATGATTTATTTCGACCAAAAATTACTTTGGATTTTCACTGGAAAAAATAGATAGTTTTCATTCACCCAAACGGACAATATGTCTCATGTTTTGCCTGATATTCTGTCAACTTCTTGATTTTTTCTTTCTTAAATTCAATTATTGATACCCCATCAAAGGCGTATTCCTGCTCTTCCCGCGCACGAAAGTACCACTCAACAACAAAAATATCAGACTGGACCGCAAAAATTCGATCAATCCGCCATTCCAAAACATCTTGCTTTGCTTTCATCGATTCTATCCACTGAGATAGTTGTGACAGTCCACAATAAATCGGCCCATAGCATTCTCGGTAATAGATGTCCTCAATAAAATATTCCTCAATTTTAGAAAAATCTTTTGTTACCCATGACTCAAACCATTCTTTAATAATTGTTTTTTGATCCATTTTCCCCTCCTAAGCTTTCTTTTTCCAATGATTTCTGTTACGTAGTTTCCACGATTACTTACTACTTTGGTAGAGTGAGTATTCCTCATTTTTATCTTCTCTTCATTATAGGATGAGCGCTTGCAAAGAGCAAAACTTATTCAATTCATCCTCTCCTGAATAATTCATAGCTTTTTTGAAATGCTATTTAAACATTGTCCTAACGCTGTTTATTGTTTTATTACCCAACA
>NZ_BJDS01000021.1 GCF_005405265.1 Enterococcus songbeiensis
CCGAACACAGAAGTTAAGCTTCTTAGCGCCGATTGTAGTGAGGGGTTGCCCCTTGTGAGAGTAGGACGTCGCCACGCTGGTTTATTCCGGCATAGCTCAGTTGGTAGTAGCGCATGACTGTTAATCATGATGTCGTAGGTTCGAGTCCTACTGCCGGAGTAATTTCGAGATAGCACAGGCTATCTCTTTTTTTTGTGCTCTGAAGAATCTTCAAACAGATTGTTGGTAGGAAAAAGCTGGTCTGTGTTACGATCAGTCCAACAAGATTGTTGTAGGGAGGTAATTTGATGAATATTCAATTCAGCAAAGAGGCAAAAGAAAAGTTGGCGCCATTTCTTTCAGAAAAAGCAGTCATTGTATTGGATCTGGATGACGGCGTTGGAAAGTATTCTAAGATGGGTGTTTGCTCATTAGATACCAGTTTTCGCTTATTGGTCTTATCAGAAGAACAAGATTTGAGTGATTACGAGGCAGCAATAGCTAGTGAAATCGGGAAGATCTACATCAAGGAATATTCAAAGCTATACATGGCAGAAGAAATGATTTTTACTGTGGATCAGCGATTACAAGTCTTGAAATTGGGAAGCCCTGGTGGTGTCCTGGATAACTTTGTACCAATCGTTGATTTGCGGAAATAAGTGGAAAATAAAAAGAAAGAACAGAGAGGCAAGTTTCGCTCCCCTGTTCTTTTTATTGTGGACGAGAAATTTCTTCTGTTTTTCCAAGATGGCCGTAGAAATTGCCGGCGAGTCGAGAAATTGGCTGTAATTTTTCTGTTAAAATATATTCTTTTTCCTCATCGAAAATTGTTTCATTGAAGTAGTAGTCTGTCACTTCTAGAATAAAAAGGTCACTGATGGTGGTTTCATCAATAATAATAGGAACGTATTGATGCAGTTTTACTTCCATTCGAATCAATGGTTCTTCAAATCCGGGAACAGCTACCTGTTGGCTATCCACGAGTGTTTGGTCAATCAGAGCCAGTTCGCTTTCTGCCGGAGCAAGCGTTGCGGCGGTTTGATTCATATCTTGAAGAACGGAAGGGGTAACTAAATGAATGACCCCTTCACCATTTTCCAAAAGATTATTGGCAGTATCTTTGGTTTTCCCCTCTTTACGATTGATGGAGAGGGAGACAAGGGGGTGTTTGCTGGCAACAACTGTAAAGTAGCTGAAGGGTGCAGCATTGATTACATCCGTCTGGTTGTTTTTTGTAGTAATCCAGGCGATTGGGCGTGGGGCTACTGTTCCGGTCAAGAATTTATAATTTTGTTTTTGGGTAAGTTGGTTTGCTTGGTAATGTAGCATGAAATCCTCCGTTTTAGTAAGAGAAAAACTGGGAATCACAAATGGATGCCCAGTTTTTTTATTTTTGTAGGTGCTTAGAAAAATGATTATTGACGTTTTTTATTTGCATCTGAAGTGTCGAATGGGCGAACGTAATCCTCGATTTCTTTGCGTTTTGGTTCTAAGAATGGTGGCAAGGATAAAATTTCTCCGGCAGCTTCATAGGTTTCGTCTTCTAGGAAACCGGGACCATCTGTTGCTAATTCAAATAAAACTTGCGGTGCTGCCATAAAGTATTCAGAAGCAAAGTAGAAACGCTCTGTGTAGCCGGAATTAGGGAATTCAAGCTGGTTGATGCGATCAATCCACCATTCAAGGGCTTCTTTATCAGCTACCCGTAAAGCCAAGTGGTGGACATTTCCAAAGCCTTCACCGGCAAGCGGCAAATCTGTCCGATGTTCAACGATGATGCTTGCGCCGTTTCCGCCTTCACCGATTTCAAAAAGATGGAAGCTGCCTTCTGCGTCAACTAATTTGAAGCCTAGTACATTGACCAAAACAAGTTGCATGTGTTCAAAGTTTTGAACGGTAACAAAAGCTGGGCCTAAGCCAATGATTGCTGATTCGGCAGGAACATTGGAATTTTTCCAAGGAGTACCGGCAGCAACACCTTGATTTTTTTCGTCAGAAATCAATTGGTAGCGTTGGTTGTCAAAATCTTCAAATTCCAGATATTTTTTGCCGAAACGTTCTTGAATTTCACCGTGATCGACATTATTTTGATTAAAACGATCCACCCAATAATCTAGTGCAGCATCGTTTTTTACGCGGAAAGAGGTACGGGAAATCGAATTTGTTCCCTTTGTCCCTTTAGGAATGCCAGGAAAGTCGAAAAAGGTCATATCGGTACCGGCTGAACCTAAATCATCGGTAAAGTATAAATGGTAAGTTTCAATATCGTCTTGGTTGACGGTTTTTTTGATTAAACGTAAGCCTAAAAGATCCGTGAAGAAACGATAGATTTTTTCTGCACTTGATGTCATTGCGGTAACGTGGTGTAATCCTCTAATTTGTGTATCCATAAATTTGGCCTCCAATAAATTTCACTTTTATATTTCTTACTAAAAGTAAGTATATCGGATTTCATTTTTTTCCGCAATTATTTTGTTTTGTAGATTTTAGTGTATAGTAGGAATTGAAAATAAATTTGGAAGAAATAAAAAGGAGAGAAATGCGTGAAAGAATGTTTATTTTTTGATTTGGATGGCACCTTGATTGATTCGAGTCAGGGAATTTTTTCCTCCATTCGCTATTCATTGGCTAAAATCAACGGACCAACTTTAGAGGAGGAACAACTGCGGTCATTTATCGGACCGCCCTTAGCGGATTCTTTTAAAAAGATTGGATTGTCGGATAAACAATTGGAACTAGCAGTCAGGTATTATCGGGAAAACTATGCAAAAGAGGGTATCAAGCAAATCGTGGTTTACGAGGGGATTCCAGAAGCTTTGGCTAAGTTGTCGGAAACAAAAACACTGTATCTTGCTACCTCCAAACCGGAGCACTTTGCGGAAGAAATTTTAGCAGTGCTGGGATTTGAAAAGTATTTTACAGGCATTTATGGTGCAGATATGGAAGGGAAACGAGCGGCTAAGGCAGATGTGTTAGCGTATGCGCTGGAGACGGTGGCAATCGACAAAGAAGCCGCCGTGATGATTGGTGACCGTAAACATGATATTCTGGGAGGAAAGGCAAACGGATTGGCGACCGCTGGCGTTTTATATGGTTTTGGCAGTCAAGAGGAATTAGCGGCAGCAGGAGCAGAAAAATTATTTGCTACGCCACAAGCATTGGCAGATTATTTTTCTTTGGTGTAAATTAAATTCCAATAATTCTCTGGGGCGATGGTCTCCCATTCTTTTTCCCAACCATTTTTCAAATAGAAAGCTAAAGCCAATTGATTTTTGGAAACACATTTTAATCGAGCCGGTCGCTCAAGCCGAGCAAGTCCGGCTGTCAATAATTGTTTGCCAATATGCTGACCGGTTGCTTCAGGTGCGACAAAAAGATTGTGGATAAAATTTTCTGGAAGGTAGAGGGAAATAAAGCCGCAGATTTTTTCCTGGTCTTGGGCGACAAGTACTAGTTCTTCTTGTGTGCTTTGGTCGAAATCCGTTAATTGGTACTTGGCGGAGTCTTCCCAAAAAAAGGCCGCTTTTCGACTGTCGTAAAAAATTTTTTGTAGCAGTGGCTTATCTGTTGGGATACTAGGACGAATAAATATAAGAAATCCTTCTTTCGTTTGAATTTTATGTACGAAAAAACGCTGAAACCGTGGTCAGGTTCAGCGTTTTTTCAAAGAAATTTTTAAGCCACTTGTCGGGCTTGAACCGACGACCTCATCCTTACCATGGATGCGCTCTACCAGCTGAGCTAAAGCGGCCTGTTATTTAACACAAGATATAGAATACTTGATACCGGTCCGTTTGTCAATGGAAAATTGGTGAGAAGGATCAATTTTTTGAAGGAAACAAAAAAATCACCAAACGAAATGGAAAACGATTGCCAAAAAATTAAAGAGTTGGTATTATATGGGTACATTCTTCCGGCATAGCTCAGTTGGTAGTAGCGCATGACTGTTAATCATGATGTCGTAGGTTCGAGTCCTACTGCCGGAGTTAAATAATAAATAGGAGACGCCATTTTTTGGCGTCTCCTATTTATTGTCGCTGTAGCAAGTTTCTGCTCACCAGAAGGCTCTTTCTTTTTTTGAGAGGAGGGCTTTTATCGTAGTTTTTCGTAAGCTTCTTTGGTCAATTCGGGGTTCTTGTTGGTGTAATAATAATCGGTTTTTTTTGTTTTGATTAGTAGAATGGGCTTAGATTGCATGGAGAGATAGAAATTCGCCGATTTGCCATCCACTTGAAAATGTCCCACGGAATAATTTTCTGTGCCATAGCCATTGGTACGAACGACCGCTCCGTTTATATGGTCAATCAATGTGACGGATTCAATTTTCTCTACTGGAATAGTAGAAGAAATGGCTAAAGGAGCAGTTAATTCCACCTGGTTTTCTTCTAGTGAAAACTTAAAAGGATCGGCAGTAAAGTCGTAGAGATAAGACGTGGATAAGATTGCTACCATCACACCCACTAGCAAAAGTCCAACCGCTCCCATAATCAGTTTACCAACAGGACGGCCAAGATTGACAGACATATTCATTCCAATCCGGTCCGGCAAAAACAAACGAGTGTCATTAGGATTGATGTAGACGCCATACCGCCAGTACTGATCTTCCCCCATATAGCGGTAATCTGGAATCTGACTTAGCAGTTGATCTTGTTTTTGACGTAATCGCAGTAAAAAGCCGATACTGGCAAAAGCACTTGCAATCAAGATAAAAAGCCCAGCACCGACCCACAGTTTTCCTGCCCACCCAGAAATATCCAGACGGAATAAAGGCAAATAGAGGATCGGAAGAATCATGTAAGCACCGGTCACTGTCAAAAGAGACCAGTAATGTTTTGTCAGATCGTTGTATTGCCGGTTGATTTTTTGGTCATTCGTCATCGGACGAACGGATAAACGAGAAAGAGAGTACCAGAAAATAATAAATAGCAGCCAAATGAGCGCAGTACTGAACAATAAAGGCCATGTGGTGAGAGAATCTTTTTGCAGGGTCAGTACACTGCCAATTATCAACAGGGCAAGGGAGGGCAGGAACCAAAGCCAAGAGACGAGTTTTTTATTTTTTGTTTGAATGAGCTGGGTGTCAATAAGAATCGGTTCAATAGGTAGTTGCCAATTTTTTTCAACGATCAGCCGATGCAGCTTGCGAATGTACAGAATTTCGCAAATATAATACACTGAAAGTAGCAGCAAATTTACCCAAAGCAGGGTCATTACGAAGGCTTCGTATTTTGGCAGTAACATCAAAAAACTGAAAATACTCAGACCAATGGCAATTTGCAGCAGCCGGCGTTTGTACTCCTTCGCAATTGCTACGACTTCCGGTGCATTTAAGTGATGGGGTGCTAAGGTATTTTCCAACAAGACGTGATTATGCGGTGTGCCTGCTAAACGCAGTGAAAGTGCCATTACAACATGAATAATGATAAAAATGCCGACTAAAAATATACGCATGCTAGTCCCTTCCTTCGGTGAATTCTTTTAGATAATATTGAACGTCTGCTAAAATTTGTTTCTCGGAGCGATGATGTAAAACGGCTTGAGCTAAAAGGACCGCCAACTGGTTTTGATAGTCCTGCTGAGTCTCTTCCCGATAGTTTTCTGGGAGCCGAACGGTGGTCCCTTTACGACGATCCGTAATCAGGTAACCGGCTTCTTTTAAAAAGGTGTAGGCTTTGGCGATGGTCATCATGTTGACACCTAATTCGTCGGCTAATTGACGAACGGAGGGGAGCTGTTCATTCACCTGCAAATCACCACGGGCGATTCCCAAAATGATTTGATCGCTGATTTGCCGATAAATCGGTTCCTCGGAGCGGCTATCGATTTCTAACAACATATTCTTCACCTCTTTGTATTATATATATTAATACAACCAATACATAAAAGCAATCGATGACTATTTGTTAAGTAGCTGTAATAGGATGGAAATAATGTTATTTTAAAATAGAGAGTAAGCTTTTTTTAGGAAAATAAGTGAAACATCAAGGCTCGAAAGGAGTTTCCCTCATGAAGAAACAAAATAGAGAACCTTATTTTGATAATGCAAAATTTTTTTTGATGATTCTGGTGGTCTTTACCCATCTGTTGCAGCCATTTATTGAAGACCATCCTTTTTATACAGATCTTTATTATTTCATTTTTACATTTCATATGCCGGCCTTTATTTTGATTGCCGGCTTCTTTACTAAAAACTTTAATCGTCCGGGAAATATCAAAAAACTATTCAAAAAATTGGTATTGCCTTATATTTTGTTCCAGTTGATTTATTCCGCTTATTATTCTCTGATCGGTTTGCAGCGGGAATTTTCGTGGGAGCTGCTGGTTCCCCAATGGTCGCTGTGGTTTCTGCTTAGTTTATTTTTCTGGCAGTTGTCCTTGTATCTTTTTCAATATCTCCGACCAGAAGTTGGTATCACCCTCAGCTTTATTTTGAGTTTGTTAAGTGGGTATCTGCCTTTCATGTCTAGAGATTTGACGTTGCAGCGAACTTTTGCGTTTTTGCCTTTCTTTGTGATTGGACATTATGTGACAAAAGAACAGGTGGATAACATTAGACGGGGAAGTCATCGTCTTTTAGGAATCGCCGGATTGTTTTTCATTTTTCTTTTTATCCGCAACATTGAATATTTGAATAAATACATGGTTTTTGGTTCGAAACCTTACGAAGAATTTTTGGCTTCGCCTTTGTTGGGAAGTGCGGTACGGATGCTGATGCTGGCGTTGGGATTGATCGGAACCTATGGGGTGCTGGCGCTGGTTCCCCGCAAACAGCTCATTTTGACAAGGTGGGGCGCCAATACGTTGCTGGTGTATCTTTTGCAGGGCTTTTTCATCAAAGGATTGCGCGCGGTGGCCATCGAAGAAACCAAGTTGACAATGCTGGGATTATGCGGACTTTTTCTTGGAAGTGTTCTTTTGACGATTGTTTTGTCCTCAGGGAAAATGGCGGAGGCGTATCAACGGCTTCAAACAAAACTGGATGCGTTGGTGGATTGGCTGACTATGACAGCACCCGATAGCTGATCTTCTTTCATGAATAGAAAATAATTTTCTGAATATTTCCGCAAATCTTGTTTTCCATGGCTTTGAGGAGTAAAATGAGGAAGATTAGTACGTGAAAGGATGAAAAAAATGTCTGAAATTTCAAAAGAAATGACTACAAACTTTGCTGCAGATTTTGCAGCAAATAAGAAACACTTGGCACTACAACGCACAGTGGTAAAAAATGGAATCAAGGCTTCTGCGGAAAATGTCAGCGCACAGGTCAATAATGTTCCGGTTTTTTCTGTGGATGTAGCGACTGGGAAAGTTGCCAACCAAAAACAATCCGGTCGTTGCTGGATGTTTGCTGCGTTAAACACCTTCCGTCATAAAATGTTGAACACTTTCCAATTGAAGGATTTTGAACTTTCTCAAAATTATACCTTCTTCTGGGATAAATACGAAAAAGCCAATTACTTTTATGAAAATATTTTAGCAACTGCAAAGGAAGACGTAACAAGCCGGAAGGTTGCCTTCTTACTGCAAACCCCTCAACAAGACGGTGGACAATGGGACATGATGGTCTCGATTTTTGAAAAATACGGGGTCGTTCCTAAAACAGCAATGCCAGAAAGTAGCAATTCGTCAAATTCACGGGATTTGAACACCTTTTTAAATAAAAAATTGCGGAAAGATGCTGTCGCATTGCGCCAACTTGTAGCAGATGGAAAAACAGCGGGAGAAATCCAAGCAGAAAAAGGGAAAATGCTTCAAGATGTGTATGATTTTCTAGCCATTTCTTTAGGCACACCTCCAGAAAGCTTTGATTTTGAATACCGTGATGAAGAAAAAAATTACCATCTGGATCAAGCACTGACACCACAAACCTTTTACAAAAAATATGTGGATGTGGATTTAGACAACTATGTCAGCATCATCAATGCACCGACTGCAGACAAACCATTTAACCGTTCTTACACGGTCGAAATGTTAGGAAATGTTGTGGGTGGGAAAGATGTTCGTTATTTGAATGTGGATATGACAACCTTCAAAAAATTAGCAATTGTGCAGTTGGAACAAGGGGAATCTGTCTGGTTTGGCTGTGATGTCGGTCAATCTTCGACGCGGGATTCAGGAATCATGTCCCTAGATGCTTATTCCATGAATGAGTTGTTTGATGTCGACTTTACCATGACCAAAGCGCAACGCCTAGATTTTGGCGAAAGTTTGATGACCCATGCGATGGTATTGACGGGTGTTGATTTGGTAGAAGGCCAATCAACCAAATGGAAAGTTGAAAACAGCTGGGGAGAAAAAGTTGGTGACAACGGCTTCTTCGTCATGAGCGATGCGTGGATGGATGAATTTACCTACCAAATCGTTGTTCGCAAAGACTTTCTGACTCCAGAACAACAAGCCGCTTTTGACGCAGATCCACAAGTTTTAGCACCTTGGGATCCTATGGGCGCATTAGCATAACAAAAGAAGTGCAAAAAGAAGAATCGGGAAACTGATTCTTCTTTTTTTGCAGGGACGATTCCTGCAGTTTCTGCTATACTTAAAGGTATTAGAGCAAAATCTATTGAATTTTAGGAGGCAAATTTTGGCAAAATACACGAACCAACATGAAGTCGCTTATTATGAATGTGACGTGAACCAAACCATGACCTTTCCGGCAATGATCGGTGTGGCAATCAAGACTTCTGAAGAGCAAAGTGCATTTTTGGAGCGGGATTCGGCGTTCGTCCGTTCTTTCGGGCTGACTTGGGTCATCACGAATTACCTGATGACGATTACTCGATTGCCTCGCGTAGGGGAAACGATTCTTGTCACGACAGAAGCCACTGCCTACAACAAGTACTTTTGTTACCGAAATTTTTGGCTGCAGGATCAAGAAGGCAATGAACTGGTGAAAATGGAATCAGTTTTCGTTTTGATGGATATTGAAAATCGCAAAATGAGCAGTGTTCCTGAAGAAATCATTGCGCCTTATGAAAGTGAAAAAATTAAACGAATCAAACGGTATCCGAAAATTCCGGCAATTGAAACGGGAAAAAGTTTGACCTATCGGGTTCGTTTTTATGATATCGACAGCAATCAGCACGTCAACAATGCGATGTATTTTAATTGGATGATCGATGTATTAGGCTATGAATTTCTCAGCGCTCATGTGCCACAAGAAGTCAATGTCCGTTTTGATAAAGAAGTTGAGTATGGCAATGAGATTGAAAGTCATTTTGAAGTTATTTCATTAGCGGATGGACAAGTAGAAACCCGACACAATATTCGAATGGGAGAACAAACCTATTGTGAAGCTGTCATCACATGGAAAAAATAAAATAAAGCACGCTTTCCTTGCCAAGGGAGCGTGCTTTGTTTTATGAAAAAGGCGGATGATTAATCAGCCATGAAAGTAATGAGGGCCTCTGATGTCAATTGACGATTTTTGGCAATCAATAATTTGAGCCGGGCTTTTTGTGAATTGATCCCACTGCAAAAAATAATTCCTCGTTCTTGAAGGTCTTTCCCTCCGCCTTCATAATCGTAAACAGGTTCTGCAATGCCATTGAAACAGCGGGAAACTAATACAATGGGAATGTTTTGTTCCAATAATTTTTGCAGGGGCGGCAAGGTTTGCGGCGGCAGATTGCCAGCACCCAAGGCCTCGATGACCAACCCATCAATTTGATTTTGAGCCAGCGCCTCAAATAATTCCCCGTCCATTCCGGCATAAGCTTTGACGATGGGAATAATGCCCTCCACGGTATCAACATCCCAATGAACCGTGGGTAATAATTCCTGTAAAAAAATAATTCGATTTTTGGTCACCAAACCGATAGGTCCCAACGTTGGCGTACGAAAGGTTGCCACATTTGTCGTATGAGTTTTTGTCACGTAGCGGGCAGAGTGGATTTCATCATTCATCACGACTAGAACCCCTTTGCCGATTGCTTCCGGTGCAAGAGCCACCCGAACAGCACTTTCAAAATTGTACAACCCATCACTGCCTAACTCATTGCTGGAGCGCATGGCACCGGTCACGACAATCGGCAGCAGATTGCCGATTGTAGTATCCAAGAAAAAAGCCGTTTCTTCTAAAGTATCTGTTCCATGAGTGATCACCACAGCATCGATTCCGGCAAGTTTAGCAAGCTGGATTCGTTCCTTTAGTTGCAGCATATGACTAGGCTGAATGTGAGGACTAGGAAGATTAAAAATATCCTCCACGATAACTTCTGCTGTGTCAGGCAGGTCAATTTTGGCATCCATCAACGGGTTGACAACATCAGGGCTGACTTTTCCAGTTAAGGTATTTTCTTTCATGGCAATGGTGCCGCCGGTATGTAAAATGAGTATGCGGGTCATGTGACGTTCCTCCAATCAAATCTTTACTGTTTTCCTAAAATTATTGTATACTATCTTAATAAGAAAAAAAATAGGTGTGATGAATGAACGATGATCAGAGTTGGTTTGACCCGATTTGATGAACACGAATTTTTGACCGGAAAAAAGAAAAGTACATTGTTTGAGTACGCCAGCCATTTACCAGTGGTAGAATTAGATACCAGTTATTATTTTGTTCCTAAAAAATCAGTAGTGGAGAATTGGTTGACTCAAATTCCCGAAAACTTTCAATTTATTATGAAACTTCCCAGCAGCTTGACTTGCCAAGACGAATTGCCGGAAGGAAAAACGATGCAAGATATGGCAGAGGAATTTTTGACAAATCTAGCACCGATGATTGACAGTGACCGTCTTTTTTGTGCTCTTGCCCAATTTCCGGCAACGTTTAAATGTACCAAAGAAAGTGTAGCGCATCTGCGAATGCTACGGCAACTCTTTCCAAATCTGTCCCTTGCTATTGAGTTTCGGGATTACTCTTGGTATGAGCCCCGCTATCTTGAAAAAACACGACAATTTATGTCAAGCCAGCAGTTTTCACTGGCGGTGATCGATGAACCAAAAAAATTGTCTACTACGGTTCCGTTGGATGCCTTTGTCACCAATTCTGCATTTACACTCTGCCGTTTTCATGGAAGAAATGATGTTGGCTGGCAGGCGAAAGGTCCGGATGCTCAGAGCAAACGAACGTTGTATCATTACTCACAGACTGAATTGGCAGAATTGCAGGCAACGATTGAAAAAGTGGCGGAGGATTCCCAAAATGTGGTAGTGATTTTTAACAACAATGCAGGCGGCGATGCGGCAGAAAATGCGATGGAATTAAATAAACGGATGAATTTGACCTATCAAGGATTGAATCCAGGTCAATTGGATTTATTTTGAGGAGAACAATGATAAAAGCTATTTTTTTTGATATTGACGGTACCTTGCTTTCCAGCCGGGGAGAAGTTTTGGAAAGTACTAAAAAAGCCATTCAACAAGCGCGGGCAAAGGGAATTTTTGTCGGAGTCGCTACGGGTCGGGGTCCGGTAAAAATCACAGAGTTGCTCAATGACTTGCCATTAGATATGTACGTGACTTATAACGGACAATTGGTTTATACAAAAGAGGAAACGATTCATGCACAAGCCTTTCAACAAGAGACTTTGCGGCAAATCGTTCACTATGCAGATATTCACAGCCGCCAAATTATGTTTGGAGCACGGGATCAAATCGATGGCAGTCGGACGATGATGTTGAGTCAATCGATGGCAGGGAAAAAAATGATCCGCTTTTTGCCGCGGCATTTTCCGGTAGCCATTTTAAAACAGACATTGCAAAAATTGAGCTTCTACAAAAGCAAAAACCATTATAAAAAAATGGCGATTTTGAAACAACCGATTTATCAATGTATGATGCTAAGCGTGCAGGGAGAAACGGAAAAATTGATCCAGCAATTTCCAATGTGTGACTTCCAGCGTTCTAATCCCTATTCGGTGGATATTGTACCAAAGGGCGGCTCTAAAATCCGTGGTATCCATGCCTTTTTGGAGCATCACGGTATTGCTGTTTCTGAGTCCATGGCCTTTGGCGACCACATGAATGATATTGAAATGCTGCAAGGCGTGGGCGTGGGAATTGCGATGGGAAATGCCCAGCCCATCGTTAAAGAAACAGCGGTGTACGTAACAGATACGAACAACCAAGATGGCATTGCGAAAGCGTTGCGTCACTACCAAGTAATCGAATAGGAGACGATCCATTGAAACCCTTTGAAATGACAGAAGAATTCCACCATATTTTTGATCCTAGAAAGCCGCAACACCCAACTGCTTTTTCAGCTGAAGAAGCAGGACATCGAGCAGCCTTTAAAATCGAAGAGCTTGTGGAATTTTTGTATGCCGCCAGTAGAAATGATTCGCAGGTATTTAATGATGGTGTTGCAGCACTCCATCAGGCGATTGATCGTGGACAGGCAAAAATTGTTGCCAAAGGAAAGCCTAGTGAAGACTCGTTAGTGGAGCAAGTCGATGCGTTAACGGATTTGCTGTATCTGACTTATGGCTCCTTTTCCTTGTTGGGCGTGGACCCGGAACCGATCATGGCGATTGTTCATGAAGCCAACATGGCAAAACTTTTTCCTGACGGGAAACCCCACTATGATCCAGAAACAAATAAAGTGCTGAAACCTGCGGACTGGGGAGAAAAGCATGCCCCCGAAGCACGGATTAGAAAAGCCATCGAACAACAAAAAAAATGGTCAGAAAACGAGTAAATCGTTTTTTCTGACCATTTTTTTAATCGAAAAAGGTATAATACAACGTTCGAATAGCTAGTTTTTCCTGATCTTTATGAATACCAAACATGATGCTAACTTCAGAAGAACCTTGGTTGATCATTTCTAAGTTGATTTTTTTGCGGGCGAGAGCAGCGGTGCTTTCGGCAGTGATCCCCACCCGTTGCCGCATTCCTTCACCAACGACCATAATCATAGATAAATCATGGGTGATTCGCAGTTCATCAGGATCAATTTCATAGGCAATGGTACGCAGCAATTCTTCTTCAATTGCTGGTGTTAATTGATTCGCCCGTAAAACGATGGAAATATCATCAATTCCAGAAGGCATATGCTCGTAACCCAAACCAAAATCTTCAAAGATCGTCAAAATACGGCGGGTAAAACCGATTTCTCTATTCATCAAGTATTTGTTGATATAAATCATCGTAAATCCTTCATCGCTGGCGATTCCTACCACCGGTTTTTCATGGCGATCTCGTTGGTTGGTGATTTTTGTTCCGGGAGCCGTCGGATTATTGGTATTTTTGATAACTACCGGAATTTTAGCCCGGTAAGATGGCATGAGCGCTTCATCATGAAAAACCGTGAAGCCGGCATAAGCCAATTCCCGCATTTCCCGATAGGTCAATTCTTTAATCAGTTCAGGATGGTAGACAAATCCTGGATGGGCAGAGTAGATACCATCGACATCAGTAAAGTTTTCGTAGAGGTCTGCTTTGACCCCGGAAGCGACGATTGAGCCTGTGATATCAGAGCCGCCACGGGAAAAAGTACACACTTTGCCTGCTTCGGTATAGCCAAAAAATCCTGGAATGACTAATACTTCTTCAGAGGTTGCCCACTGATTGATTTTTTCGTAAGCCTTCAGCAGGATACGGGCGTTCCCCGGTTCATCAGTAACTAAAATGCCTAAAGCCTGCGGATTGACATAGCGTGCCGCAATGCCTTGCGCTTGTAAAATTCCGGCAATCAGCTTAGCGTTGTTGTCTTCACCACTTGCTAAAATCGTATCATAGAGATGGGGATTATCTGTGGTTTCCAGTGTTTTTAACGCCATCAGGTCCTGCCAGATTTTTTTCAACGTTTCTTCGGACAGATCAAATGCCTGACCGATTTCTTTGTAGCGATCAAAAATCAGTTGCAATAGTACATCCAGATTTTTTCCCGCTATTTTTTCATTATATAATTGAATCAGCAGATCCGTCACTTTCGTATCGTTGCCTGATCGTTTTCCCGGCGCAGAAACCACGATGAATTTGCGTTCGGGATCGTCTTTGATGATTGCTACTACTTTTTTTACCTGTTCACTAGAAGCCAGTGAACTGCCTCCAAATTTTGCTACTTTCATCTTATCGCCTCGATTTTATATTTCATATAGATTACAAAAAAATGAGAAAAAAAGCAAGTTTTCAGAGAATAAATGAAAAATAAATTGAAAAATGACGGAAAGTAAGGAGAAAGAGACCTTGGTAATCAGGTCGTTTTATGAAAATCCCCCAATGAAAAAAGTCAAAAGTTTTTTTCCGTTACGTAGTGATTGCCACATAGGTTTGTGATATAATCTAGCGTAGATGCCTTTTGTTGAAAACAGGCGAAGAAAAGCAGAATTTCAATTAGATAAGCATAGCCAAAGTTATTTTAAGGCTTCAAACATTGTATATTCGAAAGCGGAGGAACTTTAAATGGGAAGTAATGTTATCATCGGAATCGTAATTGCTGTCATAGTTGTGGCGGCAGTGCTCTACTCGATTAGTTTTTTCATGCGCAAGAAAAATGAGGAGCGCCTCAAAGTTTTGGAGAAACGAAAGGAAGAACTGTTTGATCTGCCAGTGATCGAAGAAGTCGATGATGTAAAGAAAATGCATCTGGTTGGACAAAGTCAGAATACCTTTCGAGAATGGAACCAAAAGTGGACGGATATCTCCACCAGTGATTTCGCTGAATTAGAAAGCCAAATTTTTGAAGTTGAGAGTTTAAATGAAACCTTCCGCTTCCTTAAAGCGAAAACGGCAATCGGTGATGCAGAGGCAACGATGGATCACATGGAAAAAGAAGTCGAAGAAATCCGTGCCGGTCTGAAGGAACTACGGGAAAGCGAAGAACGCAACTCCCTTGAAGTCCAAAAAGCGTTGGATATCTACGAAGACCTGAAAAAAGGGTTACGGGAAAATGGTGACGAATACGGTCCAGCCTATTCAGAATTACAAAAACAAATCAAAAACATCGAAATCGAATTTACACAGTTTGTCACACTGAATACCTCCGGTGACCCGGTAGAAGCAAGAGAAGTCCTGGAAAAAGCAGAAAAACATACTTACGAGTTGGATGATGTAATCAAACGTATCCCAACCGCTTACGAAGAACTGAACAAAACTTTCCCAGATCAGTTAAAAGAAATTCAAGATGGCTACAAACGCTTGTTGGCAGATCATTACGTGTTCCCAGAAGAAAATTTCCAAGATGAAATCAATCGCGTGAAAAAACGAGTGGAAAATTCCATGAAGGATTTGGAAAAGACCGAGATTGATGCAGTAGAAGTCGCTAACCGGGATACTTCAAGTGCCATTGATTCTCTTTATACGGTAATGGAACGGGAAATTGATTCGAAAAAATATGTACTTAAAAATCGACAAGTCATTACAGATTATATCCAACATGCAACGAAAAATAATCGTCAGCTATTGATCGAGTTGGATCACACCGCACAAAGCTATACGTTGAATCATAACGAGCTAGGCCGGGTACGTGGTTTCCAATCTGAAATTGATGAGTTGGCAAAACGCAATGGCGAGATCGAGCCGATGATGGCCCATCACGAAATCCCTTTTTCAGAGGTTCAATCTTTCTACAAAGATGCTTACAAGATTTTGGATGACATTGAAAACCAACAGGTAGAGATCGATGATTCTCTTCATGACTTGCGTAAGGGAGAAAAAGCTGCGCAGGAAAAAGTGGAACAATATGAATTCAAATTACGCAACTTAAAACGTTTCGTGGAAAAACAACGCTTGCCTGGCTTGCCGGGAGATTATTTGGAATTCTTCTTTGTAGCGACGGATCGTGTAGAAGAATTAAGCAAAGCCTTGAATAAAATCCGAATCAACATGGAAGAAGTCAACAAACTGGTTGATATTTGTAACGAAGACTTAGAATTGTTGGATGAAAAAACCCACGACCTTGTGGATGCCGCAGCTTTGACGGAACAAATGATGCAATACGCCAATCGTTACCGCCATTCCCATCCAGAAATCAAGGCGTCCATTGACAAGAGTCTTCAACTGTTTACGAAAGACTATCGTTACCAAGAAGCATTGGATGAAATCGGCGCTTCCTTGGAACGGGTAGAACCCGGTGCTTTCAAACGTATCGAAAGTTTCTACTTCAATAACCGTGATTTAGTATAAATGCAGAACTTGAAACATTCCTTTGAGTGTTTCAAGTTTTTTTATGGGATAAAAAGAAAATCGCTTACAAAAAGCTGTACCTTGAAAGGAAGCGACACAGCGTATATAATGGGTAAGAATTTCCAAAAGAGAGGGATTTTTTCATGATTTATTTTGATAATAGTGCAACAACGCCCATTTTTCCACAGGCACTTGATACATATGTAAAAACAAGTCAACGGATCATTGGTAATCCATCGAGCTTACATGATTTAGGCAGTCAGGCAGATCGTCTGCTTCAGCAGGCCCGCAAGCAAATTGCAGAATTGCTTTCTGTTGCACCTGGGGAGATTTGGTTTACTTCCGGTGGGACAGAAGGGGACAACTGGGTAGTAAAAGGAACCGCAATTGAAAAGCAAACCTACGGACGCCACATGATTATTTCTAGTATTGAGCATCCGGCTGTCTCAGAAACTGCGGCACAATTGCAAGAGCTTGGCTTTGATATCAGTATTGCACCGGTAGATGCCGCTGGATTCGTAGATGTTGCCGCATTAGAAAAACTGATTCGTTCAGAAACAATTTTAGTTTCAATTATGGCAGTCAATAATGAGATCGGTTCGATTCAACCAATCAGGGAAATCAGTGAAGTATTGAAGAATCATCCTAAGATTCATTTTCATGTGGATGCCGTACAGGCAATCACCAAAGTTCCCCAAGAAAAATGGCTGACCGATCGAGTGGATTTTGCAACGTTTTCTGCTCACAAATTTCACGGACCGCGAGGAGTCGGTTTTATTTACTGGCGAAAAGGTCGGAAAATCGCTCCGTTGTTGACGGGTGGCGGTCAGGAACAAAATCATCGCAGTGGAACGGAAAATGTGCCGGGCATCGTCGCAATGGCAAAAGCATTGCGCCTTTCTTTAGAAAAAAAAGTAGAACGGCCTCAACATGTGCAGCTTTTGAAAACTTATTTGCGTACGGCTTTGGCAGCATATGATAAAGTAACGATTTTTTCTGAGGAAGAAAATTTTGCTCCCCATATTTTATGTTTCGCCCTTAAAGGTATTCGTGGGGAAGTAATGGTGCATGCGTTCGAAGAAAAACAGATTTACCTTTCTACAACAAGCGCTTGCTCCAGCCGAAAGAAGATGGCAAGCAGTACCTTACATGCCATGCATGTACCCAATGCCCTTGCCACCTCAGCCGTCCGCATCAGCTTAGATGAAAGCAATACGATGGCAGAGGTTGAGCAATTCCTGATTATTTTCAATCAACTCTACCAAAAATTTTCTAAAATCAACTAAGAAGAATAGTCCAAAAAAATAAGGATGATCGTTCCACTTTGACTAAAAAAGCAAGTGGGAGGATATATGTAGTGAAAATTTAATACCTAAGGGAGTCTATTACGTGAAATATACAGAAATTATGGTTCGTTATGGTGAACTATCCACCAAAGGAAAAAATCGCCGCAGTTTTATTATGCAGTTGGCAGAAAATGTTCGCCGGACACTGTCGGATTTTCCAGCAGTAAAAATCCATGCTGAACGAGATCGCATGCACCTGCTTTTAAATGGCGCTGATAGTGATGAAATCATTCCTAAATTGCAAAAAGTTTTCGGTATCCAAAATTTTTCTCCTAGTATCCAAGTCGCTAAAACGGTTCCGGCTTTGAAAGAAGCTGTGCAAGAAGTGATGCAGGAAATCTATACTGGAAAGGAAACGTTTAAAATCACGGCAAAACGTAGCGACCATGATTTTGAGCTAGACAGCAATGAGTTGAATCAAGTTTTAGGGAATGCAGTATTTGATCTTTTTCCTGAGATTCAAGTTCAAATGAAAAAACCAACAATCAATTTACGAGTAGAGATTCGTTTGGATGGTGCCTATCTTTCTTATGAAACGATCAAAGGTGCTGGCGGTTTACCAGTTGGAACCAGCGGTCGTGGCATGCTGATGCTCTCAGGTGGCATCGATTCACCGGTGGCGGGGTACTTGGCGATGAAACGGGGCGTAGAAATCGAAGCCGTCCATTTTGCTAGCCCTCCTTATACCAGTGAGCAGGCGTTGAAAAAAGCCAAGGATTTGACTGAAAAATTGGTTCCATATGTGGGCAGTATTCAATTTATCGAAGTACCTTTCACTGAAGTGCAAGAAGAAATCAAACGCCACGTACCACAAGGGTATTGGATGACGCTGACTCGACGAATGATGCTCCGCTTAACGGATGCGATTCGTGAGATGCGTAAGGGCCTGGTCATCATCAATGGCGAGTCCTTGGGGCAAGTAGCCTCACAAACTCTACAAAGTATGGTAGCAATCAATGAGGTAACTACGACACCAATTATTCGGCCGGTAGTCACGATGGATAAATTGGAAATCATCGAAATTGCGGAACGCATCGATACTTTTGAATTGGCGATCCAACCCTTTGAAGACTGCTGTACGATTTTTGCTCCCCCTCAACCAAAAACACGCCCTCGCTTGGATAAAGTACAGGAATACGAAGAACGCTTGGATATCGAAGGGATGATGCTTCGCGCGTTGGAAAACTTGAAAATTGACCGCATCGAAGGTAGTCAAACTGCAGAATTTGAAGAATTACTTTAATTTATCTGCCTTTTGAAAATAAATAGAATGAATGAGCAATCGTCAAAAATTATTTGGCGATTGTTTTTCATTTTGAGCTAAAAACGCTTGCAGACTAGGGTATCTCATGCTAAACTTATTATGTGAAACAATTAACAAAGGAGTTCCGTTATGGTTGAAGAAACAAAATTAAGAACGATCCCCAAAGCGACAGCAAAACGGCTGCCTTTGTATCTCCGGTATTTAAAAATGTTAAAAAATGCAGAGGTAACCCGTATCAAATCGAAAGAATTCAGTGAGCTCACCCAGATTCCTTCTGCGACGATTCGCCGGGATTTTTCTCATTTAGGAGAGTTGGGCCGCAGCGGATACGGCTATGAAGTCAGCTATTTGATCGAAGTTTTTAATAGTATTTTAGATACAAATGATGAAAAACGGATCGCATTGATCGGTTTTGGTAATTTGGGAAAAGCCTTAGCTAATAATAATTTTCGCCGCAATGAAAATTTAACGATCGTCAGCGTCTTTGATAGTAATCCTGAAATCATTGGGAAAGAAATCGATGGACATGTAGTACAGGATGTTCGTAATTTGGCGGCGGTTGTGAAAGAAAAAGAATTGACAGTTGCAATCTCCACCGTGCCGAGCCACTATTCCCAGTGGGCGATTGATCAGATTGTAGCAGCCGGCATCACGGCTATTTTAAATTTTGCACCTGATCGCGTGGAAGTACCAGCCAATGTTCATGTACAATACATTGATTTGACGACAGAATTACAGACGTTGATTTTTTTCGATCAGAATTATCAAGACGAAGCAACCCGCTAGGCAATTTTTTTGTTGTTTTGATTTTTGTCTACTATACTGTAAAGATACCCAAAGTAATAGGCTGACTATCCAGTGTGAAGTAAGCAATCAATAGGAGGAATTACAGTGTCTTTAGAAGTATCTCGAAAAGGAACGATGTACAAGGTTCCCGGCAAACAGCCGCAAGTTGGAGAACTGGCGCCTTTTTTTCAGTTGCCGGACTTGCAGGAAAAAAGTCATTCATTACCTGATTTTAAAGGAAAACCAACGATTTTGAGTGTCATCCCTGACATTGATACTCGGGTTTGTGCCTTGCAGACAAAACGCTTCAATCAAGAAGCCAGCAAAATTTCGGCAATTCATTTTGTGACGATTTCCAATAATACAAAAGAGCAGCAAGCAGCGTGGTGTGGGCAAGAAGGTGTTGATATGTTGATGTTGCACGACACGGACCATTCATTTGGCGATGCCTATGGATTATGGATTCCTGAATTTGGTCATTTGGCGCGAGCAATTTTTGTATTGGATTCGAAGGGTGTGGTTCAGTACCAAGAAATCAGCCAAGAAATCTCGCAAGAACCAAACTATGAGCAGGCGCTTGCCGCAGCCAATGCCCTAATCTGATTGACTTTCAAAAAACTTCATTGTAGAATAAACCATGATGAAGAACAAGAGGAGTAGCTAAGAACTCGTTCAAGAGAGAAAGTCGCTTGCTGAAAGACTTTTACGTTAGACTTAGTGAAGGTAGCTTGGGAGTCTTTGATCTGAAGGCAGTAGGATCAAACGAGTGGTGATCGTTAACACACCAGATAAGAGGCAGCAAAATTTGCTGCAATTTAGGTGGTACCGCGTAATTTACGTCCTAAGATGCGAAAGCATTTTAGGACTTTTTTATTTTTTTTTAGCGGCTTGCCGCAAGGATATTTTTTTACAATGAGAACACAGGAGGAATTGAGATGACAGAAAAAAATTTATCGACCAAGTACAATCCTCAAGAGGTAGAAACTGGTCGTTATCAACAATGGCTGGACCAAGATTTGTTTAAACCAAGTGGCGACAAAAAAGCAAAACCTTATTCAATCGTGATCCCCCCACCAAATGTTACCGGGAAATTGCATTTAGGACACGCATGGGATACGACGTTACAAGATATGCTGATCCGTCAAAAACGGATGCAAGGCTTTGACACCTTATGGTTACCGGGAATGGACCATGCGGGAATCGCCACACAAGCAAAAGTAGAAGAAAAATTACGGGAACAAGGCATCTCCCGTTACGATCTTGGTCGGGAAAAATTTGTTGACCAAGTGTGGGAATGGAAAGAGGAATACGCAGGACATATTCGGGAACAATGGGCAAAGATGGGACTTTCCCTGGATTATAGCCGAGAACGTTTCACTTTGGATGATGGATTGTCCGAAGCAGTTCGCAAAGTGTTTGTAACCCTTTTTGAAAAAGGGCTGATCTATCGTGGGGAATATATTATCAATTGGGATCCGCAAGCACGGACGGCCCTTTCTGATATTGAGGTTATCCATAAAGATATTGAGGGTGCCTTTTACCATATGACCTACCCCTTGTCAGACGGCAGTGGCGAAGTTGAAATTGCGACGACACGTCCAGAAACGATGTTGGGAGATACGGCAGTGGCGGTTCACCCTGATGATGTCCGGTACCAAGAGCTGATTGGAAAAACAGTCATTTTGCCATTGGTAGACAAAGAAATTCCAATCATTGCGGATGCATATGTAGATATGGATTTTGGTACAGGTGTTGTAAAAATCACGCCTGCTCATGATCCGAATGACTTTGAGGTCGGTAATCGCCATGATTTGCCACGGGTCAATGTAATGGAAGAAGACGGCAAGATGAACGAACTAGCTGGTAAGTATGCCGGTATGGATCGCTTCGCCGCTCGTAAAGCTATCGTTGCTGACTTGAAGGAACTGGGACGATTAGTCAAAATTGAAACCATGATCCACAGCGTTGGTCACTCAGAACGGACCGGGGTAGTCGTTGAACCAAGACTTTCTACCCAATGGTTTGTTAAGATGGCTCCTTTGGCAGAACAAGCGATGGCAAATCAAGAAACGGATAACGCAGTAGAATTCTTTCCACCACGGTTTAACCAAACCTTTTTGCGGTGGATGGAAAATGTCCACGATTGGGTTATTTCTCGTCAATTATGGTGGGGACATCAAATCCCTGCTTGGTATCATAAAGAAACCGGCGAAATGTACGTTGGTATGGAAGCTCCTGCGGACAAAGAAAATTGGGTGCAAGACCCTGATGTGTTGGATACATGGTTCAGCTCTGCTTTGTGGCCTTTCTCAACGATGGGCTGGCCGGATACGACTAGCGAAGACTATCAACGCTACTTCCCAACCAGCACATTAGTGACAGGCTACGATATTATTTTCTTCTGGGTTAGCCGAATGATGTTCCAAAGTTTGGAATTTACCGGGGAACGTCCTTTCCAAAATGTTTTGATTCACGGCTTGATTCGGGATGAACAAGGTCGGAAGATGAGTAAATCCTTAGGTAATGGGATTGATCCGATGGAAGTCATCGAAAAATATGGTGCTGATGCGTTGCGCTGGTTCTTGTCAAATGGTTCTGCACCGGGACAAGACGTACGCTTTAGTTATGAAAAAATGGACGCCGCTTGGAACTTTATCAATAAAATCTGGAATGCTTCTCGTTTTGTTTTGATGAATGTGGAAGATATGACCTATGACGAAATTGATTTATCTGGTGAAAAAACCGTGGCCGATCGCTGGATTTTGACTCGTTTGAATGAAACCGTAGAAAAAGTCACTGAATTGTTTGACCGTTTTGAATTTGGTGAAGCGGGTCGTCAATTGTACAACTTCATCTGGGATGATTTTTGTGACTGGTACATTGAAATGAGTAAAGAAATATTGTATGGAGAAGAGGATGCAGCAAAACAAACCAATAAAAGCATCTTGGTTTACACGCTAGATCAAATTTTACGTCTGCTTCATCCGATTATGCCTTTTGTGACGGAAGAAATCTGGAGCAAACTGCCTCATCAAGGAACCTCATTGGTGGTTGCGGAATATCCAGTGGTTCATGCAGAATTTACTGATGAAAAAGCGGCAAAAGGGATGGAAGTATTGAAGGAATTGATTCGTTCGGTCCGCAATATCCGTTCAGAAGTCAATACACCATTATCAAAACCGATCACTCTGCTAATCCATACGACAGATAAAGAAATTGATCAATTCTTGGTTGAAAATAAAAACTATATCGAACGTTTCTGCAATCCAGAAGAGTTGGTAATTTCAGAAAAGGTGGAAGCGCCAGAATTAGCAATGTCTGCTGTTTTGACCGGCGCAAAAATTTATTTGCCGTTAGCCGGATTAATCAACATCGAAGAAGAAATTACTCGGCTAGAAAAAGAATTGGATAAGTGGAACAAAGAAGTTAAACGAGTACAAGGAAAATTAGCAAATGAACGCTTTGTTGCTAGTGCACCGGCAGAGGTTGTCGATCAGGAACGTGAAAAAGAAAAAGATTACCTTGAAAAACAACAAGCAGTTCAAGAACGAATCCAACAATTACGAACAATTGAAGGCTAGTTTACTAGGAGTGAGACGAGGGTCTCGCTCCTTTTTTTCAGCCTTTGGTCGGATGTGTCTGCGCTCTTTTTCTCGTATAGTGGAGAAGTAAAGGAGGATTCAGGGATGGACAAGAAATTATTTTTAGCGGAGTTGTTGCGATTATTGCCGGACGATGTTGACTCGCAGGAAAAAGCAATTATTTTAAATCGGTATGAGGAAATCATCGAAGGACTGGTTGCAAAAGGCTACAGTGAGTATGAAGCAGTTTTGATGCTGGAGGATCCGGAAGAAATTTTGCGACAGTCCGGGTTTAAAAACAGTCGTCCAAAACGAAAAATGAATTGGTTGACAGGAACGCTGTTAGTTTTAGGCTTTCCACTTTGGGGAAGTCTGCTTTTAGCAGTCTTGAGTTTAGTCTTTACCGGCTACATTTTGTTGTGGCTGCCGGTGATGATCTCCGGTTCATTTTTCATAGCGGGGATTTTAGGAGGCGGTTTTTCCGTTTTAATGAGTTTCTTTGCGTTACAAGATGGCTTGTTTCTCTTTTTAACACAATTTGGAATCGGTGTGGCATTTATAGGTGTCGGCCTGCTTTCTTTTCTCTTCACCTATCAAGTAGGAGTCGGTATTCTTAAACTCACACGAAAATCTTTTCAATTTTTATTAAGACGTGGGAAAGACGAGGTGCCAAGTTATGAATTTTAAGCGGTTATGGAAAATCGGGTTTGCATTGGTAGCCATTGGTGGAGTGATCGCAGTCAGCGGCTTTGCTCTGACAGGTGGCAATCCTCAAGCCTACCAACACCATCAGGAAGCATGGTATCGTACGATTCATTTTGATTAATCAGGAAACCAAGAGACGAGTGCTCTTGGTTTTTTTTGAGTCTGGTTTTTACTGCTTTTAATCGGAAGTTTGTTATAATAAAATTACAAAAAGAAAATGGGGTGAGTAAATGGTCAAAACTGGAGAGGAAGCGGTGACCTGGATTCACAATCGGCTAATGAATGGTCCCCGTCCGGGTTTGGAGCGGGTTAATGCGTTATTGGATCGAGTAGGACATCCAGAAAAAAAATTAACGGTGATTCATATTGCTGGAACGAACGGCAAAGGATCAACGGTTAGCTATTTGCGCAGTATGTTAGAAGAAACCGGGCTGACCGTGGGAACCTTTACATCGCCTTTTATTATTCGCTTTAATGATCGGATTGAACTTAATAGCTCAGATATTTCAAATGAAGATTTGGTCCGTTATGTCAATAAATATCAACCTTTTGTGGAAGATATCAATCAAAATGCCGGATTGGGTGATATTACAGAATTTGAATTGATTACAGCAATGGCCTTCGATTATTTTCTGGAGAAAAAAGTAGATGTAGCAGTCGTCGAAGTGGGCATCGGCGGTTTGTTGGATTCTACCAATGTTGTGGCCCCTTTTTTAACCGGGATTACAACAATCGGAATGGATCATATGGACATGCTGGGAGATACGATTGAAGAAATTGCTGCACAAAAGGCAGGAATCATCAAAAAGAATGTCCCCGTAGTCACTGGGAATATTCCGGAAGCGGCTCTTGAAGTCATCACTCAAAAAGCACAGCGAGAAAATGCACCAATTTATTCGTTAGGTGAAGCCTATCACGTTAACTACTTACATCCGGATGAAGAATGGGGAGAAGTGTTCACGTATTCAAGCAAGCTGGGAAAACGGACCAATTTAAGTATTCCTCTTGTTGGTTCTCATCAGCCGGAAAATGCGGCATTGGCGATTCAGTTGTTTGAACTTTTTTGTGAAATGAAACAATTGCCGCTGAAAAACAAAGACATTGTGAATGGACTGAAACGCGCAAAATGGCCGGCGCGAATGGAGCGTTTGAGTCAAGAACCGCTGATTATGATTGACGGTGCCCATAATGTTCACGCAGTCAAGAGACTCGTCGAGACCATGAAAAAAGAGTTTAAAGACTATCAAATCAGTATTCTGTTTTCTGCCATTACGACAAAAAATGTACAGGAGATGCTAGATCTCCTTTTGGAAATTCCAAAGGCGAAGATTTATCTGACAACCTTTGACCATCCCAAAGCAATCTCCCTCAATGATAATTTTGTTGTGCCAAATAATGAGCGGGTATCAATCGTTTCTTTGTGGCAATTTGGTTTAGCAGAAATATTAGAAAAAATGACCAGTGAAGATTTATTGTTGATTACTGGATCATTGTATTTTGTTTCAGATGTGCGAAAATTATTACTGGAAATGGGAGAGATCAATGAATAGATTAGCAGGTGTCATTTTTGACATGGACGGATTGATTTTTGACACGGAAATGATTTATTACGAAGCAACACAAATCGTTGCAGATGAGTTGAAGATTCCTTACGACAAAGCATTGTATCTAAGATTTCTTGGGGTGTCAGACGAGGAGGTATGGGAAGGGTATCATCGGTTGTTTGATGAAACCTTTGGTACGGAATATGTCCAACAATTTATTGAACAATCGTACCGTAAAACGCTTGAAATGTTTGAGGCGGGACAAGCCAGTTTAAAACCGGGGGTACGGGAATTGCTGCGTGCATTGGATGATGCCGGTCTTCCCCGTGTGGTTGCCTCTAGCAATCAACGGGAAGTAATCGATCGATTATTGGCAGTTTCAAATCTAAGTCATGAATTTACGGAAATCATATCCTTTGAAGATGTTGTACGAGCAAAACCTGATCCGGAAATTTTTGAAGTCGCGCAACAGCGTCTACAACTGCCGAAAGAACGCTTGGTTATTTTGGAGGATTCTCAAAATGGTATTTTAGCCGCCCATGCTGCGGGAATTCCGGTGATTATGGTACCGGATCTGCTATTGCCGGATGAAGAATTAAAACAAAAGACTGTAGCAGTTTTAGATTCATTAGTAGAAGTGCCGTCATTTTTGCAACGCTTCTATAATTAATTTCATCAATTTTTGACCTCCTTTGCGTATTTATTATCAGAAAGCGTAAAGGAGTTTTTTTATGGAAGCAAAACGGATGATTCCGCAAAGTTCACTGCCCCGAGAACGGTTATTGGATTATGGTCCGGAGGCTCTTTCCAATCAAGAGTTGTTGGCAATTTTACTGCGTACCGGCAGTAAATCCGATAATGTAATGGAGGTAGCGGGAAATATTTTGGGAGAATTTCCAAGTCTTTATGATTTAAAGGCAGCCAGCTTGGAGGAATTGATGGCGATTCGCGGCATTGGTCAGATTAAGGCCATTGAATTGCAGGCAACAATGGAACTGGGGCAGCGGATTCAGCGTTCACTGCAACCAAAATTAGGCAAAGTTCGCTCAAGTTTTGATTTGGCTTTTCGTCTAATCGAGGAATTAAAAGATTATCAGCAGGAACATTTTATCTGTTTATATTTGAATACTAAAAATGAAATCATTCAAAAGCAAACGCTGTTCAAGGGATCGCTGAATCAAAGCATTGCCCACCCGAGAGAGATTTTTCGAGTGGCAGTGCGTTTTAGTGCCGCCCGTTTGATTGTTGTCCACAATCATCCCAGCGGAAATCCCAAACCTTCTGAAAATGATTTGGCTTTTACTCGTCGGTTGAAGGAATGCGGAGATATGATGGGGATTGATTTATTGGATCATATTATCACCGGACATGATAAATACATTAGTTTACGGGAAGAAGGTTTTTTTGATAAAATGTAACAGCTTGCAAAAATCCCCATAAGAGTGTAAACTATTTATGTAATTTTGTTTGGGAATAGAAGTTGAAACAGCAGTTACACCTCTATCGTACGCGAGCAATGTTACAATCAATCAAGTGCTTTTGCACGAGGAGGTTTTTTATCATGGAAAATGGAACAGTAAAATGGTTTAACGCAGAAAAAGGTTTTGGCTTTATTTCTCGTGAAGACGGCAGCGATGTATTCGTACATTTCTCTGCAATCCAAGGAGATGGCTTCAAAACGTTAGAAGAAGGTCAAGCAGTGACTTTCGACGTGGAAGAATCTGACCGCGGACCACAAGCAACAAACGTTGTTAAAGCGTAGTTGACTGTATATAAAAAGCATGACATCAGCAATTTGCTGAATTGTCATGCTTTTTTTTTAATTATTTAGCGAGCACTTTAGGGATTTTTTCAAAGCTTTTGACCGCAGCTTTGCCTAGGGTATAATACCAGAAAGTTTCAAAGTCTTCTGCCGGGGCAAGCTGTTGAAAGTGTTGGCGTAGAACCTGTTTGATTTCGTTGCGGCAGCAATCATCCATCAGGAAAAAACGCTGAAATTCTTTTGGGGCCTGCTGTGCGTAACTGCAGATATTTTCTGTTAGTTCCGAAAGCGTCGTGGTTTCAGAAAGCTGAATCGCTTGTTCTACTTTTTCAAGGATATAGGTACCTGCCGCTTGCTTGTATTCCTGCAGCGTCTGGAATTCACGATAGATCGGTTGCGTGGAACAGGCCATTTTTTTGGCGATGTTACGGGCGTGAAATTGTTCAAAACCTTGCTCTACAATCAGCTGAAAGGCACCCTGTAATAAATGCTGGCGGTAGATTTTCTTCGTGCGTACCATGACAATATCCTCCTGAAAAAATAAGATTATGTTATCATAATACCACAAAAAACACGAAGATAATTTTTAAAAACCATTATTTGCATCAAAAATATTCAAATAAATTAAGGATTATGATTGAAAACGTTCATTTTTGGATAATTAACGATTTAAAGAAACAGCGTTATTTAAAAGGTGAGGGATAACTTTTTAATAAACGATCCAGTTCATCGTTTAGGGCTGTTTCGTACCGGAGACGCCACTTTTTTTCGTAAGCGACGGCAGCTTGGCGAGTAGCAAATTTTCGCTTTTCTTTTAAGTGACTGGTTTTGCGTTTTACTTTTTTGCCTTTACGTTTAATCAGTTCATCTACCAGTTCATTGATAAATTCTTCTCGGGTTTGCGTCATGGAAACCGTCCTTTCTAATAAAAAAAGCGAGGCCTCCGTCAAAAATCATCCGGGGACCTCAGCTGTTTATTGTTCATCCGGAGACATGATCATGGATAGGATCATTGGATGACGTTCCGTTTTTTCAAATAAGAAGGGTTGCAACGCCGAAGACATTGCTTCTCTAAGTTTGTGTTCATTGCAGTTTGGTTGGTTCAAAGCTTCTCGCAATGCTTTAAACAAAATTGTTTGGCCTTCGTTAATCATATCACCGGATTCACGCATGTAAACAAACCCGCGAGATAAAATATCCGGACCAGCCAAGACTTCTTTTTTCGCCATGTCGATGGTTGCCACAGCAAGGACCAAACCTTCTTCAGAAAGTATCCGACGATCCCGCAAAACAACATTCCCGATATCACCGATTCCGCTGCCGTCGATGTAGACATCATTGGCATTGAAATGACCGGCTAAGCGAGCACTGTCAGCAGTCAGCGCAAGAATATCGCCATTGTCCATCAAGAAACAATTTTCTTTCGGTACACCGGTGTCTTGGGCAAGCTGGGTATGAATCTTCAACATCCGAAATTCTCCATGGACCGGCATAAAGAATTTGGGTTTCATGAGCCGAAGCATCAATTTTTGTTCTTCTTGTCCACCATGACCAGAAGTATGGACGTTGTTTAATTTTCCATGAATCACATCCGCACCGGCTTCTAACAGCAAGTTAATCAAATGATTGACACTGGTAGTATTGCCGGGAATTGGAGAGCTGGAAAAAATGACGGTATCATCAGGTTGAATCTGGATTTGGCGATGGGTTCCGTTGGCAATTCGACTCAAAGCAGCCATTGGTTCCCCTTGAGAACCGGTACATAAAATCATTGTTTCATTTGCTGGTAAGCGATTGATTTCATGGGCATCAATGAACGTCCCATCTGGAACTTTGATATAGCCTAATTTTTGTCCGTTTACAATGGCATTTTCCATGCTTCGACCAAAAACAGCAATTTTTCGACCGGTTGCCACTGCGGCATCCGCTGCTTGTTGCAATCGGAAAATATTCGAAGCAAAACTGGCAAAAATGATCCGACCTTCTATTTTTTCAAAAATCTTTAAAATAGAAGCACCAATCGTTTTTTCAGATTTGGTAAACGTTGGAATTTCGGCATTAGTACTGTCAGAAAGCAGACAAAGCACACCTTCTTCACCGATTCGTGCCATTTTATGCAGATTGGCTGGTTCTCCCACTGGAGTGAAATCATATTTGAAATCTCCGGTCGCAACGATGTTGCCAGAAGGTGTTTTTACGACCACTCCTAAGGCATCCGGGATACTGTGGGTGGTACGGAAAAAGCTGACGGATGTTTTACGGAAACGGATCACTGTGTCTTCGTGGATCTCATGCAAGGTTGCGTCTCGTAACAAGCCGTGTTCTTCTAATTTATTTGTAATCAATGCCAGCGCTAAAGGACCGGCATAAATCGGAATGTTGGCTTGACGTAAAAGATAAGGAATACCACCGATATGGTCTTCATGACCATGGGTGATGACCAAAGCTTTTACTTTTGCCAAATTTTGTACGATATAGCTGTAATCAGGAATGACATAGTCAATCCCAAGCAGTTCATCTTCCGGAAATTTGATTCCGGCATCAATGATGATAATTTCGTCTTGGAATTGAACCCCATAACAGTTTTTCCCAATCTCACCTAAACCGCCGACGCCAAAAACGCCGGTTTCATTGTTTTTAAGAGAAACTTTCATCTTAAAACTCCGTTAATTTGAAATCAGTGTTTTCTTTTTCGTACTCTAGATGACTTCCTTCTAAAGCTTGAATGTACTCGATGTTATATGGGGTATTTTCTTCCACTTGTTGACGAGCAGCAACTTCATCGACTGCATCGATATAAAGGGATTGTGTTTGTTCCCGTTTTGGGTTACGGGTTTTTGTTTCTTGGTAAAATACTTTATAGATCATAAAAAATTCTCCTTCTTCTGCTTTTTGCAGAACTGTTTTTAGTTAAACGGCGGCACAACAAAATGCAAGGGGGACCCCTCGTTTTTCTTTCAATACTTTTTACAGACTAGGTCGTGAGTAAAAAGAGAAAGCCTCGTCATTGCTTTCCGAATGTTTTTACAAAAATTCAACCGTTCGTTTGGTATACAAAGATACCGAATTATCATTATTTTAGCATAAAAGAAGTAAGAAGTATAGAAAGTGGATCAATTGAAAAGGAAAATCTACCGGAATTTGGTTTTTATCGCGGGATGTGGTTCTCTTGCGAAAACTCCTGTGCTATATTAAAAGTAATGCGAAAAAAGGAGGGCTTTGCTTGAAATTAATGTGGCATTACACAATGCGCTATAAAAAGCTGTTATTTTTTGATTTTATTTGTGTGTTTGGCTTTATTTTGATCGAATTGGGATTACCCACGATTTTAGCGCGCATGATCGATGTTGGGATCCGCAACAACGACATGGAGTATATTAAAAAAATGGGTCTGTTGATGATTGGTATCACAATCGTCGGCATTATTATGAATATTTTATTGGGGTATTTTACCTCTCGAATCACTACCAATATCGTTGCGGATATTCGGGATGATTTGTTTGAACGAATCCAAAATTATTCACACCATGAATATGAAGCAATCGGTGTATCCTCATTGATTACCCGGGTGACCAATGATGCCTATCAAATCATGCTTTTTATGCAAAATATTTTGCGAACGGGATTTATGACACCAATGATGTTTGTGGTCAGCCTGTACATGGTGATGCGTACCAGTACCAGATTGGGAATGTATGTCTTGCTGGCTTTGCCTTTGCTGTTGATTGCAGTCGTTGCGATTGCTCGAATTTCCGAACCGCTTTCCACTAAGCAACAGAAAAATTTGGATAAGATCAACGGTATTTTACGAGAAAATCTTTCCGGCTTGCGGGTCATTCGTGCGTTTGTCAACGAACGCTTTGAAGAAAAACGTTTTGGTAAAGTGAATGATGCCTATACCTCCAGTTCGAAAAGTTTGTTTAAACTAATGGCAGTAGCACAGCCCGGGTTTTTCTTTTTGTTCAATTTAGTCATGGTTCTGATTATTTGGCAAGGAAGTATCCAAATCAATAATGGCGAGCTATTTGTCGGTGATTTAATTGCGTTTATCGAGTATATTTTTCATGCACTCTTTTCCTTTATGCTGTTTGCTTCTGTCTTTATGATGTACCCTAGAGCGGCGGTATCGGCGGGACGGATTCAAGAAGCATTGGATGCAATACCAGATATCGTAGAAAAAGAAGACGCAGTGACAGAAACAAAAGAAAAAGGCTACCTTGAATTTAAAAACGTGACTTTTGCTTATCCGGGACATGCAGAAAGTCCTGTGATTCGAAATGTCAGTTTTACTGCAAAACCGGGAGAAACAGTGGCCTTTATTGGTAGTACCGGTAGTGGAAAATCGACCTTAATCCAATTGATTCCCCGCTTTTATGATGTGAGCGAGGGGGAAGTGCTGGTCGACGGTGTGGACGTTCGTCAGTTTCGATTGTCGGCATTACGGCAAAAAATCGGCTATATTCCACAAAAAGCACTGCTCTTTACCGGAACGATTGCTGAAAATATGCGTTACGGAAAAGAAGATGCTACTCAAGCAGAAATGGAACGTGCGGCAGAAATCGCTCAAGCCGCAGAGTTTATTGCCCAAACACCTGATGGTTTCGATGCACACCTTTCAGAAGGAGGCACCAATTTTTCTGGTGGACAAAAACAACGATTGGCGATTGCTCGGGCAATTATCCGGCAGCCGGAGATTTATATATTTGATGACAGTTTTTCGGCATTGGATTATCAAACTGATGCCAAATTACGGGCACGATTGAAACAGGAAACAACAGAATCGACTGTTTTAATCGTTGCTCAACGGGTGGGGACAATCATGCACGCAGATAAGATCATTGTCTTAAATGAAGGGGATGTTGTCGGTATGGGCACCCATCAAGAATTATTGGCGACTTGTCCGGTGTATTACGATATTGCCGCATCACAATTGTCAGAGGAGGAGTTGGCACGATGAAATCATTTTCTTCTTTGAAACGACTGGCCCACTATATTAAGCCCTATCGAACAACCTTTATTTTAGTAATGATTTTTACGGTTTTGACTGTAGTTTTCAATACAGCACTCCCTTACGTTACCGGTTTGCCGACAACAGAGATTACAAAAAATGTTGCGGCGGGGGAAGAATTGAATTTTCCTTATATTATCCGCTGTTTGATTTGGATTGCTGCAGTCGGTATCGGTTACTGTGTGACCCAATTGTTGGCGGGGGTCTTAATCTCCAATGTCGTTCAACAAGCGATGCGGGATTTGCGACGGGATATTGATGAAAAAATCAATCGTTTGCCGGTATCTTATTTTGACCGCAACCAACAAGGAAATATTCTTTCACGGGTAACCAATGACGTGGATGCTGTCAGCGGTGCGATGCAACAAGCACTGATTGGGATCGTCAATGCCTTTTTGGCAATCATCATGTCGATTGGTATGATGTTTTATATCAATTCCATTATGGCGTTGATCGCAATCATTATGATTCCAGCTTCCTTGTTGATTTCTCGAGGAATCGTGAAAATTTCTCAAAAATATTTCCAAGGAATGCAAAATTCATTAGGCGATTTGAACGGTTACGTTCAAGAAAACATGACTGGGTTCAGTGTGCTGAAGGTTTATGGTCGTGAGGAACAGACGCTGACGGGCTTTAAAAAAGTGAACCATACCTTGAAACATTACGGCTTTCGGGCGGCGTTTATTTCGGGATTGATGATGCCTTTAGTACAATTAACTGCTTATGCAACCTATATCGCTATGGCGATTTTAGGAAGCTATTATGTGATCGGCGGCGTGATCGTTGTTGGACAACTGCAAGCTTTTATCCAATACATTTGGCAAGTGAGTCAGCCAATGGGTAATATCACTCAATTGTCTTCGATTCTACAAAGTGCTTCTGCTTCTGCAAAACGAGTGTTTGAGATTCTTGATGAACCGGAAGAACCGATGAACGAAGTCGATCAAATACTGCCGGCAGAAATTCAGGGAGAAGTTGTTTTTGATCATGTTGGTTTTAGTTACGATCCACGGAAACCATTGATTAAGGATTTGAATTTTACTGTTAAAGCGGGGCAAACAGTGGCAATTGTGGGACCAACCGGTGCTGGGAAAACCACATTGATCAATTTATTGATGCGTTTTTATGATGTAAATGAGGGAGCCATTAAAATCGATGGTGTCGATACGAAAAAAATGAGCCGTAGTGCTGTTCGCTCAATTTTTGGGATGGTTCTACAAGACGCATGGCTTTATGAGGGAACGATTGGGGACAATATTCGTTTTGGAAAACTAGATGCGACGGATTATGAAGTCGTTGATGCGGCAAAAACCGCCAATGTCGATCATTTTATTCGAACAATGCCTGATGGATATGAAATGGCCATCAACTCAGAAGGGGATAATGTTTCCTTGGGGCAAAAACAACTACTGACGATTGCTCGAGCAGTGATCTCTGATCCGAAAATCTTGATTTTGGATGAGGCAACAAGCTCCGTGGACACACGTTTGGAAGCTTTGATTCAAAAAGCGATGGATCGAGTGATGAAAGGGCGTACCAGCTTTGTGATTGCCCATCGTTTGTCAACGATTCGTGACGCCGATCTGATTTTGGTAATGAATCAAGGAGCGATTTTAGAACAAGGGACCCATGAAAGCTTGCTGGCACAGGGCGGATTTTATAGTCGCTTGTACCAAAGCCAGTTTGCCGAAGAAGCATCTTTGGAAGAATAAAAATAAGTACATGTTAGAAAACGGTTCTTAGGAGCCGTTTTCTTTTTTTGAAACAATAAAATAGGCGATTGCTCGTGGTTTGATTATACTATAGAAGAGAAACTGTAACCGTTTTTAGCAAAACGGGACTTTTTACAAGAAGTGATACAAGAATAGGAGTGATTCAATTGAAACGATTTGCAATCAAGGATTACGGACCAGCTAGGGAGGTATTTGAAGAAATTGAGGCAACCCCTAAAGAATTGACTGGCAACCATATTCGCGTAGCTATCAAAGCATTTGCCATTAATCCTTACGATGTCTCTCTTCGTCAAGGGAAAATGCAAGACTTTCGATCATTGAAATTTCCTTACGTGTTGGGAAACGATGGCGGGGGAATCGTGACCGAGGTAGCCGAAGATGTAACTAATTTGCGGGTTGGTGATCGCGTCGTTCTTCATCCAATCGGTGGTGCTTACGGGGAAGAAATCAGT
Organism: Enterococcus songbeiensis; assembly: GCF_005405265.1. GTDB lineage: Bacteria > Bacillota > Bacilli > Lactobacillales > Enterococcaceae > Enterococcus_C > Enterococcus_C songbeiensis. The sequence goes on from NZ_BJDS01000021.1 coordinate 34,229, forward strand.
TTACCCGCTCATAAGGCTGCCAAACTGCCGGACAAAATGTCTTGGCAGGAAGCTGCCGGCATGGTGACAACTGGAATCACCGCTTACAACATCTTATTTCATTTGCTGTCTCTGCATTCGGAGGATGTCGTTATGGTAGAAGGGGCATCTGGTGGTGTCGGATCGCTGTTGGTCCAATTATTAAAACAAAAAGGGCATCGGGTGTTGACTAGTGCATCAAAACATAATGAGGGACACGTGCGTCAGTGGCAGGTTGATGGCTTTGCTGCCTACGATCAAGAAGATCCAGGGAAAATTTTTGAAAACCAAGCAGATGTCGTTATTGATGCGACAAAAGGCAGTCGTGGCATCGAGGCAGGAGTAAGAATCATGAAGGAAAACGGCACATATGTCGCACTGAACACGTTGCCTACTGAGGAACAGCGGGTAAAAAAAGGCAAATATCTTCATTTTGGTCCGTCAAAAGAGTATTCGGATCAAGAAGCCTTCACCGCTTTGCTAGCTGCCTATGAAAAAGGACAGTTAGAAATCGAAATCGCAGAAGTGCTGCCTTTTGAATTAGCGAGTGTGATTCTTGCCCATGAAAAAATGGAAGGTCATCCGCCCGCTGGCAAAATTATTCTCGCCAAAGAAAGTTTCAAGTAGTTTTCCAAACAAAAAAAGATGGTCTCTTTCAAAGGAAACCGTCTTTTTTATTTGGAAGGATTTTTTTTGCGAGAAATAGAAAAAAACGACCACAAATGGGTCGTCTTCTGAGATTTAAGCTAAGTTATTGCTTGATTCCATAATTTCGTCGATCAAACCATACTCTTTTGCTTGTTCCGCTGTCATGAAGTTGTCGCGATCGGTATCTCGTTCGATAACGTCCAAGGGTTGACCGGTACGTTCAGCCAAGATACGGTTTAAGCGGTCACGGGTTTGTAAAATATGACGAGCAGCAATTTCAATTTCAGTTGCTTGTCCTTGCGCACCGCCAAGAGGTTGGTGGATCATGATTTCAGCATTTGGCAAGGCAAAACGTTTGCCTTTAGCGCCAGCCGTCAACAAGAATGAACCCATGGAAGCTGCCATTCCTAAAACGATGGTTTGAACATCGGCTTTGATAAAATTCATGGTATCAAAAATCGCCAAACCAGCAGTCACGCTACCGCCGGGAGAGTTGATATACAAATAGATATCTTTTTCAGAATCCTGCGCATCCAAGAATAAAAGTTGCGCAATGATTGAATTTGCTAAATCGTCTGTAACTTGTCCGCTCAACATAATGATGCGGTCTTTCAATAGGCGGGAGTAAATATCGTAGGCTCTTTCGCCGCGAGATGATTGTTCGATAACTGTAGGAATTAAGTTCATAATTCAGGTTCCTCCTTTAAAATACATGGTAAAATTGTAATTAGTTAGTGGGTGTATAAGATGTTTTGCGAATTAAGTGTACCACAAAATATTTCCAACATCTAAAAGAAAGTATACACGTAAGGTCAATAAAGGTCAAATAGAAAACTTTGCCTTTTAGGTATCAAATGGAAAGCATCTTATGCTAAAATAAATAGCGTACATCTCCTCTCAAAAGAAGATATCAGTTCCACTTTTATTAAGAGTTCAAGTGGTATGAAAATAGCGGGAGAGAATAAAACAAAATTTTCTACCAAGAAAAGTTAATACATTAAAACAAACGAGGATGCCAGTCTCACTATCTCCAAGAAAACTAGTAGGATAGTATACGTAGAGAAAATAAAACAAAATTTCCTACCAAGAAAAGTTAATACATTAAAACAAACGAGGATGCCAGTCTCACTATCTCCAAGAAAACTAGTGGGATGGTATACGTAGAGAGAATAAAACTAAATTTTCTGTCAAGAAAAGTTAATACATTAAAACAAACGAGGATGCCAGTCCCACTATCTCCAAGAAAACTAGTGGGATGGTATACGTAGAGAGAATAAAACTAAATTTTCTAAAAGAAAATTTATTACATTAAAAAGAACAAGGAGTGACTTCATGATCGCAGTTGCAGTTTCTGGTTTTATCGGTGTGTTGACGGGGGCGTTAGTCGTCGCCATTGCCTTTAATTTGCGCATTCGCTATGATGAGCGTAAAGAGCAACGCCGCCGCCAGTTGGAACACAAAGTAAAAGAAATCGAGACCCTAATCCAATTAAATAAAAAAATCAACGAGATTCTTCAAAAAAGAGCTGTTTTAATGGATGAATACGTCAGTTTTGACGGCTTTGATGATTGCTATATCACGATTGATGACTTTGCCTATTTGCAATCATTTGCTGCACAAAACAATTTTTATTTGCCAAATTATATTTTAGAAGAATTCTTCAAAAAAATCGCCCAACGTAAGGTGATTTTATCACCGGATGAGACCATGAAAATCGGTGGGTACGCCTATAAAGGTGGACGGGTCATTTTGGAGCATTTTACGGACGATTTGACTGAACTGATTAATGAACGGAAAAATCAATTAAAGACGATTTCTGGCGAAACATTGACCTATTTTTCGTAAACCAATTGTACAACGATGATCTGAATCCTATTGAGGTGACAGAAGACGTTGTACTTTTTTTGTCGAATAATGAAGACAAAGAGGAGCTTTTTTCTCTTTCTTCCTTTTCGTTCCATGATACAATAAGAAGGATTGGAGTGAGGACCATGGCACAAATCGTTGCCCACCGCGGTAGTAGCGGAAATCGACCTGAAAACACATTGCCGGCATTTGCTGAGGCGGTCCGTGTAGGCGCCGATGTGATTGAATTGGACGTTCATTTATCAAAAGACGGTCAGTTAATCGTCATGCATGATGAAGAAGTCGACCGCACCACAAACGGCAAAGGATTCATTCGTGAAAAAACATTGGAAGAAATCAAACGATTGAATGCAGGAAGTTGGTTCAATGCGAAATACCAAGCAACGAAGGTCCCTACATTAAGAGAAGTATTGGATCTTTTATTGATGCGCAATTATCGTGGCGTTTTAACGATTGAATTAAAAACAGATAATTACCATTATCCAGATATTGAAGAAAAAACCTCTCAATTGATTCAAAGCCAAGAGTGGCCCTTTGAGCATTGGTATTGCAGTTTCAATGTCAACTCCTTGGATATTATTCATCGTTTGGAGCCGGAGACACAGCTTGATTTGATTATGGGAGAATCTGAAAAGAAACCAGAATTGGCTGTGCGTCGGGAATACATTGAAGGAATTCATCCCAAATATGACTGGCTTTTAACCCATCAAAACGAAATTGCAGACTATCCGTTGGCGATTCGCCCGTGGACATTGGACAAAGAAGAGGCGATTTTAAATTGCTTGAAATTAGGAGTAAGAGGAATCATTACCAATTTCCCTGAAAAAGCACAAGCAATTCAGCAGGCCTATCGACGAGGAAAGACCAAATGAAAAAAGTGTTAGTAATTGTAGGACCAACGGCTGTCGGCAAGACTGCTTTAAGTATTGAATTGGCAAAAAAATTCGATGGAGAAATCATCAGCGGGGATTCGATGCAGATTTATCGGGGATTAGATATCGGTACCGCCAAAGTTAGTCAGGAAGAAATGGCAGGAGTACCACATCATTTGATTGATATTCGGCAAATACAGGAGACTTATTCTGTCGCTGAATTTCAACAAGAAGGTCGAAAAAAAATCGAGGAAATCACTGCACGAGGACATTTGCCAATCGTCGTTGGCGGAACCGGACTGTACATTCAAGCATTGTTGCATGATTATCAACTTGGAACTGAAAAAGAAGCCGATACTGCTGTACGGGAAAAATATATCCGTTATGCCGAAAAAAACGGCAATCAGCAATTATGGACGCTTTTACAGGAAAAAGATCCAGTTGCTGCAGAAAAAATTCACGCCAACAATCAGCGGAAAGTAATCCGAGCACTTGAGGTATTGGAACTGACTGGGAAAAGTATCACGCAGGAAACACCCCCTCCTAAACTTTATGATTATTTTTTGATTGGACTGACCACTGCACGGGAACGGTTGTATCAACGAATCAATCAGCGGGTAGACCTGATGATGACGACCGGGTTGATTCAAGAAGCGGAAAGATTACGAGATTTTCCCGAGGTTCAAGCAGCAAAAGGCATTGGCTATCAGGAATTCTTTCCATATTTTTCTGGTAGGGGAACATTGGAGGAAGTTGCTGAGGAAATTAAACTGCATTCCCGCCGCTATGCCAAGCGCCAATTGACCTGGTTTCGTAATCGAATGACGCCGGTTTGGGTGGATTTAATCGAAGAACCTGCATTAAAAAGTTCCTTAGAAAAAGAAGTCGCAGAATGGCTGGAGGAAAAGAAATGACAGAAGAACGTGTAATCTTAGTCGGTGTTGAAACAGAAGAAACCTGGAAAAATTTCGATGAATCAATGACTGAGCTGAAAAGCTTGACCAAGACGGCTCATGGGGAAGTGGTTTTCTCTCTGATTCAAAAACGCCCTCAAGTCGATCGACAAACAGTAATCGGCAAAGGCAAATTACAGGAATTAAAAAATTTGGCAGATGCTCATGAAGCAGATTTGATTATTTTTAATCACGAATTGACACCCCGACAAAGCCAGCTGATCGGTGAAGAAATCGGGTTGCCAGTCATTGATCGGGTGCAGTTGATATTGGATATTTTTGCAATGCGGGCGCGATCCAAAGAAGGCAAGCTGCAAGTGGAACTGGCACAGTTGGATTACTTATTGCCTCGGTTAGTTGGACAAGGAAAAAGTTTGTCTCGATTAGGTGGCGGTATCGGAACTCGTGGTCCTGGTGAAACGAAGTTGGAGACGGATCGTCGGCACATCAGAAACAAAATCACTGTCATCAAACGTGAATTGAAACAGGTAGAAGCCCACCGTGAACGAACGCGGCAAAAACGTAAAGCGGGACAAACGATTCAAATTGGTTTATTAGGGTACACGAATGCCGGAAAATCAACAATTTTAAATGTTTTGACTCAAGCAGAAACCTACGAGCAGGACCAGCTCTTTGCCACCCTTGATCCATTGACCAAAAAATGGCGACTACCAGAAGGATTAGAGGTTACCCTGACGGATACAGTTGGCTTTATTCAAGATCTGCCTACTCAGCTGATTGATGCCTTTCATTCTACATTGGAGGAAAGTCAATCCATGGATCTGTTGCTGCATGTGGTAGATGCCAGCGCAGAAGATCGCCTTCAACAGGAACAGACCGTTATAAAATTATTGAAAGAATTAAACTTAGAACAATTGCCTTTGTTGACAGTTTACAACAAGGCCGATCAGCTTTCGGAAGATTTTGTTCCTACACTTTTTCCGAATGTACTGATTTCAGCAAAAAGCAGTCGAGGCAAAACCGATTTGACGGATGCGGTAAAACTTCAGTTAATGGAAATTTTAACCCCCTACACCGTTGCTTTAGGACAAGAGGAAGGGAATCTTTTGAGTCGCACCAAACGAGAAACCTTAGTTTTGAAAGAAGATTTTGACGAAAAAATGCAAAAATATGTAGTAAAAGGATTTGCTTTACCAGATTCTTTTATTATAAGGAGAATGACGAATGAGCTGGACAGATGAGTTGGATGCAGAATTGGTGAGAAAAATAGCGGCAGTCGATCAAAAGATTGACGATCGTTTAAAAGAAATTCGCGGTGTTGCTTTAGAAAATCAAGGGAAAGTACTGGCGGCGTTTCAAAACCACCACGTGTCTGAAACACACTTTTTGCCTTCCACGGGCTATGGAAATGATGATCTCGGACGGGATGCGTTAGAAGCGGTCTACGCAGAAACTTTTGGTGGAGAAGCTGCCCTGGTTCGTCCTCAAATCGTTTCTGGAACCCACGCCATTGCGACAGCTTTGTTTGGCATCTTGCGTCCGGGAGATGAGCTACTCTATATCACCGGTACACCCTATGACACACTGCTAGAAGTAATTGGTCTGACTGGAAACGGAATCGGATCAATGAAAGAATATCAAATCGGCTACGAGCAAGTAGATTTGCTGGAAAACGGGGCAGTGGATTTTGATTGTATCGAAAAGAAAATTACCCAAAAAACCAAAGTCGTGGCTATCCAACGGTCTCGAGGCTATGCCGCGCGTCCTTCTTTTACAATTGAAAAAATTAAAGAAATGTGTGACTTCGTTCATCAAATTGCACCAGAAGTCGTTATTTTTGTCGATAATTGTTATGGAGAGTTTGCAGAGTTGCAGGAACCTACGCAGGTGGGGGCGGATATTATGGCAGGCTCTTTAATCAAAAATCCCGGCGGAGGCATCGCAAAAACCGGCGGCTATTTGGTTGGACGAAAAGAATTGATTGAACGATGTGCGTATCGCATGACCACACCTGGAGTCGGGGCAGAAGGTGGAGCGATGTTAGGAAATGTCCATGAAATGCTGCAGGGTTTCTTTTTAGCCCCTCATGTCGTCAGCCAAGCCATCCAAGGCGCTGTTTTTACTGCCGCTCTCTTAGCAGAATATGGGGTTGAATCCTCTCCGAAATGGGATGAAGCTCGCACGGATTTGATTCAATTGGTGGAATTAGAGAAAAAAGAGACGATGGTCACTTTTGCTCAGGCGATTCAAAAGTTTTCACCAATTGATGCCTTCGTTGCCCCAATTCCTTCCTATATGCCCGGCTATGAAGATGATATTATCATGGCTGCCGGAACCTTTGTTCAAGGAGCCAGCATTGAATTGAGTGCCGATGGACCTTTACGGGAACCTTATTCTCTGTACGTTCAGGGAGGTTTGACCTATGAACATGTCAAAATTGCTGTGGCGAATGCAGTGAATGCTGTGTATCATCAAACGAAATAGCGGCTCTTTGTCAAATAGTGTTGTTTTGAATTAAATCTGGAAAAGAGAGCATTCCGGTGTTCTCTTTTTTTGTTATTT
>NZ_BJDS01000022.1 GCF_005405265.1 Enterococcus songbeiensis
AGCGCCTTTAGACGCTGGCTAGTAACGGGGGCTTACAGCCCCAGAGCAAACCACCCGTTTGACGGGTGGTTATGATTATATGTTGTATTTGGAAATTATTGCGGGGAAAATTACTTACTTTCCATAGTCCACCGAAGAAAACTCAATTTTATAGAAATCCCACCGTTTATAAGTTTCTACATATTCTGCAATTTGTCGACTGATACTCAGTGTTGTGCTTTTTACTTGAAAAACGGTAGGAGCATGACTATCAATTTGTAATAATTCAGCTACATCTTTAGGGGTCGGAAATCTTATTTCGTTGGTTTCTGCAGATAGTTCCTCATTCATGTGGATATTAAAATCATCACGAAATCGTTGGTAAATCGAGTTGTAATAGGAAAAGTCAGGATAATCCTTGCGAATGAATTGTTCTGGAACAAAGGATTTGTGATAGATATAGGGAACACCATCAGCTGTCCGTAATCTTCGAATACAGTAATAATAGTCTGAGGATCGCAAGTTCAACTTCTTTCTGTAAATGAGATCATTTCCTTTTTCGATTGATAAGACCTTCACTTCATCCTTATCGATAGGAAATAACTCGATATCAGAAAATTCAACAAGCTTTCCTTTTCGAGATCGGGAAACAAATGTTCCTTTTCCTTGATAGCGCACAAGGTATCCCTCTTGCGCTAGTTCCTTAATAGCACGAATTACAGTGATAGAGCTAGCATCGTACATTGTTATCAATTCTGCTTCTGTGTAGAAACGATCGCCATTTTCGAATCTTCCAGATTTTATTTGTTGCTGAAGATCGTTTTTGATTTGTTGGTATTTAGGTACTTTCATTAGATCACCTCTTTTCCGTTTTTCAACCATCAACGGTTTAGTAATTATCTATACTTTTATAGTATAGCAGATAACAAAAGAAACGAAAAAGTTATTTAGCATTTTGTATTTTTTGAAATAGTCTCCAACATATGACTAGTTATCTACACGTAATTCATCTGTAATCTGCGAATTATTCAGAGGAGTAGATAAAAGGTCTGTACCCGAAAACTTGTGAATATTTATTGTAGAGACATCAATTAAATAATTAGTTTGAATTAAATCAAAAATACTCTTTTAGTCAAGTATATTTTCTAGAAAAACTACTGGGAAAATGCATTACGTCAAAGTCGGTGAGTAGCTCATTTGTCTTCATCAATTCCTTTAAAAATTGTGGTGAATCTGGGATTATCTGTAAATTTATGAAAAAGCTTTCCGAGTTTTTTTAGTTGAAACATCAAATCCTGAATTCCGGAAAAATGGTAGTTGTATATCTGATGTCAATAGATTATTTTGTTAAATTTTAGTGAAAAATCTTATTGAGCGTTTGTAAGGTAGCCACAAAAAATGCGGCGATAACATCATCTATAGAGATAGCAATTCTCATAATAGTTTCTCCTGATAAAAAGCTTTACTACTATTAATTAATATAGTAATTTTCTAGAAAAAAGCAAAGAAAATCAGTCAATCTAAAATTAGATAGATGGCAATAAGAGTGTCAGAATGAGTCTGCATTTTTTTAAGATGTAGTATTGACAAATACGAATTACCAATTTAATATATTAACATATAGTAAACGCTTACTAAAGATGGGGGATTCAAAGTGACAACGTTTGAAATAAAAAAGGATTTTCTGTTGAATGGAAGGCCCTTTAAAATACTATCTGGAGCGATTCATTACTTTCGAATACATCCGGATGACTGGTACCACTCTCTATACAATTTAAAAGCATTAGGATTCAACACTGTTGAGACTTATATTCCTTGGAACTTACACGAGGCAAACAAAGGAATCTTTCGTTTTGATAAAGGGCTAGATATCGAACATTTTATTCGAACAGCTGAAGAAATTGGATTGTATGTGATTATCCGACCATCTCCATATATTTGTGCAGAATGGGAGTTTGGCGGATTTCCAGCATGGCTGTTAGAAGAAGACTGTAAAATCCGTACATCAGATCCAGTTTATTTGCAACATGTAAAAAATTATTATCAAATTTTGTTTGAAAAATTGATACCATTACAAATCACGCATGATGGCCCTATTATCATGATGCAAATTGAGAATGAATATGGTTCATTTGGAGAAGAAAAAGAATATTTATTTTCATTACATGAAATGATGAAAAATTTTGGGGTAGATGTTCCATTCTTCACGTCTGATGGATCTTGGCGTGCAACACTGAAAGCAGGTAGCATGATTGGACAAGATATTCTGCCAACGGGTAATTTTGGCTCTCATGGAAAAGAAAATTTTCAGGCATTACATGAATTTTATAAAACCAATGGGAAAGATTGGCCTTTGATGTGTATGGAATTTTGGGATGGATGGTTCAATCGCTGGGGAGAGCCGATTGTAAAGAGAGAGACAACCGAATTAGTGGCTGCTTTGCGAGAAGTTATTGGACTTGGTAGTGTGAATCTTTATATGTTTCATGGAGGAACAAATTTTGGATTTATGAACGGTTGTTCTGCACGAAAAGCGATTGATCTTCCTCAAATAACTTCTTATGATTACGGTGCGCCCCTTGATGAACAGGGAAATCCTACCAAAAAGTATTTTGCAATAAAAAAAATGCTTCGCAATATTCTGCCAGAACTCCCTCAAACAGAACCCTTAGTAAAAAAAACATTTAGCAAAGAAAAGATCCCGTTAACAAATAAGGTAGATTTGTTTCAGGTTATTGATCAAGTCAGTGACAGAATTGAAACAATTTATCCAAAAACGATGGAAGGGTTACATCACTACTATGGATATATTCTTTACCGGACGTTCCTTGAAAAGGATGCACCAAATGAACGCTATCGAATTATTGATGGGCGCGATCGAGCACAAATTTATTTGAACGAAGAATATCTTACTACACAATATCAAGAAGAAATTGGAGAAGATATTCTAGTAACGGCGCCGTTTGAAAATAATCAACTGGATATACTGATGGAAAATATGGGTCGAGTGAACTATGGACATAAACTTTTTGCAGATACACAAAGAAAAGGGATTCGAACCGGTGTTATGTCAGATCTACATTTTATAACAAATTGGCAGCAATATTTGATAGATTTTACTCGAATCTCTGCTCTTGATTTTTCTAAATTGTGGCGTGAAGGATTACCAGCATTTTACCAATTTACGTTTGAACTGATTGAAAATGAGGATACATTTATCGATTTGCACTCTTTTGGAAAAGGTGTTGTTTTAGTTAACGGACATAATCTTGGCAGATTTTGGGACAAGGGACCAACGCAATCACTTTATATCCCCAAAGGATTTCTAAATTTGGGGATAAATACGATTATAATTTTTGAAACAGAAGGAAGGTATGCAGATGAAATCAATTTAAGTTCCGAAGCGCTATTCATATTATGAGAAAAGAGGAGAAGAGAGTAATGAGCATTATTGGAGTAAGAATTGATGGCAGACTAATCCATGGTCAAGTAGCTAATTTATGGTCAAATAAGTTAAATATCACACGAATCATGGTGGTTGATGATAGAGTAGCAGTGGATGCAATTGAAAAAAGCGGATTAAAGTTGGCAACGCCAGCAGGAGTCAAATTAAGTGTATTACCGATTGAAAAAGCTGCGACGAATATTCTTGCAGGTAAATACGATTCTCAACGATTATTGGTGATTGCTAGAAATCCCGAACCTGTATTGTCATTAGTAAAAATGGGCGTTCCAATAACAGAGATTAACGTTGGGAACATGTCTCAAACAAATGAGACCAGAGCTATAACAAAATCAATCAATGTAGTGGATAAAGATGTCGATGAGTTTAAAGAATTAAATGCACTAGGAGTTCGATTAATTGCACAAATGGTACCAAGTGATAAAGCAGAAAACTTTATCAATCTTTTAAAAAAATAGGAGGTAATGTATGATGGATATATTTTGGTGGCAGATATTATTATTATCATTATATGCAGGGTATCAAATTCTCGATGAGTTACAACTTTATTCAGCAATGAATTCACCTGTTTTTGCTGGTTTGTTTTCTGGACTTGTGATGGGTGATATCAAAGCTGGGCTAATCATCGGCGGTAGTATGCAGCTAACCGTTTTAGGTGTAGGAACTTTCGGTGGAGCTTCAAAAATCGATGCCAATTCTGGAACAGTTTTGGCAACTGCATTTTCGGTTGGCCTGGGTATGAATCCCGAACAAGCAATCGCTGCTATTGCAGTACCAGTAGCAAGTTTGATGATTCAAATGGATATATTAGGTCGTTTTGCAAATACGTTCTTTGCTCATCGAATCGACAAAAAAATTGATGAGATGGATTATAAGGGTATTGAACGAAATTTCCTATTTGGCGCAATTCCTTGGGCCTTTTCTAGAATGCTTCCAGTATTTCTAGCTTTAGCTTTTGGCGGAGGGCTTGTAGAAAAAGTTGTTGCATACTTAAATGGTGACTTGAAGTGGTTAGGAGACGGATTGTCTGTCGCTGGTGCGGTATTACCAGCTGTCGGTTTTGCAATTCTACTGCGTTACTTGCCAGTAAAAAAACATTTTCCTTATTTAGTTTTGGGTTTTGTAATTACTGCTTTGTTAACGACAGTTTTTGGAAATATCCAACTTTTGGGTTCAGGAGTTGCTTCAGTCGTTAAAGATTTTGGTGGAGTTTTTAATGGATTATCAATGTTAGCAATTGCTTTGATTGGTTTTGCCTTCGCAGCTATTAGTTATAAGAATAGCAATCATTACTCTGGATCTGTTTCACAAAACAATGGAATAAACGAGTCAACTGAGGGGGAAATTGAAGATGACGAAATCTAACTATAAATTGACCAAGCAAGATTTTAAACAAATCAATCGCAGAAGTCTCTTTGGCTTTCAATTGGGCTGGAATTACGAACGGATGCAAGGATCAGGGTATCTATATACCATTTTACCCCAGTTGCGAAAAATCTATGGTGATGGAACTAACGAATTAAAGGAAATGCTTCGTGCTCATACACAATTTTTTAATACTTCAAACTTTTTTAATACGATTGTCACTGGAATTGACTTAGCAATCGAGGAAAAACAAGGAATTGATGGAAAGGATACAGTAAGTGGGCTAAAGGCTGGTTTGATGGGACCATTTGCTGCAATCGGTGATTCGATTTTTGGTGCATTAATTCCAACAATTTTTGGTGCATTGGCGGCAAATATGGCCATCAATGGTAATCCGACCGGAATATTTATTTGGATTTTAGCACAAATTGCTGTTATGATTTTTCGATGGAAACAATTGGAATTTGCTTATAAAGAAGGAATCTCTTTAGTTACTACAATGCAAAGTCGTCTAACTGCAATGACTGATGCTGCAACTTTGTTAGGAGTATTTATGGTAGGAGCATTGGTTGCTACTATGGTCAATGTAAAATTTGCATGGGCACCTAATATTGGTGATGTGTCATTGAATATTCAAAATAGTTTGGACATGATATTACCTCGTTTGTTACCAGCGGTAATTGTCGGTGTAGTGTACTGGATGCTGGGCAAGAAAAATATTACCTCAACAAAAGCAATTTTCATTGTATTAATTGTCTCAGTTGCGTTATCAGCACTTGGCGTAATCTCTAAGTAGAAAGAGTGGGATAGATGAATGAATATTTGATTTTAATCAGTCATGGTTTTTTGTGTACTGAACTAAAAAAAAGTGTAGAGATGATTATGGGGTCGCAAGCAATGATTCATGCTATACCCTTGTTACCTTCAGAAGGACAAGCAGATTTTTTAGCCAAGTTTAAAAAAGAAACTGAAGATATTACCTCGTTTACTGTTTTTGCTGACTTGATGGGAGGAACTCCTTGCAATGTTGCGGCAAAATTAATACTAACAGGAGAAAAGTTTGATCTCTATGCAGGAATGAATATGCCGATGATTATTGATTTTATTAATAGTCAAATGATGGCTGTAAAATCAGATTTTGTAGTAGCGGCAAAAGAAAGTATCGTATATGTTAATGAAATAATACTGAATCAAGAAGATGCCGAGGAATAGATAAATAAAACAGCAGCGCTTAAGTATAATTTTTTGATATACTTAGCAGCTGCTGTTTTATGCACTAAAAAAGGTAGCTAAATATTGATATTCTCATTAAAGAAGTGAGGACAATGAAAACTATTCCTTATCTAAATAATAAGTGTTGATAATGATATCTTGGTTGTGATTTCCGAATCCCTTCCCAAAAAGAGTCATTCCACCTTTATTGGTTGCATCTGGTTCCACAGCTAAACGGAGTTTAATGAAGGGCTGCTTATTTAGCTCCAAGTCGTCAATTGTAATAGGAGAGTATGCTTCGCCATCAATACCAGTGTCAATTTTGTTAATTCGTATATGTTTTAATAAACCATATTGGCTAAAATTGTCATCCCACCATTTTGGCGTATAGCGTCCACGGGTATCAGAAAAATTACCGGGAACGGTATAGACGGCTACTAAAATGTCATTTACATAAATTGAAATATCACTAGGCCAAACATTATTGGATAGAGGAAATTCTGAAGCAATTTCAAAAATGATTTCTAGCATGTTGGGTTCTTCATATTCTGCCAACATGTTTGGAATTTTATATTCTACAAAGCCTTCATTGAACCACAATAAACCGGCATCCACCCGGCGAGCATCCATAAAGTATTTTGGATCATCTGCTTTACCAACCACTTCTTTTACTGTAGCCAGTCCACAGGTAGGAATAACAGAAAAGTCTACAAAATGTCCTAATTTCAAATGAGTTTGATGTAATTGATAACCTAGGTATATTTTTTCTGGAAATGTAATGTGGATATCATCAATTTTCAAGAAAATCATTTTTTTATTTCTGTTCGCACCTACTCCGCGTTCGGAATTAAGCAATCCGGCATCTTCCATCTGTTGAACGTGACGGGTGACAATTGCATTACTCATACCAAGGTATTCGGCAATTTCGCCAATACTTTTTTTTCTATTTCCGATAAAATTTAAAATTTTTAGGCGTGTCTCACTGGCTAAACATTCATAGACGGGCAAGGAATGAGGTTCTAAGTCTAGTTCCATGATAATTGCATCTCCTTTTAACTAAAAAGTAAAACGATTATATGTTTTCTTTATTATAGTACGTAACACGTTTAACTGTAAAGTTGTTTTTGGTAAACTTCTGTATAAAGCCGTTGACAGCGCTTGCAAATGTTGATAATTTATATATGTACTCAGATATATGAGCGAAAATATACTTATTGGTTAAATTGGCAAAAAAGTTTTTTGTATAATTTAACTAATAAGTAAAATGGAGGGAAAGAAATGAACATCAAGAAATTAGCGGGAGCGGTATTGTTAACTGGTGCAAGTTTTATGTTACTGACAGGTTGTGGTGGAGGAAGTTCAAGTTCTGGAGGATCTTCAAGCAACAGCAAAAATGAAATTACTTTTTGGAATCCGTTTGTTGGTGCTGATGGTGACAATATGAAAAAGATGATTGACGATTACAACAAAACCAATCCAGATTTCAAAGTTAAAAACGTCTCTCTTAAAGAATCTGACATGTACACTAAAATTCCTACGGTTGTGAACTCAGGCAAGAATATTCCTGATTTGAATATTGTTCATGCTGAACGTATCAAGCAGTACAAAGATAACGATATGTTGGAAACTTATGACAATATTTTGAAAGATTTTCCGGATATTAACGAGGATAATTACGTATCTGAAGCATGGAATTTAGGTGAAATTGATGGTGTTCGTTACAGCGTACCTTTAGATATCCATAGCTGGGGTGTTTATTACAACAAAGAATTATTGAATAAGTATTTACCAACGGCGCTAGATGACAATATTATTACTTTTGATGAAATTGAAGAAATTGGTGAGAAAGCAGAAGCAGATGGAGTACGGGGACTAGGAATCACTTGGGCAAAACCAAACTTCCTTTCGTTGTTCTTGCAAGAAGGTGGACAACTAACCGAAGATGGTACCACGCCAACATTAGATACGGATGCTACAAAGAAAGCAATGCAACGTTATGCTGATATGTATAAAGAAAAGTTGACGACGAGAGATGGAGAAGATCCTGCGCAGCTATTCCTAGCCGGTAAGATGGTGCTTTATCCAGAAGGGATTTGGATGCGTAATCAAGTAAAAGAAGCTAAGTTTGAGTGGGGATTAACAAACTCGCCACAATTAAGTGAAGATCTTTCAACTGCTGTTAACTGGGCATCTTCCCACCAATTTGTAATGTTTAAGAATAAAGATCGCTCCGAAGAAAAGACAGAAGGTATCATGGAATTCTTAGAATGGGTACGGACAAACTCTTTAGAATGGGCGAAAGCGGGTCAAAACCCAGCAACATTAGATCTGTTAGATAATAGTGAATATACAGATATGGAACAATCTTTCTTCTTGAGTACACCGGAAGAACAGGCAACCTTGAAAATCTTTGATTACAAATATAACGGATACGTGGCGGAATATCTAGATGCCCATGCACTAGACGTTGTATTTGGTAAAATGACAGTTGATGATTTTGCAGCAAATATGCAAAAAGAAGTAGCGGACAAAGTAGCCAAAGACAGCTCTGGAAAGTAAGACTGTTCAAGGAAACTTAGTCTGAGGTAGAAAACTCCAAACTATATCAAAATAGGGAATCTACAGTCTTAAAGGAGATTGATAAATAGATTGATATTTAGATAGTTTGGGGTATTTCTGTCTTTGAGAAACATACTATGGAGTAACTTCAGGATTTATCCTAGGCCATCCTACGACTAGATTGGTCTCCGTACACATGAATGGAAAGGAAATAAAAACTATATGATGGCGACGAATAGTAATACGTCTATAGCTTCAAACACAGGGAAGCATGGACACAAAAAGCTGATACCTTGGTTATTTATTGCACCACATCTAATTATTTTTACCATTTTCTTTTTGATTCCGGTTGTCTTCGGAATTTATGTATCGTTCACTGATTGGGATTTATTCGGTTCTCCAACTTTTATTGGACTGGATAACTATAAGGAATTGTTTTTTAATAAAGATTCCACTTTCTATGAGCAGTTGCGTATTGGATTAGTAAACACGTTTAAGTTTGTTCTTTTCTCCGTACCGTTTTGTATTGCAGTTCCTTTACTTTTAGCGGCGGCTTTAAATACAAAACCAAAACTTGGAAAAATATTTCAATCAATTTTCTACATGCCCTCTTTATTTGCCATTTCGGCAGTTGTAATCATTTGGACATTAATTTTTAATGTTAACTATGGTCCAATTAATACCATGTTGAACTCCGATATTCCTTGGACCAGTACTCAACCCTATGCTTGGGTGACGTTAGTCGTAATCACAGTATGGTGGACGATTGGAGGAAATATGGTCATCTATCAAGCAGCTTTGAATGGAATATCAAAAGACTTTTATGAAGCAGCAGATATTGACGGAGCCAGTTCTTTTCAAAAATTTATGAAAATTACTTTACCAGCCATCAAAGGGCAGATTCTTTATACCTTGGTAATGACTACTATTGCTCAGTTTAATATCTATGGACAACCGTTGATGCTGACAGGTGGTGGCCCAACCAACTCTACTCGTGTACTTTTGATGTATATCCAACAAAATGCTTTTGGTTCAGGTCAATCTATTGCTGGAATTGCATCGGCTATGGCAGTTATTTTAGGGATTTGTATTATGATTGTGTCGGCGATTCAGTTTAAATTGTTACGAAAAGAAGATTAGGAGGGAATTTAAGGTGATAAAACATAAAAAAATATCAGTTCCACAGATAGTGGCTTTTTTATTCTTGCTAGCCATGGCTTGCATTTGGATTATACCACTAGCCTATGGAGTGCTGACTTCCTTTAAGTCAGAAATGGAATTAATGACATCTGGATTTAAAATTATGCCAATCGAATGGGTGTTGACAAATTATCAAGAACTGTTGATGAATAATACGAGTACACCTTTGGTTCGTTGGTTTATGAATTCACTGGTCATCTCTGTTTCTCATACTGTGTTGGTATTGGTTGTTGTATCCCTATCTGCCTTTGCTTACAGTCGTTTGCAGTTTAAAGGGAAGAACGCTTTATTCTCATTTTTACTGGCCACTATGATGTTTCCCAGTGTGGTGAATTTGATTCCTTTGTATAAGATTGTTGATATTTTAGGTTGGGTCAACACTCCTCTTGCAATGATTGTACCTGGAGCAGCTGGCGTTTTTAATATTTTCTTGGTGAAACAATTTATGGATAACATCCCTAAAGACTTTGATGAGGCAGCTCAAATTGATGGTGCAAGTGAAGGAACGATTTTCTTTCGTATTATATTACCTCTAATTAAGCCAGTTTTACTTGTTGTTGCGTTGTTTGCTTTTACTGGTTCATGGAATGATTTTCTCTGGCCATCTATTGTTTTTAATGACATTGAAAAAATGCCGATAACCTCTGGCTTACAATTGCTACAGGGAATGTATGCTGCCAAACCTACTTTATTAATGGCTGGAGCTTTAATTGCTATCGTCCCAACCTTTATCCTGTATCTATTTGCACAGAAATACTTTTTACAATCTATGTCATTGTCTGCTGGTGTGAAAGGATGAGTTAGAAAATGAATCGAAAAGTAGAACGACGAATGATGACTGTTATGGGAATTTGGCAAATTATTGATGGCTTAATGACTATTTTGTATTTTGGGTTTTATAAACTTGCTCCTCTCAGTGGTAAGATGGGGGTGCATGCAAGCGATCAAGCGGTTCAATCTTTCAATAGCAGTATGTTCACTTTAACCTGTACCTTTGGTTCATTATTAATTGGATTAGGAATTTTTAACCTAATAATAGCCAAACGTTACCTAAAGAATGGTCAACTAGCTAAAAAATTTGGCTTTTTCTTTTTAGGACAGGGTTTATTCTCCTATTTTATTTTAGACATTCCTTCTGTGATATTAGGAATTGCAGCTGGTGTCGTTTATTTTGCCAAAACCAGAGCATTAAAGCGTGCTGTTTGTGTTAATGGTCAGGTCAGTATTGAACGAAAATGATGTGTAACAATTTTAGGATAGAGACACCTAGTACAATTTTTATGAAAAAAGTAACAAAGTGTGACTCTTTTATACAAACTATCATGGTAATAGACAAGTCGAATTGGAGAAGCTACTAACAATTTGGAGAAATAAACTTTTTCAGATGGGTAAATGAAGCTTCCTAGTCAGACTTCGATTTTATGACCATTTATGGAAGGAAGTAAAATTAAATGAGAAATGAGTACCCCCGCCCGCAGTTTGTAAGAGAAAACTGGTTGAGTTTGAATGGTCAGTGGGCATTTGCTTTTGATGATGAAAATTTGGGGAAACGCGAAAAATGGTTTTCTGAGTCAATAGAATTTAATCAAAAAATTCAGGTTCCTTTTGTTTATCAAGCAAAGTTAAGTGGTATTAATAGCCAGGAAATTCACGACATTGTTTGGTATAAAAAAGAATTTGAATGGTCAGTAAAAAAGAACAGTCGATGCTTATTACATTTTGGAGCAGTCGATTACCAGGCAGAAGTATATGTAAACGGTTTACTCGCAGGAGTTCACGTTGGTGGACATACATCTTTTACATTAGATATTACAGATTTAGTGAAAGATTCCGACAATCAGCTAACTGTTCGTGTTGAAGATTTTCATGACAGTGAAGAAATCCCGAGAGGAAAACAGTTTTGGCAATCAAAATCTGCGGGTATCTGGTATACCAATACTGTAGGTATCTGGCAATCCGTTTGGTTAGAGCCAGTGAACAAATCATATATTGAAACAGTGAAATATACTCCGGATCTTGATGAGGGAACGGTAGAAATCGCTGTGAAAGTAAACCAACCGACGAAAAATTTGTTACTTAAATATCAAATCTTCTTCAAAAAGGAATTATTGACGGAAGACACAGTCAAAGGAATAGGAAAAGAAGTTCATCGTAAAATAGATATCTATAGCAAAAAAATCTTCCGTAGCAATTTTCATGATAATGGTTGGACTTGGTCCCCGGACAGTCCTAATTTATTTGACGTTCAATTGGTTTTGATGGATCAACAAGAAAATTTGTTAGATAAAGTAACTTCTTATTTTGGTATGCGAAAAGTCCACACAGAAAATGGAATGGTTTTTTTAAACAATCATCCGTTCTATCAAAAACTGGTGTTGGATCAAGGGTATTGGCCAGAAGGGCTGTTGACAGCTCCGACTGATGAAGATTTCAAAAAAGACATTCAATTGTCTAAGGATATGGGTTTTAATGGCTGTCGGAAGCATCAAAAAGTGGAGGATCCCCGTTTCTTATATTGGGCTGACCAAATGGGGTACATCGTTTGGGGGGAATGCGCTTCTACTGTGTCTTATTCCACTAGTGCTGTAGCTAATTTAACTAAAGAATGGCTTGAAATTGTAGAACGAGATTACAATCATCCTTCAATTTTGACTTGGGTACCGTTAAATGAAAGCTGGGGAATCCCAGAAGTTCACCATGATAAGCAGCAGCAGAACTTCTCGCAAGGTATTTATCATCTTCTTCACGCATTAGATCGTACACGTTTGGTAATTTCTAATGATGGTTGGGAAATGACTGATACGGACATCTGTGCTATCCACAATTATTCTCATGGGCAAAAAGCAGAAATTAAAAAATATCAACATTTCAAGGATACACTAGCTAATGTAGAGGGATTGATTCATATGCCTCCCGGTAAATGGTCAATATTTGCAGATGGTTTTGAATATCAAGGGCAGCCAATTCTTCTGACAGAATTTGGCGGTATCGGTTATAAAGTTGGCGGACAAGTTGGTTGGGGCTATACCACTGTAGAAAATGAAGAGCAATATTTAGAAGACTATAGTCGTATTATGGAGGCGATTTATGCTTCAAAAGCATTATGGGGTTATTGTTATACACAACTTACAGATGTAGAACAAGAGATCAACGGTTTGTTGACTTATGATCGTCAGCCTAAGGTCAATTTGGCACGAATAAAAGAAATCAATGATCAATATTTTCCAGAAAGAATAAATCTACGAGGACAATGGTAATGTGCAATTAGAACTATGTCATATAACATGATTGATAAAATAAATTAGTAATGAGAAAAATCAAAGAATCGATAGGGAGCGTACGACAAACATGATGGTAAAACGAAAACTTCATCCCCGTCCACAATTTATTCGAGAAAATTGGACTTCATTGGATGGACAATGGGACTTCAAGTTTGATGATAAGAATATTGGATTATTGGAGCACTGGCAGAAGGGATTTTCTAAAGAGCAAACGATTATTGTTCCATTTACTTATGAAACGAAGGCTAGTGGAATTCATAAAGAAGAACAACACTCGGTGGTTTGGTATCAGAAAAATTTTAAGGTAGAACAAGCAGATAAACTGTTGACGCTGAACTTTGAAGGGGTGGATTACGAAACTACTGTATGGATAAATGGTCATTTGGTAGGGGCTCACCGTGGAGCTTATGAACGATTTTCATTTGATATTTCTCGCTGGGTTACAGCTGGTGAAAACTTAATTACCTTAAGGGCGGAAGATTCATTGGATTGTGAACAACCTAGAGGAAAGCAACGATGGAAAAAAGACAATTTTGGTTGCTGGTATGTACAAACTACTGGGATATGGAAATCTGTTTGGTTAGAAGAGCGTATGACGTCTGTTTCACTGGAGTTGGTGAAAATCACACCAGATTTAGATGCAGATCAAGTAGTCTTTCGGCCTAGAGTTCTTTCGCCTATAGACCTTGAAGAAAAATTAGTTTTTGAAGCAATAGTGACGTTTTCAGGAGAAGTCATTAATAGAATTCGAGGCAGTTTGAATCAAAATATGCAAGCTTTTGCGCTTGATACCCGACTTAGAGAAGATCCTTGTTGGGGAACCAAAGTTTGGTGGCCGAATGAACCAAATCTCTATGATGTTACCTTCCGACTTTATAATGAAAAAGGTAATCTATTAGATGAAATAAGCAGCTATTTCGGAATGCGTAAGATACATATTCAAAATGGGCAAGTTTTGCTGAATAATACTACCTTGTATCAACGATTAATTTTGGATCAAGGCTATTGGCCCGAATCTTCCATCACACCACCGTCAGTTGAAGCTTTGGAGGTAGATATTCACCGTATCAAAGAATTGGGTTATAATGGCTTGCGAAAACACCAAAAATTAGAAGATGAGCGTTTCTTGTATCTGTGTGATGTCATGGGTATGTTGGTATGGAGTGAAATGCCTTCTACGTATACTTTTAATGATATTGCTATGGAGAATTTTATTGCTGAGTGGCAGGCAATTGTGAAACAATACTACAACCATCCAAGCATTATCACATGGGTGCCGTTTAATGAATCATGGGGAATCAAAGATATTGCCCATAACAAAGAACAACAGGCTTTTACTGAAACCGTTTATCATCTGACGAAGGCCTACGATAAAGAACGTCCAGTGATTACCAATGACGGATGGGTCCACACAATTTCTGATATTTTAACTCTTCATGACTATGAAGAGTATGGAGAGGTGCTGGCTGCACGCTATGCGGACAAAGATGCCATAGTCAATAATGATATTCAATTCAATAAAGATTTTTACGCTTTTGCAGATGGCTATAACTATCAAGATCAACCAATCATTATTTCTGAATTTGGTGGGATTGCTTTCTCAACTTCAAAAAAAGAGGAATGGGGTTATGGTCATCAAGTGAAAAATGACGAGGAATTTATGGATCGTTTTGATAAAGTCCATCAAGCGGTGCAAGATTTACCTTATGTGGTCGGCTATTGTTATACTCAACTGACAGACGTAGAACAAGAAATAAACGGTCTGTTAGATGTCAATCGGAAACCTAAACTAGCAGTTCCCCAAATTGCAGCAATTAATGAACGTCGCCTAAAATAACGGATTGTTAGCAATGGGACTGAAATATAGATAGAGCCACTGACCTGTGTCGCTGGCTCTATTTGAAAAGAGGATTTTCATATTATTTGAAAAAATATCGGGAGATAATATGTGTTGAAGGGATTGTGATAGCTGATGGTATGGATATTTCCACAAAATATAGAAGCGATTTCTAAGATACTAGATATGGAATAGTCTAATAAGAAATTTTTAGCATCAATGTGAAGCAAATGAGTTCAGGATTTCTGATGGAAATGGGCTTAGGAAGTAAATGGCTAGATATCAAAAAAGATATTATGAATTTCAAAGTTTTGGTCACTATAATGATAAGGAATATAAAAGAGAAGGTGGAGGAAACTAAAGATGCGAATGTGGAGCTGATCTTTCGAGTTGTTTCAGAAGTGCTAGAAAATAATCATGATAGGGCAATAGTACTAAATATGCAACAAACCCTATATTGAAATCACATGGAATGATTTTTGGACCTGGGCATAATAGTATAGTTGTCACATCTGATACTGATAACCAACTATTTTGTGTATTTCACGCATTTATAGATTATGAAAAAGAGATGGGAATCGGCAAATTTATATCTACCAAAGGGCATTCGAGAACAATAGAATCCGAATAAAAAGTCTTTAGATAGCAGGGTAAAGTTTGGAACGATGGATAATTTCATGGTAAAAATATGAACATACAACCTTAAAATTAATTCAGTTAGCATTATAGGCTCATGGATTTTTACTTCTAGCTAACTTGTTCAATAACTAATATATGAAATTAACAACTAAATTTATAATTTTTGTAAGTAGAATCAAGTTTTTTGTTTTTTTTCATTTTTTATAAATAAAACTAACCTCCTAAGTACATCACTAAATCGTACTTAGGAGGTTAGTCGTATTTAAATGCCGTTTTCGTCGATTTCTGATTCTTCCTCATGATTTAACTGCATGTGAATGATTCCTTGCTTACCGGTTTCAACTAATTGAGGAATCAATTGTTCGGAACTTTCCTGAAAAATTCGGCTACCTAAAAATTCCAAAAGAATCGGTAAGTTAGTTCCAGCGATAACTTCAACATTTTTCATGTGCTGAGTGAGTAACATCGCAGTTTTAAATGGGGTTCCGCCTAACAAATCAGTAAAAACAATTACTTCTTTACAGTTTTCCACACACTTCTCAATACTTTTCTGTAGATTCTGTTCAAATAGTTTTGGGTCCATTTCAGCTTCGAATGGAATCAAATCTAAATTTTCCTGCGGTCCAGTTATCATCTGTGCGGCCCCAGATAGTCCTGGAGCAAAGCTACCATGTCCGGTTAAAATACATCCAATCATTGTATACCTCCAATTTTTATTCAATTCTAAAAGTAAAACATTCTGAATTAATCGTCTATGTTTTTTGCAAGTTAACACGCTAAGTTTTCGAGCATATTATTACTATAGACAAAATTAGTTAAAAAGTAAATGGCTAAATTATCCTATTTTTTCGAAATAAAGGGTTTACAAAAAGTTGTAAAGGGATTATTATCTAATCAGTAAGTTAACACGTTAAGTTGGAGGCTAGTTATGTTACCGAAATATGAAATGATAAAAAATGATTTGATTGCAGCAATTGATTCAGGAAAATTTCAGCCGGGAGAAAAGATTTACTCGGAAGGCGAATTAAAAAAAATCTATCAAGTTAGTAGTACGACTGTTGTAAGAGCTCTACAGGACCTAGTGTTAAGTGGCTATCTTATTCGTAAACAAGGGGAAGGAACTTTTGTCAGAAAAAATTATCGTCATAAAAAGGTGTATTTTGATGAAGGTGGACCTTTAGTTTCGAAGAAAGAACAAGAAGATAGTTTTTCAAATGTTGTGGAAAAAACGTCGACCTCTGTTAATACAAATATAAGAAATAAACGAATAGAACAGTACTTAAATGGTAGCGGTAAGGGATTAACTCAGGTAGTGCAATTGGCGACGATTGATTCCTTTGTTTGGAAAATTCAAATTCGCTATGTCTTATCAGATCTGTTAAGCGATGAAGCAGTGGACAAGTTAAAAAAAGGTGGAAGTTTATCTAAAGAACTAAAGCTTGAGTACAACTTAACTACATTGCCAATGAAAGCTGATATCAAGTTTAAATTACTTGCTCAAACAGCAGAAACAATTCAGATGATTGATAGAGAAATACAAGAAGTAAATTGGCCAATAAATTTACCAGTCGTAACAATTGATCGTGTTTCATTCGATGATAACGGAAAACCAATCGAATTTTCCAACACAATCATTCATCATAATTACTATTCGATAGAAATTGAATCTGAAGGGATGTAACAAAGAATGACAGCAATTAGCAAGGAGAAATTGATTAATAGTCAGCGCTTTTTTAACAACGGATTATTAACAAAGGAAAAAGTGGAAGGAGCAATTCAAGAAGCTTTAGAAAAAATTGATCGTAATATGAATAAATTGGGAGAACGATTCCCAACGCCAGCTACAAAAAATAATACTTATGAACCAATTGATAATATAGAATGGACTACAGGTTTTTGGACAGGAATGCTTTGGTTGGCCTATGAATACTCTAAAGATGAGAAATATCGTAAATTAGCGGAAAAGCAAGTAGTCAGCTTTCATCATCGTATTAAAGAAAATATTGAAGTAGAACATCATGATTTAGGCTTTTTGTATTCACTCTCTTGTGTTAGCGCCTACAAAATCACCGGAATGGAATTGGCAAAAGAAGCGGCGTTAATGGCAGCCGATAAATTAATTACTCGGTACCAAGTAAAGGGTGGGTTCATCCAAGCTTGGGGAGAATTAGGAGCAAAAGATAACTATCGCTTGATCGTTGATTGTTTACTGAATATTCCTTTACTTTATTGGGCGAGTGAAGTTACTGGCGATGAAAAGTATAACAAAATTGCTGATAATCACTATAAAGCAACGATCGATTACGCCATACGGGAAGATGCTTCAGCTTATCACACCTTTTATTTTGAACCTGAAACCGGCAAGCCATTAATGGGAAAAACGCGCCAAGGTTATTCGGATGATTCTAGTTGGGCTCGAGGCCAAAGCTGGTTGATTTATGGTATCGGCTTAAACTACTTTTACCATAAAAAAGAATCTGATATTTCGGTATATGAAGCTGTAACAAATTACTTTTTAAATAGATTACCAAAGGATTTTATTTGCTACTGGGATTTAATTTTTGATGAAACATCTCAGCAATCACGTGATTCTTCAGCAACTGCAATTGCCGTTTGTGGCATGAATTTAATGAATCAATTTTTACCAGAAACAAATGAGTATAAGTTGACCTACACTTACGCACAACACAGCATGTTGGCAAGTCTGATTGAAAACTATACAGAGTCTAATGGAAATGGAATCCTACCATTGATTAATCATGGTGTTTACTCATGGCATTCTGGAAAAGGAGTGGATGAAGGAAATATTTGGGGAGATTACTATTATTTAGAAGCGCTGGTTCGATTCTACAAAGATTGGGAAATGTATTGGTAACAAGAAAAAATAAATTTTTAAGGAGAGCATCATGGAAAATAAACCAAATGTAAAAATGGTCCGGATCGACGAACGATTGATCCACGGACAAGGGCAGTTGTGGATTAAAAGCTTAGGTGTGAATTTGGTGATCTGTGCAAATGATAAAGTTTCTGAGGACAGTATTCAGCAAACACTAATGAAAACGGTTGTACCTAAGGAGGTGAGTGTTAGATTCTGGACAATCGAACGTACAGCAAAGGTTATTTGGAAAGCAGCACCTACACAAACGATATTTGTCGTCGTTTCCTCAACGGAAGATGCACTTAAGTTAGCGGAATTTGGTTTTCCTTTGCAAGAATTAAATGTTGGAAATATTCATGCTGCAGAAGGAAAAGAAAAAGTATCTCAATTCATTTATCTAGGGGAGGAGGATAAACGAAACCTTCGTAAATTACGGGATGAGTATCAAGTAACCTTCAATACCAAAACATCCCCAGTATCGAACGATGGAGCACAATCTTTGGAAACATTGGAAAAAACTTTAAAATAAAAGGAGAAAAGCAATGGACATCTCAATTTTTCAAGCCATTATGATTGGATTAGTAACAGCGTTTTGTTACGCTGGACAGCTTTTAGGAATTTATACAAACCGTGCATTAGTTATGTCTTTCTTTGTCGGAGTTATTCTTGGAGACATTCCAACGGCTCTTGCAATGGGAGCACTCGCAGAACTTGCTTATATGGGATTTGGTGTTGGTGCTGGAGGAACGGTTCCCCCAAACCCAGTTGGTCCTGGTATTGTTGGGACAATCATGGCAATCACCATGAAAGATCAAGGCGTTACACCAGAATCAGCATTGGCACTATCTTTTCCGTTTGCCGTGTTGTTTCAGTTAGTGACGACAGCTCTGTATACCGTTTTTTCAGGAACAACGAAAAATGCAAAACAATTAATTGCGGAAGGAAAATACAACAAATATAATTGGCTGGCAAATTCGACATTTATCGGATTTTTGATTTCTGGTTTTATCATTGGAATCTTGGCAGCAGTTAGTCGTCCAGGACTCCAAGCGTTTGTTGAAGCTTTACCAGATTGGTTAGTCACTGGGTTTTCTGTAGCGGGTGGTTTGATTCCCGCCATTGGATTTGCCATGATTATGTCTGTCATGTTAGAAAAAGATCTGACTCCTTACGTCTTATTAGGTTATGTTTGTGCAGCTTACCTCGAATTACCAACAATGGCGATTGCATTGGTAGGTACGGTCTTTGCTTTGATTAGCTACTACAACAAAGAAAAAGAAAAAAAGACTACTGGTGTTCAAGAGAAACCAGCGACACCAACTTACAATGATTTGTCACATATAGATGAGGAGGACTTTACTGATGGAATCTAGAGAACCAAAATTAACCTCAAAAGATTATCTTAAAACATCATTGCGCTCTTATTTTTTGCAGAATGGGTTTAATTATAATGCTTATCAAGGTGTCAGCTATTTGTTCACAATCTTACCAGCATTGAAAAAAATCTATAAAGATGAACCTGAAAAATTGAAAGAAACTGCGGCAGCAAATATTGAATTTTACAATACTAATCCACAGATGGTTCCATTTATTACAAGTATGCAATTAGCCATGTATGATCATGGAGAAGATGTGGAGAATGCACGGAGCATCAAGATGGCGCTGATGGGTCCATTATCCGGTATCGGTGATTCGATTGCACAGTTTGGACTAGCTCCACTATTTTCTACAATTTTTGCCGGAATGGCATTAGACGGACTGGGATTTGCGCCTATGGGGTTCTGGTTTGCAATGATTGCTTCTATGCTGACAATTAAAATTGCTATGGGATATTTTGGCTATAAATTGGGGACAAGTGTTATTGATACCCTAAGTGACAAAATTAGTCACATTTCAGCAGCTGCAAACATTATTGGGGTTACAGTTATTGCCGGATTAGCAACATCATTTGTAAAAGCAAATGTTGCAATCAAATATTCGACAAAACTTGCCAGTGGAGAGGATCAAGTAGTTGCAATTCAAGACATTCTAGACAAAATCATGCCTAAATTGTTACCAGCTATTTTGACAATTGGTGTTTATTACTTGGTTAAAAAGAAAAAATGGAGTACGTATCGCTTGTTACTACTTTTATTTGCAATCGGTATTTTAGGTTCAGCATTAGGTATTTTAGGATAGGTGTGTACAAGAAGCTGAAATCAATGGATTTCAGCTTCTTGTACTTTATAAAGTGACTATATGGAAGGATTTAAGTAGTGACGTGTTGACAAAAGAGAAATGAAGGAGAATAACATGAATTTTCAAGTTATTGAAATGTACCATCAGTCTTTTTTTGAAGAGAAAGAGCTAAAGCAATATCAACTAGAACATTCAAAATTTATTGATGGAATCTCTCGAAGATGTGAGTATCTATTGAAGGATAAAATTATTTTTACCGATTCACTGGATATGGAAGCAGTGAATGTTCCTTATAATCTTTGCTATAACAATTTACTAAAAACTCCAAATGGTGATCCAGAGTGGATATACATGGTTAGTCGCAATGGTTTTTTGGTTGATTTGGCTCTTATGTATCGATTGACAAACGAAGAAAAATATTTGGAAAAATGGAAGGAACTACTACTTACATTTACAGAATGGCTGTTAGAGGACAATCCAGCTCTTTGGCGAAATTTAGATGTTGGATTAAGGTTGAGTAGTTGGGTAAAAAGTTGTATTTATTTAGGAGATCTTTCTAAAATTTTTACACCAACAGAAATAAAAAAAATAAAGAACAGTTTTTTGAATCAAACGATGTATTTGGAAACCAGCTTTATTGACAAAAATTATTTGAGTAATTGGGGTGTCTTGGCAATTACTGGATTGCTAAATGTAGCACAGCTACTTCCTGATATAGTGACTAAAAAAACGGAGAATTGGGCGTGGTCTGTTTTGTCACATGAGATGGCCCTTCAATTTTATCAAGACGGGATACATTGGGAGCAAAGTCCAATGTATCATCATGAGGTCGTTGTGAGTGTGTTACAATTGTGGTTGAATAAACAATATACGGGATGTTATTTTCCGAAAGGTATTCTTCACTATTTGAAAAAGGCAATTCAAGCGGCGCATTATTATTGTGATAGCAATGGAAAACTCCTTTCATTAAATGACAGTGATGCAGTGGATTTTTCGTACATCTACAGTATCTATTCGTTGTGTGGCTTTTTACCTCGGATTACGTCTCATAATGAAGAGAAAATTCAAGTGGGTTATCTTTATACAGGTACCAAAATAACTCATCTTGTTCAAGAATCACTACCAATTAGTTTTGATGAGATAGATAGCGGGTTTATGGCGTATAAAGAAGATACGACCTTTATTACTCTTTTTAATGGTCGTCATGGTAGTGGACATGGTCACGCAGCATTGGGTAGCTTGAGTATTCTACTGAAAAATCAAGAATTAATTGTGGATCCAGGAAGATATACTTATCGTGAGGATTCAAAGCTGCGTATTCAATTAAAATCAGAAGAAAGCCACAGTTCTATAATGATCGACCAAAAACCAAGTACTCGCATCAACGGTTCTTGGGGATATGATGAAATGGGAACTCCTCTGGCTTCAAATACGAAGAATAGCAAGGATTTAACAGAATTTATAGCTGTTTGGAGTGGTTGGATTTCTGAAAATCAGCTTGCTATTTTTAAGAGAAAAATAGTTATTTTAAAAGAAGCTTCTATTGTGATTGTCATCAATACGGTTGAGTGTCCAGGAAACCATAGATTAGCGGCATATTATCAATTAGCGCCACAAATAGAAGTGTTGAAGCAGGAGGAATTATTATTTGATAAAACATCTTATCAAATTTTTTTCAGTGAAAATCAGAAGGAATCTGTAGAGAAAGGAATTTATTCGGAGAAATATAATCAGTTAATAGAAAATAAGCGAATTGTATTGATGAGTGAATTTAAAGATCGTTCAGTTACTTATGAGGTATTCTATGATGCTGAGCAATACAAGATAGAATCTTTGCATTGTTATCAAAACAAAGCGGATGAACCAGCAAAGGCCGAACAGATTCTGGGAATCAGTATTCAACACAACCAATCAAGTCAACTATATGAGTACTACTATTCAGCATTTGATACATTTCGTGGAGATAAATTATATCACAGTGAAACTGGGCGAATGATCTACGGAGAATCGAATTTTTTTAAAGAAAATAGGAAATAAAAAGGTGGGCAAAACATGACTAAAATTACAATTAGTATTTTTAATCATAAGGGCGATATAAAAAAAGTTGAAAAAAAATCTGGAGAAGAAATATTATATCATCAAATGCAAGCTACTGGAACAGATGAAGTATCCCTGGCGACAAGAAATTTGAAGTACGAGGATGGAGACAAAATTGTAGTGAACTTAGATAAAAAAAATGTCTTTCTTATTGCCAAGCTAGATGAAACTCTTGATACCTCATTGATTTATTTAAAAGATCAGCTTTGGGAATATTCGATTTCAAAAGACTCGGAACAAGTGAAAGCAGGACCTATGCATCGTTTTTCAACGGGAGATCATGTACTAAGTATCCGAACTGCGACAAGCGAAGAAATTTCTAGCTATCGTAATTTGGCATTGAATCCTCATGATCAGAAGGAATTTAACGGTGCCTATCCTCACGCTTTTGCAAATGTAGAAACTCGAAATGATGCGACTTTTTTTGCTTGTAATGCGATTGATGGAGTATTTGCTAATCATTCCCACGGATCGTACCCTTTTCAGTCTTGGGGCATCAATCAACAAAAAGATGCTGCATTGACCATCGATTTTGGCAGAAAAGTTTGTCTTGATCAAGTAGTGTTTACTTTCCGAGCAGATTTTCCCCATGATAATTTTTGGGAACAGGTTTCGTTGATCTTTTCTGATGGATCAAAAGAAACTTTTCACACAAAGAAAACAGATCAACGACAAATGTTTTCGTTTTCTAAACGACAAGTTACCTCTGTTACTTTTACCGAGTTGAAACAATCAGAGGAAGAATCACCGTTTCCAGCTTTGACAGAAATTGAGTTGTTTGGAATAAATCAGGAATAAATTTAGCCGCACTTCATAAGAAATAGGAACTTGTCAGAGCGTTTTTGGAAAATACCATGCAAAAGCAAGTTACAATTTTGTAAAATTTCCCACACTATTAATCAATACCAGCTATTCGATTCTCAGAAATGGTGATACAATCAAGAAAAAGAAACCCGATGGAGGAATTTCAATGGTTAAAGGACACTACGAACGTTCGCGTTTTGTAATAGATTTTCATTTAGCAGCGTTTGCTTATTATGACGGATTGATGGTAATCGATGAACTAAGTTTGGGGCAGGTTGTTGAGCTTAAACCGGAGCCAGACAATCCCCATGATCCCAATGCAGTCGCAATTTACTACAAAGAACATAAAATTGGGTATGTTCCAGAAGCAAAAAATGATTTTTTAAGTACGATGCTGTATTTTGGTCACGGAGATATTTTTGAGGCACGAATTCAGGCAATGAACTTGCAGCAACATCCAGAGCGCCAGTTTCGGGTGGTTGTTTATGTGAAAGATGGACGAGAAAAAACTATGTTATCAGAGTAAGAAAGTCTATTTATCGAATAAAACTCTTTTAGATAAACGCAGGAAAGTTATTTTTTCGGGTGAAGTTTGTCTAGGAAAAGCGAAGTAAATAATGTTTAGATTACTTTTAAAAAGAACCAAATGACTCAGAGTATCAGTGAGGAATTTGGTTCTTTTTCTTGTCTATAATTCTTCAAGAATTACTTCTAAATTTTTCCTATAAATAGTAAAGATCAATTTATTTTGAGATAATTTAACGTTATCAAGATCAGGAATAGGCACCTCTCCGGCATTTCCTAGGCACGAAAGTAAAAGCAGATGTTTGCCGGGTATTAAATGAGTCGTTACGATGGGTAAGACAGTTCGATTAAAGAGTAAATTCGTATTAGGCTCCGGATTAGTTAATTCACATGTTAAACAAGGAGAGAAAGTTTGTATGCCTACAGTGCCGGCTGAACTATGGTAAAGAATTTTGTCGGATGCAGATTGAATTGTCTTTCCATCCAGCGGGGCAGAAAAACTTCCAGCTATTAAATGAATTGAGCGATTGGTTTCCACAAGATGTACACGAAAGTGCCAAGGATAGCATGGAATGATGAAACTTTTGATTACACAATCTGGATAGGGAACCCATTTTGAAAA
Source organism: Enterococcus songbeiensis (assembly GCF_005405265.1). Classification (GTDB taxonomy): domain Bacteria; phylum Bacillota; class Bacilli; order Lactobacillales; family Enterococcaceae; genus Enterococcus_C; species Enterococcus_C songbeiensis. The sequence continues at coordinate 24,640 of NZ_BJDS01000022.1, forward strand.
TACATAATTGTCATGGATTGCGTAATCTTCATAACCAAAGGCGGTTTTAAAGTGGGTCGTCGTTTCAGAGATAGCCAAAGTATTATCATATGCACCTTGTTTCGGCAATGTATTTCCTTTTTGTACACTGAAACCAAACGTAGTTGAATAGACAAATTTTTCATATTTGCTGTCTCCATGAGCATGCTCATGGGAGTGTTGTCCTGCAGTAAAAGCCTGTAATTCATTTCCATCATGACTATGAACTAACAGCATTCGGCTGTGGGTATTTTTTTGCTGTATAGGAAAGTCAGGTACTTGTTCTGGTAATTGCCAAAATGGATCAGTCTCTGGCAGTGCTAATAAAAGAAAATTTTTAAAGGACCAATAGGGAGAACCAGGGGCGTTATAGCCTTCAGCCATGACCAGATTAGGGTAGTAATAACCAATTGATAAGAAACCTTCTGAAGTAAAAATAGGTTGTTGAAACCAATTTCGCATGTTGTTTAGTATAAGATACTTTGCTTCTGAGGCCTGAAAATCAACAAAATCGATTCCTGAAAAGGCAGCAGCAGCAAAAAAGCTGGACTGAGCAAATCGATAGGTTAGACTACGACCAAACGGCAGTGCTGCACCAGTATTGGAGAACCAATTCTTAAAAGTTTGAGCAAAGATAGCTCCACGTTCTTGAAACGTTTTAACAAATGGGTGCGTCACATCAGAAGTCAGTTTGCTAAATAATAAACCGTAATATTGCATGCCAAAAGGAATGTAGTAATCAATTTGGTCCTCGTAACCATCGAAATACCAACCATCTGCTAAGTAATAAGTATCAATATGTGCAAGATCAGTTTCTATTTGTTCCTGTGAAAATCCTAGAGTTGTTTTTTCAAAAAAGGTATTGACTAAAATTCGGAAAAATAGCCAGTTTGTATTTGGTATAACATGATGATTAATTTGATCTAACCAATGATAAATTCTTTTTTTCTCTATTTCGGAGCAATGATCCCAGAAGAATTCCTTAGTCAAAATCAAGTAGGTGGCTAAGGCCCCCATTTCAACAAACAATTGATCATAATCATGTAGTTCACCCCAGTAAAAATCAGAATCAGGGTCTGTACCGATTAAAATACCTCTGTTTGCTTGATGAAAATAGTGAGAATACTTTTGGGTATTTTTAAAAGAGCTGCATAAAGGTCCCACACCCCAAAGTGTCCGCAAGAAACCTTCAATATCACGACGATCTTCGTCGTAGACTGATCCACTGTCACTGATGTGAAAACGTCCAGGTGTTTCTTGTAATGCCATGAGCTGATAGACAGGATCCAATAGATCGACTAAAGCTTGCTCCATGTCCTCACGGGTTTTCAAAGGATTTCTTTTCAAAGCTGTGTTAAATAAATTCATACCATTCACCTCAAATTATCTTAATAAAATAAATTTTACTTTATTTAGTAAAAAAAGTCTAAGAAAGCTATTGATTTTTTTGTAAAAAAGTTATAATTAGTAAAAAAGGAGAGTGCAAAATGGGAAAGATTATCTTAGAAATTTTAAATGATAAAGAACAGGTTAAATTTGGAAAAAATGATTATGAAGAAGTTAGAAAACCAATGCGAGCGGAAGGAAATGATAGGGCTTACTTAGCAACGCAAGATTTAATTTTTGAAGAGGGCGATCGAATAAGGATACAGGTGGCCTCTCCAAATACACATCTTGTTGTAAAATTGGATGAGACTTTGGACTCAAGTCTGATTTTTCTAAAAGAGACAACGTGGGACTACCTGATAACGATGACAGACAATGCACAGGAGGCACGACCGGATAATCGTTTTTCGGGAAAAAGACATTACTTAAGTGTGAGAGTCGCTACCCCAATGGAGATAAACAGTTATCGTAATTTAGCACTGAATCCTCATGACCAAAAGAATTTTAGTGGTGCTTTTCCACATGCTTATGCGAATGTGGAAACTAGAAATGATGCGACCTTCTTTGCTTGTAATGCTATCGATGGTATTTTTGCACACCACTCCCATGGATCATATCCTTATCAATCTTGGGGAATTAATCAGCAGAAAGATGCGGCGTTGTCTATTGATTTTGGTCGAATCGTTGAACTTGATCGAGTTGGTTTTACTTTAAGAGCAGATTTTCCTCATGATAATTATTGGGAAAGTGTTACATTACATTTTTCAGACGGAACATCGGAAATTTTTCACACAATAAAATCTGATTTGCCACAGTATTTTGATTTTTCTAAACGTCAGGTCGATGGGGTTGTTTTTAGTGAATTAAAACAATCAACAGATTCTTCTCCATTTCCAGCACTTACTGAAATTGAATTATTTGGTCAATCAGTTTCAGAATGAGAGGATGATAGGGAAATGAATAATACAAAATCATTGCAAGATGAAATTGAGGCAGCAAGGCAAGAGTATGTAAAAAGAATGAGGGTTTCAGAATTATCCTTAAAAGAATTTTTATCCTATACAGAAACCGGTAATCGCTTAACTTATGAGGAACAATACTTCGCTAGAAGACGTGAGCTGGCGGTATTGTCCTTATCGCTTCTTCAAGACACAGATGAGCAAACAGAAAATCTACTGGAACAAACGCTTTGGGAAATCTGCAACGAGTATACTTGGGCTTTACCCGCTCATTTACCTTTAATTGAGAATCGATATGGAACAGCTAGTCCTGTGTGGCTAGATTTATTTGCTGCTGAAACTGGACAGGCTTTGATTGAAACTATTGAGTTGATTGGACAAAAGCTATCTCCTTTTCTTAAGGAAAGAATCTTTCAGGAAGTCGAGCGGAGAATTCTCCTTCCTTTTGAGTCACGTCCTTGGGATTGGGAAGAAAAGGAAAACAATTGGAGTGCTGTAATCGGTGGTTGTATAGGAATGATTGCTCTATCTATGCTTTCAATGGGGAGTCAACGGCAGAGGACAATCATTCAACGATTGGATAAATCCATGCAAAGCTATTTAAGGGGATTCGGTGCAGATGGTGCTTGTGTGGAAGGTGTCAGCTATTGGGGATATGGATTTGGGTACTTTATTTATTATGCTAAAATGTTGGAAGATAAGTTATCGGATTCCAGGTATCTTGCAAACAAAAAGGTTAAGAATATTGCTGCTTTTCCTTATTCCGTCATGATAAATGAGAAAGGATACGTCCCATTTTCCGATTACGCACAACCCGATCTTCCCAGTGGGTTACTCAGTTTCTGTCATGAATATTTTCAAGTTTCAATTCCAAAGATTGAAGCAGCAAGTTCACTTGAATTTGACGCTTGCTACCGTTTTGCACAGTTGTATAGAAATCTTAGCTGGACAAAACCGATGAATAAGCAAGTGGCTAAACCGGAAGGAAAAAAATACTTTGAAGATGCCCAATGGCTCATCTTGCGTTCTGAAAAAGAAGATTTTGAATTTGCCGCAAAGGGTGGGCGAAATGATGAAAGTCACAATCATTTAGATATCGGTCATTTCATCGTGGGAAATGGCAAAGAATTATTTCTAACGGATCTTGGTGCTGGTGAATATACCAAAGACTATTTTAACGAAAAAATGCGCTATGATTTTTTTGTACCTTCTGCGTTAAGTCACAGTTTACCGATTATTAATGGCTACTCTCAACTACCAGGGAAAGTGGGAGCAGAAAGTGTTTGTTGTCATCAAGAGGGCGCGGAGTTTCACTTTCAATTATCCCTAGGCTCTATTTATCCCACAGAAGCTTTTGTCAAAACGTTTATTCGTCATTTTAGAGTAGATCCAAAAAAACGCAAAGTAAAAATCACTGATCAATTTACTTTTTTAAAGGAGAAAAATAAAATCGTTGAGACTTTTATTTCAAAAATAAAACCAGAGCTGGAGAATAAAAGGATCAAATTAATTGGTGAAAAAAAATGTGAGCTGTCTGTTGATGCCGGAACAGTCACTAGTGTTGAAAAAAGTTATCCTAATCATGAAGGAAAGATTGAGAAGGCCTATCTGATTCAAAATGAGGTACAGGCAAAACAGCAAATAGAATGCCTCACAATGATTCAGTTGACAGAATGAAAAAAGATCCAGTGATTACCGGCTACAACGACGGAGAATCACTGGATCTTATTAATTTTTTCTGGGTTTTGTTGTTGATTCACGTAAGATAAGTTCTGTGCTGAGAAAAATTCTTCGGGCAATCCCAGGATTTATGATTCGTTCATGCAGAGCATTGACCCCTTGTTCACCCATTTCTTCGGTAAAAGCTCGAACTGTTGATAAAGCAGGCGATACATAGCGAGAAATCGAAATATCGTTTATCCCCATGACGCTAACTTCCTGAGGAATGCGAATGCCTCTTTCGGTCAATGTGTGAATTACGCCGATGGCAAATGCATCATTGGCAGCTAAAATAGCCGTAGGTAAGTTTTCTTGCCATTTTTCTAAAGCTTGCTTAGTAAGAAGTTCTCCAGTTTTAACATCTAGCCGACTGTTTTCTTTTACGATAAAGAAATCTTCGTTAAATAGACCATGCTGTTTCATCATATCAATGTACGTGTTCGTTGTAGGCGTTTTGTAAGGACGATGACTGTACATATTTTGACTTTCTTCCGCTCCGATAAAGGCAATTTTCTCGTGACCTAATTCTAACAGATGGGCTAATGCTAATTCTGTTGCCTGAGAAAAATCAGTATTGACGGAATCATAATCTTCAAGTGGAAAGTTACTACCGATTACGCAAAGGTTGTTGTGCAGAGCATTTAGCTCTTTGACCTTTTCTTGGGTAAATTTACCAATTGCTAAAATACCATCTACTGACTGCAAGGATTGGTCATCGATTTGAGAGATTTTCAAGACATTATACCCTAATTCTGCGGCTCTTTTCTCGACTCCTAGTCGAATTGACATATAGTAGATATCTTCTAACTCTTCATCATCCATCCGCCATTGGATGATTCCGATAGAACATTCGTTTTTAGGAGGGAGAAGAGGTTCGGGGCCGTTTTTTTCACCATTTTTGTTTTTTTTCTTTTTGTATTTTGTGTAGTTTAATTCTTCAGCTGCTTCAAAGATTTTTCGTTTTGTTTCTTCGGTAACGGATAAAGTAGAATCATAGTTTAGTACGCGTGAGACTGTTGAAATAGATACGGCAGCGACACGGGCGATATCTGTAATAGTGGCCATAAAATATCTCCTTACTGTAATTAAATCTAGTACTAGTATATTTCTATTTTAGTAAAAAAATCAAGTTAATAATTTGTTTTAGAAAAAAATTCTATTTTTTTACCAAAATTCTATTGCTTTTTTTGGTAAAAAAAAGTAATATCTAATTAAAGAAAGCGTTTTAAAGAACGGAAGGGGAAAATGAATGAAAAAATCAGCTTTCCTACTCTTTCTACTACTAATTAGTTTTTCTTTGCTGACAAGCTGTAAGGATAATTCAAAGGAAGCAGACACACAAGTCAGTTTTACAAGTGAGTATGAGCAGAAACTAAAGGATAAAGCAAAGTCATACTCAGAAGAGGAATTACAGAGTGGTGAGGTTTCCTTAAATGAATTTATTAAAATTCACGGAACGGTTCTTCAAAGTGACAGCAAGCAAATGAAAATAAAAAAAGGTGACCGATTTATTTTAAAAAGCGGCACGAGCAACTATCAGATTTTTAACGAGCAAGAAAAGCCAATTAAAATTGGTGATCGAATTATCGTTTATGGTGAATACTATGGCTTCCTCAAAGGAACGCTGATAGAAAAGGAAGAGTAAATATGTTGCAGACAATCAGAAAAAATCCTTTTTTGACAAAGAAAAATATGGAGGAGGGTTTCCTAGACCTGTTTCAACCACTGTCTTCTTTCTTTACGAAAGAGAACTTAGGACATTTAAAACTTGGTAACCACGGAACTGTTTATACTGAACCTCGACAAGAAGTGGAAGCATTTTTAAGACCACTTTGGGGGTTAGGTCCTTATCTTGTAGACAATGATACCCCTTTCTTGGAACAATATCTAGATGGAATTATTGCTGGAACAAATCCTCAGAGTAAAGATTACTGGGGAGAAGTCGATGATTTTGATCAGTTGATAGTAGAAATGGCATCCTTAAGTACTTTGTTACTACTTAATAAAGAAAAAACATGGAATCATTTAACAAAAATAGAAAAAGAAAATCTTCATCATTGGTTGATTCAAGTCAACGAACGTCAAATTCCGCGAAATAATTGGCATTTCTTTAGAGTGTTAGTTAATCTTGCAATGAAATTTTGTGATATGCCTTACTCCCAAGAAATTATTAATAAGGATCTAACGATTATAGATAGCTTTTACCAGAACAAGGGTTGGTATTGTGACGGTGTCGAAACACAGGTTGATTACTATGTTTCATTTGCCATCCATTACTATAGTTTAATTTATTGCCACTTTATGGAATCAGAAGATCCTGAGCGAGTCAGTGTTATGAAGAAGCGAGCAACTGAATTTGCTCAAACATTCAAGTATTGGTTTGCAGCAAATGGAGAGGCAGTTCCATTTGGCAGAAGTCTAACATACCGTTTTGCACAAGTTTCCTTTTTCTCAGCGTTAGTTTTTGCAAATGTTGAAGCACTTCCTTGGGGAGAAATCAAGGGATTGATAAGCAGACATTTACACAACTGGATGGAGCAAGAAATGTTTACGACTGACGGTCTGCTGACGGTTGGCTATCATTATCAAAATTTAGTTTTTGCTGAAGGATACAATGGTCCAGGATCTCCTTATTGGGCATTTAAAACATTCATTCTTTTGGCTGTTCCCAAAGAGCATCCATATTGGCAAGCCAAGGTGGAGCCATTAAATCTCACAAGAAAAATGATAGCGTTACCTGAAAGTCGAAATTTTTATCAGTTCAACGAAGATACCAGCCATGCGCAGATGTTTCCAGCGGGACAATTCATCAATTTTCAAAGTCATGCTAGCGCAAAGTATAGCAAGTTCGTTTATTCTTCTCACTTTGGATTCAGTGTTCCGAAAAGCAACTATTGGTATTACGAAGGTGCATATGATAACTGTTTAGCTTTGTCCGAAGATAATCACTATTTTCGAACGAAGGAACTAGATATATTTTTTGAAATTCAGGATGATCGAATTATTCATCACTGGCAGCCATGGTCGAATGTAAAAATCAAAAGTACGATTCTTCCTTTAGAAAGCTGTCACATCCGTATCCATGAAATAGAAACGGAAAGAGAACTTTATGGGTATGAAGGAGCCTATAGTGTTCCATTTGAAGGAAAGATACCGCAGACACAGAAAATAAAAGCAGTAGCAACAACAAAAATTGGAACCTCATTGATTGAAGGTATCCATGGATTTTTAGAAGCAGATATCGTAAAAACAGAACCAAATACAAACCTTCTTTATCCAACGACGATTTTACCTCATCTAAAAACGAGAATAGGAGCAGGTAAACATCTGTTAGTCTCATTAGTCAGCGGATTGCTTCCTGAAGAGCAGTTGGAGGTTCCAGAGATACAAGTAATAGAAAATAAAGTTATTGTTCAACAAGGAAATGAAAGAAAAATAGTAACTTTAATAAATTAGGAGGAAAAAATGGAAACTTTAGGAGCAATAAACGACTTAACATGGTTAACGAAGGAGGTTGACTTTGTACTAAAAAAAATTCGTGAAAATCAAGATCAATTTCATTCCTTGGTTCCACCGGCGGCAAGCAAAAATTTAGTTTATCAGCCAGAAGAAAATATTGATTGGACAGCAAGTTTTTGGGTGGGAATGCTCTTTCTGGCAAAGGAAATGACACAATCGAATGACTACGATCAAACGATTGCCAGTCAGATGGAATCTTTTCAACATCGATTAGATAATAGAATCGAGTTAGAGACACATGATATTGGTTTTTTGTATGTTTTATCAGCGATTGCCGACTATCAAGTAAATCATAACGAAAAATCAAAGAGCATGGCTATCAAGGCCGCAGATCTTTTGATGGAACGCTATTCTCCGAAAGCTCAGATTATTCAAGCATGGGGGGATTTAGAAGACAAAGAACAACAGGGACGTATGATTATCGATTGCTTATTGAATCTCCCACTACTCTACTTTGCTTCTGAAATGACTGGTGAGGATTCCTACAAAAAAGCTGCTTATGCCCATGCAAAACAAACACAAAAATATATTGTTCGTCCCAATAACACGACATACCATACCTATTATTTTGATATCGAAACAGGTAAAGCGAAATTTGGTAAAACACAACAAGGTTATTCTGACGAATCGTGTTGGGCTAGAGGTCAGGCATGGGGAATTTACGGTTTTACTTTGAGTTATCTTCATACTGGTGATTCTACTTTCTTAGAAACGGCCAAGAATCTTGCAGATTATTTTATTAAAGAATTACCGGCAGATAAAATTTGTTATTGGGACCTTATTTTTACTGATGGTAGTGGTGAGGAGCGAGATAGTTCTGCTGCAGCGATTGCTGCCTGTGGACTGCTCGAACTTTCACGGCAATTGCCTCTGTCGGATGAGAAACATCAACTTTATGAAACTGTGGCTTTAGAAATTATGAAGCAATTAGCAGAAAACTATACGACAAAAGATACACCAGAATCAAATGGGATTTTACTTCATGGCGTCTATGATAAGAAAAGTGATAAGGGCGTTGATGAATGTATGATTTGGGGCGACTACTATTATGTGGAAGCACTCACACGACTTGCAATTAGCTGGTATCGATATTGGTAGTACGGGGAAACCCTTAAAAAATTTTAATGGAGGTATTAAAATGAAATTTTGGAAAAAAGGTTTGACGGCAACTGCATTAGTAGGAATTGTTGCAGCATTGGCTGCCTGTGGTGGAGGGTCTGGATCAGACAGTGCTGCTGATTCTGATAAAAATGGAGACATCAAATTAACAGTTACAACGTGGAATTATGATACGACTCCGGAATTTGCGAAACTTTTTAGAGCTTTTGAAAAAGAAAATCCAGGAGTTACCGTTGAACCAGTTGATATTGCATCAGATGATTATGATACAAAATTGACGACGATGCTATCTTCAGGCGATACAACTGATATTTTAACAATGAAGAATTTATTATCTTATTCAAATTATGCGCTACGTGATCAATTGGTTGACGTTACAGACCATATCAAGGATATTGATATAGATCCTGCAAAAGCAAGTTATGAAATGTACGATGTGAATGGCAAAACCTTCGCGCAACCTTATCGAACAGATTTCTGGGTTCTTTATTACAATAAAAAAATGTTTGATGATGCTGGAATCGAATATCCTAGCAATTTAACTTGGGATGAGTATGAAGAAATTGCTAAAAAATTATCTAAACCTGAAGATCAAGTCTATGGTACGTATCAACATACATGGCGATCAACGATTCAAGCAATCGCAGCTGCTCAAAACGGTGCGAACCTTGTAGAACCAAAATATGATTTTATGGAAGAATATTATGATCGCGCATTACGCATGCAAGCAGATAAATCACAAATGGATTTCGGGACTGCTAAATCAACAAAAGTAACTTACCAATCACAATTTGAAAATTCAAAAGCTGCAATGATGACTATGGGTACTTGGTATATGGGTGCTATCTTAACAAATATTGATGATGGAAAAACAGACGTAGAGTGGGGAATTGCTGAAATGCCGCAAAAAGAAAAAGGCGGCGATGTGACTACCTTTGGTTCACCAACTGCTTTTGCAATCAATAAAAACTCAAAACACGCAGAAGCTGCCCAAAAATTCTTAGACTTCTGTTCAGGTGAAGAAGGAGCAAAAGTTTTAGCTGAAGTCGGTGTTGTTCCGTCCTATAAAACAGATGCTATTGATGAACTTTACTTCTCACGTAAAGGAATGCCTTCTGATGAAATTTCTCAAAAAGCATTCAATCCTGACACCGTGGCTATTGAATTTCCTATAAATGAGAATGGTCCAGCAATTGATAAAGTATTGCAAGAAGAACATGAACTAATCATGGTTGGAGATGAAAAACCAGCAAAGGGAATTGCTAATATGGAAAAACGTGTGAAAACCGAAACTGAGTAACTATTTTATTGGTAAGAGCGGTATCTGCCGCTCTTACATACATAGTCTTGGTTTGAAGGGAGGAGTCTGATTGGGTCAATTTTTAAAAATCCAATCAGAAAATATATGGAAATTACATCTAAATCAAAAAATGCAAGTAAATTACGCAGAAAAAATACTTTGACTGCTTGGTCGTTTATTGCCCCAAACTTTATCGGTTTCTTTCTGTTCACCTTGATTCCTGTTATCTTTTCGTTAATTTTGGCATTCATGAAATGGGACTCTTTTGCTACACCGGAATTTGTAGGATTAAAAAACTTTACTAAAATGATGGGAGACGACACCTTTTGGATTTCGCTTAAAAATACCTTTTTGTATACGATTGGTGTTGTTCCATTAACGCTTATCTGTTCGTTAGGTCTAGCTATCCTACTCAATAAAAAGATCCGTGGTATGAAATTTTTCCGAACGGCGTTTTTCTTTCCTTATGTGACGTCATTAGTTGCGATCGCCGTAGTATGGAATATGTTATTTCATCCAACGATGGGACCGATTAATCAATTTTTATTGAACTTTATTTCTAACCCTCCAGGCTGGACCTCTAGTTCTGATTGGGCATTGACCGCTATTGTTATCGTCAGTGTGTGGCGTGGCATGGGCTATTATATGATCTTGTATCTAGCTGGTTTACAAAGTATTCCAAAGGAATTGTACGAAGCCGCTTCGATGGATGGTGCGAACCGATGGAAACAGTTTTTAAATGTCACGATTCCTTCGCTTCGTCCTACGACATTTTTTGTTACAATCATGCTTGTCATTAACTGCTTTAAAATCTTTGATTTGGTACAAGTAATGACGGCAGGTGGTCCTGGACGGGCAACCAATGTCTTGGTTTATGAAATCTATAATGAAGCCTTTGTGAAATTTAATTTTGGATACGCTTCAGCCATTGCGATGGTGTTGTTCGTTATCGTTTTAGTAATTACAGTCATTCAATTTAAATGGAATCAAATCCAAGAAAGAGCATAGGAGGGATAGAGATGGAGGCAACCGTTTCAAAAACAAAAGTAAAAAGAAAAAGTGAAAAATTGACCATCGGTCGTATAGTCTTAATTGTCCTGTTAACATTTCTCGCTCTTGTAACATTGATCCCATTCTTTTGGATGTTATCAGCTTCGTTTAAAACCAATAATGAAGTGTTTACAGTGCCTATTCAGTGGGTACCAAAGACTTGGCACCCAGAAAACTATTCGGTTATTTGGGATCGGATTCCGTTATTGACTTTTTTCAAGAATACAGCTTTTCTAAGTATAATTATTACCTTGATTCAATTGTTGACCTCAAGTTTCGCAGCGTATGGCTTTTCGAAAATGCATTTTAAAGGGCGGGACACATTATTTCTTGCTTATATTGGAACAATTGCCGTTCCTTGGCAGTCATATATGATTCCCCAATTTATCATGATGCGTCAATTTAAGTTGACCGATACCTTGTGGTCTCTGGTTTTACTACAGGCTTTTAGCGCCTTTGGCGTTTTCTTATTGAAACAGTATTACAGTAGTATTCCTGATGAGCTCTGTGAAAGTGCACGGATCGATGGGTTGTCTGAATGGGGCATTTATCGTCGAATCATTTTACCATTGACCAAACCGGCATTGGCCAGCTTGACGATTATTACTTTTGTTAATACATGGAATGATTACATGGGACCATTCATCTATTTATCTTCAACAGAAAATAAAACGATTCAATTAGGATTAAAAATGTTTGTGGGCTTGTTCGATGCGGAATATGCTTTGATCATGGCAGCTTCTGTTGTATCAATCCTACCAGTAGGAATCGTCTTCTTGATGATGCAAAAATATTTTGTAGAAGGAATTGCCACTTCAGGTATGAAAGGGTAAAATTAATCGAATACAAAGGGAGAGAACAATAGTGCGAAAACAAACGTTTGAAAATAATATCTATATGAAACTATTTCGATGGGCCTATATTTTTTTGATGAGTAGTCTCTGTTTTACGCTTGTGAATCTCCCTTTCTTTTTTGCAACGATTAGTTTAGCAATTGACCTGAAAAATACTCTCTTCTTTTTAGTCGCCCTACTCTTTTGGGGACCCGGAATGATTGCCTTGATTGCAATGATTGATCGATTTAAAGAAGAAAAAGATGTACAACCTGTGAAGTATTTTTTTTCAGCATTTCGACAATTTTGGCTTCGAGGCCTTATTTATTGGTTAATCGGCTGGTTTTCAATTGTGGTTGCATTAACAGATGTCGCTTTTTTTGCCAAACTTCCCAATGGTCAATGGTTTATTCCTCTGTTCTTGGTACTTGCTATCGTGGGTTTGTCGTTTAGTATCAATAGTTGGTACTTTCAAGTTCGTAACCCAGAAAGTGGAATAAAGAGTGTCATGCAAATGGCAATATTTTATGTTTTGCGCAAATGGTATTTTAGTTTGTTGAATAGTCTCTTATTTCTGATTATTCCTCTACTAATGATACTAAAACCACAATTCGGGTTTACAATCACCCCCTCACTCTTTGCAGGGCTGATTTATTTGAATGCTACGCAACTGCATAGAAGGAAAAGTGTTACTAATTAAATAGAAAAAAACATCTTTAAAAAAGTTGTTATCATAAAAAAGGATTTCTTTAATAAGTATCCTTTTTATTCAAAATTATAAAAAAAGTCCTTTTTATTTGATTAAAACAAGCGAAAATTGTTACAATTACTTTGTGACTAAAGTCCATTTTGTTTTTAACAAGGTGATCAAGTAAAGAGGGTGTTGAGGATGATCAAGGTCTTTGGATCGACAGCATGTTTAACTTGTAAAAAAGTAAAGCACTGGTTGACTGAACATGAACTGGATTTTGAGGAAGTGGAAGTAAACGGCTCTACTTTGGCGTTAGAAGATGCTGAACTACTTGTTAATCGTTGTTCTGGAAATACAGCCAAACTGATTGCAGAATGGTGTGAAGAATTTCAACGGCTGGAGATTGAAATAGACGACTTGCAAAATGAAGTTGCAGTTGAGATCTTGTGTCAGCATCCAACAATTTTGAGAAGACCGATTACTGTTTTTGATGATTTTATTATGATTGGTCTGGATGAAGATTTATTTGAGTCGGTACTAGCGGAAAAAGTAGCAGAAATCATAACCACCCGTCAAACGGGTGGTTTGCTCTGGGGCTGTAAGCCCCCGTTACTAGCCAGCGTCTAAAGGCGCT
>NZ_BJDS01000023.1 GCF_005405265.1 Enterococcus songbeiensis
CCAAATGCTTTTTGTTATAAAAAAATATTTAGTGTCCTTACTCGATTTGAGTAACAACACTAAATATTATAGAACCGTTTTTTTGTTACAAACGCAAAAAATGGTAAAATAAATTTAAAGAAAACCTAATGTTCTCACTATTGGCGAACATCTAATAATATGATAGATTTAGGGCTATGAATGTAAAGGAGCAAGATAATAGTGATCAACAAATGTCCACAATGTGGTTTTGAACCTGTGGCAGGAAAAATGATTTGCCCCAATTGCGGATTCGAAATCAAAGAAAATATTGCACAAAAAATTGAAGATCAAAACGAACAAAAAGATACACATAAAAATGATAATATTGCCTGGTCGGATTTCAAGAATGTTTCCATTGGTTCGGTAATGGAAACGTTTAATGAACAGCATGACATCGATGAAGACACTGAGACAACAAAATCAATCGAAGCAAAAGACGAACCCATAGAAAATCCAATTTTATCTGCTTATATTCGCCAGCATAAAGGGGAAGAGGGCGAAACTGTCGAAGAACTTGTTGCAAAAGAACAGGCAGAAGCCCAGTCTACAACGGCAGAATCTACCGAATTAATAGAAGAACCTGTTGGAGAGGTTGATGGAGCGGAAGAAAATGTTGTTTCACTTACAGAAACAAAAGAGATAACGTCAGCAGAAACGGGAGAAGCTACAGCAGTTCCTGAAGAAATTGACGAAGGCTTAAAAAATTCAGAACAAGCTTCACAGCCTACTGAGGTTCTTTTAGAAGCTGAAAGCGACTCTGAGCACCTTGAAGAGGTTGATGATGAAGAGGCGGCGACGGATGAACCTATTCGCAACAAGCCTCATAAATCTCGAGGAACTTATTTAATTGCGGCAGCAGCCGTGGCAGTCGTTGGAATCGGTGGTTGGCTTTTTTATGACCATCAAGAAAAAGTTGCCGCAGAAAAAGCTCAAGAACAAAAAGTTACTTCAGCTTTGGAAGATATTCAACAACAGCTGGATCAGTTTTATTTAGATTCCGATCAGCAATTTATCAAAGAAAATAAATCATTAGCTGAACTGGAAACGGTCAAAACGACCTTGGACAAATACGAGAATGAAGAAAAATATGCGGCAATCAATGCTTCCTATGGCAAATTGAAAGAAAAGTTTACAACAATCAATCAAGTGAACCAATTATTTGATCAGCCAATTTTGGTGGGAGATCATCTGGTAGAGACAGCAGTCTACGATTCTTTAGCTGATGTTACTCTTGAAAAGCCTACCGGGACTTCCGCTTTTGATCAACTTGTCACTCAGGCGATTGAAAAAGCAGAGAAACAAGCGGCGGCTTTACAAAAAGCAACAGATGCTGTTGCTTTGGTTTACCAAAAGGATCAAGTGAAAAGCGATGCTTCCCGTAAAAATTATCAAACAGCCAATAACTTGGTGAAAAAACTTCCTGATAGTACTTCAAAAACGGCGATGCTTGAAGCTTTGAGTGCAGTAGATGGTGCCTTATCGAAAAAAGAGACGGCAGCCAAAGAAGCTGCCGCAAAGAAAGCAGCAGAAAAAGAGGCAGCTGCTAAAGAAGCTGCCGCAAATCAAGCGGCAAAAGAACAGGCAGCGCAACAAGCCACATTACCGGCAGAGGCTTCGCCTAATATGCAGCCGAATACGAACAATCAGCCTATTTTAGGGACAGTAGCCAGTGATGTTGCAGATGTGAATAACCCAGCTTGGCAATGGGCGGCCGGAGTGAAAGAGAAAGTTCTTGCGACATGTATTGCACGAGGCTATATTGTTGAAGGAGGCTACACGCTGGAGAAAGTTCGGATTGAAAATGGCGAGGGATATTACAACTTATTCGCCACAAATACTCGTTCTTCCTTAATGAAGGGAGTATCTGATTCAGCATTGCCATTTTATCTAGTGACTATCAACTGTAAAACCGGCTATTTCCGGGGAAATGGTTCAGATAATACGATAAAATAAAAATAAAAAGAATATTATTTATTTTCTGAAAATTACTTGTCTACCTTCCTTATTTCCGCTATGATAATTTCAATCAAATGGAAAGAAGGAGGGTAATTTTCATGCAAAAATTACAAAAAGTGAGCTATGCAAGTTTCAGTGACGGTGTGAGAGCATGTTTACCCACGATGTTAGGTTATTTAGGAATCGGTTTTGCGGCTGGGGTCGTTGAAAAAGGTGTTGGTCTTTCCCTTTTAGAGATTGCGTTGTTATCACTAATTGTTTACGCCGGTAGTGCTCAATTTATTATTTGCGGTTTGTTGGCGATTCAGGCACCGTTGTCCTCAATTGTGGTCACTGTTTTTTTAGTGAATCTTCGGCACCTGTTGATGAGTCTTTCTGTCGCCGGCTATTTTAGAAAAGAAAAAATCTGGACGAATATCGGGCTGGGAACCTTACTGACTGATGAATCCTATGGTGTGCTGACCACCGCTTTGCAAGAAGAACAGCCGGTAACGGCCTCATGGACCAATGGATTGAATGTTGCGGCTTACTTGACGTGGCTGGTTGCCAATCTTTTAGGAGGACTTCTCGGGCATTTCATTCCTGATCCGGCAGCTTTTGGTTTGGATTTTGCATTGACAGCAATGTTTTTAGGTCTCTTTTTGTTTCAAGTAGAATTACCTCTAAAAAAGCGTACCAGACAAACGGTGACGGTTTTAGCCGCCGTGATTTTTTCGTTGGTGCTTTTGATGCGGCTGACTTCTGCTGAAATTGCGGTAATCGGCTCGACACTGATTGGTTGTTTCGTAGGGACGGTGACTGTTGATGATTAGTAGTGGGATTTTGATTATGATTGTTGTTAGTGGGATCGTTACATGGATACCTCGGATTTTACCCTTTGTGTTTTCTCGCAAGCTGGTCTTTCCAGATAAAGTTCAAACTTTTTTAAATTTTTTGCCCTTGTGTATTTTGACTGCCCTTTTTGTTCAAAGCTTGCTGGAATTTCGAGAAGGTCGGTTTCCGGTGATAAAATTAGAGGAAACACTTGCTTGTATTCCCGCTTTAGTGGTAGGTTACTATACGAAGGATCTTATGAAAATCGTCGTGACCGGTATCGTAGCAATTGCGATTATTCGGATCATAATTTAAGGAGAAAAATATGGAAGAATTATTGGCATCCGTCTTTTCAGGGATGATTATTGATGAAAATGAAAAAGATTATTTCGTTCAAAAAAATGGGGTGACTTTCCGCCTATCGAAAAAAGAAGGGGAATTTCAGTTAGGAACAGCGGTGGAAGGTTTTGGCTATCAAAATCAGAAGCAGGAGTTTAGTTTCACAACAGAAATTCCGAAAAGCCGTAAAGGGCATTATGCTTTTGCGACAGTAATCGATACCCGTCGTGACCTTGGTGCATTTGTGGATATCGGCTTACCTGACAAGGATATCCCGGTTTCTCTTGATGAACTGCCAACGATGCGGGAGCTCTGGCCGAAAAAAGGAGATCGTTTGATGGTTTCTTTGCGCGTTGATCACAAGGAACGGATTTGGGCTACCTTGGCAGATGAAAAAATTTTCCGGGCATTAAGCAAGCAGGGAAATGCAGAAATGAAGAATCAAAATAAAGTTGGAACGATTTTCCGATTGAAGTTGGCAGGTTCTTACTTGCTGACGAAAGATTTTTATCTGGGCTTTATTCATCCTTCTGAACGTTTTCAAGAACCACGGTTAGGTGAAGTAGTGCAACCGCGGATCATCGGCGTGCGTCCAGATGGGGTGCTGAATATGTCGCTAAAACCTCGAGCGCATGAAGCAATCAATGATGATGCGGCGATGTTGTTGGCTTATTTGGAACGAACAGCAGGAAAACGGATGCCTTACACAGATAAATCTGATCCAGAAGCGATTAAGCAAATGTTTGGTATCAGCAAAGGGCAATTCAAACGGGCGATGGGTCACTTACTAAAAGCAAAGCTTGTGGAACAAAAAGAAGCGTACACCTATTTGTTGAAAAATTCTAATTGAGAATGACTTGTATTAATCTGGAATTTTATTTATAATAAATATAATCTATCGATAATTATCTAAAACCTAGATTATAATTATTATAAAGTGTTGACGAAAGAGGTTGATGGGCTGATGAACACACTCACTGCTTTGAAAAAAATCAAAAAGCAACTTCATGAATCGGGATTTAAGCTTACGCCGCAACGAGAAGCTACGTTGCAAGTGCTTTTAGAAAATGAGAAGGATCATCTTTCCGCAGAAGAAATTTTCTTTTTTGTTAAACGGAAAAGTCCGGAAATTGGTTTAGCGACTGTTTATCGTACATTAGAAATTCTAACTGAGATCAAGGTAATCGATAAAGTCAGTTTTAATGACGGGGTTGCCCGGTATGATTTAAGAAAAGAAGGTGCCAAACACTTTCATCATCACCTGCTTTGTTTGGAATGCGGCAATATCGAAGAGGTAGAAGAGGATTTACTGGGTGCAGTCGAGGAAGTCGTTGAAAGCAAGTATCATTTTTTGGTAAAAGATCATCGTCTGACCTTTCACGGAATTTGTAAAAATTGCCAAGAAAAAGCGGCATATTCTGAATTGACAGAACAAAAAGAACAATAGAAAAAAAGTCTGGTTTGACATGAGCGGACAGCCTCCTCACAGGAAGCGTCGGTTCACGGAAACGAGGCTTTTCTTTTTGATATTTTTCTGTTCGAACAGAGGGTTATTTGTTATGATGGTAAAGTCGAAAGTTGAGGGTTGATGATGGAAGAGCAAGTAATTGATTATATTCATTATTTAACGATTGAACGAGGCTTATCTTTAAATACAAGAAAGAGCTATGAACGGGATTTGACGCAGTATTTACACTTTTTGGAAAAAGCGCAGGTAACGAATTGGGATCAGATTGATCGATTTCTTATCTTGAGTTTTTTACAGGAATTAAAAACAGCTCAAAAATCTTCGGCGACGATTACTCGAATGGTTTCTAGTTTGCGTCGGTTTCATCAATTTTTACGTCAGGAACGCTATACGGATCATGATCCCATGCAGCACATCGATTCGCCTAAAAAAGTGCAGAAATTACCGGATACATTGAGTTTGCAGGAAGTCGAACTTCTGATCGATACACCGGATACGAAGGATATTTTAGGCATTCGGGATCGAGCGATTCTGGAAGTGTTGTATGCGACTGGATTGCGAGTTAGTGAATTGATCGGCTTAAAGTTAAATGACCTGCATTTAAGTATGGGACTTTTGCAAACTTTAGGAAAAGGGGACAAGGAACGAATCGTGCCTTTAGGGGATTATGCAATTCAATGGGTGCAGCGATATCTGGAGGAAGCTCGCCCTTATTTGACCCGCAAGCATCCGGAAGAAGCACATCTGTTTGTGAATAGTCATGGCACAGGATTATCCCGCCAAGGAATTTGGAAAAATTTGAAAGGGATTGTCCGTGAGGCAGGCATCACTAAAAAAGTGACACCTCATACATTGCGACATAGTTTCGCTACTCATTTGTTGGAAAATGGAGCTGATTTGAGAACGGTACAAGAATTGCTGGGACACGCCGATATTTCCACGACACAGATTTACACCCATATTACGAAAAAACGAATGACTGATGTGTATAAGCAACATTTTCCAAGAGCATAGAAAAAGGTGAGACGGTGCGAGAGATTAAAATAAAATTAGCTGTTTTCGAAGGTCCCCTGGATCTTTTGCTGCATTTGATTCAAAAATTGGAACTGGATATTTACGATATTCCCATCGCTGATGTGACGGAACAATATATGGAATATATTCATACGATGAAAACATTGGAGCTGGAGGTTGCGGGAGAATATTTGGTGATGGCCGCAAGTTTGATGGCAATCAAATCTCAGATGCTTTTGCCGAAACAGGAATTGGAACCAATCGATGATGCCTATGAAGAAGATCCGCGGGAAGCATTGGTGGCTCAGCTGTTGGAATATCGCAAGTACAAATATGCTGCAGAACAATTGTCGGAGAAGGCAGAAGAACGCAGTCAGTATTATACAAAAGAACCCATGGATATAGAAGATTACCGGGAAACGACCGAAGAATTACCGGAACATCAATTAAACACGATTGATCTTTTTTTAGCCTTTCATCAAATGTTGGAAAAACGTAAGAAAAGAAAGGTTTTGGAGACAACGATTTCTGCTGATGAAAACACAATTGAAGAAAAGATAAAGGAACTTCAGGAAAAAATGCGTCAATTTACCGGGAAACGTGGACGGTCCTTTGAATCCTTTTTTGTCAGTTACAGCAAATCAGAGATTGTTGCCACGTTTTTGGCTTTGTTAGAGTTAATGAAAAAAGGTCAAATACGGGCAGAACAGGAAAAAAATTACGGAGAAATCATGCTTTATGCAACAGGAGAAGAGTATAATGAAATTGAGTGAATTGGAAGCGATGCTGTTTGTCGTGGGGGATGAAGGCATCGGATTGGAAGAATTGAGCTACTTGCTGGAAACCCAGACTGCTACGGTGTATCAAGCGTTGCAGACGTTGCAGCAAAAATATCAGGATGACGAATCTTCTGCTCTGCATATCTTAGAAGTAGGAAATCATTTTGTTCTAACGACAAAAAAGCAATTTGCTCCCTTGTTAAAAAAATATGCACACTCGCCAATCGCCCATACTTTATCTCAGGCCGCCTTAGAAACATTATCGATTATTGCTTATAAACAACCGATTACTCGGGTGGAAGTCGATGAGATTCGTGGTGTGCAGTCCGCCGGTTCAGTCCAAAAATTGGTGGCGCGGCAATTGATCGGTGAAAAAGGTCGAGTAGATGGACCGGGACGAGCCATTCTTTATGGGACAACAGACTATTTCATGGATTATTTTGGCTTGAAATCATTGGAAGAGTTGCCAGATATCCAAGCGATGGAAGAAGAATTAGAAGAACTGCCGACAGACTTGTTTTTTGATCGCTTTACAAAAGAACAAACAGAACCCACAGCAGACGATTCGCAACCATAATTTCTGAAAGAAAAGTTGCTGCTAGAAAAAGAAAATCCAAAGTATCCGTTCCACTTAAAAAGAAAAAAGCAAGTGGAATGATATACGTAGTGAAAATCGGAAGAAATTTTGTAAAAAATTTCAACAAAAGAATGAACGAGGATGTCAGTTCCACTTAAAAGGAAAGAATCTAGTGGAATGATATACGTAGCGAAAATTGGAAGAAATTTCGCAAAAAATTTCAACAAAAGAATGAACGAGGATGTCAGTTCCACTTAAAAGGAAAGAATCTAGTGGAATGATATACGTAGTGAAAATTGGAAGAAATTTTGTAAAAAATTTCAACAAAAGAATGAACGAGGATGTCAGTTCCACTTAAAAAGAAAGAATCTAGTGGAATGATATACGTAGTGAAAATCGGAAGAAATTTCGCAAAAAATTTCAACAAAAGAATGAACGAGGATGTCAGTTCCACTTAAAAGGAAAGAATCTAGTGGAATGATATACGTAGTGAAAATCGGAAGAAATTTTGTAAAAAATTTCAACAAAAGAATGAACGAGGAGAAAATAAATGGAACGTTTACAAAAAGTGATTGCACATGCGGGAATCGCTTCCCGAAGAAAAGCCGAGCAACTGATTATTGATGGTCGGGTAAAAATCAATGGTGAAGTAGTAACGGAACTAGGCATCAAAGTTCAAAAGCAAGACCGTGTTGAGGTAGATGATATTCCTATCTATCAAGAAGAACCTGTTTATTTTCTCTTTTATAAACCAAGAGGTGTGATTTCTGCGGTTTCTGATGACAAAGGGCGCAAGGTAGTGGTTGACTATCTGTCAGGGGTGACAGAGCGAATTTACCCTGTGGGACGATTGGATTATGATACCTCTGGTTTGCTTTTACTGACGAATGATGGGGAGTTTTCACAAAAATTAACTCACCCCAAACACCAAGTTGATAAAGTATACGTGGCAAAAGTCAAAGGAATCGCTGATAAAAGACGGTTAGCACCATTAGCACGGGGAATCAAAGTTGAAGGTAAGAAAACTGCGCCGGCTCGTTTTACCATTCTGTCAACTGATACAAAAGCAGAGACAAGTATTGTTGAACTGACCATCCATGAAGGCCGTAACCATCAAGTGAAAAACATGCTGATGGCAGTAGGATATCCTGTGCAAAAACTAAAACGGGAAAAATATGGCGAGTTGACATTAGGAAAATTACGTCCGGGAGAATACCGGGAGTTGAATAAGAAAGAAGTTTCCAGTTTATTGAATACAGCAAAAGAAATCTAGCCAAAAGAAGCACAACAACTTATTTGTCTTTTTGTTAGATTCGTGTATAATAGGGACTGTAAAAAAAATATTAAGGTTCGTCTTCAGGGGCAGGGTGTAATTCCCGACCGGTGGTTATAGTCCACGACCCACTTCATTGAAGTGGCTGAATCGGTGAAATTCCGATACCGACAGTAAAGTCTGGATAAAGAAGATAGGGCTTATTTGAATTGGCACTATACCTTCAAATAACTCTAACTCTATTTTTCCCTGAGAAAAATAGAGTTTTTTTGTTTGCATCGTATGGCGACGATTTGAAAAGGTTCGATTGAAGATGAGTCCTTGAACTAGGAGGATTTCAATGAAGAACAGTAAGGTACAAAAAATGGTGGCAGTCGCACTTTTTGCGGCGATGGGATTGATTTTGCAATACGTGGCGTTTCCAGTATTGCCGGCGTTCAATTTTTTAAAAATTGATTTTAGTGATATTCCGGTAATGTTGAGTATGTTTTTATTTGGACCAGTTGCCGGTATTATGACGGCGTTTCTCCGTTCAACATTGCATTTGTTGACGACAGGGCTGGAACCAAGCAATATGGTAGGAGACATCGCAAGTTTCCTAGCCTCCAGTATTTTTACGCTACCGATGTATTATTTCTTTAGAGGTCATGAAACAAAAAGAAATAAAACCTTTGGAATCGTAACGGGAATTTTGGCATTGACGATTTTTATGAGTCTTGCAAATTATTTCGTCATCACCCCATTGTATCTCACATTTTTCGGTGTAAGTGCCGATCAATTCTTAGGAATGTCACTGGCTCGCTATGTAGCGATCGGTATCGTTCCCTTCAATTTGATCAAAGGAGCGATCGTCAGTGCGGTGTTCTTAGTCCTTCATGCCAAACTGCTTCCTTGGTTGAGTCGTAAGCAAAAACAAACACAAATGAACCATTTTTAAGAAGATAGAATCAGGAGAGATCGAGTGCAAAGATAGCATTCGATCTTTTTTTTAATAAAATAGCAAAATATTGTTATTTTTGAGTGAAAAAAAATACATAATTAAGTGTAATGACAGGTGCAATTGAGCTAGATTGGACAGTTTATGCGGATTGGTGTATAAAAATTGAATTAACATTGCATAAAGCCAAATCCTTCACGTTTTAAAGGACGAGATTTTCATTTTATTTCTTTTTTGAAAGCGTTACAATTTTGATGGAAGCAGAGATTTAATAAAAATTTAAAAAGTCTCGCTTGAAAATTTTGAAGCATACGGTTACTCAGACGAAATATACATAATCTTGGGAAAAAGACGTTTTTAATTGATTCTTAATCCAAGTATGCAGATCGTTTGCGATTTGATAAAATAACGATGTCGGTGTAATTTGTATGTTAAAAAAATACAGAGAGGAAGAAAGAGATGGAAAATGTAAAAAAGAAAAAGTTTCAAATGCCTTCCGCGTACACGGTCTTATTCCTTATCATTGCAGTTATCGCGGTCTTTACCTGGTTCATTCCTGCGGGACATTACAGCGTTGATGATGCAGGAAATATCATTGCTGGTTCTTATGAACAGGTAAAATCAAACCCACAGGGAATCTATGATGTATTGATGGCACCAGTCAATGGGATGTTAGGAGTAGATGCAGGAGAATTTACGAAATCAACACCCGCTGCAGTCCAAGTGTCCTTCTTTATTTTAATCGTTGGTGGATTTTTGGGAATCATCAACAAAACCGGCGCTTTAGATGCGGGGATCGCCACGGTCGTGAAAAGATTTAAAGGCAAAGAAAAAATGCTGATTCCAGTATTAATGTTCTTGTTTGCTTTAGGGGGATCAACCTACGGAATGGCGGAAGAAACGATTCCATTTTATGCGTTGTTGATTCCGGTGATGATGGCAATTGGTCTAGATACAGTGGTTGCCGTAGCAATTGTTTTGGTCGGTTCACAGGTGGGCTGTCTTGCTTCTACTGTTAACCCCTTTGCAACTGGTGTAGCATCGGATGCAGTTGGTATTTCGATGGGGGAAGGAATCGGTTTGCGATTCGTTATGTTCATCGTTTTAGTCACGATTTCAATCATTTACGTGTATCGTTATGCCTCGAAGATCGAAAAAGATCCGACCAAATCGCTGGTTTATAAAAACCGCGAAAAAGACAACAAACATTTTGATATTGAAGCGATTGCCAATCAAGAAACGATGTCCAAAAAACAAAGACACGTTATGATTTTGTTCTTTGCTACCTTTATCATTATGATCATTAGTTTGATTCCTTGGACGATGCTGAATGAAAACTTCACCTTGTTTGAAAATATCACAGCATGGTTGACTGGTCTGCCAGTTATTGGAACAGTTTTAGGACAAGACATGTTGCCGTTTGGTGACTGGTACTTCCCAGAAATCACCATGTTGTTCCTATTGATGGCAATTCTGGTTGCTTTCATTTATGGCATGAAGGAATCCACTTTTATTTCAGAATTTATGGCAGGCGCTGCTGACCTTTTAGGCGTTGCAATCGTGGTTGCCGTTGCGCGGGGAATCCAAGTTATCATGAATCAAGGACTGATTACAGATACGATTCTTCATTGGGGGGAACAAGGACTAAGCGGATTGAATTCTGGTGTCTTCATCGTATTGACATTTATTTTCTATATTCCAATGTCCTTCTTGATTCCATCGACTTCTGGTCTGGCATCAGCAACGATGGGAATCATGGGACCAATGGGAGAATTTGCCGGTGTCGGTAAAGACTTAGTCATCACTGCGTATCAATCTGCTTCAGGTCTGGTGAATCTGATTACACCAACTTCAGCGATCGTTATGGGGGCGTTAGCCATTGCTCGTTTTGATATTGGTGTCTGGTTCAAATTCATGGGTAAATTGATTGGAATCTTATTTGTTGCTATTTGTGCAATCTTGGCAATTGCCGCAATGCTGTAAGATTTTCACTGGACAAAAATATTGAAGAAGTCTAACATGAATGACAGATAATCTGATAGGATCACCTAGCAATAGGAAATGGATTAGAGGGATTTCGATTATCTGATCGAAATCCCTTTTTAAATTTTATAGGAGGTAGGAAGATGAAACAATTTGTTACAGAAGAACATCAAAAAGCTGCAGTCCATGCATTGGAAGAATTGATTCAAGTGCCATCCGTTTTAGATGAATCTGATACTGGAAAAGGGCATCCTTTTGGCAAAAAAGTAGTGGCGGCTTTAGACAAGGTCGTTGAAATCTGCGATCAAATTGGCTTTAAAACATTTAGAGATCCAGATGGGTATTATGCCTATGCGGAAGTCGGTGAAGGCAAAGAACTTTTTGGCATTTTATGTCACATGGATGTCGTACCAGCTGCTGACCAAAAAGGCTGGGAAACAGATCCTTTCAAACCAGAAATCAAAGATGGAAAAATCATCGGGCGGGGTTCACAAGATGATAAAGGACCGTCAATGGCTGCGTTGTTTGCGGTAAAAGCTTTGATGGATGCCGGTGTAACTTTTAATCAACGAATTCGTTTTATTTTTGGCTCGGACGAAGAAAACTTGTGGCGTTGTATTGAAAAGTACAATGAAAAAGAAGAAGGCATCACACAAGGTTTTGCTCCTGATGCAGAATTCCCATTGATTTATGCAGAAAAAGGCTTACTGCAAGCTTATCTGACTGGTCCGGGAACAAATGAAGTCTTTGTGAAAGCACCGGGAGCACTGAACGTTGTACCGGATTCGGCTCCTTATAGCGGGAAACATTTAGCAGAGGTCAAAAAACAATTAGAAGCATTTGGCTTTGATTTTGAAGAAACCGCAGATGGACTTGCGGTTCTTGGAAAAAGTATCCATGCAAAAGATGCACCGCAAGGCACCAATGCGATCTCGCGTTTGTCTATGGCATTAGCAAACATTGTAGATTTTGGTCCATTGAATTTCTTAGGTAAATTAGTGAAGGAAAATGCGACAGGAGAAAATGTTGTCGGGAAAACGGTGGATGAACAATCTGGTGAGCTGACAATGAATATTGCAAGTTTAGAAATCACTCCTGAACACACAAAAATTGGAATCGATATGCGAATTCCGGTGACCTTTGAAAAAGAAGATTTAGTGGCAAAACTTTCAGAAAAAGTGAAAGAGTACGGACTAACTTATGAAGAATTCGACTTTTTGGATTCCTTATATGTGCCGATTGAAAGTGAATTAATTCAAACATTACTTGGGACATATCGAGAAATTACTGGAGACACAAGCGAACCGATGATTTCCGGTGGCGCAACCTTTGCTCGAACGATGAACAATTGTGTCGCTTTTGGCGCGATGTTTGCAGATACGCCAGACTTCATGCACCAAGCCAATGAACAATGGGAATTGGCAAGCATGTACAAAGTAATGACGATTTATGCAGAAGCCATTTATCGATTGTGTGGAAAATAAAAAAAGACTCAAAGACGGAAGTTTTCGTCTTTGAGCTTTTTTTTGTTATCTATTTTAATGAAGTTCCTTGTAAATCTACTGGAGTTCTTCCAGTAAGATTGCACGAACAGGACATTTTTGATAAGCTTTGGTCACAGCCACGGCTTCAGCTGGTTGAACGAATTGTTGCCGAGCTTCGGGTTCTTGTTTGAATAAAACAATCCCTTCTTCATCGTAGTCAAAAATATCTGGTGCGTAAACGGCACATAAACCGCAGGCAATACATCGTTCGGGAACGATTTTACATAGACGAGCCACTGTGGGTCACTCACTTTCTGGAGGAAGCATTCATTGAATACTTTTATTTTAGCTTTGTTTGCGGAACATGGCAAGTTAAAGCCAAGTTCTCTTTTTCATTTATTAAACGGCAAACGAACCACATCTATCTTATCTTTCGGCTTTTTTCATGATCTGCTTGCACTGAACGGTGTGTTGCCGAATTATTCACAGAAAGCCTATGAAAAAACATTAGCCGATTTGCTGCAAGAGCAATTATTAGAAGAAACGCTGGACGGGCAACTCCAGCTGACGCAAAAAGGCAGACAAAACGTGCCGATGCAAGCAACGATTTTGTCGCAGGTCGATTATTTTTCCTACGGTCGAAACACGGAAAAAATGTGGCGTTTTGTGCAGTTCGTTCTCCAAGTGACTTCCTATCTAGGAAAAACGAATCGGTACTTGCCTTTGGAAACATCTCCTGAATATACAGAGCGGGTGCGACAACTGGTCCGTAGGTCAGAGAATCAGTTGCCTAATCAAATCTACAAGGAATTGACGCAAATTTTTTCTAGGATGCCAAAAGAAGAAGCCAATTATTTGGCACAGACTTTTTCAGGGTATCATTTTGTCGGGCAAGCCTCCTATCAATTAGTTCCCCAAAATTTTCAAGAAATACCATGGGCACAGTTGTTCCATGATAGCCGGGTTCATCATTTTTTTCACGAATTAGCGGGACATCCCGACTTTATACTCTATCATTTTTTGCAACCTTATTATTTTGAAAATGAAAATCAAAGTATGGGAAAAACCCGGCAATTATTTTTAAAGGGCTATTCAAGAGAGCAGATTATGAAAATACGTCACATAAAAAGCGGAACCATCAACGATCACTTGATTGAATGGGCATTGCGAACCCCAGATTTTCCCTTTGAACGGTTCATCTCGAGTCAAGCACGAGAAAAGTTGCAACAGCTTTCTGGGGAGTATCAGCAATGGGATTACCGAGAAATTACAGCAGCACTGGAAATTTCTTTTGAAGAATTTCGGTTGTACCAAATTATGCGGAAAATGGAGGAAGGTCATGCTTGAAGATTCGTTGAAAAGCTATTTTGGGTATGATACCTTTCGTCAAGGACAAAAGGAGACCATCACTGCGATTTTATCGGGGCAAGATACTTTGGCGGTTCTCCCGACTGGAACGGGAAAAAGTTTGTGTTATCAGCTTTCGGGTTATCTGATAGAAGGCTTGGTGGTGATTGTTTCCCCGTTGATTTCTTTAATGGAAGATCAGGTCAGCTCCTTGCACCAAACCCAAGAAAAACGGGTGATTGCACTGAATAGTCTGTTATCAAAAAATGAAAAAAAGTTTGTACTGACACGACTGAATCGCTACAAATTTTTATTTGCCAGTCCGGAAATGTTGTTGCAGCCGGAAGTTATTCGCGCTTTGCAGCAATGTACGATTGGTTTGTTGGTTATTGATGAAGCCCATTGTGTTTCTCAATGGGGAATCGATTTTCGCCCGGAATACCGGGAACTGCAACAGGTAAAAGACTATTTAGGAAATCCCGTTACCTTAGCACTGACAGCAACGGCTCCCAAGCAGGTTCGAGAAGATATTGCCACGACATTGCTTACCGAGAAGCATCAGGAGATTCTTTATTCTGTGGATCGCCCAAACATTGCCTTGTTTGTAGAAAAAACGACAGATAAACTGGCTTCATTAAAAACTATCCTTACACATTTTTCGGGATCAGGTATTATTTATTGCGCCACGAGGAAAAACGTGGAACAGTTGTATGAGCAATTGAAGGATCAGTGGAATGTCGGGTATTACCACGGGGGACTGGCTGCCAGTCAACGAAAATTATTGCAGCAACAATTTTCTACAGGGAAACTCCAACTTTTGATTGCAACCAATGCGTTTGGCATGGGAATCAATAAAGCGGACATCCGGTTTGTGATCCATTATGATTTGGCTGATAGTTTGGAAAATTATAGTCAAGAGATCGGGCGGGCGGGAAGAGACGGTCGCCCCAGCTATGCTCTGCTGCTTTACCAAGACGGCGATGAAAAGATCCATGAATTTTTTCAACATGCCTCACAGCAAGAGCGAATCGGATTGGAGCAGTTGTTTAATCATCAGGTGACTGAACAGACACCTCTGCAAGAAAAATGGCAAAAGCAAGCCGACCATTTTGGAAAATCTGCTGTTTTACAACTTTTGTATCAAAATGAACAGGCTAAAAAACAACGATTGCAAAAAATGCTTGCTTATATTGATGAGACGACGTGCCGCCGTCGCTGTCTGCTGGAAAATTTTGAAGAACGATTGACGAAAAAAGTCGCGAACTGCTGTGATCTCCATGCCGCTCAGCTTCCGCAAAAAGAACTACTACCTGAAAAAAAGACGAACCTACCGGATTGGCAAGAGATTTTACTAAAAATGTTTAAAGAAACAGATTGATTGCTTTTTTTCAAGACAGTCGTCAAATTCCTATGGTATAATTACACACGAAAGATTTTAGGAGGGTAACACATTGAGCAGAAAAGACAAACATGATGACGTTCAACCAAATGAAACGCAAGAACCGTGGGAACAACCGATCTATGACACAGAATACGATCAAAGTTCTTCCCGTTCACAGCAACGTAAGAAAAAACGCGGGACTTCAAAATTCTTGATTATTCTCGTTGTTTTATTGGCGCTTTGTATTGCGCTTCCAACAGCAGCGTATTTTTTTGTGATTAAAGGTGATCGCAGCAACAATACAGCAGCAAGTACCGAACAAACGACACAAGTTAGCGAAAGCACGAGCGAAACGACTGAAGAAACGTCTACTGAAGAGTCTTCAACGAGTGAAAGCTCAACGGAATCTTCTTCAACAAGTACTAGCACCAGTGAGTCTTCCTCTGATTCCAGCAGCAGTCAAGCAGTTGAAAATAATGCCGCTGCTGAAAATGACAATCAGACAAATAATCAAACAAACAATCAAACTGGTGAACAGTACACAACCGTTCAAGATGGGGAAGGACCAAACCAAGTTGCGGCTCGGATGGGAATCTCAGTTGAAGAGTTGTATCAATTAAACGGCATTGATCCTAATAACTTTATGTTGTATCCAGGACAAGAATTGCGCGTGAAATAAAGTTGAGTAAAAGCTGAACGTTTCCGTTCGGCTTTTCTTATGAATGTTTTTATTCTGTATGGAAAGTGTTAGGTGTCAGATAATGGAAAAAATCAATATCGCAATCGACGGACCGGCTTCTTCCGGCAAAAGTACTGTTGCTAAAATTTTAGCTAAGAAATATGGCTTTGTTTATACGGATACGGGGGCAATGTACCGTAGTGTTACCTATTTGGCGATTCAACATCAGGTGGCTTTTTCAGACGAGGAAGCATTGGTCCAGTTAATCAAAAAACATACGATTTCCTTCAAACAGACAGGGAGAGGACAACTTGTTTTTGTTGACGGCGAGAATGTGTCAAAAGTGATACGGGAACCGGAAGTGACCAACAACGTCTCAGAAGTATCCGCTCACCGAAAAGTGCGGGAAGAACTGGTTCGCCAGCAACAAAAAATCGCTGAAGCTGGTGGTGTGGTGATGGATGGTCGAGATATCGGCACCGCTGTTTTACCAAATGCAGAGGTCAAAATCTTTTTGGTTGCCAGTGCAGAAGAACGTGCCCAACGACGATACAAAGAAAATCAAGGAAAAGGAATCACAACAGACTTTGATACGTTGAAAAAAGAAATCGAACACCGAGATTACCTAGATTCTCACCGGGAAGTTTCACCGTTAAAACAAGCGGAAGATGCTGTATTAATCGATACGACAGGCAAAGACATTCCCGAAGTGGTCAAAGCAATTCGAATCGTAGTTGCAAAAAAAGGATACCAAGGCGCCTAAATTTCGCCCTAATTGATCTGTTGTTATCCAAAGAGAGACCAATCACGCATCCAAAGTGAAGAATTTCAAAGAAATAAGAGAAATCGCTTTATTTTTTCGCAAGAATATTTTACACTTAAAGTTGTAGTGTAAACGTAGAATTGAATTTAATTGTTGGTTAGGAGGACATTTGTTATGACAGAATTTGAAAACGGTCAAGTGGAAAATGGAAATGAAACAATGGCAGATGCATTGGAAAGTTTCCAAGAAGTAAAAGTTGGCGATATCGTCAAAGGTGAAGTGCTGGCAATCGAAGACAAGCAAGCAATCGTTGGTATCGAAGGTGCCGGCGTTGAAGGTGTCGTGCCTGCAAAAGAGTTGTCAACATTACCTGTTGAAGACATTGAGGAAGTCGTAAAAGTCGGCGACGTCTTAGACTTAGTCGTGATCTCAACGATCGGTAAAGATAAAGAAAACGGTAGCTACCTTCTTTCTAAACGTCGCCTAGACGCGAAGAAAGTTTGGGAAGATATCGAAAAAGACTTCAAAGAAGGAAAAGTCATTGAAGCACCTGTAACAAATGTCGTAAAAGGCGGCTTAGTTGTTGATGTCGGTGTTCGTGGATTTGTTCCTGCATCAATGGTAGAAGACCATTTTGTTGCTGATTTTGAAGAGTACAAAGGCAAAACGTTGGCTTTCAAAATCATTGAAATCGAACCTTCAGAAAATCGTTTGATTTTATCCCATAAAGCTGTAGTTGAAACAGAAAAAGAAGCACAAAAACAAGAAGTATTGGCTACAATCCATGAAGGAGAAACGGTTGAAGGAACGGTTGCCCGTTTAACAGACTTCGGTGCGTTTGTCGATCTTGGTGGTGTGGACGGTTTAGTCCATGTATCTGAAATTTCTCACAGCCATGTGGATCGCCCAAGCGATGTCCTAAAAGTCGGCGATTCCGTTCAAGTAAAAGTATTGTCCGTTGATCCTGAAAAAGAACGTGTTTCTTTATCAATCAAAGACACATTGCCTGGACCTTGGACAGATATCGAAGAAAAAGCAGCACCAGGTACGATTTTAGAGGGTACGGTTAAACGCTTGACAAGCTTTGGCGCATTTGTTGAAGTCTTCCCAGGAGTTGAGGGATTGGTTCACATTTCTCAAATTTCTCACAAACATATTGCTACACCTCATGAAGTGCTTAAAGAAGGCGATGAAGTGCAAGTTAAGGTGCTGGAAGTCAATCCGAATGAACATCGGGTAGCATTGAGCATCAAAGCATTGGAAGAAAAACCACAAGAAGAAAAAGAAGAATCCTATGAACTTCCTGAAGAAACAAGTGGATTTACAATGGGAGACATTCTTGGTAATGCATTAAATACGGATGATTCCGAAGACAAATCAGAAGAATAACCCGTACTTGCTGGGAGACATTAATCTGTTGAGATTAGTGTCTCTTTTTTTGAGAAGCAAGCGGCAGGTTTTTCCACGAGAATTTTACCTTGCAAGTTACCGGGGGATTAGGTAAACTAAATAAGATTGTAATGAATTTGGACAAATTTTCTGATGGAAAATTTCATACCAAAAAAGGAACTAGGGGGAATTAACATGGCGAATCCAACAATAGCAATCGTCGGTCGACCAAATGTCGGCAAGTCGACGATTTTTAATCGCATTGCCGGTGAACGAATTTCGATCGTTGAAGATACGCCGGGTGTTACTCGTGATCGTATCTATGCGACAGGAGAATGGCTGGGACGTGAATTTAGTATTATCGACACTGGCGGTATTGATTTAGGCGATGAGCCTTTTATGGAACAAATCAAGCATCAAGCAGAAATCGCAATCGATGAAGCTGACGTTATCTTATTTATTGCCAGCGGACGTGAGGGGGTAACTGATGCAGATGAATTAGTTGCCAGAATTTTATATAAAAGCAATAAACCAGTTATCTTGGCAGTAAACAAAGTGGATAATCCGGAAATGCGTGCGGAAATCTATGAATTTTATTCTTTAGGCCTAGGCGATCCATTCCCAATTTCTGGTAGTCATGGTTTGGGTATCGGGGATGTTTTAGATGAAGCGGTCAAACATTTCAGCACAGAAATCGAAGAGGAAGATGATTCGGTTATTAAATTCAGCTTGATTGGACGGCCCAACGTTGGTAAATCTTCGTTAATTAATGCAATTTTAGGGGAAGATCGGGTGATTGTTTCTGATATTGAAGGAACTACTCGAGATGCAGTCGATACTCATTTTACTTCGGATACCGGACAGGAATTTACCATGATTGATACTGCAGGAATGCGTAAACGGGGAAAAGTGTACGAAAGCACAGAGAAATATAGCGTGATGCGTGCGATGCGTGCGATCGAACGTTCTGATGTCGTCTTGATGATTTTAAACGGGGAGGAAGGAATTCGGGAGCAGGATAAAAAAATCGCCGGCTATGCCCATGAAGCAGGACGCGGAATCATTATTGTCGTTAATAAATGGGATTTGGTGAAAAAAGAAACCAATACCCTGCGTGATTTTGAAAAGGAAATCCGTGAAGAATTCCAATATCTGGATTATGCCCCGATTCTATTTGTTTCAGCAGAGACAAAACAACGGTTGAATAAATTACCTGAGCTGATTGAAGAAGTCAGTGCCAATCAGAATATGCGGATTCCGTCAGCAGTCTTGAATGATGTAATCATGGACGCAGTAGCAATCAATCCAACACCAACGGATAAAGGCAAGCGATTAAAGATTTTCTATGCAACACAAGTAGCAGTAAAACCACCTGCTTTTGTTATCTTCGTCAATGAGGAAGAACTGATGCATTTTTCTTATGCTCGCTTCTTGGAAAATCAAATTCGAAAGGCATTTGTCTTTGAAGGAACACCGATTAAAATCATTCCTCGCCGCAGAAAATAAAAGATTTTACCATAGTTGAATTTTTTTTTCAAAGAATAACTATTTTTTTAATAGATTTGTTTTTTTGATGGAAAAAAGACGGGTTAAAAACGCGAAAATCCTTGATATTACAACGTTCTTATGATAACGTTATATCAGAATATTGATGGTTATCAATATTTATCGCAAAGATTTGGACCACTCAAATTTTTGTGATGTGATGTTAAGCATCATAACCCTTTTGGAGGAGGTGAAATCATCCCATGGCAAACAAAGCAGAATTAATCGAAAAAGTTGCAGCAGCTACTGAATTAACAAAAAAAGACGCAACTGCAGCTGTTGACGCAGTCTTTTCAACAATCCAAGATGCTTTAGCTAAAGGTGAAAAAGTTCAATTGATCGGTTTTGGTAACTTTGAAGTTCGCTCTCGTGCAGAACGCAAAGGACGTAACCCACAAACTGGTGAAGAAATCAAAATCCCTGCAAGCAAAGTACCTGCATTCAAACCAGGTAAAGCTCTTAAGGACGCTGTGAAATAATGCGGCAAATAAACTCGTTGGGGCTCTAGAGCTCTAGCGAGTTTTTTTATTTTTCATCTTAAAAAAGCGGAAAATGAACTCCTGTCTAGTTTCTGTTTTTTGAGCAGGATTTTTTAGAGAACGCTTTATTTGTGCTACGCTTTAACTAGGCATTGATACTGCGGAAATTTTTATCTTTTTGAAGTTGAAATAGTATGTTCAGGTTAAGAACAGGAGGAGACCATGATGAATAAGAATAAAATGGCTTGTTGTCTGTGGATCGATGGTGCACCACAAGAAACTGCTGATTTTTATTTGGATATTTTTGATAAAAGTGAGCAAAAGCGTTCCTTGCGTTTTGTTGAAGATATTCACGGGCGCCCTGGTGAAATTGCAACGATTGAACTGAATTTAGCGGGAAGTGAATTTATTCTTTTAAATGGCGGACCAGAATTCACCCCAACACCGGCGATTTCTTATGTTATCAATTGTGAAGATAACACTCAGTTGGAAAATGTTTGGCAACGATTATCTGCTGATGGAACTGTTTTGATGGAATTTCAAGAGTATCCAGAGATTGGACTCTTTGGTTGGGTGGAAGATCGTTATGGTTTTTCTTGGCAGGTAAAAATTGGCGAGGGAGCGCAATCCATTACTCCTTGTATCATGTTCGCAAATGAACGCTATGAAAAAGCTCAGGAGGCCGTTACTGAATGGTTGACGATTTTTGGTGGAGGAACGGATTTTCGTTTATTGAATGATGATCAAACCACACAGCTTACCGGTTTCCATCTTTACGATCAATCGTTTCTTACGATGGATAGCCCAGAAGAGCATAAATTCGGGTTTTCAATGGCTAATTCCTTCTATATCTATTGTGAAGATCAGGATGAAATCGATCGTTTGTGGGAAAGCGTAACTAACGAAGGAACGGAATATCCCTGTGGTTGGATGATGGATAAATTTGGCATTTCTTGGCAAACCGTTCCACGAGATTTATCTGATTTATTGGACGATCATCATTTTGAAAAAGCGTATCAAACAACACTGGCTCTGTATAAAATGAAAAAAATCGACATTGAAAAATTACGCAGTGTTCATCGCAATGCTTAGAATCTAAGAAACCGGAGACAATCTTAAAAAAAGGATTGTCTTTTTTCTTTGCAATCGCTATCCTGATAATGAACGCATTCAGTGATTGTTAGAAAAACAATCGCTAAAGAATAAAAGAAATGAGGCAATCAAATGAGCATGTATACATTTCCAGAAAACTTTTGGTGGGGCTCAGCCGCAAGCGGTCCCCAAACAGAAGGTAGAGTCGCAGGAGACGGCAAAGGCGATAATATCTTTGATTATTGGTACGAAAAAGAACCAGAGAAGTTTTTTAATCAAGTAGGTCCGGGAAAAGCTTCGCAAGTGTATACCAAATATAAAGAAGACATTCAACTGATGAAACAAACGGGGCATAATTCTTTTCGGACGTCAATTCAATGGAGTCGATTGCTCCCCAATGGAACCGGAGAAGTCAATTCAGAAGCAGTGAAATTCTATCGCAATTATTTTGCGGAATTATTGGCAAATGACATTGAACCTTTCATCAATCTGTATCATTTTGATATGCCGATGCCATTACAGACAGCCGGGGGATGGCTCAATCGGGAAACGGTAGCGGCTTATGAAGTGTACGCCAAGACTTGTTTTGAGTTATTTGGCGATCAAGTAAAGAAATGGTTCACTCATAACGAGCCGATCGTTCCTGTTGAAGCAGGTTATCTGTATCAATTGCATTATCCAGAAGAAGCAAATATGACGCATGCTGTCCAAGTTGGCTATCATGAAGCGTTGGCTTCTGCTTTGGCAATTAAAGCCTATCATGAAAGCAAGCAGGAAGGACAAATTGGGATTATTTTGAATTTGACACCGAGCTATCCTCGAGATGAGAATAATCCAGCTGACGTAAAAGCAGCAAAAATTGCTGATGCTTTTTTCAATCGTTCTTTTTTAGACCCAGCAGTCAAAGGAGAATTTCCTCAAGATTTGGTGGATTTATTAAAAGAAAAAGGAATGTTACCGGAAATGCAAGAAAATGATTTGCAACTTATCCGAGAAAATACAGTGGATTTATTAGGAATCAATTATTATCAACCACGAAGAATCAAAGAAAAAGAAACACCAAAAGCTGAAAATCCTATGCCGGAAGATTATTTTGATGTGTACGAAATGCCGGGAAGAAAAATGAATCCTTATCGTGGCTGGGAAATTTATGAAAAGGGAATCTATGACATTTTGATGAATGTTCGCGACAATTACGGCAATATCCCTTGTTTCATTTCTGAAAATGGTATGGGAGTAGAAGATGAAGGTCGTTTCATTCAAGCGGATGGAATGATTCATGATGATTATCGGATCGACTTTGTTTCGGAGCATTTGAAGTTTGTGCATCAAGCAATTCAAGAAGGAGCTAATTGTTTAGGCTACCACATGTGGACGTGTATGGATAATTGGTCCTGGACCAATGCCTACAAAAATCGTTATGGCTTTATTTCAGTCAATTTAGCAGAAGATGGGAAACGGATAATCAAGAAATCTGGTTATTGGTTTAAACAAGTAGCGGATCAAAATGGGTTTGAAGAATAAAAAAAGCGGTCAAAATCATCTGATTTTGACCGTTTCTT
This sequence comes from Enterococcus songbeiensis, assembly GCF_005405265.1. Taxonomy (GTDB): domain Bacteria; phylum Bacillota; class Bacilli; order Lactobacillales; family Enterococcaceae; genus Enterococcus_C; species Enterococcus_C songbeiensis. The sequence continues at coordinate 22,882 of NZ_BJDS01000023.1, forward strand.
TATGAAATTTTATTGAATTATTCAGCTACAGTAACGTCGCCGCTAACTGTTGCGCCGTTTTCTTCTAATTTAGCAGAATCTTGGAATTCTTTGCTTGCAAAAGTTACGTTACCTTCAACTTTAGCGCCATCCAATACAAAGCCGTTTGCTTTCACTTCGATATCGCCTTTTACAGTTCCGTGAACGATGTTTAAGTTTTCTGATTCAACAACGATCTTTGGTACAGTAATTGTATATTCATCTGTTACATTACGGTCTTCATCTTGAGAATACAAAGCTAATTTACGGTAAACAGCTTGTGTATCGTCACCTTTATCGTGGAATTCACCAGTAACTGTTAAGTCATTGTCAAAAGTTACATCAGCAGTTGCTGCTACGATCCAGTTTCCGTCAGCACCTAATGCTTTTTCAAGAACACTTGCTTGATCGCTGATTGAAGCAGTTGATGTTACTTCAACAGAAGAAGATGCTTCAGTTGATGCTGCGACTGAAGAAGAAGCACTTGATGATTCTTTTGTTCCTTCATCTGCGCCACAAGCTGTTAAAACACCGCCTGTTGCTAATAATGCTGCTGCGAACGTTACGACTTTCACGAATTTCATAAAAAAATCTCCCCTAAAAAAAGTTTTTGTTTGATACAATGAAAATAATAAGCGTTCCAACCTCATTCGTCAACTATAAATACTTATTTTTACTTTGTGAATAAATTGACGCACGAATTAGATTAGACAGAAGAAGAGCAATTGATTGTCAATTAAAGGAAATCGTGCTATGCTTTCAAAACGTAAAGATTACAGTTTATGAAAAGCTCATTGGTTGAAAAAACAATTTAAAAATGGAAGGAATTTATAATGGCAAAAAAATCCAAAATCGTTAAAGCGCAAAAACAACTAGCGCTAATCGAAAAATATGCAGCAGTACGCTTTGAATTGAAACAACAAGGAGATTATGCTGCTTTAGCGAAATTACCAAAAGATGCAAATCCTAATCGTTTGAAAAATCGTGATTTGATCGATGGTCGCCCCCGCGGCTACATGCGTAAATTCGGTATGTCACGGATCAATTTCCGTCAATTAGCCCACGAAGGAAAGATACCCGGAGTGACAAAAGCCAGTTGGTAAGATAAAAATTTAAAAAAGATGAACTGTGGAAAATCTAACTGAATGATTTTCCACTTTTTGATTTCCCTTAAATTTTTTATTTCTGAGAAATTAATGATACACTGACAGGGGAGGGGAAAAGGATGCGCAGTCAATTCAAAAAACAGCAACAATCGTCAACAATTATTTATGGTGAACCGCTTGCTGCCAGCCTACCGACAGCAGCATTGTCCGGCAAACATGTACTTGTTGTAACCAATCAAAAATATTATGACCATTTTTTTGATAAAATCAGTCGAGTGTTGCAATCGGCGGAGGATTTGGATTGGTATATCGTGACCAACCAAGTCTATTGTAATAATTTAAATGAAATGATGGATCTATTGTCCTTTTTAGAAAAATTTCCTGAAAATAAAGAGTATTTACTAATAGGGTTTGGCAATGAAGGCGTGATGCAGCTGGTAGGCTTTTTGCAACAGACGATTCGCATGCGAGGAAATTATTGGACGATTCCTGCATCTGTTCGAGCTTTGGCAAGTTGTTTGACGGCTCATTCATCCATTGTAAAAAAAGGCAATCAAGCCATTTTACAAGTTAAAAATCTGCCGGAATTCATTTTTTATGATCAAACAATTTCGGAAGGTCAAAAAGATGGTAAGCTGGTGGATTTCCTAACCCTGATTCGTTGTGGTCTCGTTTGTGATTATCCTTTTTTACAAAACCTATACAGAAATTTTCCCACGAGTAATCAAATTGAAACGCGTTCATTTACCGCCTTATTGCAGGATGTGCTCCGTTTTTATCAGGAAACATCGGTTGAAACTTTCGGGTCGCTTTTTGAGCAGGCTTTTTATGAAACTGAGAATGGTCACTTGCTTTCGGCAAATATGAAACGATTGTACGGAGTGATTTTCCAGCTGCTTTGGAGTGACTGCGAGGTGCCATTGAATTTTCAATTGGAGAATTTTATGAAATGGCTAAGTCATCTAGGTTACCCGATCCATTTACCGCAACAGCTATCCCTTAGTGAATATTGCGAAAACGTGGTAAAATTAAGTCAAAGAACCGATGCACCTATTGTATTGACTGCTATCGGAAAAATCGGCGGCAGAAAATTGCCGAGGGATGAGGCGTTAATCGCCATGATGCAAAAGTACCAACAAATTCTAAATAAGATTTGAGGAAAACCATGGAACAATCATACAGTGAACAAATGCTGACGGCACTTGAAAATGAAGATCTCGTCGCTGCTCAGTTAGCATTTAATCAAGCATTAGTAAAAGATCAGCCGGAAGAGTTGGCACAATTAGGAGAACAACTGCTGCAATTGGGTTTTTTGGAAGAAGCACAGCAGCTATTTGAGCGTCTCGTAGAACAAACAAAAAGTCCGGAATTTTATCTGCCTTTAGCAGAAATCGCCATTGAGAATGATCAGATTGACACCGCATTTGAGTTCATTGAAAAAATTCCTAAAGACAATGATTTTTATCCAGAAGCACTGTTGCTTTCAGCGGATTTGTATCAGGTTTTGGGAATACCGGAAGTCAGCGAAGCAAAATTGAATGAAGCTGCAAAATTATTGCCGGATGAACCATTGATTCAGTTTGCATTGGCAGAATTATATTTTACAACGGAGCGTTTTTCAGAGGCTGCGACACTTTATCAGATGTTGTTGGCTGCAAAAGTCAAAGAAATGGCAAATGTCTCGTTGGAGGAACGTCTTGGTAGTGCCCTTAGCTTAGAAGGGAAGTTTGAAGAAGCTGTCGTGCATATGGAAAAAGCTTTGCAGGAAGAAGTCACTGATGATCGACTGTTTCAAACAGCTTTTGTTTATTTGCAATTAAAAGAAAATCAGCAAGCCATCCACTATTTGCAACAGCTGCGGACATTAAATCCTCAGTATCAGTCTTTATATCTGTATTTGGCGCAAGCATTACAGGAAGAAGAGCTGTTGGAGGAAGCGCAGGAAGTAATTGAAGAAGGGTTAAAGGAAAATCCTTTCCAAATCGATTTTTATCAATTTGCATCAGAAAATGCCTTTCGATTGCATGAAGAAGAAAAGGCAGAGAAATTTTTGATTCAAGCATTGGAAATCGGTGAAAAAACCGATGAAACGTTATTGATGCTCAGCAATCTGTATCTTAAAGAAGAACGATTCGATGAGGTAGTCACAACGATCGAAAAGATGGAAAACCCCGATGATGCGTTTGCACAATGGAATTTGGCACATGCCTACAATGAATTAGAAGATTTTACCGAAGCAGCTATACATTATGAACAAGCCAATGTTTCATTGCAGCATGAACCGGAATTTATGAAGGAATATGGACTCTTTTTACGAGAAGAAGGACGATTAGCTGAGGCACTTTCGTTGTTTACCCATTATTTAAGCCATGAACCGGGAGATTTGGAGGTCCAATCGATTATTGACGCCTTAACAGAAGGATAGGTGAGGACAATGGTTGTAACTATCAAAGAAAAAAAGAATTTTCTAAACTGGTTTGTTGCGAATGCTTCATTTAGTCGGCGGGAAGTATCTTGGATTTTGAATTATTTAATCAACCACGAGTCGATTTTGCAAAATGTTCATTTTGTTGAAGGAGTCAAAATGACTAACCGTGGATTGCAGATTCGCGAGGTATCCTTTAGTGGGGAACCGTTGACTTTGCAAATTGATGGGCAACGATTTCACGACAGCGATCAGATTTTTCATGAGATTCGTTTAAATTGGAAAGAACCGCTTTATATTGAGTGTCTATTTAAAAATGCCTGGAATCAACCGGCCTATCTTTCGGTACTGGAGGATAACCCCTATTTGCGATGGAACGATATCGTAAGTGAAGGAATCATCGATCGCATCGATACTTATTTGAAGCAGGAAGAGATCCAAGCGCAAATTCGCTTGCTGTATCAGCAAATCGATGCCGCTTTGGAAGCAGGGGACAAAAATGCCTTCTTTGAATTATCAGATGAAGTCAATCGCGAATTGTTACGATTGCGTGAAGCAAATGGAAATCACTCCCAACTTTTAGAAGACAATCCAAAATAAAAGACAAGAGCTTTTACAGTTTCCGTCAATCGGCTGGATAAATCCGGCAGGAAGCTGTCAAAAGCTCTTGTTTTAATTACTCTGTTTTTGTACCATTTGGCGTTTTTCGCTTGAATAAGGCGTTCTTCGGCTTCATGTAGGTAAAACCCTCACCTTCGACTTCATGGACGTTGATGATGGAAACAAAGGCCCGTTCATCAAATTCATGAACAATGCGTTTAACCTCAGAAATTTCCCGTGCGCTGACCACCATATAAATGATTTTCTTTTCTACACCGGAAAAACCGCCTTCGCCTTTGATGTAGCTGACACCCCGTTGTAATTCAGACATTAGGACAGGGGTAATTTGCTCAGTGAAATTGGAAATAATCAAGACACCCTTTGCCGAGTACCCGCCGTCTAGGATCGTATCGACGATTCGAGAAAAAACATAAGAAAAAATGAGGGTGTACATCATTCGTTGCAGGTCAATATATGTTAAGGAGGCTGTCAGAACGAGGATGTCAAAAAAGAATAAGGAACGCCCCATCGTGATTCCAAATTTTTGCTCCAGCACGCGTGCTAGAACATCACTACCTCCTGTCGTTCCCCCTACGCGATAAATAATCCCACTGCCGATGCCGGCAAATAATCCTGCAATGAGAGCGGCAATCAACAAATCGTGTTGAATGTCGATACTAAAAGAAATATGCTGCCAGAAAAAAAGCCAGCCGGAAAGAGCCACTGTTCCAATAATCGTATAAAAAAAAGACCTTCTTCCCAATATTTTTCCGCCTAATAAAATGATCGGAATATTTAGTATCAAAGTACTTAATGCCGGATTGATTCCAAACAGTGCCCGCAGAATCAGAGTGATCCCCGTCACGCCGCCTTCTGCCAAACTATTGGGAATATTGAAATAAATCAGACCGAAAGCATAAATAAGTGTTCCCAGTAAAATGATCAGTGTATCTTTGATTGTTCTTGAAAAATCCATGAAATCACGCTCCAGTTGCAACTAATGTAGCTTTAATGTAGCACGAAAAAAAATTCTTCACAATCATTCTGTTGTTCTATGCTAGGAAAAAGAGTCTACTTTTGATAAGATAAAGGAAAATAGAGGTGAAAAAAGTGACAGAAAAACGATCATTGGTTTCCATGCAAGAAGAAGTAGATACCTATATCCAACAATTCAAAACCGGCTATTTCAGCCCATTGGCGCAAATGGCTCGTTTGACAGAAGAAGTTGGCGAACTGGCGCGAGAGATCAATCATTATCACGGGGAAAAAGCCAAGAAAGATTCGGAAGGACAAAAAACCGTTGCGGAAGAATTAGGGGATGTATTGTTTGTCACTTTGATCATGGCCAATTCATTGAACATCGACTTGACTGAGGTATTCGAAGAAAATATGGAGAAATTCAATCGGCGGGATCGCTATCGTTTTGAACGCAAAGATGGAAAAACCGCAGAAATGGAAAAAAACGATGAAATTAAATAAATTACCGGAAGAATTTACAAAAGCTTCGCCCGTTTTGAAACAAATCGAAGAAGCTGGTTATGAGGCATATTTTGTTGGTGGGAGCGTTCGGGATGCATTGTTGGGACAACCAATCCATGACGTAGATATTGCGACCAGTGCTTTTCCTGCAGAAATCAAAGAAATTTTTAAACGGACCATCGACATTGGGATTGAACATGGGACCGTGCTGGTTCTTCATGAAGAGGAACAATATGAGATCACAACTTTTCGAACAGAATCAACCTATCAGGATTTTCGGCGACCAGACCATGTAGAGTTTGTTCGTTCCTTAGCAGAAGATCTGAAAAGGCGAGATTTCACGATCAACGCCTTTGCTTTAAAAGAAGATCATACGATTATTGATTTGTTCGATGGCTTATCGGATTTGGATCAAAAAGTCTTGCGAGCAGTAGGCAACCCTCATGAACGGTTTCATGAAGATGCGTTACGCATGATGCGAGGCCTGCGATTTATCAGCCAACTGGGTTTTGAGATGGAGCAGGAAACTTTTTCAGCCATTTATGAGAACCATGCCTTGTTAGAAAAAATTTCCATTGAACGAATTTATATCGAATTCAATAAATTGCTTTTAGGAAATTACCGAACCCGAGCAATCAAGAACTTTGTTGAAACTGAATGCTATCAGTATTGCCCAGGATTCAGGGACAAGGGAGCAGAGCTGCTGAATTTTGCTGATTTACCTCCCCAAAAAATTGCGACGGAAGCTCAGGCATGGGCGTTATTATTGGATCAGCTTTTAGTGAAAGCGGAAGAAATTCGTTCCTTTTTAAAAAAATGGAAAGCTTCCAATGAACTGATTACTCATACTCAAGCGATTTTTCGCGGGATGCAGCTTCGCAAAGATCATTTTTGGCAACCATTAGAACTTTATCATCTTGGCAGTTTTGCTTTATCAGCAGAAGAAATGATGCCATATTTTTCGGTCGAATCCGACCAAATGGCAGTGGAGGCAGCGTTAGATGATTTACCCATCCGTTCATTAAAGGACCTCGCCATCAACGGACGGGATTTATTGACGACCTTTGATTTAAAATCCGGAAAATGGGTCAAAGAAGTGTTGACGTGCTGCGAAGAAGCCGTGGTATTAAGAAAAATTAAAAATACACGTTCTACTTTGATTGAATTTGCAAAAAAACAGTTGGAGGAAGAAAAATGAATCCCACCAAAGAATTTACCGTCACTCCTGAATTTACCGCTTTAGCAGTTGGTTCAGGAGGACTAGACGTTTTAGCGACACCAGCCCTAGTGACAATGATTGAAAATACGTGTTATAATTACCTTGAAGAACTTCTGAGTAAAGAGGAAACCAGTGTTGGTGTCCAAATCACGCTTCATCATATTGCCCCTTCAAAGGTGGGTGCGCAGATTCAAATTGTGGTGAATACCATCACGGACGAAGGAAAAAAAGTCGGATTTCAGTTTGAAGCTTTTGAGAATGGTCGAGTAATCGCCCGTGGGGAGCATCAGCGAGTGATTGTAAATACTCAGAAATTTTTATCAAAACTTTCGTAATGTAAGCATTATCTAAACGATTGTGCATTAGGTATGCTACACTAAAAACGTAAAACATAAAGTGAGGAGATCAAAATATGTCAAGAGAAATGAAAGCACTAAAATTTTACTTTAGAAATGGAGAAACATGGACGATTGAACGTCGTCACATCGGTGATCTATGGATCAAACAAATTACGACTAGTTATGGACGAATCAATGGAAGCGAATTCGTAGAAATCCATCCATGTGCTGGTTTTAAAATTGAAATTTTCCAAGAAGGCGATCATGTTGCTACGCAAGATATCAATCTTGGCGGTTTGGAATTAGGCATGTTTTCTCGAGCATTAAAATATGAAGACATCGAACGGATGGAAATTTTATTCCGCACGGGAACCCCAGATTTAGTTTACTTCCCATACAAAGACAAAGATACAGAAGGATTGGATAATGTTTATCAATCCACAAAAGTCAGTGAAAAAACAAAGAGTCTATATATCGTAATCGATCCAACGCAAACTGTTGATGAAGTTTATGGTGAATTTTTTTAATTAGACTGCAGTAAGAATTGATCCGAGCGAAGATGTTCGGATCAATTCTTTTAATTTTGAAATTTTTTTCGTCAAGTAAAACTACTTAACAAAATCCATAAAAAGACTAGCGTTCACGAAAAAAACATGATATTATATTTAGGTCTGAGAGAGATCTTGGAGAATGCTAGTGAATAGGGGAGGGAAAACAATGCGCGTAAACATCACATTAGAATGCACTTCTTGCAAAGAACGCAATTATCTAACAAGCAAAAACAAACGTAACAGCCCTGACCGCTTGGAAAAGAAAAAATATTGCCCACGCGAAAGAAAAGTTACTTTACATCGTGAAACTAAATAATTTTTATTTGGCACTTGAAACCTGTTTTTACGGCGTTTCAAGTGTTTTTTATTTGTTAACCGATAGAAAATAAAAAAATCCGCTCATCATCGACAAACGGATTTTCTAAGAGAAAGTAGATAAAAATCTGTATAAACTTAGTTGAGTTTTTCTTGAATATCCTCAACCATCTGAGTATAGGCGATTGGTCCATTGTAGAGCCAACTGCTCTCAGGTCCAAATTCCCACAAATGATTGTTTTTGACTGCGGGGATGTTTTGCCAAATTTGATCGTCAAACATGGCAGCACCCGTGTCACTATTAACAAGAATCAAATAATCTGCATCAAGCTGAGCGAGTTTTTCTAATGAGACTGCGGACCAGTCAGAAGTTGCTGATTGACTGATTTCCTTGGTGAGATTGGGTACTTCAAAGCCTAATTGGTCATAAAGTAAATTACCGCTGGAGCGGTTTTCAGCGACCATGAAGGCAGAATTGTTGGTCACCCATAAAACGGCAGCCGATTTTCCGGCAATTTTGTCTTTTAATTCTTCTTTTGCTTGTTTCACAAGAGCTTCGTAATCTGTGATCACTTGGTCTCCTTGTTCACTTTTATCCAGAACGTCGGCAATATCTTTTAATTTTTCCTGCCAGGTGACATCCTCACCATTTTTTACTACATAGGTTGGCGCGATTTTATTGTATTCTGCATATTTGCCGCCTTCGACCATCGAATTGGATTCAATCAGCAGCAAATCTGGTTCAAAACTCAATACGTCTTCATACGGCAGATCAAAATTGATTGTCGGAACATCTTTTAATCCTTCTTGTAAATAGGTTTGAATGGATCCACTGCCAACTGTCCATTGGGCAACTGGTTTAACGTCAAGAGCAACGAGGTAATCTTCCAGATAGCTGCCGATGATCCGTTTCGGGTTGTTCGGGATAGCTACTTTGTGATCCAAAGCATCGGTTTTTGTTTCACTTTTTTCAGTAGAATCATTTTTTTGAGAGCTGCAACCGGCAAAGACGAGGGTGCTTAATAAAAGTACAGGCAGAATCATTTTTCTTGTTATTTTTTTCATCTTGGATTCCTTTCGTAAATGAGAACTGTTATCAATTATAAATACTAACAAACTCAAGGGGAAAGTCAATCATTACTTTCTATTAAATCCTGTAAAATCAATTCTTCTCCTATTGACGAATGAAAAAAATAAGGGGATAATTGAGAACGATTATCAACAATACATAGGAGATACCAATGACGGAATTAAAAACGATTGATTTATCAGTCGGTTATCAAAAACAAAGAATTATAAAAAATTTAACCTTAAAAATTCCAGAAGGACAGATTATAGGCTTGATCGGACCTAACGGCAGTGGAAAATCCACTTTGTTGAAGGCTTTAGCTCGGATTTTGCTTCCCCACGAAGGGACTGTTTTTTTGGATGGTGAAGCGATTCAAACCATTGCAACAAAAGAAGTAGCGAAAAAAATCGCCATGCTGGCACAAGCTAGCGATAGTTCCATCGGCTTGACGATTGAAGAAATTGTTTCCTATGGTCGCTTTCCGTATCAAAAAGGCTTTGGACAGCTGTCCAAAGCAGATTACGAAGCAATTCACTGGGCGATTGAGGCAACTGGGTTGGAAAAACTGGCAAACAAAACGATTCAAACACTATCAGGCGGACAAAAGCAACGAGTTTGGATTGCAATGGCGTTGGCACAAGATACTGATATTGTTATTTTAGATGAACCAACGACCTTTTTAGACCCTGCTCATCAATTGGAAATTTTACAATTATTGCAAAAAATCAATCAAAAGCATGAAAAAACCATCATCATGTCGATTCACGATTTGAATTTGGCTTCTCGATTCTGTGATTATCTTTATGCGTTAAAAGAGGGTGAGATGCTGACCTGTGGAACTCCTGAACAAGTATTGACAAATGACTGTTTGCAACAGTTATTTGAAATTGATGCCTGCTTAGGAACTTTTCCTGACAGTACCAAACCGTTAGTAATAAGTTATGAACTGCGAGGAGCTGCTTATGAAACGGAATAAAATGTCGCTACTTATCGGAGGCCTTTTTTTAGCCTGTCTGCTTTTATTTTATTTTTCTTTGACAAATGGGGCAGTGACTATTTCCAGACAAACTGTTTGGGAGGCGCTTTTTCAATTTGATCCGCAAAATCAGACGCAGCAAATTATCCGCAATTTACGTTTGCCACGAGTCTTGGCTGCCTTTTTGATTGGCGGTGCATTTGCTGTCAGCGGGGCATTGATGCAAGCTGTCACGAAAAATCCTTTGGCTGATTCAGGATTATTGGGAATCAATAGTGGAGCTTCCTTGGGATTGGCATTAAGTTTTGTTTTCTTTCCAACACACGAGGCAACAGCGGTTTTATTTTCATTTTTTGGTGCATTAGGGGCAGCGGGTTTTATTTTCTTGCTGACACGTTTTTCAACCGTCGGGCTTTCGCCGGTTCGATTAGTTTTAGCGGGAGTGGCAATAAGTTCTCTGTTTTCTGCATTGAGTCAATCTTTGTCCCTCTTTTTTGATCTTCAGCAGGATATTGCTTTCTGGTTTATTGGTGGCGTGGCAGCCATTACTTGGAGTCGTTTTTTCAATTTATTGCCTTTTTTTGTTGTTGCGATTATCGGAAGTATTTTTTTATCTGCACAATTGAATGTGTTGACGTTGGGGGATGAAACTGCGATTGGTTTGGGAAAAAATCCCTCTTTTATCCGCAGATTTGCCTTAGTGCTAGTCGTTTTATTGGCAGGAACTGCCGTTTCACTAGTTGGTCCAATTAGTTTTATTGGATTGATGGTTCCTCATGTAGCGCGTCATTTTTCAGAAAGTTATCGTAAAATCGTGCCCTTAAGTATTCTGATGGGAGGCTTTCTGGTTATGCTGGCAGATTTTTGTGCCCGCTTAATCAATCCTCCTTTTGAAACGCCATTTGGCTTGTTGATTGCAGCCATTGGTGTACCTTTCTTACTCTACAAAGTAAGGAGGACAACCCTATGAAGAAACAGACGATTGGTGTAGTTGGTGTTTTGCTTTTGGTTTTTTGTGCCAGTTTGATGATTGGAAAAACGACGTTGGATTTTTCAGAGGTAGCAGCAATTTTTATGAAGGAAGCCACACCAGCACAAACACTGATTTTTTGGAATTTTCGTTTTCCTCGGAGTTTGATTGCCTTAATCGGCGGTTGCGGATTAGCATTTTCCGGTTTTTTATTGCAAGGAACGACCCGAAATGACCTAGCAGATGGCAGTATTCTCGGTATCAATAGCGGTGCTGGATTGTTTGTGATGGTATATCTGGGATTTTTTGCACAGGGTTCTCTTCTTATTTTGCCGATGCTTGCTATGGTGGGAGGAATTTTAGCAGCTATTTTAGTATTTGGCATTGCTTTTCAACGTAAAGAATTTTTATCAATGGAAAAAATTCTTTTAGCCGGAATCGCTGTCAATGCTGGTTTTAGCGCATTGACTTTATTATTAACGATCAAAATTTCTAAAGATAGTTATTCCTTCGTCACTTCTTGGCTTGCCGGTTCAATTTGGGGAACGACGTGGACTGCAGTTACGGCGTTGATTCCGTTTATTCTTATTTTTACAATTTTTGCTTATCGTAAAGTACCAATGCTGACAATTTTAGGCTTTGGAGAAGAACGAGCAATGAGTTTAGGCGTAAAGGTCAATCGGGAACGAATGATTTTATTGGGGACAGCAGTTGGACTGGCAGCCTGTTGTGTCGCATTTACCGGGAGTCTCGGTTTTGTTGGTTTATTGGCTCCGCATATCAGCAAAGCATGGCTTAAACAAGAAACTCGTAACAGCTTCTTAATAAGCGGTGCAATAGGTGGCATATTGGTTTTAGTGGCAGATATTATCGGACGGATTCTTCTTACCAGCGGAGAGATTCCTGCGGGGATTATTATTGCGATCATTGGTGCACCGTATTTTTTATTTTTATTGTTGAGAGATCAATTTTAACTAGCAAACGGCGGATTCGTGTTCTGTCCGTTTGCTATTTCTACTTTTTTTCGATACTATTCACTTATGGGAGCGTTGATGATGAAGAAAGAATTACGAAAAAAAAGCATTGAGAGCTTACAAAAACTTGCGCAAAATGCAGAAGAAAAAAAAGCCAAAGAAAAACAGATTTTAGCTACTTTTTTTGCAAGTGCTTTATGGAAAGAAGCTAAAACAATTGGTCTGATTCGTTCCGTGGGTTTTGAATTTTCCACCGATGGGATTTTTACCCGAGGATTTGAAGAAAAAAAACAATTGGTCGTACCTAAATCATTGAAAGATCGTCGATTGATTTTTTATCATGTCACACCAAAGACTCGTTATGAAACGTCTACATTTGGGGTGGAGGAGCCATTGAGCGATTTGGAGGCACCAAAAGATACGATTGATTTATTGATCGTTCCGGGACTGGTTTTTTCCAGTGAAGGTTATCGAATTGGTTTTGGCGGTGGCTATTATGATCGCTATCTCCAAGATTTTTCTGGCAATACTTGTAGTTTGGCTTTTAAGGAACAGTTAGATGATTCTTGGCAGCCGGAGCCGTTTGATGTACCGATCATGAAACTATTTACAGACAATTAAAAGGAGATTTTATGGATTATCAGACACAACTAAAAATAAAGCGCTGGTTGAACAAACCCTTTGTCACCTATGGATTTTTAGGTATTCAAACAATCGTTTTTGTGATAACTGCGTTGTTTCCACACTCATCTTTAGAAAGCAGCGGGGTCATGTTTGGTCCCTTCGTTTATTTTTATCATGAATATTGGCGTTTTGTTACACCGATTTTTATTCACTTTTCATTGCTTCACTTTGCAGTAAATTCCATCGTTTTGTATTTTATCGGACAGCAGGTTGAAGCAATCTACGGACATTGGCGTTTTTTGATTTTGTATCTATTGAGCGGGGTTCTGGGAAATGCAATGAGTTTTGCTTTTAATACCGCCGGCGTTCAATCTGCCGGGTCCAGTACTTCGATTTTTGGAATTTTTGGCGCCTTTTTGTTGCTAGGGTATTATTTCAAACACAATCCGGCAATCCAAGGAATGGTGCGGCAATTTGCTCTTTTCGTTGGAATGAGTCTGCTGTTTGGTATTTTTGATCAGTCTATTGATATGTGGGGGCATATTGGCGGCATCATCGGTGGATTATTAATGGGGAATATCTTAGCATTACCGAAAAATCATGGGAAATTCTCTATCCATGCACGAATTATATCTGTTTTGATTTTTAGTTTTCTTATCGTGCTTTGTCTTGTTTACGGGTTAAGAAAATATAGTTTATTGATTGGGTAAAAAAGGATGTCGGCCTTTGAGCTGACATCCTTTTTTTAAAATTTTTAAAACAGAATCAGAAAATATCCATGGGTACGAAAGAATAGCGATCAGGTTGGTAAGAAAACGAACGCGGATAGAACCACTTAACGCCTATGCTATAAACTTGCGCATTATTGGCAGCTTGGATATCGGCATTAGAATCACCAAAATAGACCGCAGTTTCTGTCTTTGCTTGAAAATAATCCAGAGCTTTTAGAATTCCTTCTTGATGAGGCTTTGGCTGGATCACATCATCCCCTGTCACGCTAAATGCAATGACTTTTTTTAACCCTAAACACTGCATTGAAATATCATAGGAAATTCTGCCTTTACCAGTCACGACTGCGATATTTTTTTTGCTGGCAGAAAGTTTCGCCAACATGGCTGTGATTTCAGGATTTTCTTTAACAAATTTACTATGTTCTTGTTGATAAATACTGTAATAAAGTGCGAGAGCATCTGAAAAAGCATCAGGATTTGTCAGATTATTCTTTATTATGCCAGCTTCACTCGGTCCAAACCAACTTTCAATTGTCTGATTGGAGAGGGAGACACCATTGTATTTTATAAACACCTGTCGAAAACTTTCAAAACAAATTGGCAGCGTATCCGCCAGTGTACCGTCAAAATCAAAAATAAATGTATTGTACCGTTTCAGCAAGTCCATACTCCTAATTCCTCCAAATTATTTCTTTGACCATTTCTGTAAGATTATCGGCATTTTCGACCAGCTCCACGCAATACTGGCTAAGCCGTTAATCGCCAGTATCAACCCCAAGATGCCCATTTTATTTTCTTCTTTTCTTGCGTTTATAATGAGTATGACAGCCTTCCATTCTTGAGATAGCGTTTTCAAATAATCTTTAGAAATATTTAGAGGCCTGAATTATTCATACTTCTAGATTTTTAACATTAATTTTGAAAAACCATCGGTTTTTCTTTTTCTGTTATTACATT
>NZ_BJDS01000024.1 GCF_005405265.1 Enterococcus songbeiensis
AATTATAAAGCTAAGCGAAAGACGAACGATGTTTATCTAATAACAGTGAATAGTTGCACTTAATCTTAACATTCGCCATCCCCCGAGAACTTTGTATAATATATATTATGTAAACTAAAATATAAAAATTTAACAGCCCTCACTTAGATTCAGCTTTTTACTCGTTTCCCCCTCTTTTAAACCGTAATTATCGTCATTTATAGACGATAATCCTATTTTTATCCAAAAAATATTTTTTTCAAACAAATTAGCTTTTCTTAAATGTTCCAGCTAAAATAAAACGTTCTTGTGAATCAAAAATGTGTTTGTCATCACAAATATAGCCTCTAAGCCAATTGATACCATCAACTTTGCGAAGATAAAATCCTTTGGGGAATTCAACAGCATCATTCAAGATCTCGGATACCACGGTCACCGCAGCGTCCGGTGTTTTGTGCGTTGTTTTCAGCCCGTGACTGTTTGTTTGGATAAAATCTGTCAGACGTAAAAACGGTGCTACATCAACAGAACAGACTTTTAATCCAAATTTTTTCGCTCCGTCAATCATTTCTGATAAGGTTGCACCATGTTCAAAACCCAACTCAAACAAAGTAATTTCAGTTAAATCAACAATTTGAGCTTCTTTAGTAACTTCAAATAAGTCACTATTCAGCAATTTCTCACCAATCGGATTGATCAGAATATGTCTTTCCTTCAATTGTTGCAACAAGTCTTCTTTGGTAATTCCACCGATCATTACTTTCAGTGTTTTCATACTTATTCCTCCGTTAAAAACTGATTCATCACTTCTAAATGATGCATGATTGATGCTTTACGGATAATTCCCATTCCAGGAAATTTACGTTGTGCAGCAGCAGTAAGCAAAAGTTGCAACCCGGTTGTTTGTTTAATCGTGGACCAATGAGCAATTTCTTCCATGACTGCTAGGAATTTTTCTTTTTGACTAGGCAATTCTGCCGGTGAAAGAAAATGGTGAATCCGCAATGCTTCATTAGAAAAATAGACCAAATGAATACAAATTTCCGGTGATGGATAGCTCTTTTCATAGTAAATGCGACTATCCAAAGAAAAATCACTAAACCCGCTGAAGCCTCTTTTTTTATAGGTCAAATGTGTCGTAGAGAAAATTTCATCTGGACATTCCCCATAAAACTGATTTCGCGGCAAACGAGTAAAGACGTCCTCTGAAAGAATTAAATCGCCAGTTACCTTTTGTAATAAGCGAAATTCCGGAGGCACTAAAACAGCTCTTTGGTTGGATTTCCAATCGCTTTCCAGCGCCGGCATTGCCCGTTGGAGCACTAACATTCCGGCTCTCTTTTCTAATGTTTCTAAAGGTTGATCTAAAATTTGGCCCCGATGCACGGTCATCATCTGCAATGTTTCATAGCCAGAAGCAGTCAAAAAATCCCCCGCTTGCGGATTTTCAATCAATGTAAATGGTTGGTTGACAGCTTCAAATTGCAGAATCACCTTTTTTAGCGCAGCTGAATTTTTAACCGGTTCAATAATTGGATGGATTTTTTCTGATAATAAATTTTGTTCTGACAACTCACGTAAAGCAATCAGATCAAATTGTTTTCCACGAAAGTAAGGATAATACATAGTGTTTCAGTCCTTTTCTAATAAGCGGGCTTCTAAATCAAAATACGCCTGCCTCGTTACTTCTAATTCTTCTTTCAGGGCTTCAATTGCCTGTGCCTGAGTTTCTTCAATAAAACGGTCGTAGTAATTGACACCGCCGCCAAAGAGATCATATTCTGGTTGGCGTTTTTTTAATTCTTCATAGAGCTGGTCGGTGGAAAAAACACGCAAACCACGAGCAGTGCGCTTTGCCTTCCCTACTTCCCTTGCCTGTGCCGAAATCAAACGATACAACAAGGCATTCTCAGCAACCGTCAACTCTTGACGTCGAGGTTTCTTTTCAATCGTAAAATAGCCAGGAACCTCTTCTTGATCGATGTATGCGTGATAAACCATCACACCGATAGCAGGCGGTATCTCCTCTTGAACAGCTGCATAAAGAGCTTCTGGCAAAACAAAATAATTATAATGACCAATAAAGGATAATTTTGCTTTGGAACGAAAATCGGCTTTTGATACTTTCAATTCAAAACACCGCCATTCGAAATTTTCTTCTACTAAACGACAGCTTAGAGTATCCACGATTCCTTGATCTTCCGGCATCGTCACTTCTTCAACCACGACTTCGCCATTTTCACGACAATAATAATACAATGTTTCTTCCATTTGCAGAGTTAATGGTGTTTTCATATTCTTCCCTACCTTTTGTTCTACTATAAAACATATGTTCGTTTTTGTGAAGTCCAAAAGAAAAAGAACCGGGAAAATTCCCGATTCCTTGCTATTTCTGCTGGCGTTTTTCAGCGAGTTTTCTCAACTTCTTGTGGGCTTTTTTAGAACCACGTTCAATATCACGAATAAATTTTTGTTCATGATAATCGGTAAACAAACTGTCCAGATCATAGTTTTCAGGATACAACTTATCGTAAGAAGTAATCAGCTTTAGGCGTTGGAGCGGTAATTCTAACATTTCACCATTGTACACCAAAGCATTTTGTTCCTGATAGTCATAAAAAATGCCATAGCCGTGATCTGTAGTAAATACCCGATCACCTTTATGAAATTTGGGTGTTTCCTTTTTAGCGAATGACACTTTTTTTGAAGAAGTAAAACGGTGCTTCTGAGTACCATACTCTTTTCCCGATAAATAGTCTTTCGCTTTTGTGATGACCTCTGGATCGATTCTCATCTTCTCTGCAATCCAAAAGGCATTACTGTCTCCGACTTGATTCATCATCAATTGATATTTCGGTGTCAAAGTCGCAGCGTCGAACGCCATTGCTGCGGTGATAAAGTCTTCGTGGGCCAATGCAAAATCCTTAATCTCGCCATAATGGGTCGTTGCAATGACAATGGCCCCTTTTTGATACATAGCTTCCATCAAGGCGATTCCCAAAGCAGCTCCTTCTTTCGGCTCTGTTCCACTCCCAATCTCATCCAATAAAATCAAGGCGTGTTTCTTAGTATGAGCCAAAATATGCGAAACATTTTGCATATGCCCAGAAAAAGTACTCAATGCATTTTCAAGACTTTGTTGATCGCCAATATCGATAAAGAGATCACTAAAGATTGGAATCGATGATTTACCGCTATTTTCTACGAACAAACCAAACATCGTCATCAGAGAAGTTAAGGCAATTGTTTTTAAGACGATTGTTTTTCCGCCGGCATTCGGTCCGGTGATAATCAATCCGCGAGCATCTTTTCCAATCGTGACTGACAAAGGAACCGCCTCTGTTCCTAATAGTGGGTGTTTTACCTGATCCAAGAAAAGAAAATCCTCATCATTCACCGTGACCGGCGCACCATTGATGGAACGGCTAAACTTTCCACGGGCAAAAATCAAATCTAATTCCATCACGATTTCTTTGCAGGCACTAATCTGCGGCATTTCTTCTGCGATCAACCCTGTCAAGAATGCCAAAATTTGGTACACTTCAGCAACTTCTTCTGCCTTTGCCAATAGGAGTTCGTCATTTAACTTTCTTACCGCCTCTGGTTCAATAAAGACTGTCGTTCCCTTATTTGACCGTTCAATAATCTGTCCTTTGATTTTTGATTGAAATTCACTTTTTACAGGTAATGTGTAGCGATCATTTTTAACTAAAACCATTCGTTCCTGCAAATAAGCTTGGGTCGTACCGCTCTTTAAAAATTTATTGAAGGCTTTTTCAATGTCTCCTTCAAGCTTTTGGATTCTTCCCCGAATTTTTCGTAAGGCTCGGGAGCTTTCTGATTTCACGCGATTACCGGCAATCATTCCGATAATATTCTCGGTAATTTTTTCAAAGTCTGTCAGCATGTTGCTATATTTAAAAAGCGTTGGCAATTGAAATTGATTCTTTTCAAAAAGCTGTCTGATTAGACGAAAGGAGCGCAAAAAATCACTGTACTCCACCAATTCATTGGCTTCTAAAATCATGCCCTTCTCAATCTTGTCCGTCAAATGACGGATCTGTTTCATTCCCATGAAAGGAACGTGTTGACCAGAAGCCAACAGCAACATGGCCTCTTTTGTTTCTATTAAACGTTTCTCGACGGTAGTCAGAACGGTAGACGGTTGCTTATCTATCAACAACGATTTTGCTTCATCACTGATAGCGAATTTGATTACTTCTTCTTTGATTTTTGTAAATTCAGTCTCTTTGTATACTTTTGTGTCCATGTTTGATTCCTTTCCCCCATGAACACCTGCCAGGGGCTGCTAAAACTCGTTAAATTAAAAAAGGCGATAGGATTCACCTATCACCGTAGTCAGCTTATCTTCATTGACAGGTATCTATAGGCATGCCAAATAAACATCGAAATTTGTCTATCTGGATTCAATTGCTTGATTAGATACCTAGCACACTCACAAAACATTCCTCTTTCTCTAACGAGTCTTCATAAGGTAGTATACCGGAGTTTTTCAAAAATGAAAAGAAAAAAATTCTATTACCAGAAAAAGTCCAGCTTAATCTTCCACAATTACCAGGAAGAACAAGCCGGACTTCAATTTTTACCCAATCATCACCGATTCTTCTGGATATTTGATTGGTGATTCTTGTCTATTTTTTGTCAGCAATGAAAAGACGACTGTCATGATTCCCACACGGCCGATAAACATCAAACTAATAATAATCAGCTTTCCGATCAAAGTTAGGCTTGGCGTCAAGCCCATTGTTAAACCAACTGTTCCAAAGGCAGAAACGACTTCAAAAACGATATATTCCAAACCTAGTTGATTGACATCTGGAATCGTTTCGGTCACGGATAAAATCATGGTACTTACGATACATAGTGTCAAAGTGATGAAAAACAGTGTTAGCGCACGTGACACCGCCGCATTTCGAATGGTTCTGCCGCCAAATTCGGCTTCCGTCCGTCCTTTGAAAATACTTTTGACCTTAATCAGCAAAACCCCAAAGGTCGTGGTTTTCAATCCACCGGCTGTTGAGCCTGACGTACCACCAATGAACATTAGAATGATGGTTAAAATCAACCCGGCATGGGTCATACTGAAATAATCTACAGAAAAATAACCCGCCGTTCTTGGAGTGACAGCCATGAACATCGTATTGAAGAAGCGCTCAGCAAAATTTCCTTGTGCCAAAACTTCAGCATTGCTTTCTGTCAGCATGAACCCCAGCGTACCAAATACAAGTAAGCCCATCGTCACAGAAATTGCAATTCGGCTGTGCAAACTGATTTTTTTTCTTTTGCGATAGCCGAGCAAATCTGACCACACAAGAAAACCAAGACCCCCAGAGACAATCAAAAACATAACCACGCTTAATACCCAAGGGTCCTTTTGAAATCCGACCAGACTATCCCCGAATAAATCAAAGCCTGCATTACAAAAACTTGAAACAGCATGAAATAGGCTGAACCAAGTACCTTTGACAACACCGTATCGAGGAATGAAATCAATCATCAGCATCCCCATTCCTGCTAGTTGAATCGTTCCGGCAATTTTGATAATTGACCACATCAAATGGACGCCACCACCAGTTTGTTCCATATTCAACGATTCTCGCAGCAGCATCCGTGTACTGAGACTAATTTTTTTGCGGGATAAAAAGTAAAACAGAACCGGCAGAGACATGAAACCAAGTCCACCAATCTCAATCAAAATCAAAATGACTGCTTGACCAAATAAATTCCAATGTTCCGCAGTATTCACTGTCGTAAGTCCGGTAACACACGTCGCGGAGGTCGCGGTGAACAATGAATCGATAAAGGGTGTAAATTCTCCAGTTTGACTGGAGATCGGCAGACTTAGAAGTGTTGCTCCCAATAAAATGATCCCGGCAAATCCAAAGGTGATCATTTGTGGTGCAGTCAGATCATATCTGCTGTAACGTCTTTTCATTTCTTAAATCCTCTTCATTCTTTTATCATTTATTCTCTAACTCCTCTAAGAATAAAGGAAAATCTCCGCTTAGTAAAGAATACTAATCAGAAATTTTCCCGCTTTTAGTATAAAGAATCAAAAGAATCCTTATTTATTCATGTTTTT
Source organism: Enterococcus songbeiensis (assembly GCF_005405265.1). Classification (GTDB taxonomy): domain Bacteria; phylum Bacillota; class Bacilli; order Lactobacillales; family Enterococcaceae; genus Enterococcus_C; species Enterococcus_C songbeiensis. Next base: position 6,083 of record NZ_BJDS01000024.1, read on the forward strand.
GACTTTGATCATTCGGGTGACTTCCGAACGCTCATTTTCTTCCAGCTTCATTCGAATGTAATAGATTGTTTCTTCCAATTCAGGAATCGTCATATATTCCAACGCATTTACCCGTCGTCGCGTCTTTTCAATTTCACTGGCCATCAACTGACAGGTCTTTTCAATTTCCGTCAATTTTAATAAACTTGGCAATACCGACGTAAAACGATCAATGGAATTATCCAGAGGAACATTGGAATTTAAATACCCATATTCCAAAGGCGTTTCGATCGTGTGGGCATCATAGTTAAAATGCATCACCGGAACTTCCACACTCATGATATTTTTTTGTGAAACATCCAACTCTACACGAGCAGAAGGCAGAATAAACAATTCTTCGATAAAGGATTCATTCAACGTGACATTTGCCAGTCGAAACGAACGCATGGCACTTTCCATCAGGTTTTCGACTTCTTTTCGCAGTTTGTCATTTTGTTTCACCAATAGGATAAATTGCCGCATCAACTCATCTTGCTTGTCTTTCAGCAATTTATGCCCTCTTTTTGCTGTCGTCAACTGCTTCTTTAAACGAGCAAGTTCCATACGAGTTGGATTGACGTTTAATTTGGCCATTTTATTCGACCCCTTTACTAGGCAAAAACTCATCGATCATTTCATCTTTGATCCGTTTTAACTCCGTTCGCGGTAAAATACTCAACAACTCCCAACCAAGATCAAGTGTTTCTTCTATCGATCGATTGGTTTGGTACCCTTGATTGACATACTCATCTTCAAACCGTTCAGTGAATTTTGCGTAAATTTTATCGACATCCGATAAAGCAGAGTCCCCTAAAACTACAGCTAATTCTTTGGCTTGTTTCCCTTGGGCATAGGCAGAAAACAACTGGTTCATCGTAGCCGCATGATCTTTGCGGGTTTTATCTTCACCGGTCCCCTTGTCCTTTAGACGAGATAAAGACGGCAACACATCGATTGGTGGCTGGATACCATTTTTATACAACTCCCGAGACAAAATAATTTGTCCTTCTGTGATGTAGCCGGTTAGATCGGGGATTGGATGAGTTTTATCATCTTCGGGCATCGTCAAAATCGGAATCTGGGTGACAGAGCCTTTCAATCCACGAATTCGTCCAGCTCGTTCATACAACGTTGCCAAGTTGGTATACAGATATCCCGGATAACCACGACGACCGGGAACTTCTCGACGAGCGGCTGAAATTTCCCGCAAAGCTTCACAATAGTTGGTCATGTCAGTCATGATAACTAAGACATGCATTCCTTTTTCATAGGCAAGGTATTCCGCTGCCGTTAGCGCCATTCTTGGGGTTGCGATTCGTTCGATGGCAGGATCATTCGCCAAGTTCATAAATACAACTGAGCGATCAATGGCGCCGGTTTTACGAAAGTCCTCCATAAAGTATTCCGCTTCTTCAAAGGTGATGCCGATACCGGCAAAAACCACTGCAAAATCGTCATCTTTATTCAAAACGGTTGCTTGACGAGCAATTTGTGCCGCTAACTCTTTGTGAGGTAATCCTGAACCTGAGAATACCGGCAATTTTTGTCCACGAACCAAGGTATTCAAATGATCGATAGATGAAATCCCTGTTTGGATAAACTCATCTGGATAATCCCGAGCCATTGGATTGATGGCTTCTCCATTGATGTCCAACATTTTTTCCGGTAGAATTTCCGGACCATTGTCTTTTGGTCTGCCTAATCCGTCAAAAACTCGTCCAATCATATCTTCTGAAACGCCTAGTTCCAAAGGATGTCCTAAAAAGCGAACGGCAGAATCCCGCAGATTGATGCCGCTGGTGCCTTCAAAAATCTGAACAAGGGCTTTGTCTTCCTCTACTTCTAAAACCTGACCTTTACGTAGTTCCCCTGTTTGTAAGCGAACCTCGATTAATTCTTCATACTTCACACCAGAAACCTTTTCTACCGCCATTAACGGGCCGACAACTTCACCGATTGTTTTGTACTCTTTAATCATTCGTCATGCCCCCTTCTTGGACGATTTCTTTAATCGTTTCTTTGATTTCTTGTTGCATTGCAAGAATTTGATCTAGATTTTCTTCCGGTACATATTTCATCCGAGCCAATCGATCCCGCAGTAAAACAGTGCCCTTCATTATTTCTGAAAGATAAGAACCTAAAGTCAATGCATTCGCCGCTTCTTTTCCGAAGGTCAAAATATTGTTCAGCATATGAAATTGTTTTTCTCTTGAAGTAAAGGTATCTACATCATCAAACGCATTTTGCTGTAAATAATCCTCTCGAATCGATTTTGTAACCTTCAGCAGAAGTTGGTCCTTGTCAGATAACGAATCAATTCCCACTAAACGAACAATTTCATTTAATTCAGATTCTTTTTGCAGCATCCGCATTGCCTCGGTCACCAAGCTGGACCATTCTACTTGCAGCTGCTGATCTAGGTAATTGCCGATTTCCGTTTCATATAAGGAATAGCTTTGCAGCCAATCAATTGCAGGAAAATGGCGCTGTTGAGCAAGGGTGGAATCCAAGCCCCAGAAAACTTTTACTACCCGTAATGTATTTTGAGTCACCGGTTCAGAAATATCTCCCCCAGAAGGAGAAACCGCGCTGATTGCGGTGATACTTCCTTCTCGTCCCTCTGACCCAAGAGCAACAACTTTCCCTGATCGTTCATAGTATTCTGCCAATCGGCTGCCTAAATAAGCAGGATAGCCTTCATCTCCGGGCATTTCTTCTAAACGACCAGACATTTCCCGTAACGCTTCTGCCCAACGAGAGGTAGAATCCGCCATGATAGCCACCGAATACCCCATATCACGGAAATATTCCGCAATGGTGATACCGGTATAAATCGATGCTTCACGAGCCGCTACCGGCATGTTTGAGGTGTTTGCAATTAAAATCGTCCGTTCCATCAATGGTTCACCTGTATTTGGGTCAATCAGTTCCGGGAACTCATTCATCACGTCAGTCATTTCATTTCCCCGTTCGCCACAACCAACGTAAACCACTAAATCCACATCTGCCCATTTGGCGATTTGATGCTGTACGACTGTTTTCCCAGCACCAAATGGTCCGGGAACTGCGGCCGCACCGCCTTTAGCCACCGGAAAGAACGTATCAATGACCCGCTGTCCAGTAATCATTGGTGCTTCTGGATTCAGCTTTTCTTTTACCGGTCTTGCCCGGCGTACCGGCCATTTTTGCAGCATCGAAAAAGTTTTTTCTCCCTCTTCAGTTTGAAGAGTATAAATTGTTTCATCAATTGTAAAAGCTCCCGGTTGAATGTCTTGAATCCTTCCACTAATTCCATTTGGAACCATGATTTTGTGAACGATCAGTTTTGTTTCCTGAACCGTACCTATGATATCTCCGGCAGTAACCTGATCACCGATCTGAGCCAACGGTTGGAAATCCCATTTTTTCTCATGATCCAAAGCCGGCAGTTGTACTCCCCGCAAAAGATAATTGCTCTTGGTTTTCTCCATAAAGCGATCGAGAGGCCGTTGAATCCCGTCAAACATTTGTGAAAGGATTCCCGGAGCCAACTCAACGGATAATGCTTCACCTGTTGAACGAACCGGCTCTCCCGGTCCAATTCCTGCCGTTTCTTCATATACTTGAATCGAGGCAACGTCTTTACGCATCTCGATGATTTCTCCAATAACGCCAAGATCACCTACATAACAGATGTCCTGGATACTTGCATGTCCCATATTTTCAGCCATTACTAATGGACCTGAAACTTTAACTATCGTTCCAATTTGCACGATTTCAGCTCCTCCCTAAAGGATATTTTGTCCGACCGCTTTTTCCACATTATTCTGCACTGCCTGTGTTCCGATGCCAAGTGAGCCATCGTGATTGGGAATCAATACCACAGCAGGTGTCAGTTGTGAGTCGTAACGGTCGATTTGATCCTGTATTAATTGTGCACAAGGTTCAGTGATATAAATTACACCAAATTTTTCTTTGATCATTGCGTTGAACGCTTCTTCAACTGTTTTTTTATCCGTGCCGTATTTAACGGTGAAACCGAATAATTTGAAAGGCAGGATGGATTCTTTATCGCCGATGACTCCAATTTTATACGTCATAGGTTTTTCGCATCCTTTCTTTAATTTGTGTTGCCGTAAAACCACTACGTTTGCCAACGATAATCAACCGCAGATTTTTTGCTTCGATATCTTTGGCATTCAAAAATGCTAGTAATGGCAATGGACCAAAGGCTTGTGTCTGTGCGCCTTCAACGATTTCTGTCAAATAATCATCTTTGATCAAATCTAATTGGGCAAAGTCGATTTCTTCTTTCTCAATTGCCGGCCGAATCAACTCACCATAAGCACTTTCTAATAAAAACGTTCGAAAGCTATCCAGATCTTTTCCGGCAAAGCTCATATAGGTTTCCTTTGAAATACTGCCTGAACTGGAAAGAACCGCTGACAGAAAGGCCTGTGTTCTTTTTTGAATCAAACAACGCAAAGCGGTGATGATATTATTCAAATCAATAGATGCTGTGACTTCCTCCAATAGTTCTGGATACCCCAGCTCCTCTGCCAAGCGCCGCTGTTCTTTCAAAAAGCGACGATCATAGATGACATCGATTCCTTGAAGAATGGTCGATTCTTCGATGTGCTCTCTCACTTCCTGGATACTTTTAAGGACTGTTGTCGGCAAAACCGTTGATTTCCCTGTTTGAATCGCCGTTTTCAGCTTGTCTAATGGATAAAATCCGTCTGGCAAAAAGAGGGAATCATAGTTTTCACCAGCGATTTCAGCTTTTGTCAACACCTTCAAATTATGAAAGGTATAGCGCATCGTATACATCCAGATTACTTTCGGTTCGGGCGCTACTTCAATCAATTCTTCATAAGTCGTCAGCAATTCCTGATTCAACGTCTGTTCGATCGTCAATTCAAAATTTTCACCTAAATTGTTTCCGTAAACCGTTTGTGCCAATAGTTCTCTAATTTGTTGAAAATTTTCAGCAGCAATTAATTGTTCAAAAAAATCGGGTTTTAATAATTCATTTTCCTTCAAGCGAATAAAGGGATTTATTTTATGATATAGCGGATTGCTCATGTCACCCCTCCTACTCAAATAATTCGCGGGTAATCTCGCTGCCAGCCTGTGATCGTAATTCATTCAGCAAATCGCGGTACAAAAAATTGTATTGGATTCCCTGGTCGTCTACGATAAATCCTTCATTTTGAATTGCCTCGCCTAAATGAAGGGTATAGGACAGTTCATTACTGATTTCTTCCAACCAGTCGCTAGATAACGCTAGCTGGTTTTTTTCACCTGTAAGCAGCATGACTTCGCCATTGATTGGTAACGCCTGTAAGCAACTTTTGGCAAATTGCTGCATTTCATTTTTTGACCAATTGCCCATAATTTCGTAGGCTTCCTCAAAAAGTTTATCTAGATAGTGCTGTTTTTCGATTAAAGTTTCTTGCCGAACTTCTACTTGCTGACGAGATCGTAATTGTTTGTATTTATTTTTTACTCCTTGCAGCTGCTTATCCAATTGTTTTTCATGCTCAGTTTCAATCGCTGCTTTTTGTTGATCCGTTGTTGCTTGGATCGTCTGCAGTGCTTCTTCTCGGTAGATTTCTCGTTCCTCTACCGCCTTTTCATTGATTTGTTCAATGATTTTTTCAATGGCATCCATTTTATTCCCTCCCAGCTTATTTTTGGTTGGAATTTTTTCAAAATCCCTGTCGGTTCTCATCTCTCATTCGTTCACCAAAGGAATGAACGAAAGTGGAACGAACATTCTAGTAGGTACTAGATGCTTCCCAATAATAAGAATGAAATAACGAATCCTAAAATGGCGTACATTTCTACCATAACCGAAAACATAACACCTTTAAAGAAATGCTCAGGTTTCTTCGCTAAAATTTGAATACCTGCAGCGGCAACTTTCCCTTGGGCAATACCCGAAAATAGTCCGGTAAAAGCAACAGGAAGCGAAGCACCGAAGTAAGCAATTCCGTCTATTGTAGACATATCTCCAGAAAGACTCCCGAAAATCATTGCAGCAATCGCGAAACCATACAATCCTTGGGTACCTGGTAAAAGCTGAAGAATCAATGCTTGTCCAAATTTTTCTGGTTGGCTGGTGGTCAATGCTGCGGCTGCTTCCCCAGTCATTCCCACACCTTTTGATGATCCGATTCCTGAAAAAATCGTCGCCATCCCCATACCTAAAATTGCAAAGATCATTCCACCTTGGTTCTCAATCAAATACTGTATCATTTATCTTTTCCTCCATTTTCTTCTTCAAAATTCATATATTTTTCCTCTGGCTTGAAGGCTTGAAATGGTCGCCCACCACCAGTATAAAACTTGCCGAAAAATTCTACATATTGTAAACGTGCTGCGTGAACATAGGCGCTCAACAGAGATAAGAAAATATTTAATCCTTGCAAAGCAATCAATAAAAGAATCCCGATTGAAAAACGTGCTGCTGGCGGCATGTAGCCGACGAGCATATTAAACGCCGCCGCGATACTTCCCCCAGAAATTCCCAATGCCATCAAACGGCTGTAACTGACAAAATCGCCGATATAGCCGGTAACCCCATACAAGTCATATAGTCCCATAAAAAAGCCACCAACTTTGGATTTAGATGTAATCATTGGAATCAAAATAACGAATAATGCGCTAAATGCCGCAATAATGATTCCGATTGTTGTCATAAGACTTGATTTAACAACTAACGAACCGGCTGCCGCCACTAAGATACCGGCCAAAATTCCCTGCCAAGAAAACCCTTCATTAATTGCTGCCAAGTAATCCTTGCGCTTGATATTTTCCCTTGCTGCTAAAAACAGCCCGGTAAAAATCTGCAGTCCGCCGAAAATCATCGAGATTCCGAAAATTGCCATGAAATCTTTTGAGGGTGCAAGCAGATGGAAAGGTAAATCCGCCCCAAAGATGCTCCCATAAATCAGTCCCCAAGCAATGGTCGGAAAAGACAATAACTGAAACAGCTTCATAAAATTCATCGTCCCTTTTGGCAGAGTCAGAAATTTTATCGCAAGTGTCGTTATCAAAAGCATAACTGCTCCATACCCAGTATCAGCTACCATCATGCCGAAGAAAATCAAGTAAAACGGCATCATCCACGGAGTAGGGTCGATTTCATCGTATTTTGGCAAGCTATACATCGCCGTTAATATCTCAAAAGGCTTTACCAACTTGCTATTCGTTAATTTCGTTGGTGCTTGATTTTGTGCAATCTCGCTTTTTGTTGGATCTTCAAAAGAAAGATACACTTCATTTTCAGGAAAGGCTCGCTGGATTTTTTTGGTGATTTTTTCACTGTCTGCTGCGGCAATCCAACCACGGATCACTATTAAGTAACGAGACCGTAAAGAGCCTTGTTTGGCAACTTCACGCGCTTGTTTGGCTAACAGCACTTCTTCGGCTAATTGCAGGTCAGCAACCTGTGCTTTTTTTTCACCGATCTGTTTTGTCAGTAGTTTGCGTTCCTTAGCTAGAGCAGTCAGCTGCTGTTTTGCTTCTGCCAACACCTGCTTTGGTTCTTCCTCATGAAAAACGGTTTCCAGTTTAACACCAAAATGTTGGAAAATATTCTGAACAAGGGTCTTTTCTTCTTTAAGATAAATCAAGCTAAACAGAGTTTCTTTCGGTTTTGTCGTGATAATCTCAAAATAAAACCGCTCATTTTCCAAAAGCCTGGTCCGTAATTCTTCCCATTGCTCATTTGCAATTGACCCAAAGACATAGGTGGTCGTCTTAAGGGTTGATTCACTTGGGGCAATATCTAAGCTCTGCCAATCAGTTCCCCAATCCTCTGCCTCCAAATACGTTTTTTCCTTTTGTTGGTTGTTCTCCCACGCATCTTTCAACAAATTGATTTCTTCTAGCAAGTGAAGTATTTTTTCCTGATCAAAAGTGGCTTCCAAGGAGTCCAAAGTAGTTACCGAACGCTTCAATTCCACGATTTTTTGTTTGGCATCTCCATGATTTCTGATAAATTGAATTCCTTCACGAATCGATGCAAGCAATTGATCATAGCGATGTGTATCTTCCGTTGTTAAAAGACTGCCTTCTGGAAAATAGGCCTTGATCCAAGTTTGATTTTCTTCATGATTCAAGACGTCTTCAATCTCTAATTGCTGTGTTCCTTGAATAATTTGAAGAATTTTTTCTTGCTTTTCCTTTTCGGCGATGATGGAAAGTTTTTTTAATGGACTAACTGCCATAGGTTGTCTTCACCCTCTCTAAAATCTCGCCAACGATTTGCTCGTGCTTTGCTTCATATTGCTCTCGGTATGCCGCTTTTTTTTGTTTGGCATCCGCAAGCAACAGCTCTTTTTCATTTTGAAGCTGTTGCTGTTCCTCTGTTTCCACCTGATTGACTTTCTGGATACGCGCTGTTTTTAGCGCTGCGGTCAATTCTTGGAGCTCCTGTTCCTTTTGCTGTTGGTGTCGCTTAATTTCTGCAACTGCTTGTTGGTATTTTTTTTCGTTCTCAATTTCTGCTTGCCGAATCCGCTCCAAAGCTTCCTTCAATTTCTTTCCTCCTTTACAAAAAAACGTGCTCCTGTTTTTAAGAAGCACGTTCGGAATAAAAAGGCACTTCAAAAAATGTTCTTCTCACCCCTTGAAGAACGCAATCCTTGAAGTATTTCACTCAACCCTTTTTTTAATTATTCAATTGTCTACAAGTAATATCATAACAAAAAGATCACTAGAAATCTAGAATTTTATTTTGATTTTTTTAATCATAAAGTCATTAATAAGTCATGTAAATTAGTATTGGTATAAGCAAGCACGAAAAGATTTACTGGCTATCCATTTTTCACAACGATTAAAAATAAGTAGATTTTCTAATTTGATAATAAAACACTAACTCAGTAAAATTAGTTTTTTCTAGTGGAACGGTATACCTCATTCGTGTCAAAAATAAAAATTCACGAGTTGCTCATTTCTTTTCTCACATATTTTTTTAATATCTTTCTCGTTAAAAAATCTCATGATTTCTATCTAAAAATTAAATACCATACAATTGATAGTGTCGTACTGGTTAATCCAATAATAGCTTCAAAAGGAATTAATTTCATTCTTTCTTTGATATTAAGTTCAACAGATCCTCCAGTTGCGTGAAAAAAAGAACCATGAGGTAATGAATCTAGAACAGTAGCTCCTGTATGAACCATAGCCCCTGCAAATAACGCTGGAACTCCCTCTTTTAGTAACACTGAGGAGAATGTTTGAGAAGCAATGGTGGAACCAGCTGTGGTAGATGCTGTAGCTGCCCCCATAACAATTCCAGCAATTGGGGCCAAAACGAAGGAAGGAAGATGCATCATTTCTAGGAGATTAACGACATCCCCCTGAAGAGCAGATGCCTTGATAATTCCCGCAATTGTCCCTGTTCCAATCAATAATACCGAGACGCCTATAACTTTTGTCAATCCAAATTCCATGTATTCAGGGAACTTCTTCACTCTACCGCAAGCTAATGCAGAAATAAACCCGCCTACAGGTAATGCGATTAAAGGATCAATGACAACATTAAATAAAGGACGCAATGCTAATAAAAGAATAACAGCTACAGGTCCAGAAATAGCCGCTCCTATTTTTGGTAATTCTTTATTCTCTACACTTTTATTGTTATAGTTTTTTTCTTCTTTCATTGTTTTTTTAGTTAAAAAGGTAGCTAAAACAATCGTCACAATTAATGCCCCGATTGCTGGAACAATATTTACGGTCATTAAGGATGTCAAATCTAATTTGAAACCTTCAGATACTGCGATTGTATTTGGATTTGGAGAAATGATGTTTCCTGCTTTTCCTCCACCAATCATGGCTAATAAAACTGACGCTTTGTTATATTTGACTTTATTTCCAATCGCTAGTGCAATTGGTGCAACAGTAATTACTGCTATATCAATGAATACGCCAACAGCACAAATGACCATTGTCGCAACTGCAATCGAAGCAATCGTTCTTTTCTCACCTAATTTATTTACGATGACCTCTGCAATTTTTTCTGCAGCACCCGTTTTAATCAAAGCACCGGCTAAAATCCCTGATGTTAAAATTCTTAGAACAGAGGACATCATACCTTGTGCACCAACTATCATGACGTCTACGGTACCTACTAAATTTCCACTACCAATCAGACCGCCTATAAGTGCTCCGATTATTAAACTATAGGCAGGCTGTATTTTTTTTATAATTAAAATAATTGAAAGTGCTAATCCTAATAACGCACCTAATGTAGTAAATGTGACTTCCATTTATCGTTCCTCCTTAGATTTTAACAAACGCATTGTTTGTTCAACGGTATCACTTAAGTTTAACTTTGTATTTTTAATTTCCATTGCTTTTTCTAGCGTTGAAATTTCCCTTAGAATTGGGAAAAATGCATCTATTCCATGATTATTACACTCTACAGCATCATGTGTTGCGCTTCCGGAAAAGGCAATAACCGTTTTTCCGAATTTTTTTGCGAGCCGCGCAACCCCGATAGGTGCTTTCCCCATAGCTGTTTGATAGTCCAATCTGCCTTCTCCTGTAATGACCAGATCCGCACTAGCAAGCTCTTCTTCTAATTGAATCGTTTCCAAAACTATATCTATCCCTGATTCTAATTTCCCACCTAAAAAAGTATTAAACGTAAATCCCAAACCGCCAGCAGCGCCAGCTCCAGGAAGTTGCGGATTCGAATAGGGGTACAACTTCGAAGCAATATCAGAAAACGCTATCAAAAGATTATCTAGTTCATCAACCATTTCTGGCGTAGCGCCCTTTTGCGGGCCGAAAATTTTGCTACTTCCCTTTTCTCCAAATAATGGGTTCGTAACATCACAAGCAATTTGAAATGTGCACTCTTTCAACACACTAGGTACATTCGTATTATTAATCGTTACTAAATCTCTTAATCCAATAGCACCTAAGGCTATTGGTTGATTTTTGTTATCTAGAAGATCAAAGTTCAAAGCTTGTAACATTCCGGATCCACCATCGTTCGTTGCACTTCCACCTATGCCAATAATGAAATCTCTGCAGCCCTTTTTTATCGCGTCCATAATAATTTCACCCACACCGTAGGTAGTCGTGTACAATGGATTTCGTTTTTCTTTAGGAACTAGAGTGATTCCAGCCGCCTCAGACATTTCAATTATTGCTATCTTTTCATGTTCAATAATGCCATATTCAGCATTCACTAAATTTCCAAGTGGTCCAGTAACTGGGATTTTAATTCTTTTTCCACCCATTCCATCAACGAGCGCGTCAACCGTACCCTCACCTCCATCTGCTAAAGGTTTGATGATGATCTCTGCTGTCGAATATACGCGGCGAATACCTTCTTGTATTGCGTACCCCGCATCCATAGAAGAGATGCTTCCTTTAAACGAATCAATACTAATTATTACTTTCACTTATTTGTCCTCCACAAAAAAACTTTTTCAGCAAGCGCTTACCTGCCATTAAGTGTAGCAAAAGGAATTTTCTAATGATATAGTATGTATAATAATAAATTTATGTTTTTAATCATTAAATGTAGTATGTATAACAATATGAGGGTGGTATTATTTGTGCAAAGTACTATTGATAAAAATCTAGCTGAACAAATCGTTTATGCAGTCAAGGAAATATGCGGATATGATATTAATTTCATAGATAATAATGGTATCGTTTTTTCGAGTACCGATGAATCTAGAGTAGGTAGTTTTCATGAAATTGGCAAAGAGGTTGCAGATCGAAGAGAAAAAATTGAAGTTATGGTCGATGACGAATATAGAGGAACCAAAAGAGGTATAAATATACCAATTTTCTATGGAAATACAGTCATTTCTATTATTGGAATAAGTGGAAAACCATCGGAAGTTAGAAAGTATGGGTATCTTGCTGAACGGATTACAAATTTATTGATTCAAGAAAAAAATATGCAAGAAACTAAATTTGATAAACGAGAACAAATTCATTTCCTAATCAATACCTTAACACAAGGAACTAACTTGACCACAGAATATCTTAAAAAATTAATTGCCCAATGGAATCTGGATATAAATACTGATATAAGAGTTATTTTATTTCATTTAAATTCAGATAATCCAGATGTGAATATTTCCTTTTTTGAACAAGAGATTATTAACTATTTTAGTAAGTATGAAATTAAATTAATTACTTATAATTATCCAAATGAATATCTAGCTCTTGTTGATTCAAACATATTCACTGAAGAAGAATCATCTTTTAGAACTTTTGCAGATAAATATCAAGGAAAAATAAAAATAGCTAGTGGAAAGAGTTGCCACCTTCTACAGGCAAATGAGTCCCTTCGAACTGGACGAATCGCCTTAAAAAGTTTGAATGATTATATAACTAACTATATAAACTTTGATGACCTATCACTTGAAATTCTTTTTTCATCTTTAAGTGCTAAAAAGATTGATTTATTTATTGATAAAGTACTAGGTGATTCTCTCAACCAAAATCAAATAGAGATTTTGACTGTCTATTTCAAAACAAATATGTCTCTTCAAGAAACTTCAAAAAAATTATTCATCCATAAAAATACGTTGCAATACCAATTAAATAACATAGGGAAGAATTCCGGGTATAACCCAAGAAAATTTTATGATGCCCTTATGTTATATTTAGCTCTAAATTTATTACGAAAAAAAAATTCATAATGAGTTCTTTTTGTTTGAACACAAGAACTGATTATAGATTGTTTTGGACATAGATTTTTTGTGTTGCTTAATTATTACGCATGGTTATAAGTCCATACCTGAAAAATATACCTAAAAGCACCTAAAATTGCCGATTTTAGGCGCTTTCATTAAGTGTTTCTATTAATAAATTGAGAGATTAAAAACTCGCTGAATAAGCTTTATAACATCTAGTTTTCCTGACGAATCAGATAATCAAAAGCACCTAATGCTGCGGTAGCTCCTGAGCCCATAGAAATAATAATTTGCTTATAGTGGCTATCGGTACAGTCACCTGCTGCAAAAATACCATCGACTGCCGTTGCTCCTTGCATATCAACAATGACTTCTTTTCGTTCGTTCAGCAGGTCTGGCTTCAACCAATTAGTGTTTGGTACAAGTCCGACTAAGACAAAGACACCGTCAACAGACAAGTTTTTGTTTGCTCCCGTCAAACGATCTGTGTATACCAGACCGGAAACCTGTGCCTCCCCCAAAATTTCTTTCGTGGCAGCATTGGTGATTACTGTCACATTGGGAAGGTCTGCGAGTCTTTTTTGGAGAACCTGATCTGCTTTAAGCTCTGGCAAAAACTCTAAAACAAAAACCTGTTTAGCATAACCCGCCAAATCAATTGCCGCTTCAATGCCGGAATTTCCTCCACCGATGACCGCCACATCTTTTCCTTCGAACAAAGGACCGTCACAATGCGGACAATAGGCAACCCCTTTATTTCTCAACTCTTTTTCGCCGGGAACATTGATATTTCGCCAATGAGCACCCGTCGCTAAAATCGCAGCCTTTGTTTTTAGAACAGCCCCATTTTCTAGCTCGACTTCTATAAGATTACTATCTGTCTTACGGATATCTTTTGCCCGTTGCCCCTTCATAATATCCACTGCATATTTTTGTACATGTTCTTCTACTTGGTGCATCAATTGGGGACCTTCTACATAAGGTGTACCGATCATATTTTCGATACCCAAAGTTTCCAGCACTTGTCCGCCAAAAGTTTCCGCCACTAAACCAGTTTTGATTCCTTTGCGAGCGGCATAAATCGCTGAACTGCTGCCGGCAGGACCTCCACCAACGATTAAGACATCAAACAATCCTTTCTCATCAAATGCCGTTGCATCTGCAGGACCAGCAGCTTTTTCCAGCAATTGTTCAATGGATTGTCGACCACTGCTAAATTCCTTTTCGTTGAGATAAACGGTAGGGACAGCCATGATTTTCTGCTCATCAACTTCTGCTTGATACATGCTCCCCTCCACCATCGTATGAGTGATCTGTGGATTAAGTACCGCCATAATATTTAGTGCCTGAACAACATCCGGGCAGTTATGACAGGTCAGACTAACATAAGTGACAAAATGCAATTCTTTCTTGATTTCACGAATACGTTTGGCCACTTCCTCATCGATTTTGGGAGGTCGACCACTGACTTGAAGCAATGCCAAAATAAAGGAGGTGAATTCATGTCCCAAGGGTAAACCAGCAAAGGCGATGCCGCTTTTTTCGCCAGATTTATTCACTTCAAAACTTGGGGTTCGTGACAAGTGGTTTTTTTCAATCGTGATGCGAGGCGTCATCGCCGCCACTTCCTCTAAAAATTCAGCCACCTTTTGCGAATCAGCATCCCTCCCTAAATCTGCAGAAAAAACGATATCTGATTCAAGCAACGCCAAATATTGTGCCAATTGTGTTTTCGTTTCATTATCCAGCAATCGTCTCGCCTCCTAAATTTTCCCAACTAAATCAAAGCTAGGTTTAAGGGTTTCGCCACTTTCTTTCCATTTTGCAGGACAAACTTCCCCTGGATGAGTACGTACATATTGAGCCGCCCGAATTTTATCAATCAGAACACTTGCATCACGACCGATTCCATCCGCATTGATTTCCAATGCTTGAACGATTCCATCAGGATCAATAATAAAAGTACCCCGTTGCGCTGCTCCTTGTTCTTCTTCCAAGACATCAAAAATTCGGGAGATATGGTGGGCTGGATCACCAATCATGGTGTATTCAATTTTCCCAATGGCATCCGAATGGTCATGCCAAGCTTTATGTGTAAAATGGGTATCCGTTGAGCAGGAGTAAACCTCCCCACCCAATTCTTTTAATTTACCGTATTGTTCTTGCAAATCTTCTAGTTCTGTCGGGCAGACAAATGTGAAATCGGCTGGATAAAAACAAAGAACCGACCATTTCCCTTTGAAATCTTCATTACTGACTTCAACAAATTCTCCTTGATGGTATGCTTGTGCGTGAAACGCTTCAACTTCTTTTCCAATTAGTGACATCTCAAGTCGCCTCCAGTATTTTTTTGAGAATAGTTCTCCATAAATGAAAAAATTTCTCGAGAAACTAGATAAAATCAAAGAAATAATCTTTTCTAGTTTAGAATTAGTATAAAATAAAAAACGTTCTATGAAAACCCTTTTCCGAACTTTTGTCCTATATTTTCAAAGTTTTTTAAACGTCTTTATCGATTAACCACTCAAAAGTGTTTATTCATACGCTTTTTCTCCAAAAGTGCTATGATAAACTTAAAGAGGCGATGAGCGATGGCTCTAACAGTAAAACAAACGGAAGATTTTCTTACTACACAAGTTTCAGGAATTACGGTAATGGACGTATCGGTAGAATATCCAGATTCTAAAGAAGTGCTCTATATTGAAGGTGAGCAAGAATATTACCTTTTCATCAACGAAAAAGAGCACTACCTATTTACGGATGGAAAGAAAAATGTCAAATTGGAAAAAAGCGAAGACGATCCTGATTTGTCAGAAGAAACCTTCCTTGATCGTATGGTAAAGGTGATTCTATCAGAAGAATAAAAAAGATTGGCGAAAAGACTTTTAAAAATCTTTCCGCCAATCTTTTTATTTCTCCCCACAAGTTGCCCAAAATGAGGGGACGTTGTAGTCGTGTAATCGACCTTGACCATTGGTATCTTCATAAAGATCAAGTAATTTAAAACCTGCTTTTAATTGTCCTCGAATTTGTTCGTCCAAGGTATGAGAAAATTGATAGCCCCATTCTTTTACATCCCACGTCTTTAGCAGCTCCGGGTCTTTTAAAAGATTAAATGGTAATTTGTGGGTCAATGTCGTTTCTGCTTCATCAAAGATAAAATTCATGCCATTATCCAATCCAGCCAATAATCGGCCACCAGGTTTCAAAATACGGAAGCACTCCTCCCACACCGGTTGCACCTCCTCTATATAACAATTGGATACCGGATGAAAAATCAAATCAAATGTTTCGTCCGCAAAAGGTAATGGTTGCGTCATATCCCCCTGAATCATTTCAATCGAATAACCTTCTCGATCCGCCACCATTTTTTCTGACTGAATCTGTTTTTCAGAATAATCTAAAACTGTACATTCTGCTCCCAAGGCGGCAAAAATCGGCATTTGCTGTCCACCGCCGGAAGCAAGTCCCAATATTTTCTTTCCCTTCAGATCTGAAAAAAACCATTCTTTGGGAACAAGTCTATTCGGTGTCAGTACCATTTCCCACCGACCTTGTTTTGCCTCGGCAAAAATTTCAGAAGAAATAGGAATTCCCCATTCCCATCCGTCAGTCACCCAGCCATTAATTACCTGCGCATTTTCTTTTGTATAGTCCATGATTCTCTCCTTACTGCTCCTCGAACATATAATAACCTTTCGCTGTCTTTTTCACGTAACCAGATTGCGACCAAACACCGCGTTTTTCATCTTGTGCTTTTTGTTGTGCGGCTAACAACTCTGTTACATATGTTTTCCCACCATCATTGACGTAGCGAACAACCGCCAAGCCGTTTTCAAGTAATTTATCCTGCAACAATTCATCTCCAACATACACGTACGCCAGAAACCGTTGGTATTGATCTTGAACCTCTCCTTTATCGAAAACAAGACTTACTTGGCCGCGGGTCAACTGCTGCTTTGTAAAATCGCTAGCTTCCTTTCCGAAAGGTTGAACTGCAACTCCTCGTTTGACACTTTCGGGCGTATCTACCATTAACAGCCGTAATTTATATTCCTGTCCTCTCGCCATGAAAGCAAAGGTATCCCCATCCACATTGCGAATCGTATTAACTTTAATTTTTTCAAAACGTGGAGGATCACTAAGATCAACTTCATCAATTTCACTAGATACAGCACTTTTTTCTACGCTTGTTTGAGAAATTTGCGGTTCCTGTTCCGGTAATAAAAATTGAAAAAAGAGAGCCAGTAGAACGAGCAAGATACCGCCAAATGTCAGTGTTTTTTTCTTCTTCACGTTAGCCTCCCTACAACCATTTGCTGGTTCCATGCTATCATTTTCTATTTCATGAGACAACTCTAGAATGAGAAATAATAGAAATAATTCTGATAATTTAGTAAAAGAAGAGCAATAAAAGTTGAAATTTTCAGAAAATTCACGTATTATTCATTTTGGCTTAGGAAACACCTGCTATTATTTAAAATTAAAGGAGCATTTCATGGAAAATAAATTACAAAAGAAATTACATTCCCGACATGTGACCATGTTGGCTTTAGGCGGTGCAATCGGCGCCGGATTATTCAAAGGAAGTGGCGAGGCGATCGGTTTGGCCGGCCCATCTGTTTTGTTGGCCTTTTTATTAGGTGGCTGTCTGCTTTACAGCATTATGTCTTCTGCAGGAGCCTTGGCAATGAAAAATACCCATGCTCGTAGCTTATCGGAAATCGTTGAACCCTATATCGGAAAATTTTCCGCTTATTTCACGGATTGGCTCTATTGGACATTATGGATGATCAATGTGATTGCTGAAGCTGTTGCAGCAGCAAGTTTTATGCAACTCTGGTTTCCCAATACGCCAGCCTGGATCTTCATCTTGGGAATTTCTTTGATCACAACTTTGATCAATTTTTTGTCCGTCCGTATTTTTGCTGAAACAGAATTTTGGCTGACGGTTGGTAAAATCAGCGTGGTACTATTACTGATTGCCTTTGCCGGCTTCTTGGTTGTTCAGCAAATTTTTGGCGAAGGATTTTTCCCTACAATGCAATCCATGACGACTCACGGCGGTTTCTTCCCTCATAAACTGCAGGGATTGTTCAACTCCTTGTTACTTGTAATCTATTCTTACGGTGGTACTGAGTTGATTATTATCGCAATGGGGGAAACCGAAGATCCTGAGCGTTCGATTCCTAAAGCAATCCACAGCGTCATTTTTCGAATCATCGCCTTTTATATCGTTCCCATGTTTCTCTTATTGATTATCTATCCATGGCAAGAGCTTGCACAATCTAATGTTTCACCGTTTGTGATGGTTTTTGAAAAAATGAACATTCCTTTCGCCGCAGATTTAGTCAATCTCGTGATTGTTCTGGCTTTATTTTCCTCGATTAATTCGGGAATCTATGCCTCCTCACGTATTTTGCATCTGCAACTTTCAAAATCAAAACGTTTCAGCAAACACATGAAGCTGAACAAACATGGCGTGCCAAATCGTGCGGTGATGGTTTCTACAGCCACTTTATATGCAGGTGTCCTGTTGTCCTATATTTTTGGTGAAGAACTCTTTACCTATCTTGTTGGGAGTTTGTCCTATACGGTTCTTATGATCTGGTTGATTCTTTGTATCGCCTATTTTAACTATTTACGGAAGTTTTCTACTTCAAAAATCAAACGCGGAATCAATTTACTGACCTTAGTCAGTTTAGGTGGGATTTTTCTGGCAATCTTCTCTTCCAACAATCCGGCAGTTACACTAGTCACCGCTGGAATTTATGGCTTGATCGTCGGTTCTTATTTTATCTCCCGCAAGCATTCCCTCTTAACAGCAAACTCACAAGAACTTCCATAAAAAAAAACCGGCAGTCGACGTTTTTTACGCATCGACTGCCGGTTTTTTCCAAAGCAATAGCTGAAATTCGTGGATTCGTTGGTTGCTCATTTCATCTGAATCACCAAAAAATCGTTCTTCATGGCTTTTTAACTCTCGAAATGAAAGTTGATCTTGAAAGTATTCTCGAAAAAAATCTCGAGAAATCGATTCTTCGTCTTGATATTGAAAAGACTGCTTTGAATAACTGATTTTTTGTTGTTGGAGCATTTCCTCATAGCTTTTCATCAAGGATTCTTCCGCCATCCCAGAATTTTCAATTGAGGTAAAACAATCTTCTGAGCGAGTCATTCGTAAAATCAGGCACCATTTAGCAGTGATTCGATTCATTTCTAGCAAGTCCTCGACTTGTAAAAGTGCAGGATTCATTGCTGAAAAAACAACAGAGAAAGAACTCTCAGGCGTTTCAGCAAAAAAAGCGGCCTGATCCGAACATACCAACCGCAAATTTTCTGCTGGAGTCTGCTGCCTTGCGTAATTTAACATCTTAGGGGAAATATCGACTAAAGTATAGGTCGTCACACTAGGTAAAAAGGTGGTGACATATCGACCGGAACCCCCGGCCAAATCAAGAAAACTATTGGTCGGAAATACCCCCGTATTTATTAAATAATGGTACATATCTTCTGCAATTGGTAATGCTGATTCTTGCTGGATAGTAGTATATTCTGATGCAAACTGATCCCAAAATTCTCGGATTTCTTCTAAATCAGGCAATGATTCCACCAGATAGCACCACCTTCCCAGGGTGTCCTTTTTGAACCAACGAAAAAGCTTCTGCTAAATTTTTTTGTGTGATGCCATCAGTAAATTCTTTTCTTATGGTAGACGTAAGTTTACCATTTTCCACCAAATCAGCGATTTTTTTAAGAATGATGCCCTGAGATGTTCCTTGAGAGAAATCTGTTTTTGTAAAAACATGGACCCAGTCAAAAGAAACGCTTAGGTTTTTTAATGGATTCAGATCCAGTGATTCTGCCGTATTTACGATTGATCCAATCCGTCCAAAGGGTTGAATTAAAGCAGCAAGTTGCGGTAAATACTCGCTACTATCATAGAAGCAAGCAATAAAATCAAACTTCAGCTGAGCGGGCAATTGTGAAGCTAAATCTTGGTGATAGTCCAAGCAATGGTCGACTCCATTTATTTCGAGCCAAGAAAAATGTTTTGGACTCGCTGTTCCATACACTTCCAAACCACACCATTTGGCTAATTGGCCCGCGATTGATCCGACACCACCTCCGGCATTGATCAATAAAATCTTTTTGCCGGAATTGGTATTTTCTTCAGGAATCAGTTGAAATTTTTCAAACAATAGTTCCCAAGCGGTCAAACTTGTCAATGGCAATGCCGCCGCTTCACCATCTGAAAACGTGGTAGGTGCAAGTGCAACCAATTCTTCATCCACTAATTGATATTTTTGATAGCTGCCCTCTCGTTTCGTGGTTCCCATGTAATAAACACGTTTCCCCAAAAAATCGGTACTCACTTTGGAGCCCATCGCAACAACTTTTCCCACCGCATCGTACCCTAATACTTCAGTTTGATTTTCTGGTATCAGCTGTTGCCGCTTCAAATCAATAGGATTTACTGCCACAGCCCCGATTTCTACTAATAAATCATGAGCCGCCAATTCTTTGACTTCCTGTGTGCCAGAAAGAATAGTACCAGAAAAATCACCATCTTTATTCGTTTTACTACAAAAAACGGTATTTTTCATCTTTTCACCTGTTTCATTAATTGCTGCGAACCATCAAAGGAACGAGGAATGGATAGCTTGTGAAAAAATCAAGCAACGACCGTTTCCGTTGATCTGAATCGATAAACAGCTTGGTATGTCCGTTTTCAAAACCGGAGATTAGTAATCGTTGATTTTGATCCAATAGCACCTCATAAGAAACTCCAGAGTTTTTCTCAAAATCATAATCCGGGTTTTCCATCGCAGTAATAAAAATTTCATCCAATATTTTTTCTTGAAGCGGGTATTCACTTTCCAGACTTACAGCTAGCGGTTGCGTGTTGTCTAACAAGCTAGGTTGAACAACGAACTCCAGTTGACGAAAATGGCTCAATAACAAATTTAGGTCGTAATTAACCAGAGAAAGTTGATCTTTAGAGAAAATCTTCTCTGCATGCCACAGTCGGATCAATTCCAAAAGCTGCTCGTCATCCACCGCCACTTCCATTGAATCTGGTTGAATCGTAAGCAACGGCATAAATTCTGTCGTAAATTTTTGGTCGAGGGGAATCAATTTGAAACTAAACAATAGTTGATCTTCAGCATTTAATTGATAGCGCAAATAGAAATGCTTCGTTGACCAGATATCGTAGGCAATTCCAGATGGCTGCAGTCCTACCGTCGCCAATGGTTTCATCAGCTCGTAGGAAAAATATTCCAGCAAGGTTTTCTTAGCAATAGGGGAAATTCTTTGATCCGTAGAAAGTAATTCCTTGTATTTTGCCAATAACTGATCAAAATCTGCCTCCATTAAAGATTTCCGCAAGCGCAGATCCGCCAATTCCTCCTCTGCTGCTTCGATCAGGCGAACAATTTCCTGCCTATCCGTCTCTTTTGTCTGGTAATATTCTTCTACAGGAGTCAAAGGTGCAGTCTCTTCGACAACAGATTCTTCGGGAAGTTCTTGATTTTTCAGTTCATTTGTTTGAGTTATATTTGTTTCAGAGGAGAGCAATTCATCTTTTTCTTCAAGGTTACTCATCAGCGTTGCCTCCTTCAAGGTAATTTTCTAAAAACGTCGTCAATTGTTGGTGCATCGGAAGAATTCCGCCAAAATAACGGGTAATCAAGCGGGTTTCTTTTTCAACGATGGCGCGTTTTAGCCGTGTCCGCATATATTCTTGTTGCAGATATTCTTTTTCTCTGCCTGCTTGGGATTGGTTTTCAATAAAAGGCAGCCATTCCGCCTTTTTCGCTTCCAATTTTTCCCGTTGATCAATAATCTCCGCCAATTCTTCATCAACTTTTCCACGATTAAAGAACCCTTTTGAATTGCCAATGGCTGTTTCCTGTTGCTTCAATTCTTTAATTTTTTCTTCTAATTTCGTAATTTCCGATTGTGCCGCAATTCGTTTAGCATCTAACTCATCCATTTGTCGTTCAATCGCCGTCAGTGCATCCTGTTTTTCTTCATTAAATGCTTCCCACTCCTGATCAATCGCCGGAATCACAAAAATTTCCGGAATACTGGCATCAATCCCTATCGTGGCCCGTTCATGATAATATTCACCGATTTTATAATAATGAATCGTCTCGGAAATTTTCTCATAATGCACCATAAATGGAAAGGCAGCCATAAAACGGTCATGGATTTTTTGCGTCAATAGCTGGTCGATTTCATGATGGGCATTGGATGTTTTTTTCAATTCCTCATGCAATCGACCATTATATATCCGATAAATTTCTGGAATATTTTCCTCTTTGATTGCTTCTTCAAATGCCTGAAGATCCTGAAGTATTTGTGTAATATTTTTTGAAGCAACCTCTTTGATCTCAGCAAAAGTTGCTGAACTTGTTTCATTTGTTTTCTGCTTCTCAGCTTCCATACATTTACCTCCTAAGGTAAGACTCCCCTTAATTTTATCATTAAACAGCTTAAATGTGTATTTTCACTCTTTGCAAAATTAGATAAAAAGAAAAAGCTTGAAAATGAATCTCCATGATCCAATTTCAAGCTTTCTTTTTAATTAAATAACCCACTAAAGAAGTCTTTCACACTTTGCCACAGATTAGCAAAAAAGCCTTGATTTTCTTCCAGTGTTCCTTTTAACGTATCGCCGAATTTCCCCAACTGATCTGTCAAATCATTGACCGTATCCTTGAATCCGTCACTGATTTTATCAAGCTGTTCCAAAGACTCTTTGTCCAGAACCCCATCTGTTTCTTGATACTTTTCTGCTAAAGAAACCAGCTTTTGAATATCTTCTTTTGAGATATAATCACCAAGATTATTTTTTGCCAACGCATCATTGACGATTTTCTCAACATCTTCCTTAGTAGCCAGTTCTCCCTGCTTTTCTTTCAGCTCGGCTAATTCTTTTTTAATATCTACCAGCGTTTGATTTAATTGTGTTTTGTAGGCTTCATTGGCCTTTTCTTTATCCGCATCACTTAAATCTTCGCTTTGATTATTCTCACTGGCATTTTTGACAATCGAATCAGCGACAGCTGTAGTTGTATCCAATTCTTCTTGCGCCAACTGAGCCCGCTCTGGATCAACAGCCTCACCATTTGCCGCAAAAGCCTTATAAACGCCTGTTAGCGCACTTTCACCAGTTACTTTCACCACACTACCGACTTTAATTGTGGCATCTGTCACTCCAGCAGTAACCAGTGGATTCTTATATTGATCAGCGGTAATCAATGTGATATTTTCTGGTGTTACGATATCAACAGTGATTCCTTCTCCCTGATTTTCACGACTGACTACAACGGAACTGAACATCACGCTATCTTGACCACTACCATAGCCTAAATATTTTACTAGGTCATCTCCAGTAGCTACTTCGACATTTACACTATCGATGTCTTTTATTCCTAAAATATCCATCGTTTGCGCTTTTTGATCGCCAGTCAAAGCTGCCCCCATTACAAATGTCGGCTTTCCCCAACGTTCATTAATGACCGTTTCAGAATCAGAAGATGTTGCAGCATTTACAATTTGATTTGAATGGAATATACCGCTAATTCCTAATAAAAGACCTATTGCCAATCCTAATTTTATTTTTTTCATAACGACCTCCTGCTCAATTGTTATCCTTATTTTACCCTTTCTCACCTCCTCTGAAACAGAAAAAAGAAAAGATTAATACTTTATTTAAGAACATCAAAAAAATTTAACTTATTACAAAATTGTATGAAACAACAATCCGATTTGCACTTTTTAACATCGAAATGAAAAGCCAACATATAAAAAAAGACCAAGACAAATGTCTTGATCTTTTAATCGCGTGGCGACGTCCTACTCTCACAAGGGGCAACCCCTCACTACAATCGGCGCTAAGAAGCTTAACTTCTGTGT
>NZ_BJDS01000025.1 GCF_005405265.1 Enterococcus songbeiensis
TTTCTTTGTGGCATACAAAATCCCCCCTATACAGGACTTTTATATTTCAGTGTCCTATATAGGGGGAGCATATCAAGATTCTGGAACGTTTTTCTACTTACACATATTGCAATACTTTTTCTGCTTGGTAGGCGTGATCAATCAACCCGCCGCCTAAACATTCCATGCCATCGTAAAATACAACAGCTTGTCCCGGAGTAATTGCTCGTACAGGTTCGTCGAAAATCACTTCCGCCCGATCGCCTTTAAGTAAACGAACAGTCACAGGAACATCTTGTTGACGGTAACGGAATTTAGCCGTGCACTTAAATTCTGTTTCCTTTGCTCCGTTAGTAGTGAAATGAATTTCGCTGGCATCCAAACGATCCGCGTACAATGCTGGATGATGGAAACCTTGACCCACATACAAAGTATTCGTCGCCAAATCTTTTCCTACCACAAACCAAGGTTCGTGGGAGGCACCGCCACCACCGATTCCAAGGCCTTGACGTTGTCCGATGGTATAATACATCAACCCATCGTGATCGCCTTTTTCTTCCCCATCAAGGGTAATCATCTTGCCTTTTTTAGCAGGCAGGTAGTTGCTTAAAAATTGTTTGAAATTCTTTTCACCGATGAAACAAACGCCTGTAGAATCTTTTTTCTTTGCGGTTGCTAAACCCGCCCGTTCCGCAATTGCTCGAACTTCTGATTTTTCCATTCCTCCAAGAGGAAACATGGTTTTACTTAATTGTTCTTGAGACAATTGACTTAAAAAATAGGTTTGATCTTTGTTTTGATCCACGCCACGGAGCATATGCACCACGCCGTTTTCATCTGTTTCGACTTGTGCATAGTGACCTGTCGCAACATAATCTGCACCTAATTCCAACGCATAGTCCAAAAAGGCTTTGAATTTGATTTCTTTGTTGCACATTACGTCTGGATTTGGGGTTCTACCGGCACGATATTCTGCTAGAAAATACTCAAATACCCGATCCCAATATTCTTTTTCGAAATTCACCGAGTAATAAGGAATTCCGATTTGTGCCGCAACTTTGGCTACATCTTTGTAGTCTTCCGTTGCCGTACACACACCATTTTCATCCGTGTCGTCCCAATTTTTCATAAAAATTCCTACGACATCGTACCCTTGCTCTTTCAGCAAAAGGGCCGTTACCGACGAGTCTACCCCGCCGCTCATGCCGACAACCACACGTGTTTGGCTGTTTGCCATGTTCTCACCATCATTTCAATCTAGATTCCGAAAACTCTACGATTTGAAGGTCGCAACTTTTCAGTATCTGCCATTATACAACAGAACGGTGAGAAATTCACTTGTTGAAGATTTTCTTTGGATATTTTTAGAAAGCAGGAAGCATTTCTCAGCGTAATTTCGCCAACTCTGCTGCTTTTTCCGCAGCAATCTGATCGATTTGATTCTCAGAAATCGGTGTTCCAAAAGGCATTTTTTCCGGTAAAAAATCCAGCTCCGGTGCATCTACGCCAACATTTATATTTTCTGGAATCGGCACACTGTAATGATGGATATGCCCATGAAGATTGCGAATATTTTTGGTGGTTCCCAACAACATCGGGTAATGGGTCAAATAATATTGGTGGTGATTGAACTTCAATAATACACCCACATCTTCAAAGGCAAATTTATTTTCACCTGTACTTGTTTTCGGATCATTTTCAGCCAAATACTTAAAAAAATCCCGTGTATCATGATTTCCTTTGATAAAAACAATTTTTCCCCGCAACTGGCTGAGGATTGCTAAAATTTCTGGAAAACCCGCCTCATAGTTTGGATGCATGGCGACATCGCCAAGATGATAGACTGTATCTTTATCCTCCACCACCAAATTCCAATTGTGAATCATCGTTTCGTGCATTTTTTTTGTTGTTTTAAACAAACGGGGAGCAAAATCGTTTTTTCCTAAAAGCGAGTCGTGAAAATAATGGGTATCACCGGTAAAAAATTTCATCGCTTTTTCCTCCTATAACACAGCAAGAGGCTGTTTTGTCGTAGGTTTTGGAAAGGCAGCATCTATTTTTTGCCATTCCACTTCTGTCAGCTCCAATTCTGCTGCCTGCAAATTATCCAATACATGTTCCTTATTGGAAGATTGTGGAATAGCAATCGTTTGGTTGTCTCGCAGAGTCCAGGCAAGTAACAGTTGGAAAACAGAGCATTGATGTGCCTGTGCAATTTCCAGGAGAACCGGATTTTTTTGGAAATCATTCCCCAAACTGTCTCCTTGAGCGATTGGGGAATAAGCAATCAACGGCAGCTTTTTTTCTCGCATCCATGGCGAAAGATCAAATTCAATCCCACGACTGCCCAGATTGTACAGCACTTCATTGGTCAGGCAGTTTTTCCCTTCAGGAATCTGCCAGAGTTCCTCCATATCTGCCACATCAAAATTAGAAACACCCCAGCGCAAAATCTTTCCGGCTTTTTGGGCTTGTTCCATCGCCGCAACCGTTTCTGCCAAAGGAATTTCTCCTGTCCAATGAAGCAAATACAAATCCAAATAATCAGTATTCAAACGTTGCAAGGTTGCCTCCAGATGATTGGGTAGCTTTTGCAATGAGGCATTCCAAGGATAAATCTTTGAAATCAGATACAACTCTTTTCGATTGAAGGGCTGAATGGCTTCTCCCACCAAGCTCTCTGAATTGCCTTCTCCATACATTTCTGCCGTATCAATAATCGTTGCGCCTTGTGCCAGACCCGTTTGCAGGGCTTCGATCTCTGCTGCTCGTTTGTTTTTTTGATCTCCCATGTGCCACGTTCCTAGCCCAATCGGTAAATGCGGTGTCCCGTTCAATAGGATTCTCTTCATTTTTTATCACCTCAGTTTAAGTATACGGTAGGGGACAAATTCAAACAAATAATCCTACCTAAAAATGAAAGCAAAAAAACAGCTCCAAGAAATTTCTCGGAACTGCTTCGTCTTATGCTTTTTCAAATAATCCCCGGCTGATAAAACCGTCCATCAGGAAATAAAATTTTTCCTGCAGCATTTTATGACTCTCATCTTTAAAAATATTGACGGCCTTCAATCCGTTGGAAGTCGTTATCGACATCTTTAAAGTCTTGATATCTTCGGAAACCGTGATTTTCAGCTTTAAGCCTTCCTTGCTTTGCGGTGTTGCTTCTAGCGGACGGATCAATTGAAAATTGCCACCGTTCGTTTCTGTAAAACCATTGTCTCGCAACGTGTAACGCTTGGCAGAAGGATTGATTCGGTAAGAAATATCTGCTCCTAAAACTGTCGCTTTTTCTTGGAATGCCATTTTTTCACCTCAAATTAGTAGTCTTTCCTCTAATTATAAAAGTTTTATAACAGATTTGCCAGCCCAACTCTAAAAAAGAAAAATTATTTGGATGCAGAAACAGTATTTGTCAACAGTGCAGCAAATTCTGCAACAGCTTCTTTGGTGTTGCCCAAGCCAAAACTGATTCGAATCGATTGATGGATCGCCATCGAGTCAGTACCATACATTGCTTCTAACACATGGGAAGGCTCCACATTTCCTGCGGTACATGCTGAACCAGTAGAAATCGCCGCCCCTTTCAAATCCAGTTTCATCAATAATAAATCATTGGCAATTTCCGGAAAAGCCAGGTTCCATACATGAGGCAATTTGTGTTCTTCGTCTCCGTTGATTTGATAGGTAATCTTTTTTTCATCCAATGCTTGAAAAAGAAGTGCCGCAAAAGCATGATACTTTTCTGCGTTTTCCTTTTGTTTTTCAGGCGTCAAAATTTCTACGGCCTTTGCCATACCGCCGATTCCCACCAGATTCTCGGTGCCTGCACGACGTTTTTCTTCCTGCTCTCCTCCATGAAGATAAGAAGGAATATTGATACCATCTTTCTTGAATAAAAAGCCGACCCCTTTTGGTCCGTTGATTTTGTGGGCGGAGATACTTAGCAGATCAACCCCATCTTCATAGGGACTCAGCGGAATTTTTCCATACGCCTGCACAGCATCTGTATGGAAAATAGCTGGATGATCTTTTAACAGCTCGCCAATTTCTTTGATTGGCAGCAAATTCCCTGTCTCATTGTTAGCGTACATGACTGAAACTAAAATCGTATCTTCCCGTAATGCTTTTTCCAACTCTGATACATGAAGCTGCCCTTTTTCATCGACAGGTAAATAGGTGACCTCAAAGCCCTGCGTTTCCAAAAAGCGCATGGCTTCCAACACCGCCGGATGCTCGATAGCGGTCGTAATCAAATGCCTACCTTGTTCTTTTCGTGCATAGGCCGTGCTAATGATTGCTGTGTTATCCCCTTCTGTTCCACCACTGTTAAAAATAATTTCATGGGGTTTAACGGTCAAACTATTCGCAATAATCTGCCGAAAATTTTCCAATTGTTCGTGGGCTTGCCGACCATAATTGTGAATACTTGAAGGGTTGCCAAAGACATCCTGCATCAGCCGGCTCATTTCCGTAACAACTTCCGGATGCATCGGTGTCGTCGCCGCATGATCTAAATAAATGTGTTCCATTGCCTTCACCTTTTCTTTTTTTACTAGGCACATTCTAGCACAGAATGGACGGGAAACCAAAGATCAACCAACTTTTCAAACGATTCTTCCTTTTTTTCAACTTGAGCTGTTTGCTGCATAACTCACCACGGCTCGCCAGTATCTGTCGATCGGTATAAACAGTTATGACCTAAATCGTAGAATTTAGATAGACTCAGGGAAACTCGTTTTAAAACTTTATCTTTTGGTTGATTGTTTTGTAAAAAAAGACAAGGAATCTAAGAAAACTTATGCAGCTTTCTTAGATTCCTTAATTAACAATGATTTAATTTATCGAGCTTTAAACATCTTTAATAATCAAATTGACGATAATAACGGCGAATATCAAGCGGATGACAATTCAATTTTTCCACATGTGCATCAATTCGTTGAGTAACACAATGCATTAGTAAAAATGATAACACTCTTCCTCTATATTTCTCACTGATTCCTTCTACAGGATAATCCTTGGAATCGATTAGGGTATAATCCCCACAAATCCGTGGAAGTAAATTAGCTACTCGTTCAGATAAAGGACGTTGTTCATCTTCACCTAAAAATACTGTAACCGGCGTCGTTTCATCAACGATTTCTAATGTTCCATGGAGAAATTCAGCTGCATGAATTGATTTTGAACGAAGCCAACTTTGTTCTTCCCAATAGCACATCGCATATGAGTACACAGCTCCCCATTGATTCCCTGCTCCAATAAAATAATGCATAGAATCATGGCGATGTTTTTCAGCAAATTCTTGTCCAAACTTATCTGCCTGCTTTTCTGCTTCAACTAAACCAACAGCCAAATGATTATCTAATTCTTCATAATATTCTTCATAGTCTTCAAATTCATTATTATTCTTCATCAATCGATCTGCAACCATAAAAAACTTAATTTGCTCTGTGCCTGGTGCTGGATAGGTGATGACATAATCACATATTTCAGCAAGTTGGCTACCTTCTGCATCAACAAAGCCTAGTAGTGTAGCACCGACTTTTTCAATTTCCTTTGCTGCTTTAACAACTTCTTGGGTTGTCCCGGTAACTGAAGATAAAATAACTAATGATTTATTCGTCAAGCGTTGATTCCCAGTAGTATAATATTCAGCTGCATGTTGTACATAAACAGGTAAGTTACTTTTTCCATTAATATACGTTACTGCCTGCATCGCAGAAGCATAGGTTCCGCCAATACCTAAATAATAAATATTATCAAAACCCTTTTTATATACCTCGTCAACAATTTTTTCGACATTTGAACGTAATTCTAAAGCACCTTGGATATCCTTGATTTGTTTTTCTTCATTAAATTTTAGCATCTTTTATCTCTCCTTTTTATACACCTAATACGCCAAAATAAGTTAATACGATTCCGATAAATGTTGCACCGATAATTTGCCACAAAACATTTACATTCTTTTTATTTAAATAATAGAAAATAAATAAAGCAGCTAAACTCAGTATTCCTGGCATTACACCATCTAGAATACTTTGCATTGTCTCGGTCGATTCTCCAGTACCTATTTTTATATCCATATTGATATAAACCATACTACTTGTCATGGCGCCAATAACCATAACTCCTAAAATTGAGGCAGCATTTTTAAATGTATCCATCATTCCAGACTTTTCAATCTTATCTAGATACCCGATACCTAATTTGTAACCAAAAATCGCACCGTAATATCTTAGAACATAACCTGGAATATTATAAATCAGTAAAAATAGAATTGGACCGAGTACATTGCCGCTTTTTGCAAGTGAAGCAGCTAATCCTGTGGCGATGACTCGAATAGTTCCGATGAATATTGAATCTCCAATACCTGACAATGGTCCCATCAGAGCGGTTTTGATAGAATTAATGGACGATTCGTCAAAATTTTCTGTCGTTGCTTTTGTTTCCTCCATAGATGCAACAACACCACCAATAAATGGTACAACTTGCGGCGTACAATTAAAAAATTCCATATGTCTTTGTAGCCCTTTAACATATTCGTCCTTGTTATCTCCGTACAGCTTTTTCATTAATGGTGCCATCATATGAGCAAAAGCCAAGTGCATTTGTCTTTCATAAGTCCAGCCAAATTCCATCGGTAACGATCTCCACATAATGTTGATCAAATCTTTTTTAGTTACTTTCTTCTCATTGTTAGAAGTCGTCATCATCCAATACCTCCCCGTCTGTTGCTATAGGTTGCTGTGTATTTGCTTTGTTATTGTACATAATAAATACAAGAATTAACCCAAAAAGTGCTACTCCAAGTACTGGTACTTTCAAATACGAAGACAATAAAAATCCTAAAAAGAAATACGGCAAAATTGATTTATTCAAAATCATTTGTAATAGTATTGCAAACCCAATCGCCGGAAGTAAATTTGCAGAAACTTCAAGACCGTCAATAATTGGTTGTGGAATCATATCCAAAACTTGCTCGATTCTTGTACTTCCTAAGTAATAACCCACAAAACAAAGTACTCCTCGACGGAAACATTCTATTAAACCTACTGACCACAGTGCACCAGTAATTCCCCCTGCTTTCCCTTCCTCTGCATACCTATCCCCCACATGTGCGATCATCGGAAATACGATACTTAACAAGTTTCCTATAGCAAGAGACAGCATAGCAATTGGCATGGCAATAGTTACAGCAGCACCGATTCCCTTTCCAAGGCTTATTGCAAATGCTGTTCCAAGAACTCCACCAACAATGACATCCGGTGGAAGATATGCACCTACAGATACAGCTCCCATAAAAATAAGTTCTAAGGAAGCACCAATAATTATCCCTTGAGTAAAATCACCTAAAATCAGTCCTACTAATGGTCCCATGATAATCGGTCTATTTAGCAAATTAGACCCTATCGCAAAATCCATTGGTCCAAGAAATCCAACTAAGCCAATTAATAATGCTGTTGTTAAATTACTCATTTTCATTCCTCCTATTTATTTTTTTTATTGCATTCATCACATTTTTATCTACAGCTTTAGGATTCAAAAAATAGGTTGAATTTGCAAATTCAAAGGTGAAATAACCTTGATATGAATTTTTTTCAAACTCTCGCAAATCGCTTTCCATATTCCTCGTTCCATCCCCCCAAGCTAAATGGCCAGTTGGATTTCCATCAACAAAATGGCAATGGATGATTCTTTCTTTGAAGGTTTCAAAATATTGATTAATTGTTTCATGAGAACGTGCCATAGCTCCTAAATCCAAATTAATAAATAGGTTTGGATGGTCTACAACTTTTAAATACGCAACTAATTCATTAATTGTATTCACTAGGTGAGATTCCTCAGGTTGCAGCGCTTCTAGTGTCATTTTTACTCCTCTTAGCTCTGCATACTCCACCAATTCTCGCATTAAATCAGTCGACCGCTTCCATGCCTCAGAAGGATTCTCTGAATAGAAATCCCAACCAGAATTCATAGATACTATTGGACTTTCCAGTTCATTAGCTGCATCAATGGCATTTTTAAAATAATTTCTGGCTTTATTTATCAATTCGGGAGTTTTTGCCGCTAAACTATAGGGTTTGGGATTACTTTGTTCAGGAGTCAAACAGATAATATTTAATTCATTACTTACAAACTTCTTTTTAAAATCTTTTACATTTTGGTAATGTAAATTATCAATTTCAAAATGATGGGTACAAGTCCATAATTCAAAATTTTCAATTTCATTTTCTTTTAACGACTGAAAGAAATATTCAATCGGATAATTACGATAATAGTAATTCATTCCGGAGAATTTTGATTTATCAATCATACTCTCACCTCACATCTTTATAGAGTAGCAATTTATCGCTAGGAACTTGTCTGATTTCTACTTTTTTCCCAAGAGAAACTAATTCATCTAATAAGTTTAATTCTTTCGAAGTAACATTGATTGCCTTTGAAATATTTTTAGTATCTTCTCTTACTTTCGTTCCTCCCAAGTTGATTTCTGTTATATCTGGACAATTTTTTGCTATACGATACGCATCCTCCACTGATTCAACGACAATAAATAATTTATATTTATCTGTTACACCACTTTCTAGGGCAGCAATTGAATCTTCAATATTTTTAATAACCAATTTTACTCCCTGTGGCTTTGCTAACTTTATCGTTGTTTTTCGAAGATCATTCGTGGGTACATCATCATTTGCAATTAAAATACAATCGGCACCTAAATTTTGTGTCCATGAAAAGGCAACTTGTCCGTGTAACAAACGGTGATCTACTCGTGTCAATAAAATCATCTATTTTTCCTCCCTAAAAATCTTCTTCTTTTATTTCTTTTTGAATACTTTCATTACAAAATTGAATAGATTTCTTTGCGCTATCTAACGCTTGTTGAATAACTATTGTAATCGTACCAGTCGATTCAAGTTGAGTAACTAACTCAACTAAAAATGGTAAGTTTAATCCAGCAATCAAATAAAAATTAGGATTCTCAATATAACGTAAAAACTCGTTATTCACACTACCACCAAAAATATCTGTAACTATGATAATTTCATTTTTCTGATTTTCAGCTATTAATTCAGCAACTGATCGAGTTAAATCAAAAGTTTCCTCCAAGTAACAATCCAAAGCACTAATATTTTTATTTTTTCCACAAATTAATTCTAATGAACTTAAAATTCCTGATGCAAATTTCCCATGAGAAGCTAAAACTACTTTTCTCTCCAATACTGTTCACCTCACTTACACCCTAATAAACGCAAAAAGCGTGCCAAACTTAGTGGCACGCTTTCAACAATTATTAGAACTCACTATTTACTTCCGTTAATTCAGTCTTTCCAAAAAGAACATCATAAATATAAAACAATTCATAATCCGGTAATCGGACACTGTAAACCTTTTCCACGACACTAAATGCATCCTTTATCTCCGATAGCTCTTTTTCATGACACTTATGGTGAGTGTCACGACCAGTGTATGAATCAATGGGAACATTTCGAATAAGA
Organism: Enterococcus songbeiensis; assembly: GCF_005405265.1. Taxonomy (GTDB): domain Bacteria; phylum Bacillota; class Bacilli; order Lactobacillales; family Enterococcaceae; genus Enterococcus_C; species Enterococcus_C songbeiensis. The sequence goes on from NZ_BJDS01000025.1 coordinate 9,480, forward strand.
CGTTCAATCATACAACTTACATGTACATAAAGTGCAAGTTTTCGATCGTTCCTGATTTGAATATTCCATAGCTCTTCTAATCGCTTCATAAATAATTCGATTTGTACGATTACCTTTTCAGTATCCAAAATCGTCACAGATTGGATAACTTGATCCAAAGAAAAGTTTCGAATCATTTGATTATTAAAATAAGTAGAATCTTCTTTGTTCAAATCATTTTTAACCCAAGTTAGCAGTATTTCTGTCCCTTTTCCAGAAATTAATCTTTCCAATGAAATAAAAGGAACCCCTTTATGTCTTGGATTGTCTGTACCAATTATTCCAATGATGTCATATGGTTCAAACATTTTTTCGAATTCAGTTGGATTAGTTAATTGTTTATATTCACAAGGAATAATTTTAATCTCTAAATTGCTTGGCATACTTTTTTCTAAAAGATTACTTATTTGCACAGCTGTTCCAATTCCTGTTGAACAAGTGGTTATCAAAACTTTTTCTTTGTCTAATTCAGGAAGAATAATTTCCCATCTATTTTTATGAACCTTTTCTACAAGTGTTGGAATTTCCGTGATATTATTTCTTTTCTGTATTACTTCACCTACTGCAATGGCTAATCCGGTCGTTACATTATTCATGATGGCAATTGGGGCTTTGATATCTTTAGGAAAGTATTGATAAATTTCTTTCAGTGAACCCATGTCAAATAAGATCATCAAACCATTGGATATATCATTTTTTTCGATATAATGAGTAATATTTTCTGCTATTTTTTTAGGAGTTACATCTAAAGGCATATCAAAAGACTGAAAAATCAACTCATTCAATAAACGATTCGCTACATTCGCAATGCTACTAGCAGTCGCATAACCATGCGCTACAATAATAGCTTTTGGATGGGCATTTTCTTTAGAATACCCTGAATTGTTAATATAAATTGAAAGAATAATCCGGTCCATACTTGATAATTCAATATCCAGCGTATTTTTTACCAAAACTAAAATCTGTTCAGCATATTGATAACTATTAGGAAATCTGTGTCTGATATCTGCTAATAATTGTTCAATCAGAAGAATTTTTTCTTGTTCTTCTGGGACCCAGTCGACATCTCGCCTTTGAAAAAGATAATGACTGATTGCATATACAATACTTCCATTAAAACTAATTTGAAACGAATTCTCGATTGTTTCCAACATTTGTCGTACATGTTGAGTAATAAACAACATCATATTATGTTGTCCATCTTTTTGAACATCAAATAATAAATGATCAAAAAGACGTTCGATTTCTTTTGAAAGTTTGGGAGCTGATAACTCTAAACGCCGATCATTTTTTACATATTCTAAAAGAATTTTTTCATAAATTTGTACAATCCATTTCAATTCAGGTTCGTTTTCTTCAAGTAGAGTCTCAAATTCTTTACTCCCATCAATTATAATTGGAGCTAACATACCCGATTCATAAATTTCTTTGGTTGATGATAACAGGTATGTTGGAATCATATGGATAGTTATAGCTATTTCTTTTTTACTTTGAGAATTTGCAAAACTTTTGGCTACAATAATTTTTATAAGATTTTTTAATTCTCCGACATTTCCTTTATACTTCCGATTCATTAAAATATTGATTACCTTAGGTGAAATCGACATCTTTTTCCCAATTATTTTTTGTTCCTGATAAAAAGACTGTAGAATCAACTGCTTTCTTTCTGATTGTGTTCGTTCATTAAGCGCTGGAATTGGTATTTGAACAGGAATTCTTCTTAAAAATGTGGTTAAAAATGTACTGGTGCTATCTTCCGTTGTAGCAAATGCTAAACGACAATGAATTTTGATTGATTGGGTACTGTCACCAACTCGATGTATTACCCCGTTATCTAGATAGGTAAAAAGCTTTTCTTGACCTTCTGCACTCAATCGATGGACCTCATCAAGAAATAATAATCCTCCATCTGCAGCTTCAAATGCACCTTTTTGATCTTCCGTTGCACCTGTAAAAGCGCCTTTGACATGACCAAAAAGGCTGCTAGTTAAAAGTTCCGGATTATCTGCATACTGAGCACAATTAACAGTAACAAGAGGTGCCTCAGCTTCTAAGACATCATTTGCTATACAGTATTGATGAAATAGTGTTATCAAAAAAGATTTACCTGTACCACTAGCCCCAGAAAGGAATACTGGCAATCCACCATTAGGATACAGAGCAGCCATTTTCAGCTGTTCAATTGTATAAGATAAACTTCCGTGACTTCCGATAACACTCGAAAAAAAATCCTTTTTTTTATCAAAAAACGGCTTTTCTTCAGCTATTTCATTCAAATTTTGATAAATACTTTTTTCCAATGGGTAATTCTGATTCTCAAAAATACTCTTAGAAAAAAAATAAACGGGACGAGTATTTACTTTTACTAATACTCCCTCTTCTACAAGCTGATTTAAATGATGACTTACTGTATTTCTCTTTACATTAAATTTTTCAGCAATATTTTTCGCAGTAAAAATATCGCTTACATTACTAGTATCAAAAAAGGAAGTTTGATTTTTTATATATCTCAATAAGTCTTCTCTCAACAACTGAATACCTCCTACTCATTATCACTATAATAGCTGATTTTTTTTAGAATTCTATTAAATTTATGATTTCATTAAAAAATTCTATGTATTAAAAAAGATAGATAAACCTGTTCCGTTTATCTATCTTCATTTAAACTATTCAAAAGTCAAAAAATAAGAAACAAAATCTAATCTCACTGATAATCCTTTTTCTCCAATTTGAACAATGGACTCATTGGGGTGTTTTCATGGATGCGTTTGACTGCTTCTCCCATCAATTGTGCGCAGGTAACATACGTCAATTTCTCCGGATGGCGTTCGTCCGCCGTCCAACAGGAATCGGTGACGCAGATGTCTGCGATTGGTGCTTGGTCAAGTGTTGCTTTTGCGGTTTCTGAAAGCAATGCGTGAGAAGCACAGGCATAGACTTCTTTTCCGCCGGCTGCCTTTAATAATTCTGCGGCTTTTGCCATTGTTTCACCGGTATTCAAAATATCGTCTACCATGATACAATTTTTCCCTTGAACATCCCCGATAACATAGCCTTCGCTTTCTTCGGTTTCTTCCTGATCAACAATTGCGATCGTCGTGTCCAGATATTCTGCCAAACTACGGGCACGCTGCACACCAGAATTTTTTGGCGAAACCACCACGTAATCATCCCCCGTCATACCCCGTTTGCGATAATAATGGGCAAAAAGCGGCATGGTAAACAAATTATCTACCGGAATATCAAAAAATCCTTGTACTTGCACGGTATGCAGATCCAATGTTAGCACACGGGTAGCACCGGCTTCCACTATCATATTGGCAATCAGTTTAGCCGTAATCGGTTCATGGGGTTTAGCGGTCCGGTCTTGTCTGGCGTAAGCATAATAAGGCAACACCACATTGATGGTTTTGGCGCTGGCACGCTTCATTGCATCAATCATAATTAACAATTCCATGTAATAATCATTCACAGGCTTGTTCGTTGCTTGAATCAAATACACATGGGCGCCCCGCACACTTTCTTCAATACTGATGGAAATTTCGCCATCACTGAATTGTTTGATAGAGCAGCGACCTAAAGTTGTTCCGAACACTTTTGCGATTTTTTCTGCAAGGGGACGATTGCCATTCAAACTAAAAATTTTCAATGAATCGTCTTGATATTTCTCAACCATTTTTGCCTCCAAAAAGTTTTTTGTCCTCAGTGAGAAACCACTGATTGTGTTTGCTTCGACAAATCTCGTTTCACTTCTGCTTATTCTACCATACTTTTCATGAAATTTTTATAACGGGAGCGAAATTGTTCCATTGATCCAAGCAGCAGGAATGACTTTGCGATGGTCTCCCCAATTATCATGGACTTTGAAAAAACGCTGACCATCTTCCGTTTCCAAATAAGCATAGGCAACCACCCAATGATTACCGTAACTGCTGCCTAACCCTCTCATCAAACCCAAAATGACCGGACGGCCTTGATCGATTCGTTTCGTTGCCCGGTGCCAACCTCCCAGCATGGTTGTTCGTGCCCGATAAGGCAGTTTGTAAAAATCAAAATAGCGAGACAATCCATACCCGACTTGGATCGGCAAAGTTGGCAATCCATGAGGCTGAATCAGTAAGTGCAAAATATCAATCAACGATTTCGAAGTTTGGGCATTTTTATTCCGAAGATTTGCTGGAATAATCTTTTCATCAACATAATCTTGATAATAAGCTAAAAAAACCGCGGCTGCATAAGTACCACAAAGATAACCACTAGGCGTCATCCAACGACGATACCGAGAAAAACGTTCTTCGGGTATTCCTATCCATTCATTTGTTGTCATTGTTTTCCCTCGTTTCTCATTTGATCGTACCCTTTTCAAATAGAAAATTTCATAAACGATTGGCCATTCTACTTTTGAAAAAACAGCGTTAACATCTTCCTCATTATAACGAAAAACCGCAAAATCTGCTATTCGGACTCATTTGATAAAAATTTTTTTGATTTTTGTTATACTACAAGAAACATCACTAAAGGAGATTTATCCAATGAACTACGCCATTTTTCTGCGGGGAATCAATACGGGGGGCTTGACCATTAAAATGAGCGAGCTGAAAACCGTCTTACAGCCCCTAGCTTTTGAAAAAATACAAACAATTTTAGCCACCGGGAACCTTTTGATCCAAACAACCTTACCGGCAGATGCCGCACTGCAACAAGTCATTGACTGTTTGAGCGCTCATTTTCAAACGCCGATTTCTGGATTGATTCGCACAGAAAGTGAAGTCCGAGAATTGCTTCATGACATTGTCACAGACGTCCCTGCAACCCACAATCAAATGGTTCTCTTCACTAACGCCGAGCTATATCCTGAATTAGTGGCTGAATTTGAAATCTTTCCTCACGATGCCCATGAATGTCTCAAAAAAACAAGTGGGTATGACCTACTTTGGGTCGTCAAAAAAGGGGAAACCACCAAAAATTTTGGCGGGAAAGTTTTGGGAAAAGCAAAATACAAACCTTTGCTGACTTCTCGAAATCTGACGACCATCAAAAAAATTGTTGCTGCATTTGATAATTTTTAGAAAATTCTCAAAAAAGCATTCATTTCCTTTGTTAAATTACCAAAGGTGTACGATAATAGAGAAAACACGGAACCGATTTGCAGTAATCCAGTAGATCGACTCAAAAAAATTTATGCGCTACGAAGGAGTAACCTGAATGACAGATTTAGTTAAAACAGATTTTTATGATCATGTAAATGGCGAATGGGTCAAAACGGCTGAAATTCCTGTCGATAAACCAGCTACCGGCGGTTTTCAGGATCTGGTCCAAGACATCGAACAATTATTGATGGCAGAATTTGCCGAAATGGCTACAGGAACCAAAGAAATCCCTGCCGGACGTATGAAAGATGCGATTGAATTTTATAAACTTGCCAACGATTATGAGACCCGCAACAAATTAGGCGTTGAACCAGTCAAACCGTTATTGGCAAAGGTTGCTGCCTTAAATTCACTTGAGGAATTAAATCAGCAATTTCCAGAATGGGTGCTGGAAGGAATGCCGTTGCCTTTTGCTTTGGACGTTGACCAAGATATGAAAGATACACAAACCAACGTGGTTTACGCATATCCAGCATCCACGTTCTTACCTGACAAAACCTATTATGAAGAAAATCATCCCCAAGGACCTGAATTATTAAAAGTCTTTTCTGAAATGACCGTCAGTATTCTAGAAAAATTTGGCAAAACCAACGAAGAAGCAGCTGCAATCGTTGCTGATGCTTTGGCCTTTGACCGTTCAATTGTTCCCCATGTCCGCAGCTCGGAAGAAAATGCCGATTACAGCAAAAATTATAATCCAAAAAGTATTGCCGAGTTTGCTGCCTATTCGAAAGAACTTGATTTAAAAAAATTAGTCAATGACCTCGTTCACGACACACCTGGAGAAATCATTGTCACCGAACCAGAATACTTTGCTGCATTTCAACAAATCGTTAATCCCGAAACCTTTGCTTTGCTGAAAAATTGGCTTTTGGTTCAAGTCAGCCTTTCTTATACCAGCATTTTAAGCGAAGACTTACGTCAGCTTGGCAGTACTTACAGCCGCTATCTTTCAGGAATCGATGAAGCGGCCCCTCAACAAAAAGCGGCGTATTATTTAGCTACCAATCGCTTTAGCCAAGTAGTAGGTGACTATTACGGCAAAAAATATTTTGGAGAAAAGGCGAAGCAAGATGTGGAACACATGGTAGAAGCCATGATTGCAATCTATCAAAATCGGTTGAAAAACAATACTTGGCTAAGTGAAAATACACGGGAAAAAGCGGTGGTTAAACTGGGGACATTGGGAATCCAAGTTGGCTATCCGGAACGAATTCCTGAACTTTACGATGCCTTCATCACAAAACCGGCAGAAGACGGCGGTACGTTAGTGGAAAATGCGCGCTTTTTTAGCCGTTTGGTCAGAGAAGACAATTTCAGCCGTTTCCATAAACCAGTAGATCGCAAAGAATGGGAAATGAGCGCTGCAACAGTCAATGCATATTACCATCCCTTCAAAAATATTATCGTCTTTCCAGCAGCAATCCTACAAGCACCATTTTATAGCTTGGAGCAATCCTCCAGTGCCAACTATGGTGGAATCGGTGCGGTAATCGCCCATGAAATTTCCCACGCCTTTGATAATAATGGCGCAAAATTTGACGAATTCGGAAATTTGAATAATTGGTGGACAAAAGAAGATTTGACCCACTTTGAAGATCTTTCCAAAGCCATGATTGCTGAATTTGACGGCATCTCTTTTGCTGGGGGTAAAGTCAATGGAACCTTGACCGTTTCAGAAAATATTGCAGATGCGGGCGGTCTAAGCTGTGCATTAGAAGCTGCAAAAAAAGAAGCAGATGTTTCTTTGGAAGACTTCTTTACCAATTGGGCAAAAATTTGGCGGACCAAAGCACGGGAACAATACCAACAATTGTTGTTGTCCATTGATGTCCATGCACCAGCCAAATTACGGGCCAACGTTCAAGTGAAAAATTTGGATGACTTTTACACTACCTTCAATATTACAGAAGAGGATGCCATGTATCTGTCTCCAGAAAAACGGGTCCACATCTGGTAAACCATTGCTTTACAAAAAAGTGCCGCAGGAAATTCCAACATTTCCTGCAGCACTTTTTTATTATTGTTTCATCGCCTTTTTGATCATCTCTGCCAATGAAGAAAATTGCGAATGGTCGTTGACCACTTGATCCGCTTCTTCCTTTTTCTTAGGGTTTTGCAAAAAAGCAGGTAGTTGACTCGCATGTTGAATGCCAAGTTTTCCTAATAAATCATCCAATTGACTAAAATCTGTGTACTTTTTCAAAAAATTATTGTTCAGTAAATTTCCTAAATCAATGTTTTCCTTTTGCAAGTCAGAAATAATCCCGGTGATATCGGACATATCAAAGCCATCTTTTAAGCGATCAAGAATACTCATTTTGATTCCCCCTTTTCTTTTAAGTATACGGGAGAAAAACGATTTTCTCGAAAATAATGCTTAGACTAATCAATGATCTCAGCGCCAAGAGTTTGCGCAAAATGCCGCAAAGCCCACTCATGACCGACTGGATCAAAGCTGGCAACCGCCTCTTTAAAAATATGCAGTTGATAACCTAAGTTATAGGCGTCCACGGCAGTATGCAGCACACAAATATCTGTACAAACACTGGTTAAATAAAGATCGGTAATGCCCCGTTCCCGCAAGCGAATATCTAAATCCGTCCCGCTGAAAGCAGAATAATGCCGTTTATCGATCCAATAAACCTGTTCCTTGTTTTCTTCATAAACCTCAGCCAATTTCCCGTAAAGTTGCCGTCCACTTGTACCAATCACATTGTGTGGCGGAAACAAATGGTTTTCAGGATGATACTTGTCTGTAGGATCATGGGCATCGATGGCAAAAACAACAAACGCCTGCTGGCGGATAAATTCTTGGGTTCGAGCAACGAGGGTGCCTTCAATTGCCTGCCCAGCAGCTCCGGTGGTCAATTTTCCATCTGTCGCAACAAAATCATAGGTATAATCAATCGAAAGTAACGCCTTCATTGCAATTCCTCCTAAAAAATTTTTTTCGTCTTGTTTCTTGCCCCACTGGTCACATTTTTTCGTTAAATTATTTCAACTGCTTCACAAAATCAATCACTAATTCGGCAGAACGTTTGCCGGCTTCTTCAATAAATTCATCAAAACTTTGAGTGGCTTCGTGATCGGCGGTATCGCTGATTGCCCGCAACACTAAAAAGGGAATATTAAATTGCTGTGCCGTTTGAGCGATCGCAGCCCCTTCCATTTCACACGCCAATGCATCTGGAAAGATCGATAAAATCTGCTTGATTTTCTCTGGATGATCCACAAAACTGTCTCCTGTCACAATCAGTCCTTTTTTTACCCGCTGCTGTCTTGCCTCTGCAACTTTAGTCATTTCAGCAATCAAATAGCGGCTGGCTTCAAAATACAGAGGCATTCCGCCTGGCAGTTGCCCAAGCTCATACCCAAATCCAGTGACATCGACATCAAAGTAAGCCAATTTTTCAGAAACAACTAAATCTCCTACGGCTAACCCTTGACCGATTCCGCCGGCAGAGCCTGTGTTGATTACCATATTTACTCCGTACTGCTGAATCAGCAGGCTGGTGGTGATTGATGCAGCCACCTTGCCGATGCCGGAGCGAACAACGATCACTTCATGAGGTCCTAAGGTTCCTGAAATAAACAAAGCATTCGCCCGTTCCCAAAAAATTGGTACCTCCAATTTTTCCCGTAGTCCCTTGATTTCCTCTTCCATTGCTCCGATAATCCCGATTTTCATTCTGTCCTTCTCCTCCGTCTTCTCGATTTTCCTAAAATAAAAAGACCAGCAACATGACAACTACCAATAGTAAAAAAACAATGATGATAGCTTTCATCAAAAAATTGTTCCATTCACGGGATTTTTGTTTTTCCCCCGTTCGTGTTTTGGTAACTGGTTTATTTTTTTTGTTTTCCTTGCGATAAAAATTTGAGATTTCCTTCTCTTCTTTTTTGTACTCTTTTGCCGCCTGTTTGCTGGTTTTTTGTGGCTGAGGTGTTTCCTCTGTTTCCAGTTCCCGTCGTTTGCGTAATTCCGTGCGGGTAATCAAGGGCTCTTTTGGCATCGTTTTATTTCCCCCTTAATTGTTCAAGTTCCCAGTATTGAACAGCAAAAAGTGTTTTGGCATCACAAATTTGTTCCTCGGCAATCGCCTGCTTGGCTTCATCCAAAGTCAAAAAGTATAATTCCAGCACTTCATCTTCATCTTGCGGTAAAGGATTCGCAATCTTTGTTAAACCTTGTGCGTGATAAAGATGCAGCAGCTCATCGGCAAATCCCGGTGATACATACATCGCCGCCACAGGTACCATTTTTTCCGCACGATAGCCGGTCTCTTCTTCCAATTCCCGTCTTCCAGTCTCTTCAGGATGAGCGCCTTCTCCCGGATCAATTTTCCCAGCTGGAATTTCCAGAATCACCCGTTCCAACGGTTTACGGAATTGTTTGACAAAAAGCATTTTCTCATCAATGATGGCAATAATTCCTACGCCGCCGGGATGAAAAACCAATTCCCGCTTTGCTGTCTCGCCATTGGGAAGTTGCACCTCGTCCACCGCAACATCGATAATTTTTCCGTTAAAAATTTCTGTTCGCTTGATCGTTTTTTCTTCAAAATCTTCAAAGGAAAGCATTCTTTTCCCTACTTTCTATTGTTTCGTTTGCTTGTAGTATACCTAATTTTTCCGTTCATTGCGTTACATTTTACCATAAAGGTTATGATTTTCCTAAATTGAAAAAATCAATCCCTAGTCTGATTTTTTTCTTTCAGCTTACATGCTAAAATGAGAATGTAAAGTTGATAAGAGAGAAACTACTCAACTATTGTTTAGGAGGGTAATGAGAAAAAGAATACTTAGTGTATTCGCTGTAATCGGTATCGTGATCGGTATTCGTTTTATCTTTCGTGCCACAGATGGCGGGATCGGCTTTTTCCCAGGTATTTTGATCATCGCCGGAATTTTATTGATTCTTTTCGGTTTAAGAGGAAAACATAAAGTGGTGAAAAAAGAAGAATTGCCTGTGCTTTCTAAAGAAAAGGAAGCTCATTACCTTAAAAATGGCATGAGCGAAAGCGAGATCGCTTTTTTCCGGGAAACAATGAATCAATCCAAACAGCAGATCGAACAGTTGCAAGTCAACCTCAACAACAATGCCAAGTTAAAGGCAATCGATCTGCGGCATGACACATTGCGGGCGGCAAAGGCGCTTTTCAAAGAATTAGTAAAGGAACCACAAAAACTGCATTCAGCCAGTCACTTCCTTTACACGCATTTGCCAAACATGGTGGATCTTACCAATAAATTTATCGAGATTAACGGCCATGAAATCAAAAGCAAAGAAACCTACGACAAAATCGAGGAAAGTTCCCAGATTATCGATCAGATGGCAGCCTTGATTAGTCAAGACTACCAACAGTTTGTCGCTGATGACTTAGATGACATCGATGTCGAGCTTTCGATTGCCAAACAAAGCCTAAAACGAGATAATAGTTAAAAGCAAAAAATCTAGCAAACCGCTAGATTTTTTTCGAATGAAAAATAAAAAAACTAAAAAAATTCCAATACTCTTAGGAGGAGAAGTAATGACTGAACAATTACCACAGACAAAAGATGTCGATACAACCCTAGATGATTTACTGAACAATCCCTTTTCCACTCCAATCGGTACCTTGACAGAAACCCAGCAGACTGAAATCAACGCCTTAAAAGAGCAGCAAAAAGCCAATCGTCTGATTGATAAATTGCCGCCAGAACGACAAGCACAGGCACAAGAATTAGCCACAAAGATTGATGCAACAGATCAACAAGCTGTGATTACTTACGGCGCTGTTGCTCAAGAAAAGCTCAGCTCCTTTTCACAGTCTATGCTAAACCACGTTCAGGCCTCTGATATTGGTCCTGTGGGGGATTCATTGACTGAGTTGATGTATCGACTACAAGAAGCCAATCCGGACGAATTGCGTGCAGGAGAAGGCAATATTTTCCAACGGGTGTTTGGCAAGGTCAAGCAATCCATTTATGAAATCACAGCAAAATACCAAAAAATCGGTGCCCAAATTGATAAAATCGCCGTAAAATTAGAAAAAGAAAAAGACGGCCTCTTAAAAGATAATCTGATGTTGGAACAGCTTTACCATAAAAACAAAGATTATTTCGACGCTTTGAATATTTATATTGCCGCCGGTGAATTGAAACTGGAAGAACTGCAAACCAAAATTATTCCTGAAGCGATGCAAAAGGCCCGAGAATCCGGAGATCAAATGGATGCGCAAATCGCCAACGATTATACGCAGTTTCTTGATCGTTTAGATAAACGGACCCATGATTTGCGGCTGGCTCGTCAAGTAACAATCCAGCAAGCACCGCAAATCCGTCTAATCCAAAATACCAATCAGGCTTTAGCAGAAAAAATTCAGGCATCCATCAATACAGCCATTCCTTTGTGGAAAAACCAAGTAGTCATCGCCTTGACCTTGCTTCGTCAAAAAGATGCCGTGACGGCTCAACGACAAGTTTCAGAAACGACAAATGACTTATTGAAGAAAAATTCTGAAATGTTGAAGGTTTCTGCCATTGAAACGGCCAAAGAAAACGAACGGGGATTGGTCGACATTGAAACCTTACAAAAAACGCAAAATGACCTTGTAGAAACCATTCAAGAAACCCTGCGTATCCAAAAAGAAGGAAAAGAAAAACGCCGGGCAGCTGAAATTGAGCTTGGCAATATGGAAGAAGATTTAAAACAAAAATTACTCGACATGACTTCAAACCACAATTAACCGCAAAAAAAGGATCGGTTTCTCTTTCAATAGAGAAACCGATCCTTTTTTTATTTATTCAACGAACTATTTTTATAACCATACAAGAAATAAATCAGCAGGCCGATCACAGTGGTAATACCGAAGATCAACCAAGTCGTGCTATTCAATCGAGACATCAGAAAAAGACACGTCAGAATCGACAAGATTGGCAACAGCGGAACCAGCGGCATTTTGAATTCTCCCGGTTTGGGTTGTCCCATCATTTTCCGCAATTTTAAAATCCCCAACGAAACCATAATCAAATAGGCCAAGGCAACGATGTTCGTCAATTCAGCTAAAATTTGCAAAGGAAATGCTGCGGCAAAAAATAATGCGACCACTCCAGCAGCCATCGTCGCATTTTTCGGCGTCCGATGTTTTGGATCAATTTTTTGCATGAATTTTGGCAGCAAGCCATCTTTACTGATGGCATAAAGCAATCGTGCCAGTGAATACATCATGGAAATCGTCACTGTCAACAAGGTCAAGATGGCTCCCACTGAAATCACCGAACCAACAAAGCCATGATCCACATAGCGCATCGCAAATGCAACCGGGTCTTTGATTCCCAATTCAGTATAAGGAACGATTCCTGTCAAAATCAGCGTTACAACGATGTATAACAACGTGGCAATCGCAATCGAACCGATAATACCTTTTGGTACATCTTTTTGCGGGTCTTTTACTTCTTCAGCCGCCATCGCCACCGCATCAAAACCCAAAAAGGCAAAAAATACTAAGGCTGCACCGTCAAATACCCCGGAAAAACCAAATGGCATAAAGGGCTGCCAATTTTCCGGCTGAACAAAGAACACACCAAACCCGACGAATAACGCAATAATACCAAATTTGACATAAACCATCAGATTATTTAAACGCAGAGCTTTTTTCGCTTCTTGACTGACCCAAAAAGTCACAAAAACAATAACCAGTGCCGCAATTAAATCGATATAAGTGCCATTTTCAGCGTTGTAGCCTGCAGTCAAGGCTTGCGGCAATTCGACTCCAAAGCTGGCGAGAAAGCCCTGCACATAGCCGGACCAACCGGATGCTACCGAGGAAACTGCCAGCAAAAATTCACACATTAAAAACCAGCCGGTCATCCACGCTGCGAACTCCCCAAATACCACGTAAATATACGCATAGGGTCCACCTAAGACCGGGACTCGTGAAGCAAATTCAGCAAAACTCAGACCAGATAAGCCAACAACGATTGCTGCTAACACAAACGAAAGCGTCAATGCGGGGCCAGCCATATCTGACGAAGCAACACCTGTTACGACAAAAATTCCGGTACCGATGATCGCACCGATTCCCAACATGATCAAATCCTTGATTTTAAGGTTCCGTTTCATGTGGCTCTGCTGTTCGATTTTGATTTCCTTTTTTCTGAAAAGATCCATAGCACCCTCCAATTAAGTAAGGCGAACTTTTTTAAGACGCCTTCATGTATCCTAAAAGAATACCACCAAAAATAACAAAAAGGCAACCTAAAACTACATAAATCATTTCTTTTTTGGTCTTTCGTTCTCCCAGCAAGAAAATCCCGCCTAAAGTAGAGATAATAATTCCCATTTGAGATAAGGAGAAGCCGACAGCCAATCCAACAACTTGGACCGTCATCAGCATGCATACGTTTCCGATTCCCCACAGCAAGCCAGAAGTCGTATTACGCCAAACAAATTTATCATATTGGATTTTACGAAGCGTGAATAACACAGCCCCCAATAACATTCCGATACTTTGCGGTAAAATGATCGCAATTGGATCAATCTTCGCCCAAGTAATCAAAATCGTGTACAATCCGAAACCAATTGTTGAAATAACTAAAACACGAAATCCTTTCCCAAAATCCAGCATCTTATTACTGCTTTGGATTTGACTATTGGGGTCACGGCGAGAAGTCAGGTACGCCCCAATCACTAAGAAAGCCAGCGCGATCACTCCAAGAATATAATCCCGAGTTTGTGTCCATTCTCTAAAGAATACCGCTCCAGCGATTGTGTTCAGCATCAATTGCATACCGGTGGACAATGGTAGTCCTACCGAAACACCCATATACTGCATCGCATGAAACTGTCCGTTTTGTCCGACACACCAGAATAGACCGGATAAAATACCAATAAAAAAGATCCAAAGTGATACTGTCGGTTGATTGATTGCAAAAATGACTAACGCAAAAACAAAGGCACCGATGGTCATTCCCAACGTTTGCTGGTTAGCATTGCCCCCCATTTTTCCACTGACCAAACCGATACTTCCCCATGCAAACATAGGGATCAAAGCGATAATTAGTTCCATAATATTCTCCTTTTTTAAAAGATACCCCGCTAGTGTATCAGCGAAAACGTTTGCTAGACAAGAAAAAAATCATGCCGCCGCATGATTTTTTATTTTTGCTCCTGAAAAAAGGATAACACCGGAAAAAACAAGTTCATGGTCGTGCCTTGCCCAACCGTAGAAGTGGCTGTTAATTCCACACCCAATTGTTCCGCCAAATTTTTTGCCAAATACAGACCCAACCCTGTTGAATGAGTCTCGCTATATCGTCCATTGCTGCCAGTAAAGCCTTTATCAAAAATCCGCCGCAAATCTTCCTCAGGGATGCCAATACCATTGTCCTTCATCTGCAACGTGATGCCCTGCTGTTCCTTTTTCAACAAAATAAGCACTTTCCCATTTGTTGGTGTGTATTTCAACGCATTGGTCAAAAGTTGGCGAAAAATAAAGCCGATCCACTTTGCATCTGTCAAAACGGTCTGATCTTCCCCTTCCACAGAAAAATGGATATTTTTTTGAATAAAGTAATTTGCCTGACTGCGGATGATTGGCTGAATAATTTCCTTTAACGATGATTCCTGAATCAGATAATCCTTGGAAAAACTGTCTAATCGGGCATAGTACAAGACTTGTTCCACATATTCATCGATTTTTGCCAATTCATTTTCCAATTGCATGTATTTGTCATCAGGGATATCAAATTCAATCGACCGCAACAAAAGTTGAGATGCTGCCAAAGGTACCTTGATTTCATGGACCCAGGAATCAATGTAATCCTTTTGTTCCTGCTGATTGACAACGACCTGCTGCATCGCTTCTTGATGCTCCCGAATCAGTTGGTTGATGTAACGCTGTTGCACTTTTTCTTCTTCGGTGCGGGCACCCGTCAAATAATTTTGCATGGTGCTTTCTCCATCTGCACTTTGCATTTTTTTCCACCAGCGTTTCTTATACAAATAATCCCCCGCCAAAAAAGAAGCCAAAACCAAGGCTTCCAACAACGCCAGATAAAGGAGCGTACCCCAATCCACTTGCAAATTAGGTGCCAACCATAAAACAAAAGCAGTCAATAAAACGAAGACCACCCAGCCGACAAATAGCAGCCAGCGATCTTTTAGATAGTTTTTTATATGCATAAGTCACCTCTACGGAACAATATAGCCTTGCCCAACCTTTGTTTCAATATATCCAGCAACTCCAGCTTGTTCGATTTTCCGCCGCAAGCGATTGATATTCACCGTCAGGGTATTATCATCCACAAAGCGCTCGTCATCCCATAAAGCCCGCAATAATTTTTCTCGGGAAAGAATCTTGCCGTGATTTTTCATCAGGATATACAACAAACGGTATTCATTTTTACTCAAATCGATCACTTCTTCATTGACAGTCACACTGCTGTTGTCGACATTCAGCGTCAACTCCTTATGAATCAGCGTTTCACTGCTGTTTTGAGCATAATTGTAGGATCGGCGCAATAACGCATTGATTTTGGCAATCAACACATCAATCTCAAAGGGTTTAGTAACAAAATCATCTGCCCCCATGTTCATCGCCATAATCATATCCATGTTGGTATTGCGGCTGGAAATAAAAATAATCGGTACTTTTGACACTTCACGGATCTTTTGACACCAGTAATAGCCATCAAAAATCGGTAAATTAATGTCTAACAAGATCAGCTGTGGCTCTTCCGCTTCAAAATCTGTAAAGACTTTTTCAAAATCTGTCGTTCCAAAGGTTTCAAACTGCCATTTTCCCAATTCTTCCATAATAAGCTGACGAATAACGCTCTCGTCTTCCACGATCATGATTTTTGCCATTTTTTCGACTCTCCTTGCCATTTGTTTAAGGGTAACAAATTTTTTTGAAGAACACCAATCTCTGCTTGCTTTTTTATAAAAAGTTCAAAAAAAGCGCCTACAATCCTGCAGACGCTTGTACTAAGATTTTATTCTATCACCAAGATGCCTTCTTCAAAAATCTTTCCCAAGAATAAAAAGACACCATCTGCCAGCAGTAAGCTCATATTTACCCCAAAGTAAATCGATAACCGCTCCAGCCAATCCCGCTTTGGACGATACTTCAAATAGAGAAAGACCAAAAAATTTACCCCATACGTAAAAATCGTCAAACCAATAATCACATCAACAATCATCTAACCACCTGTTTCTACACTTGTTATTCTTATCATGCACCTTAATGCAAACGATGTCAATTTAATTTTGAAAGCAGTTTCTCCTGATCTACTTCTGGAAATTGTTCCAGAAATTCCTGCAATTTTCGCAAGATAAGCGACAGCTTTCCTGCAACATCATTTTCCACTTGCAGTACCAATAAAGGCTCATGCAAACTCATTCGTAAAAGAAACCAGCCATTGCCAAAAGGTTCCCCGAAACGAATCCGAATCCCTTCTTCATTTTCTGAATCGATATGCCAGCCAGATTGCTTCCAACTTCCTAATTGTTCGATAACTTTTTCTCCCAATTGATGATAATCTACGGCTTTTAATGGAAAACGAACCTCCACGGTTTCAGCTGGCTGCTGCAATTCTTGAATCAAAGTGTCCAGTGTTTGTCCTTGATTTTTTAAATCAGGAAGCAGCATCAATAGTTTAGCAATCACGTAAGCACCGTCATCTAAAAAATAGTTTTCTTTAAATGCTGCGTGTCCACTAGTTTCAATTGCTAATTGGGAGTCGATTCCCTGTTCATTCAATTGAATCGCTTTATTGATTACGTTACGGTAACCGGAAATATAGCGCACTTGCTTGCCACCTGCGTTTTCGATAAACCTTCGTAAATGATCGGAAGTGGGGGAATTAGTGACGATACTGGTTCCCGGATGCTCTTTTAAAATAATTTTGCTTAACACTGCAATCAAATTGTTGCGGTTTAGCGCCTGCCCGCTGGCGGTCACTACCGCCGCACGATCCACATCCGTATCAAAAATAATTCCTAAATCTGCTTGATTTGCTAAAACAGCCTCCTTGATGCTGGCCATTGCCTCAGCATTATCCGGATTGGGAATATGATTCGGAAACATTCCATCTGGCGTTAGAAACTGTGAGCCCGTTGTATCCGCTCCTAATTCTTGTAAAATCTTCACAAAAAAACCGCCAGCACCATTTCCGGCATCTACCACAATTTTCCAGCCAAGCAATGGTTGTTTCTCCCCAATGCTCCGCCGAATTTTTTCAAGCAGATCTGCCGAATATTTTGGCAGTAACTGTGCTTGTTTGACGATTCCCACCTGTCCGTTTTCGTTGACCTGCGGATGAGTCAAAATCACTTGAATGTCTTCTTTTTCTGCGCCTCCCGATCTTGTAAATAGCTTTGCGCCATTATAATAAAAAGGCAAATGGCTGGCTGTCAGCATGATTGCAGCATCACAGTCAAATTCAGGGTAGCGGGTACTCATAAACATCGCCGGCGTAGTCGCCAGCTGAAAATCAATGACTTGGATTCCCTGCAAAACCAATTGCTGCACCAAAGCTGCCTTCAAATCATCCCCACTGATTCGACTGTCTTGTCCGATACCAAGCATCAGCTTTCCAGCTAGGTATTTTTCTTCATCGTTTTTTCGCAGCCAATAAACGATTCCATTGGCAATTTGAGTCATTGCCTCAGGTGTCAAAGTTGCTGGAAATTCTTCCGTGGCAATGGCAACGCCGCGAATATCCGATCCATTTCTCAAAACTGTCAATGCTTCTTCCATTTTATCGCCCCAATTCTCATTTGTTGTAATCGCTTTATATGAAGTATAACAAACTACTTCCCAAAAAGCAGTCCTTTTTAAGTATTTTTTACTTAAAAAAGCTGAAAAAAAATCCCTCATACAAGAGGGACTTCGATTATTTAGGTTCTATAATATTTAGTGTTGTTACTCAAATCGAGTAAGGACACTAAATATTTTTTTATAACAAAAAGCATTTGGT
>NZ_BJDS01000026.1 GCF_005405265.1 Enterococcus songbeiensis
ATGCGGTGAAAGTCGCACGTACGGTGTGGAGCGGGGGAAAATCTGGAGATTGTATCAAAAGATTACCTATCGCTATCCACCGTTGAATGTGCCATGCGGGGATGGGATCCCCTAAAAACTATGTTGGTAGTGATGAGTAGCGAAGACAACACCGGCAACGGCTTGATTTTAGCATCTTCTCCCGAAGCAAAAAGAATTTTAGGCATCACTAATGTCACACGAGCGGATAATTTGCCCAATCATCCCGACTTAAAAAAAGTGCCACCGCGAATGAGTCTATACATCCAAGAAAACAAAAAATTCAATGCCCTTTTCCGCCGCTATGTGGCAGATGAGGATCTGCTGATTTATTCCATCGATGAATCGATTCTGGATGTCACCCATTCCCTCGCACTATTTATTCCTGATGATTCCTTGACTCGACAAGAAAAGAGACAAAAATTAGCAGAAAGAATTCAGGAAGAAGCCAGGACTGAACTCGGTTTGATTTTTTCAGTAGGCATCGGTGATAATCCCCTATTAGCTAAGCTAGCTCTTGACAATGAATCAAAACACAATGCCAATTTTATCGCTCAATGGTGCTACGAAGACGTCGAAAAAAAAGTTTGGTCTATTCCGGAGATCACGGATTTTTGGGGAATCGGCAATCGCATGAAAAAGCGCTTGTATCAATTAGGAATCGATACAATCTATCAATTAGCGCATACAGACCCCGATTTTTTGCATTGCCATTTCGGTATTCTAGGAGAACAATTGTATTACCACGCCAACGGAGTCGATCGAACGTTACTTTCTGAACCGTCCCCGATAACTAAAGACAAATCCTATGGGAACAGTCAAGTATTGCCAAGAGATTATTTTAAACCGCAAGAAATCGAAATCGTGGTCAAGGAAATGGCTGAACAAGTAGCTGCCCGCTTGCGGCGTCACCATTGCTTGACCCAATGTGTCTCCTTACACATTGGTACTTCGCGAGGAGCCAACGAAAATGGTTTCTCCCATCAAATGAAAATCACCGCTACTGACAGCACGAAAAAGTTAATTCATTATTGCCTACAAATTTTTCGTACTTACTATTCTGGACAGGTAGTTCGCCATGTCGGAGTCAGCTATTCAAACTTATTATTTACTGCCGACAAACAACTTGATTTGTTTGAACTTCCCGAACAAAGTATCGCAAATGAACGCTTGGATCAAATTATTGATAAAATCCGTGAAAAATATGGATTTTCAGCAATCGTCTATGCTACTAGCAAATTAGACGGCGCAAGAAGTATTGCCCGTAGCCACCTGATTGGCGGACACGCTGGCGGAGCAGGAGGTTTAGACGGCCTATGAGTTTACATGAATACCACGATCGCAAGAAATTAAAATGGCAAGGCTTTTATTTGTCTGAACACACCAATCAGCTTGCCCAGGAAAAAAAAGAACGTTCTTTTATCTGGCCGGAAAAAGAAGTCATGACAAAAAATGAGATTGATCATGTTTTATATGAAGCCAGACTCAAAGGAAGAATGATTGCAATTCAAAAAGAAGAAATCAACGAGGAAGGATTGTACTCCGCGGATATTATTGGAAAAATACAAGGATATGATGAATTAGGCATCTACTTAGCAGATCAGAAAATCGATTACGATGAAATTCGTCATGTCGCTTTTCATCAGCAAAAAAAGTGGAGTGACCTGACGTAGATATAGAAAAAGAATCGTCCCTGACAGTGGGACGATTCTTTTTTCTATCGATTGATTGAACGGGCAACTCGATTGATCGTATGACGCATCCCCCGAATAGCTACCGACATTTCAAAAATATTTTCAGTGGGTGCCATGCCGCCATACCCAGCATCACCGATATGTTGAATATCCACCCCGCAGGTTTTATTGATGATCGCCATTTGTCGTAACGTTTCCGGACGTGCGCTTTCCTGACTGGTTCCGATTGCAGTCATCGTCAACAGATTACGCGCTTTCGCAAAACGAACCGCTTCCACAAGGTCTTGTTCTAAAAAGCCTTGGATTGTACCAACAGAAGGTAAAAGTAAGATATCTGCCCCGGCTTCGGCATAAGCCTCAATCGCTTCTTTGGAGACCACTGGTTCATCTGCACCAGCACTGTGCATCTTACCAGCAATAACCAAACCGGAAAAGTTTGCTTTCGCAATTTTTACTGCCTTAGCAATCTCCGCATTGGTCACACCAGTTCCCGGATTTCCAGTGAAGCAAATAAAATCAAGCCCCAATTCTTCTGCTTTTTGAATTGTTTCTTTTGATGCTGCTCGACCTTGGCTGATTGAGATTTTTTCACTCAGCATATCCGTTGTATCGGCGATTGGTTCAAGATTGATTCCCACTGGTCGACCAATCAATTCCTTCAAACGAGGAATCGGATTTACAATCGTTCCATCCGGTTGTAGGGCTTCTTCTCCCTGCCCTGGCATCCCGGCAATATACGGATGAAAACAGTCAAAAGCATTCAATAAAAGCAAGTCTGCACCAAATGCTGCCGCTACTTCGGCGTTAGTGATATCATCTGCTTGCGGTTGTGAAACAACCACATTCTCCGCCAAAAGTACTCGACCTTCACTTGCCTTGATCGATTGTTTTAATTCCTGAGCATCCATTAATGCCACTTCGCTATAATTTGCGCTGATTAGGCGTTTTACCATGATTTTTTCTCCTCTACTCATTAAATTTATTTGATTTCTAGTCATTTCTATGCTAAAAAAATCGTGCATTACCAAGTTGATACTGGTACTAAAGAAGACAACTCCACAAAAAAGAAAGCCTTGAAAAAAACAAGGCTTTCTGAAGGGGCAACGTCCTTGACTGGAATTGAACCAGCGACCTGTCGCTTAGGAGGCGACTGCTCTATCCTACTGAGCTACAAGGACAAGTCACTTCATTTTAGCCTTATCTTTTCTTCTATGCAAGCTACTTTCAACTTTTTGTGTGTTTCATTTGTCATCTTTTACAAAATGAAGATAAGTGCTTAAAAATAATCCTCTAAAATCGGTTTTTGCGAAGGCAAAATCTCTTGAACAGCAGACAGTGCCTGCGCATCTCCAGAAATCAGTCCATGAAACGCCAACCTCTCCGCAGATTGGTATCCCATAAATAATTGGGTGAAGTGCTGAATCGATGCTGTTATTCGCGGCAAGGAAGTCGTCGCCGTTTTGGTGACTGTCGTTTGTCGCTTCTCAAGACTCACTTCATATATTCCATCGTTCCAAGGTGCATAGGTATCCCCTTGAATTTCAATAGCAAAATCTGTTGTTAGATTCTTTAAAAATGGATAATCCACCAAAAAGTCAGCGACATTTACAACTCGTGCCATCATTTCAGGACGAACACTGACTTTCTCAATCGGTGCATTAGCTAAAAATTGTTGGTTGTCGCCGCCAAATCCTTCTTCATAAAAAATCGTCTGCACTGAGCCGTTATGAGAGGCAATCAATCGGTTTAATCCCCGATAGGCTTCCCCAGTCAGGTAAGACCATTCATAGGCGACAAATTTTCCGCCCTCCACTTGATAGATAAGATAGCCTTCCACTTCATTTTGAGTATTTTTATAAAGAGCATAGGTAAAATCTTTTCGTAATGGAAATTTGAAGGTCAACCACCAATCGGCGCGAAGAACGCCTCCACGATGATGCTTGGGAATTTGTTGATACACGTCTTTAATCGCTTCTTTTGCATCCTCCCAGGAAACCCGCTCCACATGCCCAGATACTTTTTTGCTATCTGGCCATTGAGCCGCAGGTACTTCATAGGCAATTCGCTCGAATGTCAATTCGTACCCATATCGACGATAAAATGGATAGGAAAATGGTGCCAAATAGGATAAAACCACACCGCGATCGTTGCAGTCTTGCAAGAGTTGCTTCATGATTCGATCAATCCGTCCTTGACTGCGGTATTCAGGATAAGAAGCCACAAAGCCGATGCCCGCCATCTTATACTGCTGTCCAAAAAAGTCAACCGTGAAAGGTGTTGCCATTACTTGACTTGCTAAAGCACCACGATCATCAAAGGAACCATAATTCCAGGAATTTTTCGTCAGCATATCAAAGCGCTTGAGATTTCGTTCTGAAAGCTCCCATTGAAATGCATATGCAACTAAAGCCAGCATCTCTTTTGTATAAAGGGTGCCCATTTCTTTTACATCTGTCATACTCTGTCCTCCAAATAAAAAAGGCGTCAACCGACCCCTTTTTAATATGATTCTTCAATCATTTCCAGCATTTTTTTGAATTGGCGCCGTTTAAAGAACATCAAGATTGTTCCCAGCAGCATATCGTTTAACCGCTGAAGAATGCCAAAAGATTCCATCGTCTCTGTATATTCCACTTTACAGGATTTATCATCTAATTGATCTACTTGATAACGAGCAACAAATTCATTTCGTGTCGTAGATGTTTTAAATTGATAGGATTGATTTTCAACGACTTCTTCAATCTTGATTTTTGCACGACTGGACCGAGAAAATTCTTTCACATATTCAAAATCTTTTAGTTGTTTTCTCGTCAAGCTTTTACCGGTTGCTTTTCTGACATCAAACAGAACCGAATCCATCACCTTATCATAAAAGAAACTGGCAGGGATATTTAATGTTTTAACGACTTTCATCCTTGTTTACCCCCGTTTTGTCCTTCTGATTTTTTCTTCCCTTTGAAAAAAATATACGCTCCCAGGGCGACTAAAGCCACGCCTGTTGCTAAACTAAGAACATCTAGCTGCATATTGCCCGGCTTCATGCTGAATAAGATAATCAAAAAACCGATACTGCATAAAAACAAACCATTTCTTTCCATCTTCAATCATCCTATCTCTTAATTAAACTGCTACTGATTGGAAATAAAGTACTGTGCCCCAAGGCTGTGCTTTGATCAATTCTTTGGCTTTTTTAGCCGCTGCTTCTTGATCTTCTCCGGTTGTTTCAAAAAACATCTTAATTCCTTGTTTTTCCTTAAAAGTAAAAGAAAGTCCATCCTCATTGTAACCTTCCAAAAGTTCTTTGATTGCGTCTTGTTGCATTGCGCTTGCGATACTAATCATTGTGCATTCCTCCTATATAAATCTATTCTCCCACAAAACCTATCTATTTTTCAAGTAAAAGAAAGAACTGCTCCCACCTCGTTGGAAGCGACAGCAGTTCTTCGGATAAACCGTTGATTATTCTCCAGCAGCTACATCGATCTTGTTTGCAGAGATAACGAATGGTGCCCAGATGAAGAAGGTAACGATCATACATACCAATGTAACGATCGGTGCTCTCCAGTCTGCCCCTGTTGCCAAGAATGAAAGAAGTAGTGGCGGAACAACCCAGGTTACTTGTTGTGAAACCGGTGCAACTAAACCAAAGTATGTTGCTAACCAACCGATTGTTGTTGCGACAACTGGTGCAACCAAGAATGGAATAAACATGATTGCATTCAATACGATTGGTAAACCAAACATAACTGGTTCATTGATGTTGAACAAGCCAGGTCCAATCGACAGTTTAGCAACTGTCAAGTAGTCTGCACGTTTTGAGAAGAGCAAGATAGCGATCAGCAATGTGATTGTACCACCAGATCCACCAAACCATGCAAAGGCATCAAAGGAACCACGTACCCACATGTACGCCTTGCCGTCTTCGATTGCTTCTAAAACTCCGGCCGTACCAGTTTTACCATTGTATCCTTTTTGGAAAACGTCAATATTTACTAATTGTGCTTGGCCCCAAATACCTTCTAAAACGGGTGCCAAAACGTTAGGTCCATGAATACCGAAGAACCAGAACAGTTGAACGAATACGGTAACGATCAATACAGCTCCGATACCTTGAGAAAGCCCCAAGAATGGTTCAGCGATATATTTTTGTACCAAGTCGATGATCAATTGACCATCTGTTAATTTACCAACGACAAAGTTGATGATTGCAACAACATACAATGCCAATGTTGCAGGAACGATTGCTGCAAAGGCTTTGGATACTGCTGGTGGTACAGAATCAGGCATTTTGATTGTGATATCAGCCAACATTAATTTACAGAAAATAATTACTGAAATAGCTCCCATGATCATAACAGTGAAGTAAGCATTTGCATTTAAGTGATTCAGGTTCAGCCAACCCCAACCAGTTGCTGTTAATCCTTCTGCTGTTGCAGACCAGCCTGTATCAGCAGAACCCGCGTTGATAGAATCAACCAATTCTGGAGAAACAGTTGTTGCCAATGTGTTTGTATAAGAGAAGGCAATCCCTTGAACCAAGGTTGCCAAACCTACGATCCCACCGGC
Source organism: Enterococcus songbeiensis (assembly GCF_005405265.1). Lineage (GTDB taxonomy): Bacteria > Bacillota > Bacilli > Lactobacillales > Enterococcaceae > Enterococcus_C > Enterococcus_C songbeiensis. The sequence continues at coordinate 6,279 of NZ_BJDS01000026.1, forward strand.
TAAATCATTGACGCCATAAGCACGTGCCAAATTATAACCCCATGAGAAGGCAAACACCAAACCGGCGATTGCTAAAGTACCATTCCAAACAAATCCATTGACTCCGATGATTTCGCGAATCACTGGAATTGTGTTACCATCATAACTTGGCCAAAATTGTGGTGGTAAATCACGAATAATTGCATTGATCATTACGGCGATCGAGCCGGCCATTGTTGCTGGCATTGTCCCAATAAATGCATCACGTAGCGCGACTAAGTGCTTTTGGGCACCAATTTTAGCGGCTACTGGAAGGATGTGTTTCTCCATCCAACTTGTTAATCCGTTCATTTCATTTCCTCCTATAAGTTCTATTTATATAAAGAAAGGAACTTCTTCATACCTTTTTTCAAAGAGCTGTTCAAAACTATCCGTTCAAAGAAAATTTTGATTAAGAGTGATTTATTTTTCGTCTAAACGGCGATATAAATCAATAATTTCTTTTGCAAGATCCGTAAAAGCAATTGCGGTCATTAAGTGGTCTTGACTGTGAACAGTCAACAGTGTCACCGTAATATGATTTCCTTGTGCTTCTTGTGTCAGCATGTTGGTTTGTGAATGGTGTGCTTCAACTAGAGAAGCTTCTGCATCAACGATTTTTTGATCAGCTAGTTCAAAGTCGCCTTTTTTTGCAGCTTGGATCGCTTCCATTGCATCACTTTTCGCATTTCCTCCATACATGATTAAACCCATAATTGCTTCTAAATTTTGTTGTTCCTCCACTTAACTGTCCTCCAAATTCTTTTTATCCGGTATGAACTATTTTTCGTCCATCAGTTTTTCTGCTTGCGCAAGTACCTTTTCACCATTCATCATGCCATAATCAGACATATTGATAACGTCAAAAGGAATTCCTTTTGGTGCAAGTTTTTGCTCGAATTGTGCTTTCATAAAACGAACTTGAGGACCTAACAATAAAACATCCACGTTTTTCGCTTCTAGATTGTTATCTGCATCAGAAGCAGCTACCGCAAAAATATCGGCATCCATTCCTTTTGCTTCCGCAGCTTTTTGCATTTTGGTAACCAATAAACTGGTACTCATTCCTGCAGAACAAACTAACATAATCGTTTTCTTTGCCATTTTTTTCACCTCTCTTTCTTTACACTTAACTATAATGCAAAAAGCATGCCAAAAATTAAGAAAGAGTAAAAGCTGATGATGATAGCGTTTTACTCTTTCTTTTATTTGCACACTAGTCTAAATTTATCTTACACACTAAATTTGTGTGTAATTTTGTAATCGCTTTTTATCTTATTTTCTAAAAACATCTGTGTAATAAAGGCAACTTCATCCTCAGGAATATTAATTTGGTATTCTTTTTCCAACGACATCAAATTGGTACGAATCGAATCATTTTCAAGTCGATACTTTTTCTGGAACTCAGAAAGGTTCTGAAACACCCGTGTCCTTTCGCCTTTAATCAAGCCTTCAATCAGAAACGCCAAATGCATAATCAGACCCGCATCAACACTGGGTTCTACTACCAAATGAAGCTGACCTTGAATTTGATGAACGATACGTTGCAGCAAACGAATCAATTGGGTAAGCGAAGGAACATGAATCAAGGTATCCTTCAAGGTCTGAACGATTTTCTCCACCGGAATTTCTTCACTGACGATGCGTTTCAACACATTGAGTCGTTCGTCATCAAACACTTCATAAGCAGAAAAGAAAGGAATGTTTTGATAATCTACTTCAACAGTTCCGGCAATTGCCTTGATTTCATATTCCTCCATTAAAGAATCAATATGCTTAATGAAGGCTTCCCGTTCAATAAATTGCATTTGAATAATATCCACTTTTGACTGGTCGATTACCGGAACAATTCGTTGATAAAGCTTTGCAGCTACCCCTTCTCCAGTAAAGCACGTAACGACAACCGCTTTTTTTACTTCTTTTCGGTCGTGTTTTTCTTTGAATTGTTCACGAATGATATTTTCAAATGACAACTGAATGTTTTGATAGATATCTTCCAAGCTTCGACCATTTGCTGCCATCCGCAAAGCTTCAATCACAATCATTGTACTGGTCATCGAAATCGCCTTAGTACGAACCCCGGTTTCTTCAAACACCAGATTGGCAAAAGAATTCAGCGAGCCCATATCGGTCAATAGCAACACGCCGTTTGATAAGCGGCCTTTGTTTTGTCGCACATGAGTCAATAGTTGTTCATACATCGCTTGAACCTCGGTATCCAAGTGCATGTTCATCGCAATTCCGTTAGTCATGCCTAATAGCTCCTGAGCCGTGTTCAACATACTGGAGGCCGTTGCATTGCCGTGCATCAAGACGATAATTTCCACCAGATTTTCTGGCGTTTTTTCGCTATTGCCGACTTGGATTGAAAGAAACATACTGATAAAACCGATTTCATCAAAGGGAATCTCAATATCCCATTCTTCTTCAATAATACTGGAAAGATCCAAAGCGATTTGAAATTCTCTTTTAAGATTTTTACGAATGGTATTTAAATCAGGATGGACAATAGTATGTCCTTCCTTCAACCGTTCAATCGTACTTTGTAAATGCAGGGCAAAAGCAAAACGAGCTTTTTCATTGTAAGTCCGCTCCAATTTTTCTTCTGCAATATCATACAAGCGATTGGTCATCAACCAGATTTTCTCCGGCAATAGTTCTTTGTGTACAGTATTTTGGGTCAATTCCTCCACGTAAGTCTCAAAATAAGCGTCCACATCTCGAGAAATCAATTTTTCCAAGTCAACACTGGCAACTCCGGTTTCACTTAGAGAAGTAACTTTCTCTTCAATGTCATTGTAGACCTGCATGTTTCGTTCGGGATCTTGAGACCAAACAACTTCAGCTTCCCCAGGTTCAAAACTTAGATAATTTCCTTTTCCCTCTAAGAAACTATCCAACCGATCCGAAATGTCTCGCATTTTTAGCAAACCCTTTTGGACTTGCAAAGAACAATCCTGTTTATGAATTAACAGACTTTTTTCATTATGAGTTCGATAATGAAGAAAGGCTTTGGCACAAACCAGTTTTAAATCACGTTTGACTTGACCAATGTTACCTTCTGCATCATAAAGCATGAAGGCAATGATTGCTTCTTTTTCCACTTCGATTCGCTGATTCAAACGATTGGCTTCTTGTTTGATAAATAAGGTAATAATTTCATAGCGTTCATCCAATGAGCGTCCGGCTAAACTGGGCAACGTGATCGACATTGGGATTCGTCGATTGAAGGTTGTCAAGAAAGATTCTGAGGATTCTGTCGTAGCTCCAATGATTTGGACTGAAGCTTCATAAGTTTTGGCACTTTCCCCTAAAGGTCGATAGGTTCCCTTATCAATAAAGGTGAACAGCATTTCCTGTCCTTCTGGTGGCAAACGGTGGATTTCATCCAGGAATAAAATTCCGCCGTCTGCTTTTTCTAGCAACCCCGGCGCATCTTCAGCCGCCCCAGTGTAAGCCCCTTTTTTTATACCAAAAATATGTCCAAATAAAAGCTGCGGATTTTGAGCATAATCTGCACAGTTAAAAGAAACAAAAGGAGCATCTCGTTTTACCACGTGTGATTTTACCGCAAAATGATACATACATTCAGCAAAAAGGGATTTCCCGGTACCCGTTTCACCAAAAATAATCGTGTGGAGTCCACGAGGGGGATACAAAATCGCCGCCTTTGCTTGCTGGATTGTCATTTTCAATGAACCATTTTTTCCCACTAAATTATCAAAAGTCACTTCTGAGGAGGTATCCACATGGACTTGTTCTTCTACTTCATTTATTTCGTAAACCACAGGTCGACCGGAATGTTTGCTGATTTTGCCTTCTTTAGCCAGTTCATTCAAATAACGGCTAGCGTTTGTGCGATCGATGTTCAGCAGTTCTGCAATCTGCAGCGCCGTCGTTCCTTGTTTGTGCATTTCTAAAGTATGCAAAATTTCTTCTTTTCGAGAATTCATAAGTATCTCCTTCGATCGAATAAAAAGCATTTTTTCCCTTTAATGGTAACACAAAAAGGCGCTCATTTGCGCCTTTTTCCTTTGTCTTTTTGTGATTTTCGTTTTTTATGAAGCGATTTCTTACGTTTTTCTTGCGTCGTCGCTATTTTTTCGTGAATCTCTAATTTTTTGGCAAAAACCGTTGGTGCTTTCTTTGGTTTTTCTGTTTGACTAATCGGTGGGGTTGTTTGTAACGCACCCCCGTGAAGAAAAATTTCTTCTATGGTAAGGCCCAACTCCTTAGCCAATCGTTGCAGGTCTCGCATTTGATTGTCTTGAAGGATAGTGATTACCGTTCCCGTTTTCCCCATACGCCCTACTCGCCCGGCACGATGGAGATAGCTTTCTTTTGTTAGAGGTACTTCGGCATTGATCACAAAAGGCAAATCCGTAATATCCAATCCTCTAGCAGCAAGATCTGTTGTCAATAATTCAACGATTTTTCCTTCTCGAAAGGAGCCCAATGCTAATTTGCGGCTTTGTTTGGATTGATCAGAAGCAAGAGAAGCCACTGGCACCCCGTGATACAACAATTTTTCTTCAGCGTTGCCCATCTCTGTCAGTTGATTGAAAAAAATCAATCCCCGAAAGGAATCGAGGTAAGCCAAACGACGCAGTGCATCCACACGTTTTCTTCCGGGATAACGCAAGAAGTAATGGTGGATTACGCCTTTACTGTCATCTTCTTTAGTCACATCAATTACTGTTGGTACTTGATCAATCAGCGTCGCAATTTCAGTGATAGCTGCATCCGCTGTTGCTGAAAAGAAAGCCAGTTGTGTTTCTTTTTGCAGTTGTTTAACGATTTCGGTCACTAATTCTGTACTGCCTTTTTGCAGCATTTGATCGGCTTCATCCAAAACAACCGCCCGCAACAAATGACTTTTTAGTTTTCGTGCCTTCATCAATTCAATGACTCTGCCAGGTGTGCCAATCAAAACTTCTGGCTTTTCCTTCAACTTTTCGATTTGCCGTTTGACATTTGCTCCGCCAATCAAGGATTGAACCCGTAAATCGATATCCTTTGCCCAGATATTGGCAACATCTGTAACCTGTACGGCCAATTCTTGAGAGGAGGTCAGAATTAATAGTTGGTTGCCATTGTCTTTTTCAACGTTTAGTAAAAGCGGCAATAAATAGGCGAGCGTTTTCCCAGAACCGGTGGGAGAAATTCCGACGATGGTTTCGTGGTTCTTTAATGGAGCAAAAACTTGTTGCTGGATTTTTGTCGGTTCTTGAAAGGCTTGATCAGTCCATCTTTTTTGCCAAGCTTCTGGTAATTCTTCTCTATTCATTCACTAACTTCCTACTCTTTTTTGTCAGCGGCAAATTCGATTCCTGCCTCTTGACGCATATGATAAATAACTTTATTAACATTGCGGGACAACTCGACCCATTCTTGGTAAAGTGCACCTTGCATTTTATCTTCTGGGTGTTGGATTACTTTTGCAAAGTCGGCTGCCTCTTCAACCATAGGATTTTCCTTAGCTGTCAGATCCAGTTTTACGATTTCCTTTTGGTTGCGATCATGAAACTCTGCTGCGTCAAAAGCATTGATGCCACTCATTACCAAGGTACCATTATCTAGATAAATTTCAGAGGGCAAATAAGAGTCGGCAATTTTCCCTTGTTGAATAGTTACATCAAATAAATCGTACCGCAAAATAATCGTGCCGATTCCGTCTACTTCGGTGGTAATTTTCCGAGCAAAATAATGCATGGATTCAGGCATTCCAAACCAGCCCATTGCAGCATACAGCGGATAAATTCCCAGATCCATGATGGACCCGCCGGAAAAACGTGGAGAAAAAATGTTCGGTTCCTGTCCGTCTAAAACGGCATCGTAACGGGAGGAATATTTCATATAGGTAAAGTTTGCTCCAATGATATGATCTTTTACTGGTAAAAATTCAGCAATTTTTTTATAGCTTTCTTCGTGGATGTTACGAGCGGCTTCAAAGAAAAAGACCCGTTGCTGATTTGCCAGTTCAATGATCTCGTCCATTTCTGCCGGTGTGGAAAATGCCGGCTTCTCAACAATTATATTTTTTCCTGCCAAAATTGCCTGCTTGGCCTGTTCAAAATGCAGACCGTTTGGTGAAGCAATATAGACAGTATCCATATGAGCCAATCCAAAAAATGTTGTTAAATCCGTTGCATACTCTACCTCGCCATACCTTGCACCAAATTCTTGTGCAGATGACAGTCTCCGTGAATAAACAGCAACCAGCTGATAGCTTTTCGTAGCATGAGCTGCCTCAACAAATTGATGAGTAATCCATCCTGTACCAATAACGCCTAAATGAATCATCTTTCTCCCCCTCTTTTAATTTGGATCGATGAAAGGATAATCCAATTCAAAAGGAATCGCCTCTTTCACCGTCACAGTATTTGGTTCTACGATACAATTATACGCTAAAACTTGCACGCCGTCTGCCATAGCCTGTAAAAACTCATTTCGCAGCTCTTCTTGCATGGCTGTATGGATCGTTGCAAGCTGAACTTCTTCAAATTGAATAATAAACAAGACGTAGCTTCGGTAGCCTTCCTTTATTGCATCTGCCAGTTCATGTACATGTTTTTTCCCTCGCAGGGTTGGAGCATCAGGAAAAGCCCCGATTCGCAGGTTCTCCAAGGTCATTCCCTTTACTTCAATAAACACTTTTTCTCCAAGAGTGGTTTCCAGTGCCAAATCAAATTTGGAGTTTTCAAAACGGACTTCCCGTTTTAAAAGAGTGACCTCACCTGCCAGTCCGGGTAAAATAATTTTTCCATCCAATATCCCTTCGTATGCCAAACGATTAGGCAATTGACTGTCGATGTTGAACCATGCGTTTTTCTTTTTGACTGCAATCAGATCATAGCTGGTTTTTCTGGTGGGGGCTGGACAGTGTTGCAAAGCGACTACTGCTCCCGGCAGCAACACTTCTTTTCCCCGTCCGGTATTTTTTACATGAACCACCACAAGTTCGCCAGTTTCCAAGCGACAATGAGCAATAAAACGATTTACTCGCTCAATAAATGCTGCTAAAATGACATCTTTGTATTCCATTTTTTCACCTACCATCTGTATCCTATCACACACAAAGTTAAGTTTCTAAAAATTCAAACTTAAGTCTGAGTCTTTTCGACTTTTTTCATGTTATACTACATCTGTACTTTGAAGAAGGGATGTGAAGCGAATGAAAAAACATTTTCCGTTGGTGATCGGAGCATCTTTGCTCACAGGATTGGCGGGTTCTATCTTGTTGCGAAAAAAGCAGTCCGTCCATTCTGAAAATTATCGCCGGTTCATAGGAGAATGGCAATACAAAAAGGGACGTACTGGAAATCCGATAGCTGTAACAGTGACGGACAAGTATCAGCTCCTTTTTCAAGATCAGTTGGAACCAACGACTTTAGTCGAATTGACTCCTTCTCGATTGGTTTTATTGGATAAATTAGGCTACCATATTATTTTTGAAGAAAAAAACAATCAGTTGACCTTTTATGACGAAACCGAAGATAAAACATTCTCCCTCACTCCCATTAACAAAAAAAGTTAGGATAACAAAGCTAATTTATTAGTAGGAACAGGAAAAACTTGTTATACTAAAGTAGGAAGAAGAATTTCAGCACAATTAGATAAAATTTTGATAGAAAGAAGGTCATGCATATGTTTGCTCCATTAGCTACGCTTTTAACGATCTTTAGTTTGATGGCCTTATTAGCCATTTCGTTAGTTGCTGTTTACAAATACGTAGAAGAAGATCAACGGATGGAAAAAGTTCCCGTACGGATAAAAGATCAACACCATCGCTAATTGTACTTTATGTTATCACTGACGAAGTTTTGGCTTCGTCTTTTTTTTGCGGAAAATTTGTCAATTAGCGCTAAATTCACGGTGAAAAAACAGTGATTTTCATCATTTTTCTTAAATCAGCGGTTTTCTTGCCTTCTGATATTGAAACTAAGGATATACTTTGCTAAACTTTTGACTTAGATTGTATTAACAAAGGAGACTATTCATGTCAAAAAAAATTCGTACCCTCTTTGCCCTCGTATTCAGTTTGATCCTGTTGGTAAGTATCACACCTATACGCGCAAATGCTGCTGAATCAGATTTTCAAGTAGATGCTAAAGCAGCCATCTCAGTGGATTATGAAACCGGCAAAATTTTGTATAATCAAAATGCTGACACACCGCTGGGCATTGCTTCAATCACCAAAATCATCGGACTGTATTTAGTTGAAGAACAAGTCAAAGAAGGTAAATTGGCTTGGGATGATACGGTGGAAATTTCTGATTATGCAGAAGAATTAAGTGTTACCCCGGATTTGTCCAATGTTCCGTTACATAAAGAAAATCAATACACTGTCAAAGAGTTGTTCGATTCTGCGGTTATTCAATCAGCAAATGCATCAATGGTAGCTCTTGCTGAAAAAATTTCCGGCAGTGAATCAAAATTTGTTGATTTAATGAAAGAAAAACTAAAAAGTTGGGGCATCACGGATGCAGTCCTCGTCAATGCTTCGGGATTGAACAATAGCTACTTAGGAGAGCATCTTTATCCGGGTTCAAGTGCAGATGCAGAAAACACACTTTCTGCCAAAGATGTTGCTATCGTTGCCCGCCACTTATTGATTGATTTTCCCGATTTCTTGGAAGTATCAAAAACGACCACCAAAATGTTTGGTGAAAATACCCAATCTCCTGTTGAAATGGTCAATTGGAATTGGATGCTACCGGGTTTCATCAATGCCAAAGAGGGTGTTGACGGATTGAAAACCGGAACAACGGAACTAGCGGGTGCTTGTTTCGTGGGTACAATGGAAAAAGATGGCCGACGAGTTATTACCGTTGTGTTAAACGTTGCTGGTCATGAGGAAAATCCCAGCGTTCGTTTCATTGAAACGGGAAAATTGATGGACTATTCTTTTGAAAACTGGTCGTTAGAAGAGGTTTCAACTGCTGATGCAACCATCCCTGATCAAAAAACGATTGCAGTGACCGATGGCAAAGAGTTGAAAGCACCAATAGTTTTGAAAGATTCGGTAAAAGCGTGGGTGCGCAAAGATATGGATCAAACACAAACCACGATTCAGCCCACCTTTGATAAAAAATTGGTAGATAAAGAAACGATCACAGCTCCTGTTGCCAAAGATCAAACGATTGGAACGGCAACCCTTCAATTAACTCAAGATACGCTTGGGTATTTAGATGATGCGCAATTGCCAACAACTGACATCATCGTTAACAGCAAGGTCGAAAAAGCGAATTTCTTCGTATTGACTGGTCGAAAAATCGCAACATTTTTCTCAAATCTTTTTTAAACTAAGTATCATTAATAAACAATAATCCCGAAGAATCTTATGATTCTTCGGGATTATTGTTTATTTTCTTTCTTCGGTTTGCTGTGAATATGCAACAGGAAAATATAGTTCAACTTCCCCATCTTCAAACTCCGGTAGGTAATGTTCTTGAATTGCCGCTGACAAAATCGCCTGCTCTTTAGGTAAAATCACCGCCAACATTTCTTCGGTCATACTGGCAAGATTTTCACTGTTGGTTTTGACAACGAGATAACTCATCGCCGGCATTTCCCATTTCTGCCAACCTTCCGGTACCGGTGTCGCTGCGGGAACAGCGATTCCAGCTAAGTACCTGCCTACTTCATTCCAAGGGGCTAACCAGACTTCTTCATCACTCATCAAGCCCCATAAATGAATGCTTGCCGGTTCTGTTGCCACCTCTTCTGCCACTTCAATGATTTTTTCGTTTACAATTTCCCATAAAGGCGGTACTCATGATGAACCATCTTGCGCAAGCCCTTTTCCTTCTTTGCCAATTACCGTAAATGCCGGTAAATTGACACGCCTTACTTCACCAATCGTCATGCGTTTTCCTCCTCGTCTTTCTTCCATTGTACCGGAAAATTATTTTTTTCGACAAATATTCGCTATTTTGAGCATTTTTTTGTGTTTTTCGTTATACTATCACTTGTTAGGAGTTGAAAAAATGAATTTTATACAAGAAATTAGCTATATCCTTGTCTTTAGTATCGGAAATTGGCTGACGGTTCTTTGGCGCAAACGCAAAGATGATCCGGATACTCTCTTTTTTTGCAGTCTCTGGTCTTTTATCAGCTTATTTGTTTATTTAGCAATTATCGAATTGCAGACGGGCACTTTCTATATTTTGCTGCCGCTCACTTTTCTGGGGATTTTTCTTTTCTCCTATTTTAAAGAAAAACGCAGATTGCTGAATGGTTGGCTGTTCAACATCTTTCTGCTTTCTTTCGGCTTTTATTTAGTATTCAATATTCTTCAAACTCAGAATCTGTTGGTAGGGGGATTATTGGCGGTTATTTTGGTTGCTGCCTTATTGATTGGTATTTTTGGGATCTACGGACTACTGATTTTTTTGTATTGGAATGCCATTGTAGTATTAAAAAAAGAGTCTCACTCTCTAGCAAATTTGTTGACGTTATTGCTGGCAATTGGATTAACAATCTTCTTGCTTTTCAATTGGTTCGTGGTGCAAACCCTACCGAATTGGTTAGCCATTCTTCTCGCTTATCTACCAGTTGCCGGAACCTACTTTTTTATCGTATTTTATAATTTCTTGACAATTTCAGTGATCTACCAATTTAATCATCCTCGTTACGATCAAGATTATATCATCGTTTTGGGTGCCGGATTGATTGATGGCCAGCGAGTTTCTCCTTTATTGGCGCAACGTATTGATAAAGCCATCGAATTTTACCGTTTACAGTTGCGAGCAACTGGCAAAGAATTGCGCCTGATCATGTCTGGCGGTCAAGGAGCAGATGAAAAGGTCCCGGAAGCAATCGCTATGAAAACTTACGCACTATCACAAGGAATCCCGGAACAACAAATTTTAGTAGAAACCAATTCCACCACGACTTTAGAAAATATGACATTTTCTAAAGAGATTATCCAGCAACAAACCGGCGGAAGTAAAGCACTTTTTTCTTCAAATAATTACCATATTTTTCGGGCGGGTATCTATGCTCGTTGGGCAAATCTAAAAGCTGACGGTATCGGTGCACCAACTGCTTTTTACTATTTGCCAAACGCTTTTTTACGAGAATATATTGCCATCATCATGCTGAATAAAAAACGCCATTTGCTTATTGCTGGTGGAATTGCACTGTTCTTTCTTTTCATCATGTTGTTGTCATTTTTTGTTCGCTGATAAAAAGGCGCTGATCCTCGGATCGGCGCCTTTTTTAATCAAATTTGAAAAATGAAACTCTTTTTGGTAACTGTTGCAAAAAGAATTCCAGCGTAGGTCCAAGTAAAAATAAAACCAATAAAGTGCCGATGCCGATTGTCCCCCCTAATAAGAAGCCGACGATCATGAAACAGCCATCCAACAAAATCCGGGCAGTTCGAACCGAGAGATGAAATTGGTTCTTTACCACCATCATCAAACATTCATAGGCGCCTGATCCCATATTAGTCAATAAATAAAGGGCTGTGCCAAGCGCAAAAAGAATAGGTCCGGCGATAACCGCTAAATAATGAGTTCCTTCCGGTAAATGCTGCGCCTTTCCCAGCCAATCAAAAAGGTTAAGAAACAAGCCGATACCAAAACTATTGATTAAGCTGGCTAAACCAATCAATTCTTTGTTACGAAAAAAAACGATGACTAAAATTAGGCTATTGATAAGTAAACTGACTGTTCCAAATTGAACTGGCAAATGATGGATTACTCCAAGAATAAACGTGCTGAGTGCATCTGCCCCCAACTGGCTCAAAACGATCAGCCGAATGCCAAGTGCCACTAAAAATGTGCCGACGATAGTCAATAATATTCTGGTGCTCAAACGATTATGTATGGTTAAATTTTTCATAGCTTCCTCATTTTCATTTTTTTATCCCTTTTTCAGTCACAAGGCAAAAAAAGGGCGGAACAAATCGGCGTTGCGATCCGTTCCGTCACTACTATACAGATTGTTTTTTTGGAAACCAACGATGCCATTTTGTCAAAACATTTTGGGTAAACGGCTCTGAAGCTTCCTTGATTGCGCAATATTTGTCTACCATCGTAACGATATAACTTTCTTTGTAACGAGGTGGAGCGATTGTTGCTCCCCACATATGCTTAAGAATGATATCTCGTTCTAAATCAGATAATTCTGTGATTTTTTCGGCATTTTTGACTGCGATCCGAGGATGCATGTAGGCATGGGAGCCTTCATCAAATTTTGTTGTACGCCAATCATAGTAAAACAGGTCATGCAATAATCCAGCTCGAGCCGTTGCCCGCGCATCGCCGCCCCATTTTTTTGCTAATTTAAAACTATTATAGGAAACACTGATTGAGTGCTCCAAACGTGTCGAATTCATATGTTGTGTAAATTTGGCTAATTTTTTCACTTCTTCAGTTTCTAATAAATCCTGAACATAAGACATATATTCTGCATCAGCTTGCCATTTTTCTGTCATGCGTTACACTAGCCACCTTTGAAAGATACTTTTTTACTACGTGAGACGAGTATAACACCCTGTTTATAGATATTCTATCTTTTTTGAAGCCGTTTACGTAAATTTTAACAGTTCTTAAACAACGGCTTCCGCAAAACGATACATCAAAATTCCAGCAGCTACGCCAACATTCAAGGATTCTGCTTGTCCATAAATCGGAATATACAGATTTTGATCCGTCATCTGCAGAAATTCTGCCGCTACGCCCTGCCCTTCATTACCAAGAATCAACGCACAATTTTTTGTTGGAACAGCCTTGCGATAATCAACGGCATCCTTGTTTAATTCCGTTCCAAAAACTTTACCTCCTTGTTTTTGAAACTGTTGGATACTTTCACTGAGCTCTGCCTGTAAAATCGGCAAATGAAAATTACTTCCCTGCATACTCCGCAAAACCTTTGTACTGTAAATATCGGCAGTTCCTTTTCCCAAAATGACCCCAGAAAATCCGGCAGCATCGGCAGTACGAATCATCGTACCAACGTTTCCAGGATCTTGGACATTGTCCAACAATAGCCAGGCACCAGAAAAGTCGACAGCAGTCGGTTCTATTTTTTTAACCACAGCAATGATCCCCTGAGGCGTAGGCAAATCAGATAAAGCAGCCAAAACCTCCTCGGAAACATAGTACTCCTCTACAGCGCTTTGCTCATCCAACCAAGTTTGCCATTCCTGTTTTCCCCGGTCGTCAACAAAAATCATTTCAATCGATTGTTGCTTGGCCGCTTCCTCGACTAAATGAAATCCTTCAATCAAATAACGCTTCTGCTGATCCCGATATTTTTTTTGATGCAGTTTTTTCAACTGCTTAATCGTTTCATTTTTTGTAGAATGGATCTCTTTCACGTTCTTCACCTCGCTTCATTATACCATGCCTTTCAGGAACACTCTACTTGTTGAAAAAATTAAAAAACGCTATCATTAAGATAACGAAATGAGAAAGGATGAGCACAAGATGCGCAAACTTCGAATGAATGTGCAAGGCACTGTCCAAGGGGTGGGCTTTCGCTACACGACAAAAATTTTAGCAGATCGTTTAGGAATCACCGGTGCTGTTTGGAATGAGGCAGACGGTTCTGTTGGCATTGAAGCGGTTGGAGAAGAAGAAACGATGGAGGAATTTATTCGAGAAATCAAAGATTCCCCTTCCCCAGTCGGTCGCGTGACCTACGTTGACATTACAGAAGACCCATTAATTAAAGAAAGAAACAAATTTGCCGTCAAATATCGCTGACGTATTTAAGCAGGACTTCTTGAATTTTTTATGAACTACATTGAAATCACTTCCTTTTTTTAGTATAGTTACTTTTGTGTAAATTTATTTATGAAGAGGAAGAAGTACATGACAAAAATGAAAAACTGGCTGGTTGGGTCCGGCTTGCTCGCACTACTGCTCACGCTTTCTGGCTGTGTCAGTCTCGATAAAGATGGAAATCCGGATAAGTCAGGCATGGTCTATCGTATTTTGGTAGAACCGCTTGGAAACTTTATTCAATATCTGGTCAATAATTTTAACTGGTCCTATGGTTGGGCGATCATTATCGTTACGATCATCGTTCGAGTGATCATTCTGCCTCTTGGTATCCATCAATCCAAACAGACAATGATCCAATCGGAAAAAATGCAATTTATCAAACCACAAGTCACTGCTGCACAGAAAAAATTAAAAGAAGCAACGACCCGGGAAGAACAAATGGCAGCTCAAATGGAAATGCAGGCTGTTTATAAAGAAAACGGCGTCAGCATGACCGGTGGAATCGGTTGTCTGCCCCTCTTGATCCAAATGCCGATTTTCTCTGCCTTGTATTATACAGCCCGTTATACGGAAGGAATTCGTGAATCTGTTTTCTATGGTATCAATTTGGGTGAAGCAAGTATCGTTCTTGTGGCTATCGCCGGAATCTCTTATTTGATCCAAGGGTACATTTCCCAAATCGGAATTCCTGAGGAACAAAAGAAAACCATGCGTACCATGCTGATCGTCTCTCCATTGATGATCGTGTTTATGTCCTTCAGCGCACCAGCCGGAGTGACTCTTTACTGGGTAGTCGGTGGGGTCTTCAGCTGTATCCAAACCTACATCACGAATGTCATCATGAAACCAAGAATCAGAGAACAAATCGCAGAAGAAATGAAAGCAAATCCTCCTAAAACGGTAGTTACTCCTCCTAAAAAGGATGTCACTCCTGTTGAGACGCCTAAAAAAGTTGAAAAAAATCGTAATGCACAAGGGCGCAATGCCAACAAGCAACAACGAAAACCCAAATAAATAATTCTTTTTTCCATGCCGGCTTCCATTTGCGGCGTGGTTTTTTCTCTGTACAAAATTTTCTGAAGGTCTTGTTTCTTCCTATAACTTCCCCTATAGTTATTTTAAGAGGTGATTCTAGGTGCTCCATGCGTATTTGAATATTTTTGCTATCTTTGCTTTAATGTTTTTAGGTTATTGGCTTTCTTTTAAACAATGGTTTTCCAACCGTAGTGCAGATGTTTTTTCTAAACTGGTTTTAAATTTAGCACTGCCCTTCAACATGTTTTTGACTATTACCGCTAATTTTTCTAAAGAAGAATTTCTGAACTTATTCAGCGGAATGATTATTCCCATCCTTTCAATGTTTATGACCTTCTTTTTAAGCCAGCTTTATCGAAAAATCTGGCCGACAAAAGAGGGGCGCGGCGGAACATTTACGACGATGTTTACTTGTTCCAACACGATTTTTATCGGTCTGCCAATCAACTTAGCAATTTTTGGTGAGGAAGCAGTGCCTTTTGTTCTATTGTATTATATCGTTAACACAACGATTTTTTGGACAATCGGTGTCTACGAAATCGCTCAAGATAATCCTGAAATCCACCAAGCAAAAGTGTCCTTTCACCCACTGGTGGTTTTGAAAAAAGTTTTTTCTCCAGCTTTATTAGGATTTTTAATCGGAATCGGCTGGATGATGGCAAGTTTTCCAGTACCGGAATTTATTGCTACTTTTGGCGGTTATCTGGCAGATTTGACTACCCCTTTATCCATGTTCGTCATCGGAATCATCGTGTATTTCAGCGGATTAAAAAATTTAAAGATCAATCGCGATGTTATCGGCGTTTTGCTGGGGCGTTTCTTTTTCTCCCCTTTGATTGTTTGGTTGCTAGGACAGTTCATCCACGTACCGCCATTGATGTTGGCTGTGTTTATCATCCAATCCTCCATGCCGGTCCAAAACTCTGTCACGATCCTCACACGTGCCTATCACGGAGACGAAGAGTTTGCCGCTTCCAGTCTCGGATATTCTGTGTTGATCTATATGTTGTACATTCCGATTTTATTGAAATTGATTTTATGACGCAAAAAGAGCTTGGGATATAAGTCCTAATGAAAAATCCAGATACCAGTCAAATTGATTGGCATCTGGATTATTTTTTTGTATTAAAATAAGAAC
>NZ_BJDS01000027.1 GCF_005405265.1 Enterococcus songbeiensis
TGTAATAACAGAAAAAGAAAAACCGATGGTTTTTCAAAATTAATGTTAAAAATCTAGAAGTATGAATAATTCAGGATATTTACTGGTAATAAAAAAAAATTTTTTAATGACTTACGAAAAATTGACTCTTTTTCCTATAATCATTTCGATGTTGTTTTAGGTAGCAATGTTGACACTACAGAATTTGGCTACATGAACATAGCCTTTTTTGATTTGAATGGAAAACTCCTTTTTTACACTAGCACTCATGAAGGATTGGCATGGATTGAGAACGAATTTCTATTGTGAGCATAGCCCCACCTTCTTAAAAACCCGTTGTACCCCCACAAAAATGTGCTAAGATAGAAGGAGAAAATTTTGAGTAAGGAGAATGAATGATGCAATTTCACGAAGACTTGAATGAACTGATTGTTGAGCTTTTTGCCGATATTGAAGATATCGGAGATGAAGAAATCTGGGCTTTTTATGAAGAAAAAGACGGAGAACAGCTCTTTACCGATTACCGTTACAAAAATGACCCCGCAGAAAAAATGCCGAAGGGTTCCCTTGGCGAAAAAGTAATGGCGATCACTGCAAAAGAATTACTGCCTCTTTTACGAAAACAAAAACATCAACATCCGAATTTTTAAAAAAACCTGTAGGAAAACGGCTGCTTGGCTATTTTCCTACAGGTTTTTTCTATAATATTTTCGACAAAAAATCAATTGTCCGTGGATTTTGTGCATGCTGAAAGATGTCTTCCGGTGTTCCTTCTTCCATGATGATTCCTTCATCCATAAAGAGCACACGGTCTCCAACTTCTTTGGCAAATCCCATTTCATGGGTAACAATGACCATCGTCATACCGTCTTTTGCCAACTGCTGCATAACTGAAAGGACCTCCCCTACCATTTCCGGATCTAACGCCGAAGTCGGTTCATCAAACAACATAACATCCGGCTGCATCGCCAATGCTCGTGCAATCGCGATCCGCTGTTTCTGTCCCCCAGAAAGCGATTGAGGATAGGCAGCGCTTTTTTCACTCAAACCAACTTTTTCTAAAAGCTGCTCCCCAAAAGCCATAGCTGTCTCTTTGGTTTCTTTTTTTACTTTAACAGGAGATAAAATCAAGTTATCCATGACTGTCATATTAGGAAAAAGATTAAAGTTTTGAAAAACCATTCCCATTTTCTCTCGCATTTTGTAAATGTCATTTTTCTTATCGGTAATATCTGTACCTTCAAAATAAATATTACCTTGAGTTGGTACCTCTAAAAGATTTAGACAGCGGAGAAAGGTACTTTTTCCTGAGCCAGATGGTCCGATGATTACCACGACTTCCCCTTTTTTAATCTCTGAATTGATTCCTTTTAATACTTGATTTTTCTTAAATGATTTATGCAGATTTTCTACTTTAATCAATGCTTCCGACATCTTATATTCCCCCCTATCTTTGGTATCCTTTACCCATTTTTTCTTCCCATAAAGCCAGTAAACGTCCCGTGAAGAAAGTCAGGATAAAGTAAATGATAGCGGCAATATACAATGGTTCTAACGGAATATACGAATTGGTGATAACGATTTGCGCACTGCTCAATAATTCATAAATTCCAATTGTTGAAAGTAGGGAAGAATCTTTGATCAGGGTGATAAATTCATTTCCCATTGAAGGAAGAATATTTCGCAATGCTTGCGGTAAAATCACGTAACGCATCGCCTGCATTGGACGCAAACCCAGAGATTCTGCTGCTTCTTTTTGCCCTGCTTCAACGGAAATAATCCCACCCCGAACGATTTCTGCTACATAGGCGCCAGAGTTCATTGAAATCACAATAATTCCGGGAATCAACCGACTAAAATCGACATCTAAAACACCGATAGCTACCGTTGGCGCACTGATGATTCCTTGCAAAAGTCCAAAACCAATCAAAATTTGGATCAACATCGGTGTACAACGAATAATTTCAATATAAATATTGGCAAACCAACGCAAAGGAGACACGCTGGAAAGTTTCAGCAAAGCCATTACGACTCCGATAATCGTTCCAAAAATGATGGTAACCACTGAAATGATAATGGTAACGACTGTTCCTGAAAGAAAATAAGGGAAAAAATCTGGTAAAAAGGAAAAATTCATTTGTCTAACCTCAATCTATTTTTCGGCATTTTTATTTGCTAGCTCGATATTTTTTTGAACAAATTCTTCCATTTTGCCAGAATCGTTCAATTCTTTGATTACATCGTTAATTTCTGATTTTAATTCGCCGCTGTCTTTTGGCAAGGCGATTGCATACGCTTCGTCTTCGCTGGATTTCAAGTCAACTTCTGCAAACTGCAAATCCGGGTTTTGGTCAATATAAGAAGCACCAACTGTTTCTTCAACGACGAGCGCATCGATCGATCCTTGGTTTAATTCAATGATTAGATTAGGAACTTTCGCAACAGAAACGATTTGTGCATCAGCAATCTGTGTCTTGGCTACATCTTCTTGAACAGAGCCTTTTTGTGCACCGATTTTTTTGCCACTCAAACTTTCAATCGAAGTAAAGGTTGCGGCATTTTTCTTGTTAATAACAATTTTTTGTGGTGGATTGTAGTAATTATCTGAAAAGTCGAAGGATTCCTTACGTTCCGGTGTAGCAGAAATTCCCGAAATCGCAATATCCACTTTTCCCTGTTGCAGAGAACTTAATACTGCATTGAATTCCATATCCATAAACTCAACATCAACATCTAATTTTTCGGCGATTGCATTAGCTAAATCAATATCTGCCCCGACAATTTTATCTTTGCCGTCAGACATCGTATGAAATTCAAAAGGAGCAAAATCTGCAGATAATCCAACTTTCAGTACTCCCGCATCTTTGATTGCAGCAACTGCTTTGTCTTGTGTACCTGAATCCTTTGATGCTTTTTCGTTATTTCCGCCACCACAAGCACCCAGTAAGAAAACTAATGCTAATGACGCAACCCCTGTTAAAATCTTTTTCATAAAATCCGCTCCTCATTATTCATTTTTTATACAATATATTTCTTTTTTATGAGATTGTATACATATTACCACAGTTTTTTTGACTTTTCATCCATTTTTTGAAAGTTTTTTGAAATTTTATTTACTTTTCTCGTGAAAATCGCTAGTTTATTGAATATTCCCAGCAAAAACGGCTATAAGAAACAAAAAAAGACCAAAAGCTGGATGCTTTGGTCCTTCTACTTTTACGATTAAAATTTACGAAAACGCTGATAACGTGCTTCTAACCTTTCGGATTCCGTCAGTTGGCAAAGTTCTTGTAATTTGTCGATCAATGCTTTGCGAAGCATGTGATTGATTTTTTCCATTTCAATTGGTTCGCCATTTAAAGTTTCGGGAATGACTTTATCAATTACCTTTAAATCAAACAATTCTTTTGCAGTGATTTTCATCAATTCCGCGGCTTCTTTTGCACGGCTGCCATCTTTCCATAGGATTGAGGCAAAGCCTTCTGGTGACAAAATAGCATAAATTGATTGCTCCATCATCCATACTTCGTCGCCAAGAGCTAAGGCAAGCGCACCACCGCTACCGCCTTCACCAATAATGATGGCGATGATTGGCACCTTCAAATCAGACATTTCCAAAAGATTACGGGCAATCGCCTCGCCTTCGCCTCTTTCTTCTGCCCCAACACCGCAAAAAGCGCCTGCGGTATTGATAAAGGTAATCACCGGCCGGCCAAATTTTTCAGCTTGCTTCATTAAACGCAAGGCTTTTCGATATCCTTCTGGATGAGGAGAACCAAAATTTCTTCGTAGATTCTCCTGCAGATTTTTGCCTTTTTGAATGCCGATGACTGTCACTGGCTTTTCGTCTAAACATGCAATACCACCAACTACCGCCTCGTCATCTCCAAAAAGTCGATCCCCGTGTAGCTCTTGGAAATTCTCAAAAATCAACTCAAAATAATCAAGAGCCGTCAAGCGATCTTTCCCCCGCGCTTGTTGCAGAATTTCTGCCGCAGTTTTTTTCATCCCAGCGACCACCCTTCCATCGTATGAAGTGTCAATAATTGATAAATACGTTCCTTCATTTCTTTTCTTGGAACAATTTGGTCAACGAAGCCGTGTTTTTTCAAAAATTCCGCCTTTTGAAAGTCCTCTGGCAACTCCTGCTTGATAGTTTCTTCAATCACTCGCCGTCCGGCAAACCCAATCAGGCTTTGGGGCTCTGCTAAAATAATGTCCCCTTCCATTGCAAAACTTGCCGTGACGCCGCCGGTAGTTGGATCAGTTAAAACCGTCAAATAAAACAATCCTGCTTCACTATGTCGCTTGACTGCCGCAGAAATTTTTGCCATCTGCATCAAAGAAAAAATTCCTTCTTGCATTCGGGCGCCTCCGGAAGCGGTAAAAATCACTACTGGCAATCCTTTGGTTGTAGCCCGTTCAAACAAGCGGGTGATTTTTTCTCCTACAACCGTGCCCATGCTTCCCATGATGAAATGAGAATCCATGACACCGATTGCCAAAGGGACGCCATTGATTGTAGCGTTTCCCGTCAATACGGCTTCACTCAGTCCCGTTTTTTCTTGTGTTATGCGAATCTTTTCCAGATAGCCGGGAAAATCAAGCGGGTCGCTCGTCCGACAATCATTATCCCATTCTTCAAAACTTTTTTCATCGATAGTAAGAGCGATTCTTTCCCAAGCACTGATTCGAAAGTTGTAACCACAATGGGGGCAGACCTTTTCTGCTCCCATTTCTTTCGTATAAAGCGTGTGTTTGCAACTTGGACATTTCGCCCACATGTTATCTGGAACGAAAGGAGTATTTGCTGGCGTCGCATCCCGATTTGGATTGATGCGAATGTAATTTTTCTTTTTGAATAAGGCCATGTTTCACCCTCCTATTGTTCCCAATTCGGTAAAAAGATTTCTTGTAAAAAGGCGGTGTCGTAATCTCCAGCAACAACTTGTGGATGACTAATCAAATCCATTTGAAATTCTGAATTTGTCAATACACCATCTGTCACTAGCTCTCCTAGTGCACGTTGCATTTTCATCAATGCTTCAAAACGGGTATCTCCATGAACGATTACTTTTGCAATCATGGAATCATAATAAGGAGGAATCGTGTACCCAGAGTACATACCGCTATCCACCCGCACACCTAATCCACCACTGGGTAAGAAAAGATTGGTGATCTTCCCTGGCGAAGGAGCAAAATGAAAGGCAGGATTTTCTGCATTGATTCGACATTCAATTGCATGTCCCTTCAACTTAATGTCCGTTTGCTGAATATCCAAAGGTTCATTTGCTGCAATCTGAATTTGTTTTTTTACAAGATCAATTCCAGTGACCATCTCAGTGATTGGATGTTCCACTTGAATTCGGGTATTCATTTCCATAAAATAAAACGAGCCAGCTTGATCCATTAAAAATTCAATTGTACCAGCATTTTGGTAACCGACTGCTCTTGCCGCTCGCAGGGCAGCTTCACCAAGTTCTTGGCGTTTTTCTTCTGAAATCACCACCGATGGAGATTCTTCCATCACTTTTTGGTTGTTTCGCTGTAAAGAACAGTCTCTTTCTCCCAGATGGATAATATGACCAAATGCGTCACCTAAAATTTGTACTTCAATATGACGAGCAGGATAAACGATTTTTTCCAAATACATGGCGTCATTTCCAAAGGCTGCTTTTGCTTCCTGCTGGGCAGAAGAAAAATGCTGTGGCAGTTCATCTTTTGAAGCAACTTTTCGAATCCCTTTTCCGCCACCGCCAGCTGCAGCTTTCAGCATCACAGGATACCCGATGCGTTCGGCTACGGCTAATGCTTCTTCAACATCAACCACTTCTCCATCGCTACCAGGAATGACGGGAACTTCTGCTTGGATCATTAATTGACGGGCATTGATTTTATTGCCCATTGCTTCAATCGTTTCACTTTTAGGACCGATAAACGTAACATTGATTTCTTCGCACATGGCAGCAAAGCGGCTATTTTCTGATAAAAAACCAAACCCCGGATGAATGGCTTCTGCCTTTGTCACCACTGCAGCACTTAGAATCTGCTGCACGTTTAAATAAGAATCTGCTGCTTTTGCCGGTCCGATACAAATCGCCTCATCTGCCATTTCCGTATGCAGAGCTTCCCGGTCTGCTTCTGAATAAACCGCAACAGTGGCAATTCCTAGTTCACGACAGGCGCGAATGATTCGTACAGCGATTTCTCCACGATTTGCAATCAATACTTTTGAAAACATAACTCACCTATCCAATCATAAACGTCAGTTCCGCCTCAGCAACTTTTTTTCCATCAACATATGCGATCCCTTTGCCGATTCCAGCAGAAGATTTCACTTTCAATAATTCTACTTCCAACATCAGGGTATCTCCTGGCGTTACTTTTTTTCTAAATTTTGCTTTATCAATTCCACCGAAATAAGCAGTTTTCCCTTGAAATTCTTCAAGAGAAAGCAACGCAACTGCGCCAGCTTGCGCCATTGCTTCTAGAATCAGTACGCCCGGCATTACCGGTTCGTGAGGAAAGTGTCCTTGAAAGAAAGGTTCATTGACGGATACATTCTTCTTTGCGATGATTTTTTTGCCAATTTCCATTTCCTCTACGCGATCCAGCAATAGAAACGGATAACGATGGGGAATGATTTTTTTGATTTCTTCTACAGTCATTAATGACATTTTTTAGCCTTCTTTCACCACAAACAACGGTTGATTGTATTCCACTGTCTGTTCATTCTCAACGAGTATCGCGGTAATTTCTCCAGATACTTCACTGGTAATTTCATTCATTACTTTCATGGCTTCGATAATGCATAGAACTTCGCCTTTTTTCACCTGATCACCCAGTTTTTTAAATGCCGGTTTTTCTGGTGTTGGTTGCAGATAGACCACACCTACTAACGGTGACACGATTGATGTTCCCTCAGCTTTTGCCTCTTCGGTCACAATTGTTTCGGTAGTTTCTTCATGAGTAGATGTTGTTTGAAGTTGTGTGCCTCCAATTGCTGGTGTTTCCGCAGCTGGCGTTGCATAGAGTCGTTCTTTTCCAGATGACGTATTTTTATTAAAATAAAGTTCAAAATTGCCTTCTTTTAAATCAAATTCTGTTAAAGAGGATTGATCGAACTGATCTAATAACCCTTTGATTTCTTGAATATTCATTCGTCAGCCTCCCAACGTTTCAAACAAATAACTGCATTATGACCACCAAAACCTAACGAATTACTTAAAGCATAGGTCACATCTGCCGGTTGACTTTGATTTTTTACAACGTTTAAATCAATTTCGGGATCTTGTTGAGAAACATTGATTGTTGGTGGAATAAATTGATGCTCCAAAGCAAGCAGACTAGCAATAGCTTCAATTCCTCCAGCGGCTCCCAACAAATGACCGGTCATCGATTTTGTACTGCTGACATAGGTTTGACGGTAGGTTTCACCTAGTCCATATTGAATCGCTTTTGCTTCAGCAACATCATTTGCCGGTGTGCTTGTTCCGTGTGCATTTACATAGTCAACATCTGCTCCGGTGATTCCTGCTTCTGCCATTGCCAACTGAATCGCTTTACCTGCTCCCGAACCATCAGGATTTGGCGCTGTCATATGATACGCATCACAATTTGCTCCATACCCAACAATCTCGGCTAGTATGTTGGCTCCTCGTTGTTTGGCATGCTCGTAAGATTCTAACACCATGACTCCTGCACCTTCCCCCATGACAAAACCGCTGCGATTCGTATCAAAAGGAACTGAGGCCTTTGAAGGATCCGTTTCTTTTGTCAAAGCTGTCAAAGAAGCAAAACCGGCAATACCGATTTGATTGATGGATGCTTCTGCTCCTCCAGCCAGTATGACATCCGCATAGCCATGTTTAATGTTGCGGAAAGCTTCACCAATCGAATGAGTTCCTGAAGCACAAGCGGTTACGATGCTCGTACAAATTCCTTTTGCCCCCACTCGCAAAGCGATGTTTCCAGCCACCATATTGACGATTGACATAGGAACAAACATTGGTGATACTCGTTGTGAGCCTTTTTCAGACATTCGAATCACTTGATCTTGGATCGTTTGTAAACCACCGATTCCCGATCCTACAATGACACCAAAACGATCCGCATCAACATCTTCTTTGGTGAAATCTGCCATTGTCATTGCTTCTAAAGCTGCATACACACCGTATACGGAAAACATATCCATTCGTTTTGCATCTTTTTTTATAAAATATTTATCAAAAGGAAATTCCTTCACTTCTGCTGCTAAGCGAATACCCGTATCTGTTGCATCAAAGTGGGTGATTTCCCCAATACCGTTTTTTCCTTCTTTTAGACTTGTTAAAAAGGTCTCTGGATCGTTGCCGATAGGTGAAGCAACACCATATCCTGTGATTACTACTCGATTCATTCGTTTCTCCTCCTGTTAACCGTGCATGACTAGTCCGCCATCAACATTGATGACCTGTCCGGTAATATATGGGCTTCGGGCTAAGAAAAGTGCCGTGTTTGCCACATCCTCGACACCGCCGAATTTTTGTAGCGGAATATTTTCTGCAACCTGCTCTTTTACTTTAGCAGAAAGAACCTCTGTCATATCCGTAGCAATGAACCCGGGAGCTATCGCGTTGCAGGTAATCCCTCTAGCTGCCGCCTCTCTGGCAACTGATTTGGTAAATCCAACGACGCCGGCTTTGCTTGCCGCATAATTTGCCTGCCCTAGATTTCCAATCAAGCCCGAAACAGAAGCCATATTAATGATTCTTCCTTCTCGTTGCTTCATCATCTTTTTGATGACATGTTGCGTCATATTGAAGGTCCCCGTCAGATTGATACGGATGACCTTTTCAAAATCCTCTGCTGTCATACGCATCACTAGCTTATCATTAGTGATACCAGCGTTATTGATCAAGATATGGATCGGTCCTAGCGCTTCAATCGCATTGTCGATCATTTCACCGGCAGTATCAAAATCAGCAATGTCTCCCGATACACCAATACAACGAACGCCGTACGCTTCGATTTCTTGAATCAACTCGGATGAAATATCTCCCCGTCCATTTAAAATAATGTTCCCACCTGCTTGTGCGAAAGCTTTCGCAATACCTAAGCCAATGCCGCGGGTACTACCGGTCACAAATATATTTTTTCCCTGTATATCCATTACTTCCTCCTAGTCCAACTGCGCAATCGTCGCTGCCAAGGTTTCACTATCCTCAACTCGCAATAGATTGATCGAAGGATCGATTTTTTTAATAAATCCAGTCAGTACTTTTCCCGGACCGATTTCTACTGTTTGGGTAATTCCTATTTGCTTCAATGTCTCAATACTTTCATAAAAACGAACAGATGACATAACCTGCTGTTCCAACAACGACTTAATTTCTTCTTGTTTCATCACTTTTGCCGTTGTGTTACTAATTACTGGAATCTGCATCGCAGAAAAACGAATTCTTTCCAGCTCTTTTTTTAACTCATCAGCTGCCGGCTTCAGCAAGGGGGTATGAAATGGACCACTGACGTTTAACGGAATCATCCGCTTAACTCCGACTTCTTTTAGAAAATTTACAGCAGCGTCAACAGCTTCTACTTCTCCACCGATAACAATTTGCTGCGGTGTATTATAGTTTGCCGGTACAACAATTCCTACATTTGCTGCTTGTTGGCAACTTGCCTCAATCGTTTCAATTGGCGTATTCAAAACTGCCACCATTTTTCCTGTTCCTTTAGGTGCCGCTTTTGTCATGAACTTGCCTCGTTTTGCGACAAGGTCAACCGCTATTTCGAAATCCAGTGCGCCACTGGCAACTAGAGCGGAATATTCTCCAAGACTCAAACCGGCTACAGCATCTGCTTGGAATCCTTTTTCATTTAAGATCCGCCAAAAAGCAATGCTAACCGTCAAAATGGCCGGCTGTGTGTATTCTGTCTGGTGGATTCGATCACTTTCAAAACATAATTCAGCCATGTCATAGCCTAAAACCTCACTCGCTTGTGAGAAAGTCTGCCGAACGATTTTTTCTTGTTGATAAAGCTCTTTACCCATCCCTGGATATTGTGCTCCTTGCCCACTAAATAAAAAAGCTGTTTGCATATTCTTCTCCTTTAGCTACCTTTACGAAAATCAACGAACTGATTTCCTTATAATAGGAAGAAAGACTTCTTCCCATTATAAGAAAAGCTAGGCTATGGGCCTAGCCAGTCTCACCTTACGCTTGTTGTTTCTCTACGTATTTCACTAAATCTTCTACGGTTGTGATGCCTTCTTCTGTTTCAATTTTTACATCAAATTCATCTTCGATTTCGTTGATGATTTGGAACAAATCCAAGCTGTCTGCTTCTAAATCTTCTTGGATGTTGGTGTTCAATTTGATTTCTGCTGTTTCTTTCCCTAGTTCTTCTGCTACGATTTCTTGAATTTTTTCAAATATCATGTGTATAGTTCCTCCAATAATTAATTATTCGTCATTTTTATTGTAAACAGGTCTCTAAAGCTTTAGAAGGATGGCTCCGTATGTCAGACCGCCACCAAAACCTGAAAACACCACTGTTTGTTTACTACCTATAATCAAAGTGCCATTTGTCACAGCTTCATCCAACAATAAAGGAATACTTGCTGCTGAAGTGTTGCCGTATTTTTCCATATTTTGCAAAAATTTTTCACGAGGTTGTTTTAGTTTTCTGGCAACCTTGTCTAAAATTCGGGCATTCGCTTGATGGAGCAAGAAATAATCAATCTCTCTTTCTCCAATCACGTCTGCAATTTGTGCCACAACGGTCCGAGTTGCAAAATCAAAGATTTCTCTGCCAATCATTGTAAGATAAGGCGAAGAAGCTTTTTTTTCTGAATAAGGACTTTCGTTAGCTACAAAACCTGAAGTCAGGCAATCGGCTTTTTGACCATCTGCTTGTAATTTTTCCTGCAAAATCCTTGGTTGCTCTGTTGCTTCCAATAAGATTCCGGCAGCAGCGTCACCAAATAGCACCGCTGTTGATCGATCCTGCCAATCTAAAACTTTTGATAAAACCTCGCCCCCGATTACCAGTCCTTTTTTTCCACCGGTGCGAATCAATTTTTCTGCCATTGCCATCGCATAAACGAAACCAGAACAAGCGGCACTGATATCAAAAGCAAAGGCATTGACGGCTTGAATATTTCCTTGAACCTGACAGGCAACAGATGGTGTAGCAAAATCTGGAGTCATGGTAGCAACTAAAATAAAATCAAGCTCTTCCGGCAAGCAATCGGCTTTTCTTAAAATTCTTTTTGCTACCTCGGTACAAAGATCTGACGTATTTTCTGTAGTGACTACATGTCGCTCTTTGATACCAGTTCGGGAAAAAATCCATTCATCCGATGTATCCATGATTTCTGAAAGCTGCTGGTTGGAAATGATTTTTTCTGGAACATAGCTTGCGGTGGCAGTAATTTTTCCGTAACACTTCTTTACCTCGCTCATTTGTATTCCTGCAAGAAATCATGCAGATTTTTTAGCGCTTTTAAAAGTGCTGCTTCTTCCTCACTACTCATATCCTGCAATACTCCTTTGATCATTTGTCGATGAAAATACTGATGAACCCGAAAAAGCAGCTTTCCTTTTTTCGTTAGTCCCAGCTTTACCACTCGGCGATCATCTTCACTGCGAATCCGATCAACGTATCCTTTTTTTACCAAACGATTAATTGCTGTCGTCAGCGTTCCCACAGTAATGGATAATTCCTTGGCTACTTCCGAGGTCGTTTTCTTCTTATACATTCCAATTGCTTCGATCGTGTGCATCTCCGTAATGGATAAATCATTAAATTGTGATTTTTGTAATTCTGATTCTTCGATCGTAAGAATATCATTGAAGACACTTACTAAATAATCGTTGACTGTTTCTAAATTAGGTTCCACGGTTTCACCATCCAAAATACTTTGATTATCAAATCATTTGACTATCAAAATATATTATATGTTTTTACAAATTGCAAGTCCTTTTTAGAATTTTTTGCAATCTCACATTAATTTTCAAGAATAATCATGGATTTTTAATTGAAAAAATTTTTGTTTCCTCAATCGTTTCCTAGAAAATTAGTTTGATATTCAAAACATTATTCGTAAAAAAAAGACGGAGCTTTCCTTGTTCTTTTTCCTTTTTTCTGTTATCTTCTTCCTATGAAAAATCTAAAACAACAAGCAGCGGCATTGCCGACAACGCCGGGAATTTATTTGATGAAAGATCAGCACGGCGGAATCATTTATGTTGGAAAAGCAAAAAATCTAAAAAAACGGGTACAGTCCTATTTTCGACACAACCCAAATCATTCCAATAAGGTTTTGCGGATGATTTATAATATTGCTTCTTTTGAAACGATTGATGTAGCGACTGAGCTTGATGCACTGTTATTGGAATGTCGATACATCCAACAATACCATCCTCTCTATAATCGCCAAATGAACTTTTATCAAAATTATCTTTATGTTGGAATTGTCGGTCATGAGATCCTTCTTTCAACAGAGTATCAGCCGAATTTTTTGGGACCATTCCGCCAATACAAACATCTGCCGGATATCCTCGTCAGCTTGAACGATACTTTTCTGTTGCCAAAAACTAATCCCCTCACTCGTTTGGCGGTAGAAAAACAAATTCCTCAAATCACTGACACTCCATTGAGCGAACGGCTAACAGAGGTGAAACATTTTTTTACTGGCGAACCAACGAGTTACTTTCATCTGCTTCACCAGCGGATGCTGCATGCCAGTGAACATCTGAATTTTGAACAGGCGCAACGATTGCAGGAGGAAGCCAATCAGAGCCAACGTTTTTATGACTCTTTGCTACGGAGAAATCAATTTTTAAAGCAACCACAAATTGAATTTTCCTTGCCGATTGCTGCGGAAAAAAGAAAATATTATCAAATCTCTTATGGTCGAATCGATCAAGCAATCATTGCAACTGAACCACCAACGTTTCCGCCAATTACTAAAGAGAAGAAACAATTAGAAAAATCCGAAGTCGATCCCACCGATATTTTGATCAGCTATTATCGCCGCTTTATCGAACCTCACAACCAAGCGATCCTAATTAATGAATAAAAAAAACCGACATTTTCAGCGCCAAACAGGTATCTGTTGGATTCTGAAAATCTCGGTTTTTCTAGTTGAATAAATGCAGATTGGTGACACTATTGAATCAGGTCGTAAATCTCCATTGCAACGATATCAATGTTATCAAATTGATAGCTTTGATGTGTATCTGCCTCAGTCAATTCAAAGGTTTCTGTTGCTTTATCGTATGTCACTGTACACTTCTCAACGCCTTCTTTTTCAAAACGGCGCACTTGTACCTCATTGTCGGTTGCTTCTGTCATCGCTTCAAGGCGTTTGATGATGGCAACTAATTGTGAACTTTTCATCCGAAAGCCTCCCTTTCTCCATTTCTGTTACATTGTATCAAAACAGACCTATGCTTGCATTGTTTTTTGGAAAAAAAACATGATTTTTTTAAATTTTCTAATCGTTCCACCATAGTTTAATCAGCGCTTGGGTTCCGTCATTTTCAAAGCCCTTGTCTGCAAGCTCTTCATAGAGTTTCGTTGCCAATTTGGTACTTGGCAGTTCCAACTTCATTTTCTTCGCCTCATCCAATGCAATTTTTAAATCTTTGATAAAATGTTTAACAAAAAATCCGGGAGAATAATCTGCTTTTAAAATGCGAGGACCATAATTGCTCATAGACCAATTGGCTGCACTGCCGCCGGCTAAAGTATCGATGACTTTAGGTAAATCCAGACCGGCATTTTTCGCATAAACCAACATTTCTGTCATTCCTGTCATAGTACCGGCAATCATGATTTGATTTGCCATTTTAGTGTGCTGTCCTTTACCGGGACCTCCATGCAGACTATAGGTTTTTCCGATTACTTCAAAAAGAGGCAATACTTTTTCAAACGTTTCCGAGCTACCCCCTACCATAATTGTCAACGTCGCATTTTTAGCGCCCAGATCTCCACCCGAAACTGGCGCATCCAAGCTTTCTGCTCCGTTTTCAATTGCGGTCTTTGCAATTCTTTCTGCTAAAGTCGGAGTGCTGGTAGTAAGATCCACCAGAACTTTTCCCGCAACATCTGTTTGAAAAATACCTTTTTCACCATAATAAATTTCTTCCACATCTTTTGGATAACCTACCATGGAAAAAACAAAGTCGCTTGCTGCTGCAATTTCTTTCGGTGTATCTTTCCATACTGCACCTTTTGCAACCAAATCATCCGTCTTGCTTTTTGTTCGATTAAATACTGCTAATTCATGGCCGGCTGCCAGCAAATGTTCAACGATCGCATGCCCCATGACGCCCGTTCCAATAAAACCAATCTTCATATCCATTCCTCCAATCAAAAAAATTCACACTCTTAGTATACGCTAAAAGTGTGAAGATGTGTCGCAGAATGTTTACATCGATGACTTTCTAAAAGCACGAAGTTTAACCTTGATTTTTTGGATTGAAGGCTCCGTTTCCTTCTCCAATTCACGGGAATGATAATAGGCAATCATGTCGTTATAAAAATCAAGCATCGATTCACCAAAATGAGTAGCCGAAATTTCGTAAAGTTTTGTTTCCAGCACTTGATCGTTGCCGGGAATTTTTTGATTGATATAATCGATCAAAGAATCCGCAAAGTCTTCCTCTGAAACAAAGGTCATACCTAGCGAAGGATCATCGATCAGATTGTTCAAATAATCGTTACCTTCCACGACAAGAGGCGTTCCCGCTGCCATCGCCTCTGTATAGGTCAGACCTTGTGTTTCCGACGTAGATGTGCTGACAAAGTAATCTGCCGCATGATAAAACAAGGCAGTTTCTTCATTCGGTACTTCTCCGGTAAATTGAACCACTTCACTTAATCCCAATGTTTCAACCAATTCCCGTAATTTTTCTAAATAAGGACCTTTCCCAACTACAACTAAACGGGCTTGCGGTAACTGACGAATGACTTCTGGAAAGCCATGAATAATAGCTTGAATATTTTTTTCATAAGAAATTCGGCTTAAAGATAAAATCATCAGTTGGTCTTGAGCAATTCCCAAATGTTCTCGGACAGTTTTCCGCATGTCTTCCGTAATATCAGGACGTTCAAATTTTTCAATTTCAATGCCGGTGGGAATCACCCGCATTGGCGAGGTCACACCATATGAACGCAACGTATCAATCACCCGTTCACTTGGGCAGACGACACCTGTTGTGTGGTTGGCAAAAATCCGAGAGAAATATTTTACATGGGAAGGGCGCAATACTTTGCCTTTTGCTACATAATGCAAATAATCTTCGTACATGGTGTGGTAGGTATGGATCACAGGAATCTTCAATTTTTTTCCAACCATTTTTCCCAACATTCCTGCACCAAATTCTGTGTGGGTATGAATCAAGTCCAGTTCTAATTCCTTAGCGATAAGATAGGCATACCACATGCCACGAACAACGATTCGTCGATCCTTGAACGAAACAAACGGTACACTTGGCATTCGGATAATATCTTCTTCCATTTCCTTCGCATTCGGGTCAGTTGTTGTAAAAATATATACTTCATGCCCTTTATGCTCCAGTTCATCCTTCAATGTTTTGATCGATGTCGCAACACCACTGACCTGCGGAAAATAGGTATCCGTAAAAAATCCAATTTTCACTTTACTTCCTCCAAACTACATAACAGTTTCATTTTCCAAAACCTGTTCATAAACAGCTTTCAATTCCTCACCGATTTTTCGAATACTCTTACCTTTAGCTGTTTCATACCCTGCCAAAGAAAGATCCGGTACTTTCTGTTCAACGATTTCTTCAATTCGATTAGCAAATTCCTGATTATCTTTTGCCATGTAACAGTTTTGTTCATTTTGCAGCCAGCCTTTGTAGACGGGAATATCCCGAACTAAAACCTTCTGCTTACTTGCCAGTGCTTCTAAAACCACGATACCTTCCGTTTCTTCATAGGAAGGAAAGAAAAAGAGATCTGCACCAGAATATGCGCCTTGGATAATCTCTCCCTGAATATAACCAGGGAAAAGAACGTTATCAGGATGATCTTCCTTTACGATATTTCGAATATTTTTCGGAATCGTGTACATTGGCACATGACCAAACCAGATGAAAAGGTACTCAGGAAATTGTTTGGCTAACTCGACAAAATCAACGATTCCTTTTCGCTCAAAGAACAAGCCCACTGAAATAATAACTTTTTGCTCTGGTGATAAATGAAAATATTCGCGGAATTTTTGTTCTTTCTCTGGATCAGGTGCATATTTTTCTAAATCAATACCGTTTGAAATCGCAGCAATTGGCACGGTCAACCCGTATCCTTCCAGTAATTCTTTGGAATAGGGTGTTGGTGTAATCAATTGATCGGCTTTTGAATATAAGCTGACTAAATATTTTTTATAAATAGGTGATACTTGATTGGAACCGATGAAAGAGTTTCGAAAATCCTCTTCGGTTGAATGGGCATGGTAAATAACTTTTTTACCTGCACGACGAGCTTTGCTTACCATATTATAACTATTGACACCGTATGTGTTGATGTGCAAAATATCATAATCTTCATCATGAGGGTCACAGGTATATTCCACCCCAACCTCACTTAATGCTCGCTTTTGGTGGGATAATGCTCGACCAATCCCTGATTTTTCAAGCATCTTTTCTCCTTCGAAATAAAGTAATACCTTCAAAGAGAATATCCTCCTTGTTCTTTTTCTGGTTGAAATTTTTTTCAAAATTTCTTCCGATTTTCACGCCGTATATCATTCCACTAGGATTCTTGAAATAAGTGGAACTGACATCCTTGTTCTTTTTCTGGTTGAAATTTTTTTCAAAATTTCTTCCGATTTTCACACCGTATATCATTCCACTAGGATTCTTGAAATAAGTGGAATTGACATCCTTGTTCTTTTTCCGATTGACATTTTTTTCAAAATTTCAACCAGTCGTCATGTCATACCAGCATTTCATTGAAATACTGAAAACGGCAAAAACAAGCTTTTCCATCTGGCGTTACAAACATTATAGCACAGCAAGGGCAATTGTATCTCCAACTATAGACCTAGATTTGCTGGGAAACACCTTACAAATTTGATAGATTGGGTGCCATTTAAAAAAACAAAAAGAAGAAGAGCAACTTTGCGAATTTACAAAGTGCTCTTCCTCTTTTTGAAAAATCTATTTTACGTATTGTTCAACTAAAGCAACAACTTCTTCAAGTGTGTCACATTCTTTCAACGCACGATCAGCAAGTTCTTGCATATCAGTAGTTGTCAAACGTTTCATCAAGCTACGAGTCTTCAAGACTGAAGTCGCACTCATTGAAAATTCATCTAAGCCCATTCCTACTAACAATGGTACCGCTGTTTGATCTCCTGCCATTTCGCCACACATTCCAGCCCATTTACCTTCTGCATGTGCTGCATCAATTACATTTTTGATTAAACGTAAAATTGAAGGATTATAAGGTTGATATAGGTACGAAACGCGTTCGTTCATCCGGTCAGCCGCCATTGTGTATTGAATCAAATCATTGGTTCCAATACTGAAGAAATCAACTTCTTTTGCGAATTTATCTGCTAAAACAGCAGCCGCAGGAATTTCGATCATGATCCCAACTTGGATCGTATCCGAAACAGTTACACCTTCGCTAATCAATTTTTGACGTTCTTCATTGTAGATTTTTTTCGCAGCGCGGAACTCTTTCAATGTTGCCACCATTGGGAACATAATCCGTAAATTGCCGTGTGCAGAAGCACGCAACAACGCACGCATTTGTGTACGGAACATATCGTCTCCTAAGTCGGATAAACTGATACGCAACGCACGATAACCCAAGAACGGATTCATTTCATGAGGCAATTGCAGATAAGGAAGTTCCTTATCCCCACCGATATCCATCGTACGAACAACAACAGGTTTGTCTCCCATGCCTTCCAATACAGCTTTATACGCTTTGTATTGGTCGTCTTCAGTAGGAAAATCAGCAGAATCCATGTATAAGAATTCTGTACGATACAAACCGATTGCTTCTGCGCCGTTATTACGTACGCCTTCTAAATCTTTTGGCGTACCAATATTAGCAGCTAATTCAAAATGTTTGCCATCAGCAGTGACTGTTTTTGAATTTTTTAGTTTTTCCCATTCTGCTTTTTGAGCAGCATAGTCTTCACCAATTTTAATAAATTCTGCTTTTTGATCTTCAGTAGGGTCAATGATAACGTCCCCTTCGATCCCATTCACAGCTAAAATATCGCCAGCTTTGACTTTGGCAGTAATTTCTTTTGTTCCCACGATTGCAGGAATTTCTAAAGAACGAGCCATAATCGCAGAGTGCGAAGTACGTCCGCCGATATCCGTTACGAATGCTTTAACAAAGTTACGGTCTAATTGTGCCGTATCACTTGGAGTCAAGTCATGCGCCACGACAACAACTTGTTCGTTGATCATTGAAGGATTTGGTAGAGAAACTCCTAACAAATTCGCCAAGATCCGTTTTGCAACGTCACGAATATCTGCTGCGCGTTCTTGCATGTAAGCATTGTCATCCATCGCTTCGAACATACCGATATACATGTCGGTAACATCTTTCAATGCTGATTCAGCATTGACTTTGTTATCTTTCACGTTTTGCTTGATTTGACCAACCATTTCTGGATCACTAAGAACCATCAAATGGGCATCAAATACTTGCGCTTCTTCTTCACCGAGACTTTGCGCTGCTTTTTCCCGAATTTGAGTCAATTCATCGGTAGACTTTGCCAAAGCGTCGTCTAATCGTTTTTCCTCAGCGTCAGTATCTTCTACTGAAACTTTATTGAAGGATAAATCCGGTTGAACTAGCAGGTAAGCTTTTGCAACGGCAACTCCGTCACTTGCGGCGATCCCTTTTAGCATTTCAACCATTATTCAGATAATCCTTCTTTCTTCATTGTGTCAACGATTGCTGCCATTGCGTCAGCTTCGTCAGCACCTTCAGCAGTGATGGTAACGTCTGATCCTTGGCCAACGCCTAAAGACATAACGCCCATGATTGATTTTAGGTTCACTGATTTGCCTTTGTATTCAAGGTTGATATCAGAGTTGAATTTGCTAGCTGTTTGAACTAATAAGGTAGCTGGACGTGCGTGGATTCCAGTTTCTGCTACTACATGAAAGTCTTTCTTTTCCATAATTGATTGATCTCCTTTATTAAACAAAGTTTTTTGTTAGGGTTTTTTCTGCTTTCTACAACGTAAAAAAGACATCTAAAAAATTCCCTTTCAATTGTAAAGATTACCATTTTTTTGCCAATCTTACAACCGTTTTCTACCAATTTACATTGTTTATTCATTGGTCTAGCCTTGATTTTTCTGATAACGGTAAATAATCCTACCATTTAAGCCGGCTTCCCCGACAAAAGCGGTACGGTCTTCGCATTTTAACCATGCTTCTCGAAAAATTAAAAATTCTGCTTGCTCAACGATAATTTCTGAAAGGTCGCCGCTGCGAAGCTGCTGCAACTGGCCTTCATATGGATTTTCAACCATTGACGCACCTCCTCACCTGTCACTATTTATATAGTATACTTGTTTTTCATTTTTCGACAATTGTCAAAGAGCAAATAGTTGCATCTTAAGCAAAACTTGGTATAATAAAAACCAAAGGTCAAAGATGGTCAGTGAAAGTATTTCCATTTTTTGATCTTCTATTGAGTTTATCTTTTTACGAAACGCAGGATTCGCGTTAAAATTAATTCGTAGTAAAAACGGTATGAAAGGTCGTGACTATTCTATGCTTTGTCAAAATTGCGGCAAAAATGAAGCAACGATCCATTTATACGCAAATGTAAATGGTCAGAGAAAACAGCTTGATTATTGTCAAAGCTGTTATCAAAAATTAAAAAATCAAAAAGGAAGCCAACAAAATATGATGCAACAAGATCCATTCGGGTTTGGCAGTCTTGATGATTTGTTCCGACAAATGTCTCGGCAAATGCAACAAAACGGTGCTCCCGAACAAACACCCCCCACTCAATTCGGCGGTGGCAATAACTTTAACGGTGGACAACCTCCACAAGGAAATCGGCAAGCCAATGGACTGCTGGGAGAATATGGAATCAACATTACAGAACAAGCTCGTCAAGGAGACATTGATCCAGTCGTTGGACGGGATGAAGAAATTCAACGAGTGATTGAGATCCTTAACCGCAGAACCAAAAACAATCCCGTTTTGATTGGTGAACCCGGTGTCGGTAAAACGGCAGTTGTTGAAGGTTTCGCTCAAAAGATTGTCAATGGTGATGTCCCACAAAAATTAATGGACAAAGAAGTGATTCGTTTAGATGTCGCCTCCCTTGTTCAAGGAACAGGTATCCGTGGGCAATTTGAAGAACGGGTTCAAAAATTGATTGAAGAAGTCAAACAGGCAAAAAATGTTATCCTATTTATTGATGAAGTACACGAAATCGTTGGTGCTGGTTCTGCCGGCGACGGAAATATGGATGCAGGAAATATTTTAAAACCTGCTTTAGCTCGTGGCGAATTGCAAATGGTAGGTGCTACAACGTTAAACGAATATCGAATTATTGAAAAAGATGCAGCCCTAGAACGTCGGCTTCAACCCGTTCGTGTGGAGGAACCTTCTGTAGAAGAAACCATCACAATCTTAAAAGGATTGCAACCTCGTTATGAAGACTATCACCATGTTAAATATACGGATGAAGCAATCGAAGCTGCTGCTGTTTTATCTAATCGGTATGTTCAAGATCGTTTCTTGCCGGATAAGGCCATTGACTTGTTGGATGAAACCGGCTCGAAAAAGAATTTGACGATTCAAATGATCGATCCAAAAGTTATCGAAAAGAAATTAGCCGATGCCCAAACCCAAAAACAACAAGCCTCACAAGAAGAAGATTTTGAAAAAGCCGCGTATTATCGCGACCAAATCAACAAACTTCAAAAAATGAAAGAAAAACAAATCAGTGACGAAGAAATACCAGTCATCACCGAAAAAGACATGGAACAAATCGTAGAAGCTCGAACGGGTATTCCAGTCGGTGAGCTGAAAGAAAAAGAACAAACACAATTGAAAAATTTGGCTACTGACCTAAAAGCTCATGTCATTGGACAAGAAGACGCGATCGATCGTGTGGCAAAAGCCATTCGTCGAAATCGTGTAGGACTTGGGAAACAAACTCGACCAATCGGTTCCTTCTTATTTGTCGGACCGACTGGCGTCGGAAAAACAGAATTGGCCAAACAATTGGCATATGAATTATTCGGCTCAGAAGAATCCATGATTCGTTTCGATATGTCTGAATATATGGAAAAACACAGTGTTTCTAAATTGATTGGTTCTCCTCCTGGCTATGTTGGTTATGAAGAAGCTGGACAATTGACCGAAAAAGTTCGTCGTAATCCTTACAGTTTGATTTTATTAGATGAAATCGAAAAAGCTCACCCAGATGTATTGCATATGTTCCTGCAAATTTTGGATGACGGTCGTTTGACGGATGCACAAGGTCGCACTGTCAGCTTTAAAGATACCTTGATTATTATGACAAGTAATGCCGGTACCGGAAAAGTGGAAGCCAATGTTGGCTTCGGAGCAGCCCGTGAAGGGATTACTCGATCCGTTTTAGGACAATTAAATAATTACTTTACACCAGAATTCTTGAACCGTTTCGATGGCATCGTGGAATTCAAGACACTTTCAAAAGAAGACTTGTTGACGATTGTCAATTTGATGCTTAACGATGTAAACAAAATGTTGAGTGCTCAAGGAATCCATATTGATGTACCAAAAACTGTTCAAGAAAAATTAGTTGACTTAGGTTACAATCCAGCAATGGGTGCCCGCCCTCTTCGCCGAACGATTCAAGAACAAATCGAAGATGGTGTAGCGGAATACTATTTGGATCATCCAAAAATCAAAAACTTAAAAGCAAAATTGACCAAGGATGGCAAAATCGAAGTAGTTGCTAAAAACGCTCCTAAAGAAAAAACTACGGAACCAGAAACAAAAGAATAAGTAAAAAGGCAAGCCACTTTTTGATATGCTCCCCCTATATAGGACACTGAAATATAAAAGTCCTGTATAGGGGGGGATTTTGTATGCCACAAAGAAAGATGAAACTCACTCCAGAAAAACGAGTAGAACTAGTAGAGAGCTATTTGA
>NZ_BJDS01000028.1 GCF_005405265.1 Enterococcus songbeiensis
ACAGACGACCGAAAATTCTTTTTACGATTTTCGGTCGTCTGTTTTATGATTCTTGGGACTTATGTCCCAAGCTCTTTTTTACAACCGTCATTGGCTATGGCCAGTGAGGGGCGTCGAATGAAACGAAAGTCCCCTTTGATTTATTATGGAAGAAACCTTCGAAAAGTCTTGCTGTATTTGTTGAAATTGGGGTGTCTGGATAAATTTGCCACAATTAAATTCTTTTATTTTTTCACTAATGGTCGTGTATTGAAACAAAAAAATCAGGGATATCTTTTGATTCCTTAATTTCTATCGCAAAAACTTGCACTTTTGGCGGGTTCTGATAGAATTAGATTATTAAAAATGGTAGTTGGAGGAACGACATTTTGCAGATAAACAAACCGAAAAAACTTGGGAAGACCATCGAAGAAATCGAGGAGGGTGATTCGTTATCCTTAACAGAATCGCTAGAGGATAATCAGTTGCTTTTATATTTAGGGTTAACGAATGATTCGAATCCTTTATATATACAGCATGATTTTGCTTCTCATACTGAGTATCAACGTCCGATCGTACCATCTGTTATGTTGATGGGTATCATCACTAGTGCAATCTCAAAACATTTACCTGGTCCGGGTTCTCACGTGGTGAACTTTTCCGTGAATTTCATTGAACCAGTCTATCATTATGAAACCTTAACTTTTGAATTTGAAGTTATCAAGGTAGATAAAATGAAAGATGTTGTGACGATTTCAGTAGAAGCTACGAATACAGAAGAAAATCGGGTATTAGATGCTGTCGTTATGGTACAGCCGCCAATTTTACAAGAAAGTAGTGAAGAAAATGAATAATATGAACCATTCAGTTGCCGAAGCAAGTGGGTTGAACCGCTTCTATTCGAAAGTATATTTGTTTTTTGCTGCGGGACTTGGTCTTAGCAGTGTTGCTTCTTATTTATGTTCTACCGTGTTTCAATATGAAACGTTGAACTTTGTCAACAATTTTCCATTAGGTTTTATGGGTCTATGGATTATTCAAATGATTTTAGTTGTGGTCTTAGGAAGAAAGGCGAAAAAGAATCCTTCCTTGACGATTGCCGGTTACATTGTTTTTTCTCTGTTAATGGGAATCACATTATCCATTACTTTGATGACCTACAATGTCGGAACGATCGTTCAAGCATTTGCTGCCGCAGCGGTTACGTTTACCGGTGCCGCATTGATTGGAATCTTCATTAAAAAAGATTTAAGCGTTGTTGGTCGCGTGGCTATTATTGGTGTTTGGGGAATCATCGGGGTTTCCTTGATGAATGGTTTCTTTTTCCATAGTGCTGGTGCAGATTTCTTGCTGTCAATCATGACGGTAATCATTTTTGCTGGATTAACAGCCTACGACAATCAAATGATTCGCAGATTTTACAGTGAAACACAAGGCGAGAATACTGGTGTTGCTGCCTTTGTAGCGTTGCAACTATATCTTGATTTTATGAACATGTTTTTGGCGTTGGTCCGTATTTTCGGAAGAAACGACTAACCCTCAATACACTTAACAGACAAAAGGACAAAATCGACTTTGATTTTGTTCTTTTTTTTCACGCAGAAATTGGGATTATCAGCTCAAAACAATGCAATCAAAGGATATCTTTGTTAGAATAAAGAAGAACTTTTTTAGAAGAGGAGCTAACAAAAATGGCTAAAAAGAAACTCTTATTAGTAGATGGAAACAGCGTGGCTTTTCGCGCGTTTTTTGCCTTGCACAATTCATTGGAACGTTTTACAAATAACAATGGGTTACATACAAATGCAATCTATGCCTTCAATACAATGTTTGAAAATGTTATGTCAAAAGAAAAACCGACACACGTATTGGTAGCATTTGATGCGGGCAAGACAACCTTTCGAACCGAAATCTATCCGGAATACAAAGCGGGACGATCAAAAACACCAGGGGAATTTCGGGAACAAATGCCTTATATTCGAGAACTGATCAGTGGATTAGGGGTACAGCATTATGAATTGGAAAATTATGAAGCAGACGATATTATTGGCACATTGGCAACCCAAGTAGACAAGAATGAATTTGATGTGGTCATTTTATCAGGAGATCGGGATTTGACCCAATTAGCAACAAACGATATCAAAGTTGCCATTACTGTCAAAGGTGTCAGTGAAATCGAAAACTATACACCAGAACATATCGCAGAAAAATATGATGGATTAGAACCGAAACAAATCATCGATATGAAGGGGTTAGCCGGTGATACCGCAGATAATATCCCCGGAGTGACGAAAATCGGTGAAAAAACTGCGATTAAATTGTTGAAGGAATACGGATCAGTTGAAGGTGTTTATGAAAATATCGACAGCTTGAAAAAAAGCAAAATGAAAGAAAATCTGATCAATGATCAGGAGCAGGCCTTTTTGTCAAAACGTTTGGCAACCATTAATGTCAACGCCCCGGTCGATGTTTCGATTGATTCGTTGGAATATCACGGAAAAGATTTAGATAAGTTGGTTCCTTTTTTCAAGGAAATGAATTTTAAATCTTTCTTAGATAAGCTGAATGTTGTTGATACGCATGAAATGGAAGATATTCATTTTAATGTCGTTGATCAATTTACCGAGGACATGTTTGCTGAAGATATGGCACTTTATGTTGAAATGTTGGGAGAAAACTACCATTTAGAAGATATCGTTGGTGTTGCTTGGGGATCAAAAAAACAAATTTATGTCACTAGTAACGAAGAAATTTTTGAAAATCCTTTTTTCAAAAAATGGTTACTGGCAGAAAATCAAAAGAAAGTCTATGATGCAAAACGGACGTATGTGGCATTAAAGCGCTATGTGACCCGTCCACAAGGAATCACTTTTGATGTCTTGTTGGCCGCCTATCTTTTAGATACCAATGACAATAACAATGATATCGCTGGTGTAGCAGCCCATTATGACTATACCGATATTCAATCAGATGAAACAGTTTATGGAAAGGGTGCAAAAAAAGGACTACCGGAAGAGGAAGAACTTTTCTATGCCCATTTATCTCGGAAGGTCAAAGCAATTCATTGGTTGAGTGAAAAATTAGACCAGGAATTGACAGAAAAAAATCAGAGTGAGTTGTTCTATCAAATGGAATTGCCTCTTTCAAAAATTTTGGCAGAAATGGAAATTGCTGGAATCAAAGTGGATGCTACTCGTCTGCATACAATGAAAGGTGAATTTTCTCGTCGTCTACAGGAAATTGAAGAAAAAATCTATCAGGAAGCAGGAACAACCTTCAATATTAATTCGCCGAAACAATTAGGC
Source organism: Enterococcus songbeiensis (assembly GCF_005405265.1). Taxonomy (GTDB): domain Bacteria; phylum Bacillota; class Bacilli; order Lactobacillales; family Enterococcaceae; genus Enterococcus_C; species Enterococcus_C songbeiensis. The sequence goes on from NZ_BJDS01000028.1 coordinate 3,285, forward strand.
GTGATTCTTTTTGAAAATATGGGCTTGCCAGTTATCAAGAAAACAAAAACCGGCTATTCTACAGCGGTGGATGTACTGGAACAATTGCGAGAACAAGCACCAATTGTAGAGGACATTTTAAATTACCGTCAAATCGCCAAAATCCAGTCTACCTATGTGGAAGGCTTGCTGAAAGTGATTCAAGGCGACGAGAAAATTCATACCCGCTATGTGCAAACTTTGACTCAGACGGGGCGATTAAGTTCTGTAGATCCTAATTTGCAAAATATCCCGATTCGTTTAGAAGAAGGACGGAAGATTCGCCAAGCGTTTGTCCCTCGAAAAAAAGACTGGTTGATTTATTCTTCCGATTATTCACAAATCGAGTTGCGGGTATTGGCGCATATTTCCGATGACACTCATTTAAAAGAAGCGTTTATTGAAGGACAGGATATTCATGCCAGTACCGCGATGCGGGTTTTTGGGATCGAAAAAGCCGAAGACGTGACACCAAATATGCGACGTCAAGCCAAAGCTGTCAATTTTGGGATTGTTTATGGAATTTCTGATTATGGACTTTCACAAAATCTGGGAATTTCTCGAAAAGAAGCGCAACAATACATCGATACGTATTTTGAAAAATATCCTGGTGTGAAACAATACATGGAAGATATCGTTCGTGATGCAAAAGACAAGGGCTTTGTTGAAACCCTTTATCATCGCCGTCGATATCTGCCGGATATCAATGCTCGGAATTTTAATCTGCGCTCTTTTGCTGAACGGACTGCCATTAATACACCAATCCAAGGCAGTGCTGCCGATATTTTAAAAATTGCGATGATCGAATTAGATAAGCGAATGAAAAAAGAAAAACTTGAAGCAGTTATGCTGTTGCAAGTACACGATGAATTGGTATTTGAAGTACCGGAGACCGAGTTGGAGACTCTTGATCAGCTAGTCAAGGAAGTCATGGAGTCAGCAGTTGCGTTGAGTGTGCCGCTGATTACCGATAGCAGTTGGGGTACCACTTGGTACGATGCAAAATAGAAGGTGAAGAAAGTTGCCAGAATTACCAGAAGTAGAAACAGTTAGAAAAGGCTTAGTTCATTTAGTTAAAGGAAAAAGAATCGATAATGTAGACGTTCGTTGGACCAAAATCATCGAAGCCCCGGAAGTTCCCACGTTTCAAGAGCTAGTAAAGGGGCAGACGATTGAAGATATTCAGCGTCGCGGCAAATATTTGATTTTTAAATTAACAGATTTTGATTTGATTTCCCATTTACGGATGGAAGGAAAGTATGAATTTTTTGAATCGAATCCGATTGTGGATAAGCACACCCATGTGATTTTTCATTTTTCAGACGGAACACAATTACACTATCATGATGTTCGTAAATTTGGACGTATGGCGCTGGTGGGGAAAAATCAAAGCGAAACTTATAAAGGAATTCTACGATTAGGACCAGAACCTTTACCGGAAACGTTCACGTTGGCAGGTTTTACAGAACAACTAAAAAAATCCCATAAAGCGATCAAACCATTACTTTTGGATCAGCGATTGGTTACCGGTTTGGGAAATATTTATGTCGATGAAGCTTTGTGGCAAGCTAAAATCCATCCTGAACAGCCAGCAAATACATTGACGGATAAAGAAGTAAAAAAGTTGCGACAAGCAATCATTGAAGTTTTATCCAAAGCAGTTGCTGCTGGGGGCACAACGATTCGAACTTACTTGAACGCACTAGGGGAAGCAGGGAAATTTCAGCTTTCATTAAACGTTTATGGTCAAACTGGTAAGCCTTGTCCTCGATGTGGCACCCCAATCGTAAAGTTAAAAGTCGCTCAACGGGGTACGCATATTTGTCCAACCTGTCAGAAATTGAAGGTGTAGAAATGAAAAAAATTCTTGGTGTTACCGGTGGAATCGCCACTGGTAAAAGCACGGTAGTTGATATTTTTCGCGCCCATGGTTTTCCTATCATTGATGGTGATCTAATTGCACGGGAGGTCGTGGTTCCTAATAGTCCTGGTTTAGCAGCAATCGTCGGAGCCTTTGGGAAGGAAATTCTTACTGAAGAAGGAACCTTGGATCGTAAAAAACTTGGAAGAATCGTTTTTCAAGAGGAAGCAAAATTAAACTTGTTGAATCAGGTATTAAATCCATTTATTCGCTCGGAAATTTTACGGCAATTACAGGAGGCGGAGGCACCCTTAGTTATCGCTGATATTCCGCTATTATTTGAAGGGTATTACGATCAATATGTGGATCAGGTCGCTGTTGTTTATCTTCCCGAGTCCTTGCAGGTCCAGCGTTTGATGGAACGGGATAACTTCTCTCAAGAGAGCGCTATGCAGCGTATCCGCAGTCAAATGCCTATCGACGAAAAAAGAAATCGGGCAGATATCGTATTTGATAATCAAGGAACTCGACAACAAACAAAAAAAATCGTTGAGGATTGGTTGAGGCAAAATCAATTCATTTGAGTCATTTCGTCAGTTTCGTTCAAAAATTTTGTTCATTTTACTGAATTTTGTTACAATTTAGATAGGAACAAAAGGAGGAAGGACGCATGGGAACGATCAAAGATGAAAAAGATAAATTGGTAGGCGGCGCAAAGGAAAAATTTGGCGAATTAACAAAGAATGAAGAACTTTCAGAAGAAGGAAAAAGTCAAAAAGAAGATGCCGAAAAAAATCTTGAGCAGCGAAAAAAAAGAATTGAAGAACTTGAAAATCTTCATGATGAAAAACAAGCGAACATTCAGGATGGTACCAAAGATCAAGTGGGTCGTGACCTGGAAGAACACGCTGTCCCGACGGAGGAAGACTTGAAAAATAAAGATCGTTTGGAAGAAGAACGCTTGAAACATTATACCGGAATTGAGGAAAAACTCTAAGTTTATCGAAAATCTTATTAGTCATTGACTAGTAAGATTTTTTTTAATCTGTCCAAAAAAATTGGTAAAAACTAAAAATTCTATCAAATCGATTGATTTCTGTGAAATTTCAAGTCAAACTCCCGCCGTTGAAAGGATTTCATGTTATAATTAACCAAGAAATAAGTCGATAAATTGTAGACTTTAGCTAAAAATTTAAAGAATAATGAGGTGGAATCATGCGTTGTCCAAAATGTCACCATAACAGCTCCCGTGTTATTGATAGTCGTCAAACAGATGAAGGGCGAACCATTCGCCGCCGTAGAGAATGTGAAAACTGCGGGTTCCGTTTCACGACTTTTGAACGAATTGAAGCAGCACCCCTTTTAGTGATTAAGAAAAATGGCGAACGGGAAGAATTCAGCCGAGATAAAATTTTACGTGGATTGATCCGTTCGGCGGAAAAACGTCCAGTTGCAATGGAACAAATGGAAGAAATCGTCGACCATGTGGAAAATCGCGTCCGGAGTTTGGGCGTTAATGAAGTATCAACTAACTTGATTGGCGAATATGTCATGGAAGATCTCGTTGATGTGGATGAAATCGCCTATATTCGCTTTGCAAGTGTTTACCGTCAGTTTAAAGATATGTCTGTTTTTCTTAAGGAGTTACAGGATATCGTTGAAAAAGCGAAAGCTTCTGACCACAAAGAGGAGTAATTAAAGGAGGACTTTTTTTGGAAAGTGCCTGGTATGAAGTTCAGCCGAAAAATATTTATCAAGCAAAAAAAGCCTTACCGCTGACACAAGACGGAGAAAAATCATTGGTTTATTTATACCAGCCAATCATCGGCGGAGATGCCATGAGTTTGTATTTTTGTCTGTTGGGAGACGCAACGGAAGAACAAGAATTGACTCATTTAGATTTGCTGAATGGCATGGATGTTGGTCTACCACGTTTTTTTCAAGCAAGAAAGCAACTTGAAGGTATTGGTTTGTTGCGAAGCTATCAAAAAGACGATTCAGAATTTGGTAAGATGCTGCTGTATGAATTGTTTGAGCCCTTACATCCGCAAGCGTTTTTCAGAGAACAGTTAACGGCATTTTTATTGCTAAGCAAGGTGGGAGAACAGAAGTTTCAACAACTTATCCGTCGTTTCCGCCCAAAAATGATTTCTACAGAGGGCTACCAAGAAGTAACGCAGAAATTTACAGAGGTCTATTCTTGGACGGAAGCCGAATTTGGAAGACAGGAAACTACTTTGGATCATGTATCTGGAACATTTTCTACTTCAAATGAAAATCTGCCGCAACTTGATTCTTCCAAATTGGATTGGGCATTTTTGTTGGATTTATCTGAAAAAAAATTTATTGCTTCAGAGGCATTTACAAATGAATTAAAACAAAAATTGACCTTGTATCATGATTTATATGGCTATAATGAACTAAAATTAAGTGAATTACTGGGGCAGGCGGTTTCTCTTTCTGATGGGTCGATAAATGAAAAGACCCTAGAAAAGGCAGTTCTTGAAGATGCTCAGATTATTTATGCCAAAAATGCCACACCCATTGATCCTGAAAGCACGCCGCAAGTTCGTCGAATGAATACATTGAAGCAACAAGGCTATTCTGACAAGGACTTGGAGATGATTCAACAAAGTGAAGAATTAGCGCCAATGGAATACTTGACTGCTATCAAACAAGCAAAAAAAAGTTTTGTTGCAAAAAATGAAGAATGGCTGGTGCAGGATTTGGTGCAAAAATCACCTTTACCAAATAGTGTGATTAATATTTTGATCAATTATTTGTTGGTTGTTCAAAATAAAAGTGCGCTGATTCCAGCGTTGGCGAATCAAATTGCGACGGACTGGTCTGAAAAAGGCATTCGTTCCCCAGAAGATGCTATCAAGCATGTGCGGGAACTTGCGAAAAATAAATTACAGAAAAAAGCAACCCCGGCTTATTCTCGTCAAGGACAAACAGTCAAAAAACGGGAAGAAATGCCGGATTGGTCTGCAAAAGCTACGGCGAGCGATCCAAAACGAAAAGCCGAGATCGATCGAATGATGAAAGAGTACTTCGATGATGGAGAAGGTGAAAACTAATGGAAGATGTTGGAAAAAATATCGATAAAATGCTGAATCGACGAAATTATCGTTCGCAATACAGCGAAATGATGGATTCTGTCCTGAAAGATCCCGATGTTACCGCATTTTTATCCGAGCATAAGGATAAATTGACCCCAGAAGACATTGAAAAAAGTTACGCAAAAATTTATGAATTCGTTCAAGAAAAACGAAAATTTGAAGTTAACGATCCCACAATGATTGCTCCCGGTTACGAGCCGCAGTTGACTCTGAATTTTCATTTTGTTGATGTGACTTATGTGCCGACACAAGCCTTGATTGAGCGGAGAAAAATAGAAGAAATCAAAAATCGCATCAGTACGATCGATATTCCTAAAGATATTCGGGATGCAACGATGAAAAGTTTCGATAAAACGGTGGAACGGGAAGAGGCGCTTTTTGAGACAATGCGCTTCATCCGCAGTTACGAAGAAAATCCGAAAACCTTTCATAAGGGGCTGTATTTAGCGGGAGACTTCGGTGTTGGTAAAACGTATTTGTTGGGAGCAATGGCAAATGAGCTGGCCAAACGGGGCTTCACGTCCACGTTGGTTCATTTTCCGACCTTTACCTCACAAATCAAAAGTGCGATTGCCGATAATACAGTCAACGAAAAACTTGATCGAGTCAAAAAAGCCAATGTATTGATCTTAGATGATGTTGGGGCAGATTCAATGACCTCTTGGACGAGGGATGAAGTCTTTGGAGTGATTTTGCAATATCGCATGCAAGAACAACTCCCAACCTTTTTTACCTCCAACTTAACAATGGAGGGCTTGGAAAAACACCTGAGCATCACAAAAAATGCAGATGAGCCGCTGAAAGCCAAACGAATCATGGAACGTATTCGCTATTTGACAAAAGAAATCATCATGTTGGGAAATAATCGCCGAAATGGCTAGGAAAAGGAGCCTGTTATGAAGACCCCTATTTTTCTTTTATGCACTTTATTTTTATTAGCTGCCTGCACTGAGCAAAAGCAAGCAGCGCCTAGTACTGCTGAAACGCAACAAACAACACAATCAACAACTACCAGCACACAAGAAGGAGAAACGATGAAGACCCATTTCACTGGAAAAATCGTTGAGGAAATCGAGGAAAATTCTGCGGATCAGACGGTTCGAATTTTTTTGAAAGAGCTGGAAGCCATCAGTGACCCGGAAACTATTTTACCGAATTTTCAAGAGGGAGTTATTTTGCACGTACCGGAAGAAAAAATGCCAGATGCGAAAAAGGGAAGCACTGTGGACGTCGTGTTACAAGGAATACCAATCATGACGATGTCGATTCCACCACAGATTCCCGGAAATTCCATTGAGCAAGTCACCATTCGTCAATAATAGATTCAGAAAAACTGAGGATTGCCCAAAAGGTAGCCTCAGTTTTTTTATCGTTGACTGATTTTTTCTTCTTTTCAATGTTATAATAAAAATGTTTAATAGAAATGAAGTACCTAGAGATAAAGGAGGTCTATATGAACGAGCAAACACTATCCTTACGCTTACAGCGAGTGGGTGCAGCAGTACCTCTCGGAGCTCGTTTAGCAGATATTGGCTCAGATCATGCCTATCTGCCGGTGGCGCTGATGCTGAAAGATAAGATTTCTTTTGCTGTGGCGGGAGAAGTCGTCAAAGGGCCTTATGAATCGGCACATAAGCAAGTACTAAAAAATGGCCTGTCAGAAAAAATCATCGTCCGTTTGGCGGATGGTTTAGCTGCAATCCAGCCAGAAGATCAGATAACGGCGATTACTATCGCTGGTATGGGAGGAACTTTGATCCGTTCGATTCTTGAAAATGGTCTTATTTCCCAGCAGCTTTCTGGAAAGGAACGTCTGATTTTACAACCGAATGTTGGGGAACCGGGGTTACGATTTTGGCTGATGAAAAATAAGTACCAGATCATTCATGAGGAAATCATTGAAGAACATCAAAAAATCTATGAATTGATCGTGGCTGAAAAAGCAGCAGCAGAACCAACTTATAGTGAACAAGAAATTTTCTTTGGTCCTTTTTTACTTAAAGAAAAAAACAGTGTCTTTCAAAAAAAATGGCAGCGAGAAATGCAGCAAAGAAAACGGGTCTTGACTCAGTTGGAGCAGGCAGAAGAATTACCAAAAGAAAAGATTCAGGAAATTACACAGCAACTACAATGGATTCAGGAGGTTTTGGAGCAATGAGCGTTTGGGGAACGACCTTTATCCAACGATTTGAAGAGTATTGCCCATTATGGTTGGCTGAACCGGGAGATCCGGTAGGTTTGCATTTGGGAACCTTGGAAAAACCGGTTCAACGCGTGATGATGACCCTTGATGTGCGTCCAGAAGTGGTCGCAGAAGCCATCGGAAAAAAAGTGGATCTGCTGATTGCCAAGCATCCACCAATTTTTCGACCAATCAAACGCTTGACCACCGATGATCCTCAGCAAAAAATGTATATTGATTTAGTAAAAAATGATATTGCCGTTTATGCAGCACATACCAATATGGATATCATTTGGGATGGTTTGAATGATTGGTTCTGTGAAATGTTAGCCATTGATGTGGAGGGCTTTATGACGCAGACCCATCAAGTTCCGTTTAAGAAATTAGCGGTCTATGTGCCGACAGAAAATGCGGCTGCAATGCGACAAGCTCTTGGTGATGCCGGCGCTGGTAAACAGGGCAATTATCATCACACCAGTTATTCGATGACTGGTACAGGACGTTTTACTCCTACTGCTGAGGCGCATCCGGCAATTGGTCAGGCAAATCAGGAAGAGGAAGTTCAGGAAACACGAATCGAAGTTATTTTTCCTGAAACAAAAGAAGCTGCTGTTTTGCAGGCGATGTATACCGTTCATCCTTACGAGGAACCGGCTTTTGATATCCTGCCTTTAAACAATCTGCCAATGACCTATGGAATCGGTCGGGTGGGGATACTGGAGAAGCCTTTGACGATCAATGAATTGTGTGAACGAGTAAAAGATGTTTTTGAATTAGAAGGCTTACGATTGATTACCGCTGATCCAAATAAAACGGTTCAACGAATTGCGATTTGTGGTGGCAGTGGAGAAAAGTTTTATGAAGATGCACTGAAAAAACACGCCGATGTGTATATTACTGGTGATGTTACGTATCATATTGCCCACGACATGCAAGCAAAGGGATTGACGGTCATTGATCCAGGGCATAATATTGAACGTGTATGTATTCCCAAATTTATAGAAAAAATGAATGAATGGAAAGCGGAGGAGCAATGGACCATCGAATGTATTCCATCGATGACAAATACGAATCCCTTCCAATTTCGATAGGAGAGAAAAAAATGTACGAAAATTTATTACCTCGTTTTTTACGGTATGTAAAAACAGAAACGCGTTCTGACGCAACCAGCGGTAAAACACCGTCAACACAGACACAGGTGGATTTTGCCCAAGTGTTGAAAAAAGAATTGGAAGACCTAGGTCTGCAAGAGGTTGTTTATAATGAAGCAAATGGCTATGTCATTGCAACCTTGCCAAGCAACACAGAGAAAAAAGTTCCAACGATCGGTTTCATTTCTCATATGGATACAGCAGATTTTAATGCGAAAAATGTGAATCCGCAAATCATTGAAAATTACGATGGTGAATCAACGATCCAATTGGATGAGGAAGGAAAATTCACTTTGAATGTTCAAGATTTTCCTAATTTGCGTAACTATCGTGGAGAAACATTGATTACGACAGACGGCACGACTTTATTGGGCTCTGATGACAAATCTGGAATTGCAGAAATCATGACCGCAATGGAAATTCTACTTAAAAATCCTGAAATTAAGCACGGGGCAATTAAAGTTGCCTTTGGACCAGACGAAGAAATCGGTGTTGGTGCAGATAAATTTGATGTAGAGCAATTTGGTGCAGACTATGCCTATACGATGGATGGTGGTCCAGTTGGTGAATTACAATTTGAAACCTTCAATGCTGCACAAGCAGAAATCACCATTCAAGGAAAAAATGTTCATCCCGGAACGGCAAAAAATACGATGATTAATGCACTGCAATTGGCTATTGATTTTCAAAATCTACTGCCGGCAGAAGAGGTACCGGAAAAAACGGAAGGATACCAAGGTTTTTACCATCTGATGTTTTTAGAAGGAACACCCGAAGAAGCAAAAATGAGCTATATTATTCGGGATCACGATCGTACTAGCTTCGAAGCCCGGAAAAATAAATTACTAGAAATTCAAACGAAACTGAATGAAGCTTTCGATCAAGAACGAATTTCTATTCATATGTATGATCAATACTATAATATGCGGGAAATCATCGAAAAAGATATGAGTATTGTGGAAATCGCCAAACAAGCCATGATTGATTTGGGAATTAAACCAATCATTGAACCTGTTCGTGGTGGAACCGATGGATCAAAAATTTCTCAATTGGGTACACCAACACCAAATATTTTTGCTGGTGGCGAAAATATGCACGGACGATTTGAATTTGTCAGTTTACAATCGATGGAAAAAGCGACAGATGTCATCGTGAAAATTGCTGAATTGAATGCAAAGTAATGAATGAATAAAGAGCTAAACGAGCCCGGCTTTCTAAAAAGTTTAATGGGCCGTTTGGTTCTTTTTTTTAAAGCATCTTTTTTAACTCAAAGAATCTTTGCAACTCTTTAAATTTTACGGTATCCTGTAATGAGGAATTGGAGGAAACGAAGAACCTATGAATGAATTTTTACGGGCACCACTTTACTTATATTTTATTTTGATCAATCTTTATGTTTTTTTCCTAATGGGCTACGATAAGCATCGAGCAAGAAAACAACAATGGCGTATTCCGGAATCAAATTTGTTATTTATGGGCGTTGTTGGTGGCGGATTAGGCGGATTGTTGGCGCAGCATATTTTTCACCACAAAACCTTAAAGCGAAAATTCACCATTTGCTTTATTATTGGGATTTTGGTGGATGTCGCGTTGGCAATATACGTTTTGTAGGAGTAGATCATGAAGTCAAATTCAAAAATTAAGCTGATTATCAATATTGCCTTACTCGTAGCCATCTTTGGTGTGATGTATTATTTGTTGCGGGGCTCTTTAACTGAAATTTTTATCGAATTGAAAGACACCAGTTTAGCCGTTGTTTTAGGCGTACTTTTTTTAGGAACACTGTATCAAGTGCTTGAAGGATATTCAATTAAAGAGATTGCGACGGTCTTTCAGCCGCGATTTCGTGGGATAGATGGACTTTGGACCGCAAGTTATTCTGCTTTTTATCGTTTCATAACCTTTGGCGCAGGAACTTTGATTTCTGAGGTTAATTTTTATCGAAAAAAAGACCTTCATATTTCTCAAGGAATTGGAGTCACAGCACTGCATATGATTATGTACAAAGCGGCTGTTTTGACCTATGCGCTTGCGGGGCTGATTATTCAATTTTCACTTTTTTATGCTCATGCGCCCAAAATGATTCCCTTTATTCTTGCCGGCATGATTTTAACCTTTGTCATTATTGCTTTTCTGATTATTTTGTCAGTAAGTGTGCGACTTCAAGTTCTATTTGTTCAAATCAGTCACCGATTGTTCAAATCAGAAAAATTACGAGGAATCGTGGATAAATGCAATGTTCAGATTTATTCTTTGCGGGAAACGATGTATCGGGTGTTGAAGGATCGGACGGCAATGTTGCGAATCTATTTATGGAATCTGATAAAGCTGATTGCATGGTATTTGATTCCTTATGTTGTGTTAGTTAACGGTCATCCAGAATTAGACTTTTTATTGAGTTTTGCATTGATCAGTTTTACTGTGATTTTAGCAGGAGTCATTCCTTCACCAGCAGGTATTGGTTCTTTCGAATTTGTTTATCTGCTATTGTTTCGTCCGCTTGTCGGTACGGTTGATGCAGTCTCTTCCATGCTACTCTATCGCTTTGCCTCCTATATCTGGCCGTTTTTGATTGGTTTTGTGTATATTTTGGCAGAAAAAAGAAAAGTGATCCGCACGGAAATCAAAGAAATAAAAAAAGAGAATAGTACAGAAAGCGAGTGAATTCTTTGGTTTTTCAACCAAGGAATTTTTTTGTTCATAGACAGCAATTGTTTTGACCATATTTGACCAAAGGTGTATAATTTATTTTGTGAGAGAAAGTTGCTCTTACAAAAGATGGGAGGAAATTTTATGAATATAGAAAAAATGACAAGCACACTGCAAGAAGCGATTGCAGAAGCACAACAAATTGCCATTACTCGTCACCATCAAGACATTGATATTGCTCATTTATGGAAAATTTTCTTACAGCCAAATCATTTTGGTCGTAATTTTTATACGGATGCCGGAGTAGATGTTGACGATTTTGAGATCAAGGTCGATGAATTATTGGATCAGGCGGCAACAATTGAAGGCGGCAACGTGCAGTACGGACAAAGCATGAGTCAGAACCTTTTCAATCTGCTTTCGGAAGCAGATCGTTTGCGGGAAACTTTTCAAGATGATTACTTGTCTACAGAGATTGTATTGTTGTCTTTGATGCGCTTAAAAAATCATCCTTTGACAAAATATTTACTTAATCATGGAATCAATGAAAAAGAATTACGTAGAAATATTGAAGAAATGCGAGGTGGAGACCGAGTGACTTCACAAAATCAGGAAGAACAATACAAAGCCTTGGAAAAATATGGGGTTGACTTAGTTCAACAAGTAAAAAATGGCAAGATGGATCCGATTATCGGTCGAGATGAAGAAATTCGGGACGTCATACGAATTTTATCCAGAAAAACCAAAAATAATCCAGTGTTGATTGGTGAGCCAGGTGTCGGAAAAACCGCAATTGTGGAAGGATTGGCACAACGAATCGTAAGAAAAGATGTCCCGGAAAATTTAAAGGATAAAACGATTTTTTCCCTGGATATGGGAGCCCTAATTGCTGGAGCGAAATTCCGCGGGGAGTTTGAAGAACGTTTAAAAGCAGTTTTAAAAGAAGTCAAAAAATCAGAAGGACATATTATTCTGTTTATCGATGAAATTCATAACATCGTTGGTGCTGGAAAAACAGAAGGCAGTATGGATGCCGGTAATTTATTGAAACCCATGCTGGCTCGTGGTGAATTGCATACGATTGGTGCGACCACATTGGATGAATACCGTCAATACATGGAAAAGGACAAAGCACTTGAACGACGTTTCCAAAAAGTACTCGTGAAAGAACCGACTGTTGAAGATACGATTTCGATTTTACGGGGACTAAAAGAACGCTTTGAAATCCATCATGGGGTGAATATTCACGACAACGCGTTAGTTGCAGCTGCAACTTTGTCTAATCGTTACATCACAGATCGTTTCTTACCGGATAAGGCGATTGATTTAGTGGATGAGGCTAGTGCAAGTATCCGCGTGGAAATGAACTCCATGCCTACTGAATTAGATCAAGTGACACGTCGGTTGATGCAGTTGGAGATTGAAGAGGCTGCATTGAAAAAAGAATCTGATGATGCTTCTAAGAAACGCTTAACAATTTTACGGCAAGAATTGGCAGAACTTCGAGAAGAAGCAAATGCCATGAAAATGCAGTGGGAAACGGAAAAAGAAGAAGTCAACACAATTTCTAATAAACGAGAAGAAATTGATAAAGCAAAGCATGAGTTGGAAGATGCAGAAAATAATTATGATTTGGAACGGGCAGCTGTTTTACGACATGGAACGATTCCTCAATTAGAAAAGGAATTACATGAGCTGGAAGAAAAAGGCAAAGCAGAAGGCGTTCGAATGGTTCAAGAATCTGTGACTGAAAATGAAATTGCGGCAGTTGTTGGCCGTTTGACAGGTATTCCGGTGACGAAATTAGTTGAAGGAGAACGGGAAAAACTATTAAAATTAAACGATACCCTCCATCAACGGGTCATTGGGCAAGATGAAGCAGTGGATGCCGTGTCAGATGCAGTCATCCGGTCACGTGCAGGCCTGCAGGATCCTAATCGTCCCCTTGGTTCTTTCTTGTTCTTAGGACCAACTGGTGTCGGGAAAACGGAATTAGCCAAAGCATTGGCAGAAAATCTGTTTGACTCAGAAGAACATATGGTTCGAATCGATATGAGTGAATACATGGAAAAACATGCTGTCTCTCGTCTAGTTGGTGCGCCTCCAGGCTATATCGGCTATGAAGAAGGAGGACAGCTAACAGAAGCGGTTCGTCGCAATCCTTACACGATCGTCTTGCTGGATGAAATTGAAAAAGCCCATCCAGATGTTTTCAATCTGTTACTACAAGTATTAGATGATGGCCGTTTGACGGATTCTAAAGGTCGTGTGGTTGATTTTAAAAATACTGTGTTGATTATGACCAGTAATATTGGTTCACAATTATTGCTGGATGGCGTAACAGAAGAAGGAAAGATTCCTGAAAATGTTGCTGATTCAGTGATGGGCCTATTACGAGGACACTTCAAGCCAGAATTTCTGAACCGGATTGATGATACAATTTTATTTACACCATTAAGTTTGGACGATGTAAAAGGAATTGTGGAAAAAATCATCGCCCAATTGTCCCACCGATTGGAGGATCAAGATATCCAATTGGAGATTACCGATGAATCAAAAAGCTGGATCGCAGAAAATTCTTATGAACCGGCCTATGGCGCACGCCCATTGAAACGCTTTATCACGAGAGAGTTAGAAACACCGTTAGCAAAAGAAATCGTTTCTGGACGAGTATTACCAAAGTCGAAAGTTACGATTAGTTTGTTAAATGATCAATTGGTTTTTCAAAATAGCGAACAGGAATAACCAAAAAAATGGCAAGGATCAGATAATTGATTCTTGTCTTTTTTTGTCCAAATAAAAATTCTGAATCTCTCGACAAGCGAATGGTTTGGCGGAAAAACTTCTTTACTTTATACTGAAATAAATGGGGTAAAGAAAGGAAATGAAATGAAAACTTTTATAGATATGCTTCTTGATCGGAAAGACGAATTGCTTTCAGCAACTTTCCAACATCTTTCTATTTCGATTATTGCACTTTTGATCGCAATTATTATCGCAGTTCCTTTGGCGATTTGGTTGGCAAATTATAAAAAAGCGGCAGAGGTTATGCTGCAAATCACCAGCGTTTTACAAACAATTCCTTCATTGGCACTGTTGGGACTATTGATTCCTTTTGTCGGTATCGGCACTGCGCCAGCATTGATTGCATTGGTGATTTATGCGTTGTTGCCGATTTTTCAAAATACGTATATTGGTTTATCAGAAATTGATCCTTCCATTGAAGAGGCGGCGGTGGCATTTGGTATGTCTCGGATGCGCCGCTTAATCAAAGTGGAGCTTCCCATCGCGCTGCCGGTAATTATTTCCGGAATTCGGACAGCATTGGTTTTGATTATTAGTACCGCCACTTTAGCAGCGCTGATTGGTGCTGGTGGACTAGGAACCTTTATTTTATTAGGTATCGATCGGAATACACCGATGCTCACATTGATCGGAGCTATCAGCTCTGCATTATTGGCAATTTTGTTTAGCAGTTTGATTCGTTTGCTGCAAAATTTAAAACCTCGCTATACGTTACTGACTTTAGCTGGATTGATTTTTTTGATTGGTGGTGTTTCTATTTACCAAACAGGAGCTTTTCAAGGAACCACGGTCACAATCGCTGGAAAATTAGGCTCAGAGCCGGATATTTTGATTAATATGTATAAAGAATTGATTGAAGAAGAAAATCCTGAAATTCAAGTCGAATTAAAACCAAATTTTGGTAAAACGAGTTTTTTATTTAGTGCTTTAGAGCACAACCAAATCGATATTTATCCGGAATTTACCGGTACGGTCTTAGAAAGTCTAGTCAAAGTTCCTGAAGGAGATCAAGGAAAAGCCTTTTCTTCGGAGGAAACCTATGAGAAAGCCAAAACATTGCTGACAGACCAGTATCAGATGACGTTTCTTGAACCTATGGCTTATCAAAATACTTATGCATTGGCGATGAAAGAAGCGTTTGCCAAGGAACATCAAATTGAGAGCATTTCAGATTTGATCAAAATACAAAATCAAATCAAAGCTGGTTTTACGTTGGAATTTATTGACCGTTCAGACGGGTACAAAGGAATTCAGGAGAACTATCAATTGGATTTCCCAAGCGTTCAAAGTATGGAGCCGGCTTTGCGTTATCAAGCCATCAATAATGGAGACATTAATCTAATTGATGCCTACTCGACAGATAGCGAAATCCAACAATATAAACTGGTTACGCTAAAGGACGATCAACATCTTTTCCCACCTTATCAAGGTGCACCGTTGATGCAAAAAGAATTTGCAGAGAAGCACCCTGAAGTCGTCAAAGCATTAAATCGTCTAGCTGGAAAAATTACCGAAGAACAAATGATCTCCCTCAACTATCAAGTCAATGTGGAGAAGAAACAACCTGAAAAAGTTGCCCGCGACTTTTTGCTTGAACAGGGTTTGTTGAAGGAGGCAGAAAAATGACCGAGATAATTGCATTTAGAAATGTGGAAAAACACTACGGTGAAAAGATCGTAATCGATCAGTTGAACCTCAGTATCCAAACCGGAGAAATTTTCGTTTTGGTGGGGCCTTCAGGAAGTGGGAAGACCACAACGTTGAAAATGATTAATGCGTTGACCGAACCTACGGAGGGGGATGTGTATTTTAAAGGAAAACGGATCAAGGATTACAACCTGCAAAAAATGCGGTGGCAGATGGGATACGTTTTACAACAGATCGCATTATTTCCAACGATGACGGTAAAACAAAACATAGAAGTTATTCCAGAAATGCTTGGCTGGGAAAAAGAAAAACGTAAAATGGATGTGGATCGATTATTAAAATTAGTTAATTTGAATCCTGAACAGTATCGCAACCGAATGCCTCGAGAACTTTCCGGCGGGGAGCAGCAGCGAATCGGAATTTTGCGGGCGATTGCTGCCAATCCAGAAGTAATTTTGATGGATGAACCCTTTAGTGCGCTTGATCCGATTTCTCGTTCCTCCCTCCAAGAGCTGGTTTTGCAGTTGCATGAAGATTTGGGCACCACGATTGTGTTTGTTACCCATAATATGAAAGAAGCCATCAAATTGGGGGATCGAATTGCAGTCATGCGCAACGGACGGTTGATTCAATGCGACACGCCAGAAAAAATTATTGCAGAACCCAAAACGAAATTTATTGAAACCTTTTTTGAGGAAACTGGTGAGGATGAAGCGGCGCTTGTGACGGTTCGACAAATGATGCAGGCTGGTTTTTATCAAACGACTGTTATGAAAAAAGAGCAACCAATAATCACTGAAGATACCACTTTACAGGAAGTTTATCGTGTTCTAGCGACTGCCTCAAGCGTGAGTATTAAAAGAGGACAGGAAGTAGTTGGACAATTATCAGGACAAGATGTATTTGCATTTTTGAGTCGAAAGGAGGAGGCAGATGAAGAAAGCTGATGTTGTTGTTATTGGTTCTGGGGTTGCTGGATTGAGTGCTGCTTTTGGCTTAAAGGAAAGTGGACATTCCGTCATTATTGTTGAAGAAGATTTATGGGGTGGAACCTGTCCAAACCGCGGATGTGATCCAAAAAAAGTTCTGCTTGCGGCAGTTGAAGCGCAAAAGAGCATCCAACACCTGCAAGGAAAAGGATTTTCAGAAACACCGACAATTAATTGGCAGGAGTTGATGGCGTTTAAACGGACTTTCACCCAGCCAGTTCCTAAATCTCGCCAAAAGTCATTAGAAAAATCCGGGATTGAAACGCTTAAAGGAACTGCGCGTTTTTTGGATGAAAATCATCTGCAGGTAAGGGAAGAAATTATTGAGGCCAAACAATTTTTGATCGCTAGTGGGCAACGTCCAACGTTATTGGCAATCAAAGGAAAAGAATATTTTAAAACCAGTACCGATTTTCTTGATTTGGATCAGTTACCAAAAAGAATTGCTTTTGTTGGCGCTGGCTACGTGGCAATTGAGCTGGCAACGATCGCTAGTGCTGCCGGGGCAGAAGTGTCTATCATCCATCATAATGATCGACCATTAAAAGCATTTGATGAAGAATTGGTTGCTGAGTTAATGAATCAACTAAAAACCCAAGGACTCTCTCTCAATTATGATATTTCTTTAGATGAAATCGAAAAAACAGAATCAGAAACGTATCTGCTTAAAGGAAATAAGTTTCAGCTTGAAAGTGACCTTGTCATTTGTGCTACCGGTAGAATTCCAAATGTCGAGACGTTGCAATTGGAAAATGCTGGTGTTCAGTATGATCAGCATGGAATTATCGTAAATGAATTTCTACAAACGACAACCCAAAATATTTTCGCTTGTGGGGATGTTTTAGCTAAAAAAATACCCAAATTGACACCAGTGTCTACCTTTGAAGCCAACTATGTTGTGAAAACAATGGAAAAAATCGAGAAAGGAATCAGTTACCCGGCAATTCCAACAATCGTATTCGGTAGTCCAAAATTGGCTCAGGTAGGCATTCCTACAAAAGAAGCTTTGGAAAATGGCCAACAATTTACGATTGTAGAAAAAAATTTGACAGAATGGTTCACCTATCATCGAATCAATGAACCAATTGCTAAAGCAAAACTGATTTTCGAAAAAAATCAGCTTGTAGGAGCCAGTACGTTGAGTACTCACGCCGATGAGTTGATCAATTTACTCGCACTTGCGATTGATAAAAAAATAACCGCAGAAGAAATCAGTAGTTTTATTATCGGCTATCCATCTGTTGCCAGTGACTTGTCATATTTAGTATAGGAGGAGAGCAATATGGAATTAATCAAGATTCGGAAAAATCCGCAATTAGTTGTTTCAATTACGAAAGAAATGACGAATGCAGAGGTATTTGATTGGATTGGTGAAAGTTTCATGAAATTAGCCGATCATATTGAACGAGAAAAAGCGCAAATTGCCGGTCTGCCGTTTGTTTCTTTTAAAAAACTTGATGAAAATGGAAATATTGCTGCTGCGAAGGTGATGATCGAGATTGGTATTCCTATTGATCACGAAATCAATGACACGATTGAAATCATTTGTTACCAAATGGCGGGCTATAAAGCGATCCAAGGAACATTTACTGGAAGTGACGATGATTTGGCACTGGTTTATTCTTTGATGATTGACGAAATAAAAAAGGGCGGACGGGAATTTATGCATCAAAGTTATGAATATTATTTGACAGATGCTTCGGCGAACGCAGAAGAACAAATGACGATGTTGGAAATACCATATCGCTAGACCACACCTAATAACGAAGTAGTCAGTTGCAGGATTTTGCGGCTCTTTGTCAAATAGTGTTGTTTTGAATTAAATCTGGAAAAGAGAGCATTCCGGTGTTCTCTTTTTTTGTTAT
>NZ_BJDS01000029.1 GCF_005405265.1 Enterococcus songbeiensis
CCAAATGCTTTTTGTTATAAAAAAATATTTAGTGTCCTTACTCGATTTGAGTAACAACACTAAATATTATAGAACCAGGCTTTTTCAATCAAGTAAACAAGCGTAATGGCTTATTTATTTTTCAAGTTGTAGAAAGATTTCAAACCTTTGTATTCTGCAACTTCACCAAGTTGGTCTTCGATACGTAGTAATTGATTGTATTTTGCAATACGGTCAGTACGTGAAAGAGAACCAGTTTTGATTTGTCCAGCATTTGTTGCAACAGCGATATCAGAGATGGTTGAATCTTCTGTTTCACCAGAACGGTGAGAAACAACAGCAGTATAGCCAGCTTCTTTCGCCATTTCGATAGCGTTGAAAGTTTCTGTTAAAGTACCGATTTGGTTTACTTTGATCAGAATTGAGTTTGCAACGCCCATGTCGATTGCTTTAGCTAATTTTTCAGTGTTTGTAACGAATAAATCGTCACCAACTAATTGAACTTTGTCGCCTAAAGCTTCGGTTAATTTCTTTGTACCTTCCCAGTCGTTTTCGTCTAATCCGTCTTCGATTGAGATGATTGGGTATTTAGCAACTAAATCTTTGTAAAGTTGGATCATTTCTTCCGTTGTTTTTTCGCCTTCGCCTGAATCAGCTAAAACGTAAACACCTTTTTCTTTGTCGTAGAATTCTGAAGAAGCAGCATCCATAGCAAGAACAACGTCTTTACCAGGTACATAGCCAGCTTTTTCGATAGCTTCGATGATTACTTCGAAACCTTCTTCGTTTGAACCTAAGTTAGGAGCGAAACCACCTTCGTCACCAACTGAAGTAGCTAGACCTTTAGATTTCAAGATTGCAGCTAAAGCGTGGAATACTTCTGCACCCATACGCAAAGCTTCTTTGAATGTTGGTGCGCCAACAGGCATAATCATGAATTCTTGGAAGTCGATAGAGTTGTCAGCATGTGAACCACCGTTGATGATGTTCATCATTGGAGTTGGTAATACTTTTGTATTGAATCCGCCTAAATAATGATACAAAGGAATTTCTAAATAGTCTGCAGCAGCGCGAGCAACCGCAATAGAAACGCCAAGAATAGCATTTGCGCCTAATTTACCTTTGTTAGGAGTGCCGTCTAAAGCGATCATTGCTTTGTCTATAGCCATTTGGTCACGAACATCGTAGCCGATAACAGCTTCTGCGATGATGTTGTTTACGTTTTCGACAGCTTTCGTTACACCTTTTCCGCCATAACGAGCTTTGTCGCCGTCACGCAATTCAACTGCTTCGTATTCACCAGTTGAAGCTCCAGAAGGAACCATTCCGCGACCAAAAGCACCTGATTCAGTATAAACTTCTACTTCGATTGTTGGGTTACCACGGGAATCAAGGACTTCGCGTGCGTAAACATCAGTAATAATTGACATGTTTGTTTCTCTCCTTTGGGTTTGTTTTATCTAAAGGGATTCACCCTTACGAACAATTTTAGTTAACTTTCGTTGTTTCTGCAAATAGAAACCCTTTTATCTTAGCAAGTACTCAGATTATTTTACAGCATCTAATAAAGCTAGGAATGAATCTGGTTGCAAGCTTGCTCCGCCGACTAATGCACCGTCGACATTTTCTTTTGCCATATATTCAGCAATATTTTCAGGTTTTACTGAGCCGCCGTATTGGATACGTACTTTGTCAGCAACTTCCTTGCCATAAAGTTTTTCAACTGTTTGGCGAACAACGCCACAGATTGTGTCTGCAATTGTTGCATCAGCAGATTTGCCAGTACCGATTGCCCAGATTGGTTCATAAGCGATCACCATGCTGGCAACTTGTTCAGCAGAAAGATCTGCCAAACCGCCAGTGATTTGTGCTTCAATCCATTCTGCAGTTTTGCCTGCTTCATACGTTTCTAATGTTTCGCCACAACAAAGAATTGGCAACATACCATTTGCAAAAATTGCTTTTGCTTTTTTGTTGATGTCTTCATCTGTTTCGTGGAAATATTCCCGACGTTCAGAGTGACCGATAATCACATATTGGATGCCAAGATCTGCCAACGCAGCAGGTGAAGTTTCACCAGTGTAAGCACCAGCATTTTCCCAGAAACAGTTTTGTGCTGAGATTTGTAATTCAGTTCCTTTAGCTGCTTCTGCTAATTCTTGTAGGAATAAAGCAGGTGCACCAATAACGGAATCCACTTTGTCATTTCCAGGAATTTTTGTTTTGACTGCTTCTGCAAATTCTTTTGCTTCTGCTGCAGTTTTGTTCATTTTCCAGTTACCGGCAATGATTGGTTTACGCATAATTTGCACTCCTTTTTTTACACACCATTAGGCAGCCTGTAATCAGGCTACCTAAATAGAATCGTTTTATTTATCGTTAATTGCTGCAAGTCCAGGTAATACTTTACCTTCAAGTAATTCTAAGCTTGCTCCGCCACCTGTTGAGATGTGGGTAAATTTATCCGCAAAACCAAGTTGTTCTGCTGCTGCTGCTGAGTCGCCGCCGCCAATGATGGTCGTTGCGCCTTCAAGGTTAGCGATGGCTTCACAAACACCAATCGTGCCGTTTGCAAAGTTAGACATTTCGAACACACCCATAGGTCCGTTCCAAACAACTGTTTTAGCGTCTTTTAATGTGTCCGCAAATAATTTCACAGAAGCTGGACCGATGTCTAAAGCCATCACGTCATCAGCGATATCCCCTTCAATTACTTCTGTTGGGACATCATTTGAAAATTCTGTTGCACAAACGTTGTCAATTGGTAAAACAAGTTTGTCGCCAGCTTTTTCAATCAAGCTTTTAGCTAATTCGATTTTATCTGATTCAACCAATGATTTACCGATTTTGATACCTTTTGCTGCGTAGAATGTATAGGTCATTCCACCACCGATAAGAATCTTATCTGCTTTAGGAATCAAGTTTTCGATTACGCCGATTTTGTCAGAAACTTTTGCTCCGCCAAGAATTGCGATCATTGGACGTTTTGGATTTTCAACTGCTTCACCGATGAATTTAATTTCTTTTTCCATCAAGAAACCGGCAACTGTTGGGATACCGGTTGAAGCAATCCCTACGTTTGATGCATGGGCACGGTGAGCTGTTCCGAACGCATCATTAACAAATACATCGCCTAAAGAAGCCCAGTATTTTCCTAAATCTGCATCGTTTTTGCTTTCTTTTTTGCCATCAACATCTTCAAAACGGGTATTTTCAAAGACAACAACATCGCCGTCTTTCATATCAGCAATTGCTGCTTCCAATTTTGCACCACGAGTTTCAGGAACGAAGGTTACTTCTTTGCCTAGCAATTCGCCTAAACGTTTTGCCACAGGAGCCAAAGATTTACCTGCTTTGTCTTCTTCAGTTTTTACACGGCCTAAGTGTGAAAACAGAATTGCTTTTCCGCCTTGTTCAAGAACATAGTTGATTGTTGGCAGTGCAGCTTTGATACGAGTATCATCACCGATCACGCCATCTTTCAAAGGAACATTGAAGTCAACACGGACAAGGACTTTTTTATCTTTTAAATCGATATCTTGAACTGTTTTTTTCGCCATGGATGTTTTCCTCCCAAAAAGTAGATTACTCAAATTTTCATAAAAAAAGCGGAGAAGCGCGTCGCTTCCCCGCTTTCATCGTGCAATGTTTGGTTCTACAGTTGTACGTGAATCTTATAATTTTGCGAAGTATTCTAAGGTACGTACTAATTGTGCTGTGTAAGACATTTCGTTGTCATACCAAGCAACAGTCTTAACAAGTTGTTTGCCGCCGACTGAAAGAACTTTTGTTTGTGTTTCGTCAAACAATGAACCGTAAGTCATGCCAACGATATCAGATGAAACAATTGCATCTGTATTGTAGCCGTATGATTCGTTTGAAGCTTCTTTCATTGCTGCATTTACTTCGTCTGCTGTTACGTCTTTTTCAAGAACAGTAACTAATTCAGTTAATGAACCAGTTGCAACAGGAACACGTTGAGCTGCTCCGTCTAATTTACCGTTCAAGTCAGGGATTACTAAGCCGATAGCTTTAGCAGCACCAGTTGTGTTAGGTACGATGTTGGCTGCAGCTGCACGGGCACGACGGAAATCGCCTTTAGGATGAGGTCCATCAAGAGTCATTTGGTCACCTGTGTAAGCATGGATTGTTGTCATCAAGCCTTCAACGATACCAAATTTGTCGTTCAAAGTTTTAGCCATAGGAGCTAAACAGTTAGTAGTACATGAAGCACCTGAGATAACAGTTTCTTTACCAGTTAATGTTTCATGGTTCACGTTATAAACGATTGTTGGAACGTCATTTCCACCAGGAGCAGAGATAACGACACGTTTTGCGCCAGCTTTTAAGTGTAATTCAGCTTTTTCTTTTGAAGTGAAGAATCCAGTACATTCAAGAACGATGTCAACACCTAGTTCGCCCCATGGTAATTCTTCAGGGTTGCGGTTAGCTAAAACCTTAACTTCGTTGCCGTTAACGTTAAATGAACCTTCGTGAACTTCAACAGTACCGTTGAAACGTCCTTGTGTTGTATCATATTTTAACAAGTGAGCCAACATGTTAGCATCTGTTAAATCATTGATTGCTACAACTTCGATTCCATCTACATCTTGGATACGACGGAATGCTAAGCGTCCGATACGTCCGAATCCATTAATACCTACTTTAACTGTCATTTAAGATTTCCTCCTTATGAAAATCAAAAAAATTTTTATTTTTAAAGGGTTGCCCCTTTTAAAATCTCATTAGCAGCAGCTTCATCTGTGATGAGCCACGTTTGTTTTGGTGCATTTTTCATATAGGCATGAATCGCTTTGGCTTTACTCTTTCCGCCAGCGACTGCCAAAATAATGGGAATATGCTGTAAATCCTTCAACTGCAATCCGATTCGAGGAACCTTATAAACGATTTTTCCCGATTCATCGAAAAAGTAGCCGAATGATTCTCCCACTGCGTTATTTTGTTTGAGCATCAAAATCTCGCTCTCAGTCATCTTTCGACGCGCCGCCATGTGCAACGCCCGTCCAATACTATGAATAACACAATTCGCCTTGCTTATCAAGTTTAAGACTTCAATGATCAAGGGTTCTTGCAACAAAGAATCATAGGTTGCTGAACTTAATTGTTCAGGAACGTATAGTGCGCGGTGATCCCCGTTTGTCTGCATCGCCATCACAGCACTTACTGAGTTGGCCTGCACGGTAACTGCTTCACCAATTCCACCGCGAGCAGGAACAAATAAATTGTGCCGTTGCTTGCTTTCAAGGTTCGTCAAACTTTCTGCGACCGTCGCCATCGTGGTACCGCCCATTACAGCAATAATATTTCTGCCTTCTGGAAGCAGCAGTTCTAACGATTCATTCAGCAAATCGCCAAATTTCGTCACCACTTTATTTTGCTGGTCACTGTCACCTGAAGCAATCAGACAGCGCTCATTGCCAAAATAATCTGCCAACCGTTTTTCCAGTTGGTGCATCCCAAACAGTTGATCCATCACTTTATTCAGCGAAGCATAAACTTCTTCGCCTTTTTTCGTTAAGGTCATTCCACTTTTGGATGAATCGATTAATTGGAGTTTTTTTAACAGATCCGTCTCGGTTCGTAAGACTCGCTCGGTCAATTCCAGACTTTCCGCCAAATTTCGTCGGCCAATCGGTTGCATCCAATAGATATTGCGCAGAATTTTGAATCGTTCCTGCAACACCGATAAGATGTCTGGAGCAACTGCTTCAATCATTTTTAATTCATCAAGCATGAGAAACTCCTCCGTGGGACTTTTTTTGTCCGTCATAGACTTAAACCGACCCGTCCAATGTAAAAAAAATTGAACATTTGTTAAAATCAATCTCACACAGGTAATAGTATCACTTTACCGGGTATTACGCAACTGAAAAACTTCTCGCTTTCTGAAAACAAAAACACCACAGCGCAATTTTTACTCCGTGGTGTATCGTAAATCATTTTCTGAAAAAAATCAATCAAATCTTTTCCTTTTTGATGAACTAGGGATTCCAAGGGCATCACGATACTTGGCAACCGTACGCCGTGAGATGGCGATTGCTTCTTTTTCCAGCAGTTCAACTAATTTTTGATCAGATAAGGGCTTGCGTTTGTCTTCCTCTTCTACCAAGGTCTTTAAGCGTTGTTTTACCGTTGCGGTGGATAAATCTTCCCCGGTTTCTGATTGATTAGTTGCTTTCTGACTAAAAAAGGTTTTTAATTCAAACACACCAAATTCCGTTTCGAGATATTTTCCGTTAACGGCCCGACTGACGGTTGATTCATGAATCGCAAGCTCTTCAGCAACCTCTTTTAAAATCAGCGGTTTGATGGGACGTTTTTCATCAAAGAAAAAATCCTGTTGATGACGGATGATGGCTTCCCCCACACGTAAAATCGTGTCACCTCGTTGGTGAATGGTTTTTTGTAGCCATTCAAAATCCTGTTGCTTTTCTTTTAAATACTTGAGAACTTCCGGTTCTTTATTTTTAGCCATCTGATCAAAATAATGCTGTTGGAATTTGACTTCCGGCATTCCTTGACGATTCGAAGTCAAGCGAAGCTGTCCATCTTTTATCTTCACTGATAGATCTGGAATGATGTACAAGCCTTCTGTCGATCCAAACGCCGCCCCCGGTGTGGGAGTCAAAGTTTGAATATAATCAAAAACTTGTTGGACTTCTTGCAACGTGATGGCAAAATGCTTGGCGATCAGCTCCCATTTCCGATGAACCAATTCTTCAAAAGATTCTTCCAGCATAATATACGCCAGTTCCGGCGCATAATCGTCCCGTTCAATCTGCAACATCAAGCATTCCCGCAAATCTCTGGCACCAACGCCCGCAGGATCAAGCTGTTGAATCAAAGTCAACGCATCCAGCATTTGAATACTCGTTGCTCCGGTTTTTTCTTGCGCTTCTTCCAACGAAAGTTTCAAATAACCATTTAAATCAATATGCTCGATTAAAAAAAGGACCAATGTTCGCAAATAGGTATCACGATAATTGAGATGCACTTGATCCAGTAAATATTCAAATAAAGAAATCGTCGTATCTGGAATTTGACTGAGGTATTCCATCTCTTTTCCCGTTGAGGATCGTGGCTTGGAATAGTTCATTGTATAATTCGGTTGAGAAATTTCAATCAATGGATTTTCCAAGGCTTCGGCCTCGACAAACTCGGTCAACTCATCAATAGAAAACTGCAAAACCTGAATAGACTGCTGTAATCTCTGGGTCATCGCCAGTTTTTGTGTCTGTTTTTGCTGTTGTGAAAAACTTTGTTCAAATTTCATTGATTTTCCCCTTGTAATTTCTCTTAAAATTCGATAAACTAATATTCGTTCGATGCGTCCTTAGTGTAGTGGATATCACGTAAGATTCCGGTTCTTGAGACGGGGGTTCGATTCCCTCAGGACGCGTACCATTTATCTGGATGAACTGGCAGACACTTTTCAATTGAAGAGTGTCTTTTTTTTGACAATTACTTAATTCATCCAATTTTGTCCTGCTTGACAGTTAGTTGCTTTCTTCATTATAAACAAATTCAGTCAAAAAAACACCCTGCAATAGTCTTACTGCTATCCCAGGGGTCGCTTTCATACTTATCCGTTTTCTTCAGCACCATGAAAAAAAGAATAGCTCTCGCTACTCTTCTTCCTCATCATCAAAATCATCTTCGTCGTCATCATCAATGATCGTCAAATCTTCTTCGATGTTGCCTGGCACTTCTTCTTCGTCATCCGTATCTTCGTCTGCGCCGATTTCTTGCAAATCAGAATTGTATGCCGCGATTTCTTCATCTTCGTCATCGTCGTCATCGTACAATTCTTTATCATCTTCATCATCTACTAAATCAGTATCTTCTGGATCATCATCATTGTAGTCGATGGCATCGTCATCACCACTGATAAACGCATTGACTTTTTTCCGTTTGCGTTTGCGGGGAGTATCTTCGTCTTCTTCATCGATACCATGATTGACTTCTTCATCGATAGAATCGATCGCGTACCATGAACGTAAGCCCCAGCGATTGTCTCCTAGAGAAATAAAACTGCCATCAATATTTAAATCAGTATAAAATTGTGCCAATGAATCACGAATAACACTATCTGATTTTCCCAGATAGGTTTGGATTTGATTGACCAAATCTGAAAATTCCATGACATCGCCACGTTGTTCTAAAATTGCGTGAGCAACTTCAATCATAGACAATTCGTCTTTATTGACACCTTCAAAAACATTAATTTCCAATTAGGACACGTCCTTTCACAGTCTACGCTTAATCATACAAAAATGTTGTCGAAAATGCAATTTTTTCTTTAAAAATCATGCAGTAAAATCCAAAGAAATTTGATATTCCCCAATTTTTTCATCTGCCATGAAAAGATCATAGGCAACAAAAACGGTTCCCGCAGTTGGCCGATCCTTCAAACTGACGTGCAGATCCTTTGTGAAGGTGCTGAAAAACATCATCCCATAAGGCGTTTTATAGCTGGTTTCCATTTTTTCCCGATAAACGAATTTCAACCGCATCCGCATTTCTCCAGCTCGTGTTAATTGAACGGCCCCATCCGGCATTATTTTGATTGTCACCGGTACTTCCTCGTTGTCTTGTACTTCTTTGTACCGAATATAAAGGGTGTCTCCCATTCTCACCATTTGTCCTTGCAGATCAAAAAGAAAATCCTGCACTTCGCCTTTTTGCCGAACCTTCGTTGCTAACTTAATCGAAATCGGCAAACCATTTGTTACATCCATTTTTTTGGCTCCTTTTACATTTTATCCATTTATAGTTATTGTTCACAGTTTTTACTCGTTTGTCAAACGTTGCGTCTAAGGGACAGGTTGATTACTACTTTTTTCCATTTTTCGTATATAATAGGGAAGATAAAGTGAAGGAGTTTTTTTATGAAGCCGATTTTGATCGATCAAGCACCGTATCCTCATGACCAAGCCTACCTGCCTTTTGCCCTGACCGACCTTTTGATTGACAGCGCCAGTCGTACCCGCCAATCTTATTTTCATTTTTGGCAATTGGAACATACTATGATTCTTGGTATGAAGGATACCCGTGTAGAAAATTTAGCCGCTGGTCTTGCCACACTGCAACAACAAGGATATCCACCCGTCGTACGCAATTCCGGCGGTCTCGGTGTCGTTGCGGATGATGGCATTTTAAATATTTCATTGATCCTTTTCAATCATGAAAAAAAATGGACCACCGAGGCGGCTTATGAAGAAATGTTTGCGTTGATTCAGCAAGCCTTGCCAGAACTAACGATTGAAGCACGTGAAATCAGCGATTCTTATTGTCCCGGTACCTATGATTTTAGTGTAAATGGACAAAAAATCGCCGGTACAGCCCAACGTAGAATCAAAGACGGCATTGCGATCATGATGTATCTGAGTGTCAATGGAGATCAAATCCAGCGGGGGGAACTCGTTCGGGCGTTTTACTTGGCAAGCTTGCCGACTTCTTTTGGTGAAAATGGCTATCCCCCCGTTCGACCAACCAGCATGACGACAGTTGCTGCCTGTTTAGGAAAACCAACTACTGTTGAAGAATTGAAACAGCGTTTTTTATCTGCACTGCAAATCACTGCTTCCGCCTATGATTCTCAAAAATGGGTCAAAGAATCAAATTTGACAGAGGATTACGCTGATAAAATCACTCGAATGATCCAACGAAATGAAGTGATTAAAGCGACATTGAACAACGCATAAATTGTAGTGACATACCTCAACCTATGACAGAACTTTTCTCAAAAAATTTTATTGATTAAAGCTAATTCCACTTTTCCCAAGTACTCGAGTGGAATGGAGATAGAGCGTGAGAAACTAACGCCATTTTCTTAACAGCAAATGGCGTACATTAGTACAAACAAGGAGCGAACCCATGACGATACCTTATAAATACCAACATCTGCCGATCGAAAAAGTTTTTCGTGACCCGGTCCATAATTATATCCATGTGCAACATCAAGTGATTTTAGATTTAATCAATTCAAAGGAAGTCCAACGCTTGCGGCGAATCAAACAGTTAGGAACGACTTCTTATACCTTTCACAGTGCCGAACACAGCCGTTTCTCCCATTCATTAGGAGTCTACGAGATTTCCCGGCGCATTTGTGACATTTTTCAGCGAAATTTTTCTCAGGAAAAAATTGGCACCGGTGGTTGGGATGATCGGGAGCGATTGGTCACTTTGTGTGCGGCATTGCTTCACGATGTCGGTCACGGTGCTTTTTCTCATACCTTTGAACATATTTTTCAAACCAATCATGAAGCAATCACAGTTGAAATTATCACGTCACCAGAAACAGAAGTCTATCAAATCTTAAACCGTGTCGAAGCAGGTTTCCCGGAAAAGGTTGCCAGCGTCATCACCAAAACCTATCCCAATCCTCAAGTGGTTCAAATGATTTCCAGCCAAATCGATGCGGACCGGATGGATTATTTGTTGCGGGATGCTTATTTTACCGGAACTGAGTATGGTACCTTTGACTTGACCCGGATTTTGCGGGTAATTCGTCCTTATGAAGGCGGCATCGCGTTTGCAATGAACGGAATGCATGCTGTGGAAGATTACATCGTCAGTCGCTACCAAATGTATGTACAAGTCTACTTTCACTCAGTTTCCCGAAGTATGGAAGTGTTATTGGAGCACCTGCTGAATCGCGCCCATGAGCTGTATCAGGAATCCCCAGAAATTTTTGAATTGCATTCACAACTGCTGCTGCCCTTTTTAAAACAGTGCTTCTCTCTGGAAGATTATTTAAAATTAGATGACGGTGTGCTGTCCACCTATTTTATTCAGTGGAGCGAAGAAAGCGATCCTGTTTTAAGTGATTTAGCTAAACGTTGGTTGAACCGAAAACCATTAAAATCTGCCCTGTTTTCTGGCGATAGTCAACTGCCCTTAATTGAAAAATTGCAACAGCTGGTCGAACGAGTCGGTTTCAATCCGAAATATTATACCGCAATCAATTCCAGCTATGATTTGCCTTACGATTTCTATCGTCCGGAATTAGGAAAACACCGCACGCAAATCGAACTGCAGCAAAAAGACGGAACATTGGTGGAGCTTTCCAAAATCAGTCAATTAGTGGCTGCCTTGGCAGGACAAGAACAAGTGGATCAACGCTTCTATTTTCCAAAAGAAATGGTTGACCCCATCTCGCAAGATAACTATGATTTGTTTAGTGATACCTACCAAGAATTTGCCCGTCATATTCATAATGGCGCTTTGGTGGAAACAACCCTTTAGGAGGATTTTATGTCAATCAAATTAGTTGCCATCGACATTGATGGTACCCTGGTCACAAGCAACCGCGAATTAACACAACAAGTTACAGAAACTTTGCAGGAAGCGCATCGTCAAGGAATAAAAATCGTTTTATGTACTGGCAGACCTTTGCCAGGCGTGGAGCCGGAGTTAGAAGCCTTGGGACTTACCGGTAAAGAAGATTACGTCATCACCTACAACGGCTCTCTAGTACAAGCGGTTCAATCCGAGCAAGTAATCTCTGCCTATGAATTGACTTATGAAGATTATTTGGAAATCGAGATGATGGCGCGAAAAGTCGGTGTTCATCTTCATGTTTCCGGTAAAGATGCCATCTACACTGCCAATCGTGATTTAAGTCCTTATACGATTTACGAATCCTTTTTAGTCAACATGCCGGTAAAATACCGCACGCAGGAAGAAATGAATCAAAACATCGAAATGATAAAAATGATGATGATTGATGAACCGGAAATTTTGGATGCTGCGATTGCTAAACTTCCTGACAGCTTCCGCCAACAATATACCGTTGTGAAAAGCGCCCCCTTTTATTTAGAGGTGTTGAACAAAAAAGCCAGCAAAGGTGCGGCATTAGCTAGCTTAGCGGCTCATTTAAATTTGCAATCTGAAGAAATCATGGCAATTGGTGACAATGAAAATGATTTAACAATGATCGAATACGCCGGAACCGGTGTAGCAATGAAAAATGCGATTCCCATGATTAAGGAAGCCGCTGATTATATTACCATCGGTACCAACGACGAAAACGGTGTTGCCGAAGCAATCAAGAAATTTGTGCTTCGCTAAACCAACCTTCTCTAGAAACAAAAAAAACGGGCGAGCCCATTTTTCTTTTGAAAAATGCAACTCACCTGTTTTTTTGTTTCAACCATTGCTGAACAGCCCACCGATGACTCCCCCGTTTTAACAGCAACATCGCATCATCGATACTATGCCATGAAATGTTATTCGTCGTTTCTGTGGGTTCAGCTACCTTTTCCCAAGACGTGACTGCATAAAAATAACCCGGATGATGATAATACGTATCTCGGTGACTAGAATAAAAATATTCGATGGCTTCTCCTAGATAGGAACCAATCGTTACGGTGAAGCCCAATTCCTCCAACATCTCCCGATTAATTGCCATCTCGTGTGATTCCCCGGCTTCAATTTCTCCACCAGGCAAGAAAAATGCGCCATTTGGTGCTTGCACCAAAACCAGCTCATTCTCGTTTTCAATTACAACATATGCCCCAAAGCGCGCTTTATAGGGTTTATCCTTTTCTTTTTTTCCAAAAATTGGTTGCTTCATCATTGCCTCCACATTGTGTATGCTTTATTTTACTCAATCCAATAGAAATCCACAAGTATTTCGTCAGAATATTCACAACAGGGTCTTTTTTTCAAAAAAAGCGTAACCCTTACGAATACACAGGGTCTATGATAAGATAAATGCAGAAAAGAAAGGATGATGACTATGAAAATGGCACATACATGTGTTCGAGTAAAAAATTTGGAGGCTTCGTTGGATTTCTATCAACAAGCATTTGGTTTTGAAGAAACCCGTCGCCGAGATTTCCCAGAAAATAAATTTACGCTGGTTTACCTGTCATTGCCAAACGATCCCTATGAATTGGAATTAACCTACAACTATGACCACGCTGCATATGATTTAGGTGATGGTTATGGACATATTGCGATTGCTGTCAGCGATTTAGAAAAACTGCATCAAGAACAAAAAGAAAAAAGTTACAACGTTACTGATTTAAAAGGTCTACCCGGTACCGCTCCTTCTTATTACTTCATCGTTGATCCCGATGGCTACAAAATTGAAGTGATTCGGGAAAAATAAGCACTCGATTGGAGAATTATCCTATGAAACCAATTATTGGAATTGCCGGTAGCGATCAGCAGCTAACGGAGCCTGATGCCCACTGGATTGCCTATACACCTCGAAGTTTTGTCGAAGGTATCCAGCAGGCTGGCGGTCTGCCCTTCATCTTGCCGGTTGGTAATCCGCAAGATGCCGCAGAGTACGTGGCGAGAATTGATAAACTTTTATTAGCCGGAGGTCATGACGTAGCTCCTGTGTTTTACCATCAGTTGCCTCATCAAAAACTAGGCGCTGTTTATCCGTTAAGAGATCGATTTGAACTGGCATTGATTCAAGAAGCCGTTAACCAAAAAAAACCGATTCTAGGTATTTGTCGCGGCATGCAGGTATTGAACGTTGCTTTTGGCGGAACCCTTTATCAGGATCTTTCTTTAAAAGAAGGAACGATCAAACATGTTCAAGCACCTACTCCGTTTCATATTCCGACACATCCAGTTCGTATTGAAGCAACAAGTCAACTGGCAAAAATCGTTGGCACAGACTATCAAGTCAATTCTTTCCATCATCAAATGATCGATCATCTTGCGGATGAATTTCGTATCATTGCAACTGCACCAGATGGCGTCGTGGAGGGCATTGAAAGTAAGCATCAAAAAATCATGGGACTGCAATGGCATCCCGAACTTACTCGAACCACGATTGCCAGTGAGCAAAAAATAATTGAATTTTTCGTCAGCGACTACTAAAAATGTCTAGCCTCCAAATTACGGGGCTAGACATTTTTGCTTGGTTTGATTCTCAGATGGATCTTTAGCGTTCGTTTTTCATTAAGGAGAAGGATTGCTTCAAGGCAGACCACACGCCGTTCTCATTGTAGATCAGCACATTTGATTTATACATTCTTGCAGAAGCCAGCATCATTACCAGTGTTGTTGCTGCTAAAATCAAAACAGAAACCACTGCCCCACCAGTTGCTACGGTATCATTTGCTAAACGAATCGGCATAGTGTAAGAAGACAAGAAGGGAATATACGAAGAGACCCGAATTACGATATTATTCGGATCAGCCGCTCCCAAAATCAAGCCTAACATGTAGCCTGCCAAAGAAAGATAGGTTACAGGCAAAATCGCTTTTGCTGTATCTTCTGCTTTATTGACCAATGAGCCGCATAAAGCTGCCAACACCGCATAAATCAAGATACCCAGCAGAACGAACAAAATGGTGAAGAAAAGAAACGGTCCGAATAAATCCCCCAATGAGAAATTGTCTAAATATTGTTTAACGATCGCCATATTCTTGATTCGGGAATAACTGATACCACCGATCAATCCATACAACGCAATTTGTGTGATAGCGACAAGCAGTACACCAGTCAATTTACCGTAAAAATGAGTTTGAGCTTTTGTACTGGACAAGATTACTTCCATAATTCGTGTCCCTTTTTCTGAAGCAATTTCTTGCGCGATAATCTGCGCATAAGTAATGATAAAAACAAACAACACGATTGTTCCTACATAGCTGACGATGTATTGAGCAAAGCTATTGTCCTCACCGGTTTCCATTTTACCGTCACTGTCGAAACTTACTTTTTGTTTCTCAAAGACAGCCGGCTGCGCCAAACTCGCCACTTGTTCTGATGATAACCCCAAGGCTTGTGCCCGAGCAGAGCTTTGCAAGTTGGATAAGGTTTGCTGAATAATCATTTCTGTCGACTGACCTAAAGAAGATTCACTGAATAAAGTCCCCTTCACTTCGTCTTCTTCCACAGCCAAAACCAGATAGGCATCTACTTTTTCTGATTTCAATTGTGATTGGGCTTTTTCCTCTGAATCGAATGCTTTAAACTGATAATCCTCCGTCTTGCTTTGCGCAAAGGCTTCTGCGACTTGCGGTTCGTCAGAATACACACCAATCGTCTTGATATCTTCTGCCTGTCCGGCAAATAATCCCGCCAAGTAGATCACACCGATGGCAATAAAGGGAATCAAGATCATGATTAGAAAGGAAATCGATTTAACATTTTTCTTGTAGACATCTGATGCAATGATCCAAAATTTATTCATGATCGGCACCTGCTTTCCATTTGAAGATTTCTTCCAGTGTTGGTGGTTGTTGATTAAACATTGGAATGTATCCATTTTGTGTTGCTCGAACAAAGATTTCTTTCCCGGCATCTGGATCAGTCAATGTAATTTCCAAACTGCCGTCTTCCCGTGTTTTCGCTTCATAGACCCCTTCGACTTGTTGAACGTCCTCCAGTGTTAAGCCTGACTCCAAAAAGACTTTTGTTCGCCCAAAGGATTCTCGAATTTCATGTACTTTGCCATTAAGAACGGTTCTGCCATCCTTTAACATAATAAGATGGTCACAAATTTTTTCCACATTGTCCATATTATGGCTAGAAAAGATGACGCAGGAACCCTTTTCCTTCAGTTCAATAATACCGTTTTTCAATAACTCGGCATTGACCGGGTCAAGTCCACTGAAAGGTTCATCTAAAATCACTAATTTTGGTTCGTGGATCAGCGTTGCAATCAATTGCACCTTTTGCTGATTTCCTTTTGACAAGGATTTGACCTTATCGGTTTTTTTTCCTTTCACCTGGAATTTTTCCATCCATTCATCAATTTTTGGTTCGATTTCCTGTTTGGTTTTCCCTCGTAACCGGGCAAAATAAATCAACTGTTCCTGAATGGAAACTTTTGGATAAAGTCCTCGTTCTTCTGGAAGATAGCCAATAATATTGTATTCTTTTGCACTTAAAGGCTGTCCATTCCATAGAACCTCGCCCCGATCTGCTTTTAAAAAATCTAAAATCAGTCGAAACGTGGTTGTTTTTCCGGCACCATTTTGACCAATCAGTCCCATAATTTGCCCATCTTGGATTGAAAAGGACAAATCATCTACCGCTGTGTATTCGCCAAAAGTTTTGACTAAATGTTTCACTTCTAACATCTTTCTTTCCTCCCAATCAATAAAAATTTCCCACGGCAAAGCCGATAATCCCGCCGATTACACCACCAATTCCCATTAAAACTAGCATATCTCTGCCCAAACGTTGGCGCTTTGCCAGACGCTCCGGTTGGTGAAAAAATGCCGCACGGTTGCGATACTGTATCTGCATAAATAACATGGCAACGCCATAACTGAATGGATAAAGTAGTAGAACACCACCAATAATCATCAGGTATTCTCCCCATCCCCAGTCAAACAGATTTTTTCCAATCAAACTGCCAAGCAACAGGAGCGTTCCTATCAGTGCTACCCAAAAGGACTGCCGCAATAACCAGCGCCACTCTGCAAAAATGCGTTCCTGATAACTTTTTTGATCTGAAAAAATCAAAGGTGTTCCCGGATCAGCCATAAAATAAAAATATTTGTGACGATAACTACTGATTGCTTTCCACCCACTTGCTTCATAAAATTCCAAGTACTCTGCTACTTCCGCTGGTTTTCCCGTAAAAAAATCAACGGCAAATAATTTTTCTGCCGGCTCACAAGCTTGAAAACTTAAAATACCCAGACGATTCATCTTCAAAAATTGCCAACCCTGCCGCTTTTTTTCTTGCAGCCGTAGCATTTCTTTTTCGGGATAAAATCCCACATTTAAACTAATGCTGTACTTTCTTTTCATTTGGTTCCCCTTCGATCTTTGCCAGCAGTCCCACACCGGCTTCGTAAAACAACCGCCGTCGTTCAACTTCATGTTTCAGGCTTTTTATTCCCTTTTCAGTGATTTGATAAATTTTTTTACGGTCTGAACTTTCTTCCAACAGAATCAATTGATTTTTTTGCAGTTTTTTCAAAATCGTATACATGCTTGCTGGACCAATTTCAAATGCTCCATTTGTCAATCCGCTGATTTCCTTCATGATTGCATAGCCATGTTGCGGTTTAAGCAATGCCAACAAAATCAAATACGTCGAATCTGTTAATGACTCCTCCATTGCTACTCCTCCTCACAAACTATATCATCAAACGATATATCACATAATGATATAGTAAGCGCTGTCTCTTTTTTTGTCAATAAAAAAATACAAGTTGAAGCAGGGAAAATCCACGCTTCAGCTTGTATAGAAGATACTTTTTTATTTATAAATTTTGACAGGTGTATTGTACGGAATGTTGTAGTAAAACCATTTTGCATCAGGCACCGATAGTCGAATACATCCGTGAGAAGCTCGCTGCCCTAATTTTGCGCCCTCAATGGGATTAAAAGCAGCCGTTGTTCCTGGATAGGCAATCGGAACCGTATGGAACAAATACACCCCATGTTGATGGTAGGAACGGTAATAGGCACCGCCAGAACCGCCAAACCAGAAAGAACTTCCTTTTTCCTGTTGAATCCGGAAATTTCCATAAGGTGTTGGATTATTCCAAAGCCCGGTAGAACACAACATTGTATAAATTATTTTAGAACCGGAACGGATGTAGACCCGCTGCTTGCTGACAGAAACTTGGATATTCAAATTATTTACCTTCAAAGATGGGTACCGGCCGCCTGTCGTATGCAACCAAAAATTATTTTGGACACTGTAGGTTTGATTGGATTTGATCCAGCCTAAATTTCCTCCCGGTAAAACCAAATAAAGATAGGTACCATTGTTGGTTTTGGCTTCTTTGATTGCCCGGGCCATATATCCTTTGTAAGTTGCCTTTTTCCCTAGCAAACGACTGTAAGGATCAGGATTAGCGAGAAAGTTTCCGCTGCCATTTGAAATTTTTACAAAACGATTAATGGTCTTTTGTGAATAAATGACATTCGGTGTCGTAAAGGCACCAGAATTGCCGTAGCCAACCCATTTCCCAGCAGTAGTGTAGAGCGAATAATAGGTTGCTCCATTAAAGTGGCGGTACTTGCCTTTGACTTGTAAAATTTGATTGTAATAACTGGTCGTGTTGTTGCGTTTTTGCCATGAGAAATTTTGCCACAGGGTATAATTCTTTTTGGCGACTCGAACCTTTCGTGTTTCCTTTTGCCAAATTCCGCCGCCATTATTTGCGACTGTGGCTGCTTTGGCATTCAAGTACCCGACCCATTTTCCTTTGTTGTTATACAAAGAATAATAGACTGATCCGTTTGAATGACCGTACTTTCCTTTTGCCAAAAGTGTTTGTCCCGCAAAATTAGCGGTTTTGTTGCGTTTCACTTTCCAATTAAAGTTGCCCCAAATCGTATAATTTTTATTAGTAATGGTCACATATTTTCCATAACTTTGATAGGTGCCCTGTGCTTGTGTTGTTGCCTTTACTCCGGCGGCATTTATATATCCCAGCCATTTTCCCTTCATGTCATAAAGAGAATAGTAACGTGCCCCGTTATAGTGTTGGTAACGCCCTTTTATTTTCACGGTCTTTCCAAAATAGGTCGAACTGATTCCACGTTTTTTCTGCCAGCCAAAATCATTCCACAGGGTATAATTTTTACTGGTGATTGTTGCATATTGATTTTCTTTATAAAAAATTCCCTGTTGTCCACTACTTGCAGTCGTACCATTGGCGTTTAGATACCCGACAAACGTTCCGTTGTTCAGATAAAGTGCTAGGTAGTTGGCCCCATTTGTGTGGTGGAAAACTTCTCCCACGCGTAAAGTCCGTTGATAATACGAATCACTTTTGCCTAATTCTTTTGAAAAACTCGGATCTTGCCATCGGGAATAGCCTTTTTTCGTTAATGATACATAACGATTAACCGTTTCATATGTTCCTGATAAAAAACGAACATCTGCTTTCTTGACCCAACCGATTGCTTGATTCTTTTGGTTAGAAACAGCGACAAAATCCCCTTCAGTCGTTTGCGCAATCATTGTTGTTTTGATTAGCTGTCCTGTTGGTAAGACACTGGTTGTTGGCGACAAAATCGTAGCCTGGGCAGTGTAAACTGTAACCTTTGATTGAACGGGTTGCAAATACTGCCGGTCATTTTTCTGTGAAGTGATTGTGATTTCAGCAACTTCAGCCGGTGCTGTTTCTGTTATAGCCGGTTTTATTGTTGATTCCTGCACCTCACTTGAACTGGTTGAACTGGATTCCTCTGAAGTTTCGGAAGTTAAAGAAGAACTAGTTGAATTGACTTGACTGCTGGTTGTCTCAGAAACAATTGAAGTATCTGTTGTCGTTAAAGACTCAATGGTTTCTGCAGAGCCCACAACTTGTAACCCACTACTCAAAAATAATATTCCACAAAAAAACACAAAAAATTTCTTTTTCATTTGAATCACCCCTTTTTCATTTTCCCACACTTAATTATAACATGTGGTTTTTCATTTCAACAAACAGGAACTGATTCAATGACAACGAAAAAATAAAAAAATAACCATCAAAAGATCCTTTACAAGATCTCTTGATGGTTTTATTTTGGTTCTATAATATTTAGTGTTGTTACTCAAAACGAGTAAGGACACTAAATATTTTTTTATAACAAAAAGCATTTGGTTCCTCTATAATTAAGTCGCTGAACCAACTATAGAAGGAGAATCCAAATGCCCATACCTAAGAATATCAAATTTAAGGATGAA
>NZ_BJDS01000030.1 GCF_005405265.1 Enterococcus songbeiensis
TGTTTGCCACAAAATTAGCAAACAGCTCTCTAAAAATTTTATTATATTTCCGTGTCCACTTGACGGGGAGCCAACCAACTTTGTCGTTGAAGAAACGTTTTTAGTTTGGCAAAAAAATAAGATCTTCGTCTTCATAATCGATTTTCCAAGTTCGTTTGACGCTATGATAGGTCAAGGTTGCGACCCGCATGTCTTCTAAGTATTGACTTTCTTGTTTACGCAAGCCGGCGTCTTCTACGATGTAAATCGGAATTCGATACTCTTTGTCAATCAATTCTGTCTGATCGAAGCAAAAGAGGGTTCCTTCTTGAAACAAGCCTTTCAATTCCTTTAAGCGTTCAATCGAAAGCTTGTCAACAGAGGTTGCTTTGCGGAAAAAAGACCGTCGATCATTGATTCGTTCCAAAACAATCCGAGTCAGCTTGTCGGCCAAGATGCGATAAAATTCATCCAAATAGCGGTAATAAATCCGAGCTAAATCATCTTTGAGATCAAAGTAAACAAAATTATTTTGTAATTTATAAAAAAATGGGGAATGAAGGTGCGTCTTCATGTGACCAAAATACAACAATTCAGAAATTTCAAGAGGCGTCAGTTCCTTGATCATAGAACCGTCGCTAAAATCAATCCATTTGATTTCTTCTTGCACCCGCCCGCGACTGATCGTCGTAAAAAAGTGATCAATTGCCTCACTGCCTCGCAGGACCTTCATACCGGTATGTGCTTCATATTCGCCATAGTCACTGGAGGTATCAAGCAGTAGGATATTCTTGGGTTGATGAACGATTCCGCGAGTGAAATCTGCGGTCGTAATTCCCCGTGACAAAACGGCGTTGCTGGTTGTGTCGATATGGACATAGACCATTTTTGTCATTTTCACCTACTCCTCCTTTTCACTGTGTGCTTTTATTTTACAACAAAGCCGCTATAAAAGCTTGTTTCTTTTCCTTTAAAATTTTATTACAAAAGGACAATTTTATGAAATTTTTCTTTTTTTGTTTTCATTTTTAATAAAAAAACAAATGATTGCTCCTTACTGGGAGAAACACGCTTAAGTAGGCTCTTAGTGGGAAAATATGATATAGTTAGCCTATCAAAAAAATGGAGCGTAAAAGGATGGCAAAGAAAAAAAAATCTCGTGTGAAAAATTGGCTGATCAATCTGCTTTTGGTTTTATTATTGGTCGTTGGTTTGGCACTGGTTTTCAGTAATCAGATCAAGAATTTTTTGATCAAGTCCAATGGAGAAAAGTATGCCGTTTCGGCGATGACGCAAAAAGAAGTGGAAAAAAATCTGGAGGCAGATGCGCCGTTTGATTTTGATGCGATCGAATCCGTTTCACCGGAAGCGGTCTTGCGGGCGCAATTCAGCAATAAACGTCTACCGGTGATTGGGGGAGTTGCTGTACCGCGGGTCAAGGTCAATCTGCCAATTTTTAAAGGACTGTCGAATGAGGCGCTGTTGTGGGGAGCAGGTACTTTAGACCCTGCGCAAAAAATGGGAGAAGGCAACTACGCCCTTGCCAGTCACCGGGCATTGGAAGAAGGACTGCTGTTTCGCCCGTTGGAAGATGTCAAAGTCGGTGATATTTTTTATCTGACGGACTTGAGCAAGGTGTACACCTATAAAACGCAAATCAAAAAAACTGTCGCCCCAACAGCGGTAGAGTGGCTGGATATCATTCCCGGAAAAAAATTGGCAACATTGATTACTTGTAACGATGATGCGGGCACCAATCGAATCGTTGTGCAGGGCGAATTACAAGAAATTACCCCCATTAATGAGGCGACCAAAGAAATGAAAGATGCCTTTAACTTAGAACAAAAAACCTATTGATTTGAATAACGGATGCGAATGAAACCTTTAAACAGTTTTCTTCGCATCTTTTTTCAGCCATCTGCTTTTTTGTTATACTGGAAAGGGGAGGGAATTTGATGATTATTGAACGAATTTATCCTTCAGAATTTATTGAATACCAAACAAATTTTCAGAAAAGTCAATTGGCACTGCCTTTTTTTACGAGTCATTCTGCGGGACGGGCGGGCTTTTTACAGGCGGTCAAAGAGGGAACCGCTTGGCAAATCACCGTGCAGCAGCATACCTTTTATTTAAGCGGCACTCTTCACGAAGAGGCGTTGGTGGTGACCAATTTGTTGCAGCATCCGGCAGAAAATGTGACTTGGCAGGAAACGTTTGACAGCATTGAAGTGTTTGCCAAAAAAAATTTCAGCAAACAAATCCAGTTGAAGGTCACAGTGGAAAAGACTTTGCAGCGTTGGTTAACGGTTTATGGCTATACCGTTGAAGGAAAAACACTCGTCAAACGTTGCCAGTATCATACTGCATTGGTTCTTGGCGGTGGGGGTGCGCGGGGAGCTTATCAGATCGGCGTGTGGCAGGCATTAAAGGAACAAGGAGTTACCATTCAATTGATTACCGGCACCTCTGTAGGGGCGCTGAATGGCGGATTGATTCTGCAAGGTGACAGTGAAGCGGCACGAAATCTTTGGTGGCAGATCAATACCGGCTCAGTGCTGCAATTTCCGGCGGCAGCGGCAGAAAGTCGCACCTTAGTGGCTTTGTTGAATCAGATTCGTTCATTGACTGCGACGGCTTTGCGGGAAAACGGAACAAGCACGGAGCCGTTAAGGCAGTTGATCCAGCAAAATTTTTCTCCAGAAAAAGACCAAGAACAAAAAATTCAGCTATACGTTTGTAGTACCCGATTGCCGGATTTTTTTGAGGTAGTGGTGCCCTTTGATTGGCAAAATTTGCCGGAAAGCTTGGATTGGCTGATTGCGTCGGCCTCTTTTTATCCGGCAATGAAGGCCAAGGAGATTGGCGGGCAACTATACATGGATGGCGGCTATCGGAATAATTTGCCGGTGGATGTGGCGCTTGCGCAAGGGGCAACGGAATGTATTCTGGTGGATGTGCAGGGACCGGGTTTTGTCAAAAAAACCGCTG
Organism: Enterococcus songbeiensis; assembly: GCF_005405265.1. Lineage (GTDB taxonomy): Bacteria > Bacillota > Bacilli > Lactobacillales > Enterococcaceae > Enterococcus_C > Enterococcus_C songbeiensis. The sequence continues at coordinate 2,968 of NZ_BJDS01000030.1, forward strand.
TCCCGCAATCTGTGGCAGTTATTGAACTGCATTCCCCATGGACGCTGGGCAGTTTTTTAGTGTTTGACGGGGATCGGTCCAAAAAAAATTATCAGTTAGGCTATTATGAGACCCAAAAGTATTTTGCGCGTTTTCAAGGCTACTGGTATACTTTTTTTAACGAAGAAAATCTGGAAAACGATTGGCAGCAGTTTTGCCAAAAAATCCGTAAAACGCAACCTCGACTGTGGCGCTTGATCAAAAGAAAAGAAACGTGGCAAAAAATGCGTAAGTTTTATCAGGGCAAGGTTACTTTTGAAACAGCCGGTCTGGCGCTGATGGAATGGATGGGTCTGCTGCTGTCTTTGGAGCCGGCACACGTTTATCGAAAAGCAGATTTTTGTCGGGCTTTGTTCACCGCTTTGGAAAAACAAGAGCCCCTTGAAGGTGTTTATTCGGTTCAAGAATGGCTGCGGATGTATCGGGAACGATTGATTGCTTGGTCAGAAGTCAATCAATTCATTTATTTTTACCGAATGTTCCGGGAACAAAGACAGGAGTTGCCGGTCCATTTATTGGAGCGGCTGCCGATTCCGCTGATTGCGGCAAGATTTTTGATGTATTTAGACGAAGGAGAATAAAACATGGCGCAAGAATTTAGTTACGAAATTGTAGAAGAAATCGCAGTTTTATCTGAGAATCCAAAAGGGTGGAGAAAAGAGCTGAATCTAGTCAGTTGGAACGGCCGTCCGCCAAAATTTGATTTGCGGGATTGGAGCCCGGAACATGAAAAGATGGGGAAAGGTGTCACCTTGAGCAACGAAGAATTTGATGCGTTGAAAAAAACAATTCAGGCAATGTAACGGTAAGCAGTCCTTTTCTTTAACCAACAGGAAAAGGGGAAATCTTTTAGTAAAAAATGAATACGAAGGAGCCTTGTCCATGAAAAGCATGACCGGTTTTGGTAAAGCAATCAGCGAATCGGACCAGTATCAAATCGAAGTAGAAATCAAAAGTGTCAACCACCGCTTTTTGGATATTCAGCTGCGCAGTCCTAAGCAACTGAACAGTTTTGAAGGAGCGATTCGGCAAAAGGTAAAGGAACATCTGCAAAGAGGACGGGTAGAAATTTACGTGACTCTGACCGAAAAAGGCGACACGGACAAAGAAATCCAAGTGCATTGGTCCTTGATCGAGCAACTGGTCAAAGAACTGCAGCAAGGCAGCAAAGAACGCTTTGGGGAAACGGATTTTTCACCGGCACGGTTGTTGGAAGAGTTGGCGGTGTTGCCGGATTTTGTCGAGGTCAAGCAAAAAAAGGCAGAAGATGAGTTGTTGGAATCGTTGGTTTTGCAGGCAATTGACCAAGCCTTGGCCGCAAATGTCCGCTCCCGCACAACGGAAGGGGAACAATTACGGCAGGTGCTTGCGGCAAATGGTACCGAGTTGTCCAATCGATTAGCAGATTTAATGCAATTTTCAGCCGAATATGAAACGGATTTCCGGGGGCGATTTGAAAAGAAACTACAGGAATATTTGGGAGAAAGTGTTGATCAGGAACGACTACTGACGGAAATGGTGTTACTGCTGGAACGCAGCGACATCCACGAAGAGATTGATCGTATGGCGATTCATTTAAAAAAATTTGCCGTTCTAGTCGCACAGGATATCCCGGTTGGCCGGGAGCTTGATTTTTTGATTCAAGAAATGAACCGAGAAATCAATACGATTGGTTCAAAATCCAGTCCGATTGAAATCAAAGAATTGGTCGTACAGATGAAAACAATCGTGGAAAAAATTCGTGAGCAAGTTCAAAATATTGAATAAAACCAGCTTTACTTTTATCAAAGAAGTTTAATGCGAAGAAAGAGGAGGAACAAAAAATGAAGTATTATGATGTGACATTTCAAGGATTAAGCGGTCGCGGAATCATCAAACGAACGGTTCCCTCTGAAAAAGATCCCTTTGACGCTTGGGAAGACGCCTGTGTGAAAATCACGGAGGATGAATTGCAGTTGCTGGTAAATGAGACGTATATCGTAGTTAAACGGCAATACCTTGCCCGTATTGATATCGAAGAAGTCAAAGACCCGATTGACGAAGCGATGGAGCGCAAAGACGAATTGACCAGTGTGATTAACGCCTTATCAAATATGGGTTTTTGATTATTGGTTGTTTGTCAAAAGATGGGAAGCTTGTTGGAAAAACAAGCTTCTCTCTTTTTGCCATTTTTTTAAAAGTGGCTTTTTGAGGAAAATACCGCTATAATAGTAAAGTAACTCTTGAAACTTACAGAAAAAAAGTGCAAAATAGACGTTAAGCAAATGACCAGTGAAAGGACGTCCCTATGTCAGATCGAGGTTTATTAATCGTATTATCCGGGCCTTCAGGTGTTGGAAAAGGCACTGTACGCAAAGCCATTTTTGAAAGCAAGGACAATGATTTTCACTATTCTGTTTCCATGACCACTCGCAAAATGCGAAAAGGGGAAGTAGAAGGTGTAGATTATTTTTTCCGTACAAGAGAAGAATTTGAAAAATTGATCGAATCAGGAGAGATGCTGGAGTACGCCGAGTATGTCGGTAATTACTATGGCACCCCGCTTTCCTATGTTCAAAAAACGCTGGATGACGGCAAAGATGTCTTTTTAGAAATCGAAGTCCAAGGCGCACAGCAAGTAAAAGAAAAAGTGCCGGATGGTGTGTTCATCTTTTTGACCCCACCAGATCTTCATGAATTGAAATCACGAATCGTCGGTCGGGGAACGGATGCACCGGATGTGATCGAAGAGCGCATGCAGGTGGCCAGAGAAGAAATCGAAATGATGGCGCTGTACGACTATGCCGTCGTTAATGACGAAGTACCAAAGGCTGTGGAACGAATCAAAAAGATCATTGAAAGCGAACATTATCGTGTTGATCGAGTAATCGGAAAATATATCAGAATGTTAAAGGAGATGTAGTCTTATGATGTTGAAACCTTCTATCGACTCATTGTTAAATCAAGTAAATTCCAAGTATTCCCTAGTAATCCTTGCCAGCAAACGAGCTCATGAATTAGATGCCGGCGGGCAAGCAACCTTGGACAGCTTCGATTCTGTTAAAAGTGTCGGACAAGCATTGGAAGAAATCGATGCAAGAACTGTTATCAGTGATCCTCATCCAGAAATCAAACGAGCACGTTTGAAATTGGAAAAGGAAGAAAAAGAAGCACAAAAAGATCGAAGTCAAAAAGAACTGGAAGCACGGATTCGCGACGAACAAAAATTATAGACATTTTCAAGGTGAAAGCTGAAACTGGCTTTCATCTTTCTTTTTTGTGCAAAAAGGGAAATTAAGTTTTTATTTCAGCCGCGCCAAGCTACAGACAAAGGACCATTTCTCTAGTAAAATAGAGCAAGATGCTTTGCGTGGACCAAGTTTTGGACGAGGAACAACCGCAAAAGCAAGAGTCAAAAAGCAAAGAAACATCACTAATTAACAAGGAGGGACCCATGCATGGAATTAGCGGAAGTCATTGTTGATGTACCAACGATGCAGACCGATCAACCATTTACCTATTACATTCCGGATGAACTAGCGGATGTCGTGACAGTGGGCATGCGTGTGGAAGTTCCATTTGGTAATGGCAATCGACATATTCAAGGCTTTGTAGTAAACAAAACCATCTCTGATCGTGTGGACTCGTTGAAACCCATCATTCGGGTTTTGGACTTGGCACCGGTTTTGAACACAGAGCTGTTACAATTAGCCGATTATATGAAAGAAACGACATTTGCCTTTAAAATCACCTGCCTGCAAACGATGCTGCCTAGTGTTTTAAAGGCCTCTTATGAAAAGCAAATCGTTTTATTGGCGGAAGACAATGAAACGGCAAACTCTTTTTTTGGGGAAGAGAGGGTTATTTCGTGGTCAGCAGCAGAGGAAAAAGGTATTTTGCCGGCACTGATGCGCTTACGGGAAAAACAAATTGTTGATATCCAATATTTAGTCAAAAAGAAAAATAACGTCAAGACCAGACGAATGGTTCGCAGCTTGTTGGATCATAAAGAAGCGGCGGCTCATCAAACAACCTTGCGAAAAACCGCTGTTCGTCAGCATCAGTTGCTGACGGTTTTAGCGGAGCAAAAGGAATTACTTCCCGTCACCTTTTTTACGGAAGCTGGAATTTCGACCGCTCAATTAAATCAAGGACAAAAAAATCACTGGTTGGCATTTGAAGAAGTGGAAGAATACCGGGACCCCTTCAGCGACCATCAGTTTCAAAAAACGACGGCGTTACAACTAAATGCAGAACAAGAATACGCTGTTCAAGCGGTGCTGAGTGCTGAAGCACAAGGCGAAGCCAAAACTTTTTTGTTGGAAGGAATCACCGGTAGCGGAAAAACCGAGGTTTATCTGCAAACCATCGCTTCAGTATTGCAAAAAGGAAAGACGGCAATCATGCTGGTACCGGAAATCGCGTTGACGCCACAAATGGTTCACCGTTTCAAAAGTCGATTGGGAGATGCTGTTGCTGTTTTACACAGCGGTTTGTCGCAAGGAGAAAAGTATGATGAGTGGCGGAAAATTGAACGAGGAGAAGCCCAGGTCGTTGTGGGAGCTCGCTCAGCCGTTTTTGCTCCCCTAGAAAATATTGGTGTCATTATTGTGGATGAAGAGCATGAAGCTACCTACAAGCAGGAAGAAACCCCACGGTATCACGCGCGGGAATTAGCTATTTGGCGGGGAGCCTACCATCATTGTCCTGTCATCTTGGGCAGTGCTACTCCATCATTGGAATCTCGGGCACGGGCGCAAAAAAAAGTCTACCAATTGTTAACTCTCACCCAGCGGGCAAATCCGGCAGCCAATCTTCCAACGGTTGAAGTGGTGGATATGCGGGAAGAATTTGCGAAGAAAAATACCAGCTCCTTTTCGCTGACGTTGAAGGAAAAAATCAACCAACGTTTGGCAGACCAAGAACAGGTGATTTTGCTATTGAACCGGCGAGGCTATTCTTCGTTTATCATGTGCCGGGATTGCGGCTTTGTTTTGCCTTGTCCAAACTGTGACATCTCGTTGACACTTCATATGGATACCAAGACCATGCGCTGTCACTATTGCGGGCATGAAGAACGAATTCCTCACCGCTGCCCAAATTGCGGCGAAGATCGGATTCGCTACTATGGAACCGGCACCCAAAAGGTGGAAGAAGAACTAAAAGATGTTTTTCCAACAGCAAGGATTTTGCGAATGGATGTCGATACGACTCGGCGCAAAGGCGCCCATGAGAAAATTTTAGCTGCTTTTGGTGAAAGAAAAGCCGATATTTTATTAGGCACTCAAATGATTGCGAAAGGATTGGATTTTCCGGAAGTGACTTTGGTGGGTGTCTTAAATGCAGACACCGCATTGAATCTGCCAGATTTTCGTTCCAGTGAACGGACATTCCAATTGTTGACGCAGGTGAGTGGTCGGGCAGGTCGCGCACAAAAGCCCGGTGAAGTAGTTATCCAGACTTTTAATCCAGAGCACTATGCAATCAAGCTGGCACAGGCTCAAGACTATGAAACTTTTTATCAGCAGGAAATGATCGTTCGTCATCGTGGCGGCTACCCGCCATTTTATTTCACGGTGAAACTTACCGCCAGTCATGAAGAAGAACAACAGGCGGCACAAAAGATGTTTCAAATCGCTCGGGAGATTCAGCAGACAGTTGGGAACCAAAGCATTCTGTTGGGACCAACTCCGGGAGCGATTCTGCGGGTGAAAAACCGCTACTACTACCAATTGATTATCAAGTACAAAAATGAACCCAAGCTAGCCCAAGCCTTGCAGAAGATTTTGACAGTCAGTCAGAAGGAACAACGACAAGGACTTTTGGTGACTATTGACAAAGAACCCCTACACTTTATTTAAAGGAGCAGTCCATGCGATACCCAATTATTCTTCAGCCGGATAAGCGGTTGAAGACCCCCTGTCAGCCAATTGAATCCATCACGGATGAGCTGGTAGATTTATTAGACGATCTTTATGAAACAATGGTGGCTCATGATGGTGTCGGCATTGCCGCACCTCAGATAGGAAAAACGATTCAAGTTGCTCTGGTGGAAGTCGAAGAAGGAGATTGTTTTGAACTGATCAATCCTCAAATCATTGAAAGCCACGGCACGACCATTGACGTAGAAGGCTGCCTGAGTATTCCCCATGTGTATGGAACCGTTGAGCGGGCAGCAGAGATCACTGTTCGTTATTACGATCGCGAAGGGGACGAGATGGAGGTCCAAGCCTTTGATTATTTGGCACGGGCGATGCAGCATGAAATCGATCATTTAAACGGAATTCTTTTTACGGAAAAAATGATCGACAAAATTCCTGAAAGTGAATTAGACCAATACATGGAGGAACATGAAAATGACTAAACTTGTATTTATGGGCACCCCCGCCTTTTCCGTACCGATTTTAGATGGTTTGGTGGCAGCGGGCTATGAAATTTTAGCGGTCGTTACCCAACCAGATCGTCCAGTCGGGCGCAAAAAAACCATCACACCGCCTCCCGTAAAAGAAGCGGCGTTAAGACACGGTATTCCAGTACTGCAGCCGGAAAAAATCTCCGGTTCACCGGAAATGGCGGAAATCGACCGCTTGCAGCCAGATCTAATCGTGACGGCAGCATTCGGACAATTTTTACCAGAAAAATTATTGCAGATCCCCCGCCTTGGTGCGATCAACGTTCATGCCTCTTTGCTGCCAAAATATCGTGGCGGGGCGCCAGTTCATTATGCCGTCATCAATGGGGAAGAAAAAACTGGTGTGACGATCATGGAAATGATCAAAAAAATGGATGCCGGCGGAATTTATGCCCAAGCAGAAATTCCTATCAGTAAAACAGATGATGTGGGCTCAATGTTTGACAAATTAAGTCTCGTTGGTCGGGATCTTTTGTTGGAAACTTTGCCACAATTAATAGCCGGGAAACTGGAAAAAATCCCTCAAGAAGAAAGTCAGGTCACTTTCTCGCCGAATATCACTCGGGAACAAGAAGCCATTGATTGGCAAAAAACGGCAACCCAGATTGATCAGCAGGTTCGTGGGATGCGTCCGTGGCCGATTGCCTTTACTACTTTTGAAAATACCCGCTGGAAATTATGGCAAGTAACGCCTCTGGAAGAAACCACAGAAGCCGAAGCGGGAACGATTATCTATCGTGACAAAAAACAGCTTTGGATCGCCTGCGGGAAGCAGACGGTTTTAGCAATCAATGAGTTACAGCCAGCAGGAAAAGCCAAACAAACCATTCAGGCATTTTTAAATGGGGTAGGGCAAACCGCTACTGTCGGCAAGAAGGTAGGCGTTGTCAATGGCTAGAACCCCCAAAGTAAAACGTTCCGTTCGGTACACGGCATTGCAGATTTTAGAACGGGTGGAAAAAGGCGGCGCCTATTCCAATCTGCTAATCAATGAGGGCATCAAAAACGGTCGCTTGAATGAAAAAGATGGTCGTTTATTGACAGAATTAGTCTACGGAACCATCAGCCGTCAGCTTTTATTGGATTTTTATTTAAAAAAATTTATCAAAGATGCAAAAAAAGTGGAGCCGTGGGTTCAACGTCTGCTGCGTCTATCTTTGTATCAAATGCTTTATCTGGATAAAGTGCCCAGCCATGCGATTTTAAATGAAGCAGTAGAAATTGCCAAAGCAAAAGGCAGTGTCGGGGTGAGCAAATTTATCAATGCTGTTTTACGAAATGTGCAGCGGCAGGGAGTCGCAGATATTTCTGAAATTTCTGACCCAATCCAACGCTTGGCGACAGAAATCAGTATGCCGAAATGGTTGACTCAAAAATTTGTGGCACAGCTGGGTGAAGAAGAAACCCGTCGTTTAGGTTTATCTTTATTTACCCCAAGTCATGTCAGTGCCCGAGTCGACCTGCGGAGAATTTCCAGAGAAGCGGTGTTGGAAAATTTGGCTGAAGAAGAAATCATCGCCAAAAACAGCGTGGTTTCTCCCTATGGCGTGGTTGCAGAAAAAGGCTATCTAGCAGGAAGTACTTTGTTTCATGAAGGATTGTTGACTGCACAAGATGAAAGCTCGATGCTGGTTGCCCCAGCTTTGCAATTGCAGCCTCACCACAAAGTATTGGACGCATGTGCGGCACCGGGAGGAAAAACAACCCATATTGCCACTTTTTTGGAACACGAACAGGGTGGAGAAGTAATTGCTTTGGATATTCACCAGCACAAGGTCCAATTGATTGAAGAAAATGCGCAACGTTTAGGTGTTGACGATGTAGTTGTAGGGGAAAAGATGGATGCACGGCAGGCCCATGAACAGTTCCCGCCGGAAAGTTTTGACCGGATTTTAGTGGATGCTCCTTGTTCTGGATTAGGGCTGATGCGCCGCAAACCGGATATTAAATACCATAAGAAACCGGAAGATTTTCTGCAGCTGCAAAAAATCCAACTGGCAATTTTGGCGAGTGTTTCCGGCACCTTGAAGAGGAACGGTATTTTGGTATATAGTACATGTACAGTAACAGAAGAAGAAAATCAGCAGGTAGTGGCTAAATTTTTGGCAGATCATCCTGAATTTGAGTCAATTCCTGTCGCTGTCAATGAGCTCGTTGGAGAGACACTTCAAGAAAATCTATTGACGATTTATCCGCAGCAATTTATGACGGACGGCTTTTTTATCAGCTGTCTTCGAAAAAAGTAACGAAAGGTGAACACAATGGAAATTCGATTTCGTAGCGATGTTGGTAAAAAGCGCAATACCAATCAAGATTACGCCGCCGTATTCAAAAATAAAGCCGGCTATACGTTGGCTTTGTTAGCGGACGGTATGGGTGGTCATTTGGCAGGGGATGTTGCTAGTAAACAAGCAGTCCACGAGTTAGGGGATGCTTGGGCACAGGGAAGCATTAAGGATTCTGATACCGCAGAAGAATGGCTGGTAGAAAAAATCCAAGCTGAAAATACCGCGATTTTTGAAAAAGGACAAGAAAATCCCCAAATGAATGGAATGGGCACTACTGTCGTAGCAGTCATTTTATTTGATGACCAGTTTACGTTAGGTCATGTCGGTGACAGCCGGGTCTATCTTTTCCGAGAGGGAGAATTGATCCAATTGACGGAAGATCATTCATTGGTCAACGAACTGGTGAAGTCTGGGGAGATTACCAAAGAAATGGCGGCAAATCATCCCCGTAGAAACGTATTGACCCGCTCTGTCGGCATGCCGGGAGAGGTCGAGGTAGATGTGGATACCCATTTCTTGGCAGTGGATGATTACCTGCTTTTGGCGTCAGATGGACTGACAAATATGGTCAGTGAGGCAGAAATCACGGAGGTCTTGGCATCGGATTTAGTGCTGGATGAAAAAATTCAAGTGCTGATCGACAAAGCCAATGCAGCCGGTGGTGTCGACAATATTACGGTATTGTTGATTGAAATCGGAGGAGAACGCCCATGATTGAAATCGGCAAAAAACTAAGTGGACGATACCAAATTCTTGGAAATATCGGCAGTGGTGGAATGGCGAATGTTTATCTGGCCCACGATTTGATTTTGGATAGAGAAGTTGCAGTCAAGGTTTTGCGCTTTGACTTCCAAAATGATCAGACCGCGATTCGCCGTTTTCAACGAGAAGCGCTGGCAGCAACGGAACTGGTCCATCCTAACATCGTCACGGTTTACGACGTTGGCGAAGAAGATGGAATGCAGTATCTTGTGATGGAATATGTCAAAGGAATGGATTTGAAACGCTATATTCAATCCCATTACCCGATTCCCTATTTATCCGTAGTAGAAATCATGCAGCAGATTTTGTCTGCAATCGCATTGGCCCATCAACACCGAATCATCCATCGGGATTTGAAGCCGCAAAATATTCTGATCAATGAAGACGGCGTGATCAAAATCGCTGATTTCGGGATTGCCATTGCACTCTCGGAAACCTCAATTACACAAACCAATACGATGTTGGGTTCAGTGCACTATCTTTCACCAGAACAGGCACGGGGCAGTATGGCAACGAGTCAGTCGGATATCTATGCTATCGGAATCATTTTGTATGAAATGCTGACGGGAAATGTGCCATTTGATGGAGAATCCGCAGTGACCATCGCATTGAAGCATTTTCAAGAGGAAATTCCTTCTGTGAGAATGTATGATCCGAATATTCCTCAATCGTTGGAAAATGTTGTGTTGCATGCTACCGCCAAAGAACCGGCGGACCGCTATAAAAAAGCAGAAGAAATGAGTGCAGACTTAGATACCGTCTTGTCACCGGAACGATTGAATGAACCTCGTTGGCAGCCTCATGCAATGGCAGATGCTACACGAGTACTTACACCGATTTCTGATGAAATGCTCACGAAAGAACCGGAACCAAACATCGAAGAGCCACAAGAGAAACCATCGAAAGAATCAAAAAAACCAAAAAAATCGAAGAAGAAACGAAAATGGTTATTGGTTTTTCTCGTTCTATTGATTTTGGCATTAGCTGGCGGACTGGTAGCCTTTCTTTCCAGTGGTGGACAGCGGGAAATTGCTGTGCCGGATACAGTCGGTATTACTGAAGCAGCTGCACGGGAAAAACTGCGGGAAGTCGGCTTGACCCCGGCAACGGAAACCGAAGAAATTGCCAGTGATGAAGTTGCAGAAGGTCGAGTCGTCAAGACGGACCCAATCAGCGGGAATGTTGTGAAAAAAGGCACTGAAGTAACGATTTATTTGAGTTCCGGCAGTGAAACCATCGAAATGAAGGATTATGAGGACTGGACTTATGATGAGGCATTGACGGATTTAAAAAATCTGGATTTTCCTGAAAAGAACATCGAACCAAAATACGAATACAGTGATACAGTGGAAAAAGATAAAGTCATTCGCCAATCTCCAGAGGCCGGAGAAAAGGTGTCACCGAAAGAAGATTCGGTGACATTGGTCATCAGTCAAGGTGTAAAACCGGTGGAGATGCCGGACTTTGTCAGCCAAGTATACGGCTATTCGGATGCCGTTAGTGAGTTGACAACTTTGGGAATCGAAGAAGGGCAGATTCAGCAAGAGGAAGAATACAGCGATACGGTTGATGCAGGAATAATTATGGATCAATCACCTAATGCCGGCAGTGAAGTAATTCCGGGGCAAACGAAAATCACATTGACTGTGAGTCTTGGAAAAGAACCGCCAAAACCAATCAAAATGCCGGATTATGTTGGTTCTACGTATGAAAGCGCGGTAAGCAGTCTGGCTGCCAAGGGTATCTCAGACGATCAGATTACCCGCAAAGAAGAAGCCAGTGACAAAGTCGACGAAGGAAACATCATCAGTCAATCCCCTGATAAAAATGGCGAAGTCGTTATTGGCGATACGCAGATCATACTGACTGTCAGCAGCGGTTCCAATAAAGTCACGTTGGATGACATCAGTGGATATTCCAAGAGCGATGCTCGAACCTATTTGAGAGAGTTGGGTTTGAAATATACGGAATCGACCGAAGCAAGTTCAACTGTTGCCAAAGATCAAGTAATCCGAACAGAGCCGGCAAGCGGTTCTGTAGAAAAAGGATCCACAGTAAAAATTATTTATTCTTCAGGTTCGTAATAAAAAGTGAAGCAACAGTCGCATCAAGTGCGGTTGTTGCTTCACTTTTTTTGTTGAAGAATCACGGCTTCTGTTTTTTGTTCGCATGTTTTTTTTTACAAAAGAAATGTAATCCAAAATGTCTTCCAGTTCTTCTTTTGTGGTATTTTCGTCGATTTGGCTGGCGATTTTTTTTGCTTGTCAGAAAAGAAATCACTTGTTTGTTCTCGTCCCAACAAGTAATCAATGGACACGTCAAAATAGTCTGCTAAGGCAGTCAACGTTTCGGGTTCTGTTGCAAAGTTTTAAATCTACTATCAAATAAGGTAGAATAATAGAAAAAGATAGCAGGAGGAATGACGATGAATCATTTTAAAGGAAAGCAATTTCAGCAGGATGTGATT
>NZ_BJDS01000031.1 GCF_005405265.1 Enterococcus songbeiensis
AACAAAAAAAGAGAACACCGGAATGCTCTCTTTTCCAGATTTAATTCAAAACAACACTATTTGACAAAGAGCCAAAAAAACTTTCAAAAGCCTTAAAAGACCTTTAAAAGTTTTTCTAACGTTTTTATTTCATTCTTATTCTAAGAAATCTTTCAGTTGTTTTGAACGTGAAGGATGGCGCAGTTTCCGTAGGGCTTTTGCTTCAATTTGACGAATCCGTTCTCTCGTCACACCAAAGACTTTTCCGACTTCTTCCAATGTACGTGTACGACCGTCATCTAAACCAAAACGTAGACGTAAAACATTTTCCTCACGATCGGTCAGTGTATCCAAAACATCTTCCAATTGTTCCTTCAGCAACTCATACGCTGCATGTTCTGCTGGGCTGGTTGCCTCTTGGTCTTCAATGAAATCACCTAAATGGGAATCATCTTCTTCACCGATTGGCGTTTCCAAAGAAACTGGTTCTTGAGCGATTTTCAAGATTTCCCGAACTTTTTCTGTTGGCAGATCCATTTCTGCACCGATTTCTTCCGGTGTTGGTTCCCGTCCTAAATCTTGTAATAGTTGCCGTTGAATACGGATCAATTTGTTGATGGTTTCCACCATGTGAACCGGAATTCGGATTGTCCGTGCTTGGTCCGCGATTGCTCTTGTAATCGCTTGACGAATCCACCACGTCGCATAGGTAGAAAATTTGAATCCTTTGCGATAGTCAAATTTTTCAACAGCCTTCATCAAGCCCATGTTTCCTTCTTGGATCAAATCCAAAAATTGCATGCCCCGACCTACATACCGTTTGGCAATACTTACTACTAAACGTAAATTGGCTTCAGCTAAGCGTTGTTTTGCTTCTTGGTCGCCTTCTTCGATCTTTAATGCCAATGCGACTTCTTCTTCCGCTGTCAGCAACGGTACCCGACCAATTTCTTTTAGGTACATCCGAACAGGGTCATTGATTTTAACACCAGTTGGCGCTGAAAGGTCTTCTTGTTTTGCCGCTTCGGCCTTTTTTTCGTTACTTTTTAGACTGTGGACGGAGGGTTCGCCATTTTCATCCACGACGCTTATGCCGGCATCCTCGATTTTTTGGATCAATTTATCCATTGCATCAGCATCTAGAGAAAAAGGTGTTGCGAGGGTATTTGACAATTCGTCATACACGACCTGCCCTTTTGTTTTGTTTGTCCGTATAAATTCTGAGACTGCTTTATCATACTCGGTGTTTGCTTGTTTTGCCATAAAAAGAAGGCCCCCTTCAATGTAATTCGGCTTGCTTCATCTTTTTTGTTAAATTTATTATTTCAACTGCCAATTCCAACTCTAACTGCTGATTTCCTTTTTGACTAGCTTCTTGCTGCTGGATTCTTTTTTTTGTGATTTCATCAGCAATTTCCGCCTTTTTGAAAATCTGCAATAAGTAGTTGATCTCATGGTCCGAGCTTTCTTCCGGAACATTGAGATAAGCAATTTCAATCACGATATTTTTGATTTCTTGATCTTTTAAAAAATCAAGAAATTCAGGTAGTAAAAAATTCCCGGTGCTCTCTACGTAGGTATCATATAAAAAATAGATTTCCTGATACCTTTCATGAACAAACTGCAACTGTTGCTGTTTCAGTTTCTGATTGAGAAAGGGATCATTAAATAAACGATAAAGCAAGAGACGTTCTGCTTTTTCCAGTTGGGTGAACTGCTTTGCCTTCACTCCAATAATCGGTGGCGACTTTGTTCCACGGAAAGCTGGATTGCGCTCCTTGGTTGGTTGCCGCTGTTCATTGTTCTGTATGCGTTGGTCCTGCCTGAATTGACGAAATTGCTGTTGCAATGTTTCACGACTGATATGAAACTCTGTGGATAACTGAGTCAGGTAACGATCTTGTTCAATCAGCGAATCAACCTTGGTTAGTTCCTTTAATAATTCTTGTACATAATCAAGCTGTTCTTTTTCATTTTGTAGATTATGATGCAGCCGATGATACATCATCTTAAAAGAAAAGACTGTATCCCGCCCGTGATAGGCTAACTCTTGAAACGCATCAACACCATATTTTTGAACATATTCATCTGGATCCAACCGTTCTGGCAAACTGACGATTGTCAATCGTAGTCGACTATGTTCCTGCATCAGTCCAATCGCACGATTCGTTGCTTCAACGCCAGCAGTATCTCCGTCATAACAGATAACAAGCTCTTTAGCGACACGTTCGATTGCCGTGATTTGTTGATTGGTAAGACTCGTGCCCATACTTGCGATACCGTTTTGAATTCCTGCCTGCCACGCCGCCAGCACATCCATAAATCCCTCAAATAAAAAAACCGTACTTTCTTTGCGGATCGTACTTCGCGCTTTATCAAAGTTGAACAAAACATCCCGTTTATTAAACAGCTCGGTTTCTGGACTGTTTAAATACTTTGGCTGTTCCTTTCCGGAAAGACCCTCTGTTGGTAAAAACCGACCAGAAAACCCGATTGTTTTCCCTTGTGGATTACGGATAGGAAACATGATGCGCTGATAAAAACGATCAGCAAACGTCCCATCTTCTCGTTCTACAAACAGACCGGAAGCAGAATAAAGTGTCTCAGGAACCTTTTCATTTTGAAAAATCTGGCCTAAAAAGTGGCGTTCATTCGGCGCAAACCCAATTTGAAAGGTCTCAATCAGTTCTTGCGTCAGCCCTCTTTCCAGCAAATAATCCAATGCCCCTTGACCAGCCGCTGTATGAATCAACATATGATGAAAAACCTCTACAGCTTTTTCATGCAGCTCAATCAATTGTCTGGATTGCGTATTTTCAGAAGCTTCCACTTCCTGATACTGCTGAGCCATTGGAATACTTTCTAAATCCGCAACCTTGACGACTGCCTCGGGAAACGAGAGTCCCTCTATTTCCTGAATAAAACTAAAAACATTTCCGCCTTTCCCACAGCCAAAACAATGAAAAATCTGTTTATCCTCGGCTACTGAAAAGGAAGGTGTTTTTTCTTCGTGAAATGGACACAACCCGGAATAGTTTTTCCCTGATTTTTTTAATTGGACATATTGTCCAACCACTTCAACGATATTTGTCTTCGACCGAATTTCCTCAATCACGGTTGAAGGAATTCTTTTTACCATTTCACTCACCTCCTGCGAGAAATGCTAAGACGAGTTTTTGATAATGAATGTCGGTAAAAAATCGCACTAACCGAAATCAGCGCGATTTAGAAATTGACACAATTATACATGTTTCATTCTATCATAATTCCGCTGTTTTTCAAGCTTTTTATCCTAAGAAACTTTTCAAATCACTAAAGTCGAAAGAGAGGAAAAAATGTTTTTCCCCTCTCAAGACTAATTTCTATTTGTATTCATTCTCTAGTTTACTCATCCATGCACCTAATGCCGCACCTGCTGCACATAAAATTACGCAAGCGACATAACTGCCAGCAGTAAAACCTGAATAATCTGTGGGAATAATCATGATTGTCGAAGCAAAAACTACACCTAAAATAAAGTGGAATAATTGTGGATAAGCTTTGCTGAAAATATAATCCATAACCTTCGAAAGACCTAGAACCGTAATGATTCCGCCAATTCCGATAGGCAAAATCACACCAAAATTCAATTCTTTGATTCCGTCAGACATCGCTTTGTACATGCCCATATAAACCAGAAAGTTAGAAGGACTAAGACCTGGCACGATCATTCCTAAACCAATCAGTCCGCCGGCAATCATCCAGGTTACAAAATTTTGATCCACATGAGAGAAAAGGCCTGAACCTTTCCATAAGAACAAGAAGCCCAAAACGAAACTAACCGCCAAAATAATCAATTCCCGAGTGGAACGTCCTTTCTTACCAGCCTCTTTCCATAACGCAGGCACGGTTCCGATAATACAGCCAACGAAAAACCATAAAATAATCGTTTCATAAGCTCCCAACAAAAAGCTGACAGCGAAGGAGAGTAAAAAGACTCCAGTAACTCCTCCTAACCCTACAGGAATAAAAAACAATACATTTTCTTTAAAATTACGGGTAATATGAGCTAAAAATGAAATGATCCGTTCATAAATCCCAAAAATCGCCGCTAAGGCTCCGCCGCTGACTCCTGGTAAAATAAAGCCTGAACCAATGAACATTCCCTTTACAAACCGTAACAGCCATTCCTTAGTTGTTGTCTGGTGCTTCTCTTCCATTCAGTTGTACTCCCTTACTCAAATTTCTTTTCGTTTTTTTGCTGCGTCATCTTTTTTGTAATTACCAACTATTTTGCAGAAAACGCGAATTCTTCCTTAGTGTAGCATATTCCCTTTTTCAGTCAAATCAAAAAAGGAAATTTGTCCCTTGAATTTTTAACTGGTTCAGCTTAACTGTCTCCGCATAAAATAAATTGCCACCATTATGGTATAAATACCCGCCGTTATAAAACAGAGAATGAATTCCCCAATAACGGTATTTTGTTTTTTCTTGATTCCCCAGTAACGGAGAAAGGACATCCCTAGAATACGCCTCTGCTAATTCTAAGCTGTTTTTTCCTCCTCGTTCTGCCACGTAATCAATATAATCTAAGCCAAAATTATAGGCTTGAACCGCCGTCCACAAATCACACTTTTGATCCTCTGCTTTTTGAAGGGCTTCAGCCAAAAATTTCACTCCATGCTCAATGCTTTCCTCCGTGCTTGAGATTTTCCCCATTTCCCCATAGACACTTTCTGAACTTTGCATAATATCGATTACTTTTCCCTTACTTTCAGTAAAGATAATGGCAGCAATCAAATTTTGATACTCAGAAATGTCATATTTCTGACTGGCAGTACTGATTTCCTGATCGTAGGTATGCACCTGTTTTAAAATCAAATAATTACGAACACCTAATAGAATCAGTGCTGTAAATAAAAGGATTGTTATTCCTAAGAGTAATCGTTTTATCCATCGAAATTTTTTCTTCATCGGTTATTTATTCCCGTCCAGACTTTTTAGGCTTTTTCCATAGTACCATTTTCCGAATAAAAGGAGCTACTATTCTTGCCCCTCCTTTCGTTAAAATTAATAAAAATAAAAGATTTCATCCAAATTTTGATTCGACAAAAGCAAAAAACAACCAAACTCGTTATGTACCGAGTCTGGTTGTTCCTTTTCAATTAATTATGCTTCGATTTCAGTTACGATACCAGAACCAACTGTTCGTCCACCTTCACGAATTGAGAAGGTCGTTCCTTTTTCAACCGCGATTGGATGGATCAATTCAACATCGATCGTTACGTTATCGCCAGGCATGACCATTTCTACCCCTTCAGGTAAAACGATATTTCCAGTTACGTCCGTCGTACGGAAATAAAATTGTGGACGATAATTATTGAAGAATGGTGTATGACGTCCGCCTTCTTCTTTCGTCAGTACATACACTTCTCCTTTAAATTTTGTGTGTGGAGTGATAGAACCGGGTTTTGCTAAAACTTGTCCCCGTTCGATTTCGTCACGGGTGATTCCCCGTAACAAGACACCGACGTTATCTCCGGCTTGCCCATAATCCAATGTTTTACGGAACATTTCCAAACCAGTAACTACAGCTTTTTGTGTTTCAGGTTTGATACCGACGATTTCTATTTCATCCCCTACCTTGACTTCACCACGATCAATACGTCCAGAAGCAACGGTACCGCGTCCAGTGATTGAAAAGACATCTTCAACTGGCAACAAGAATGGTTTGTCATTGTCACGTTCAGGGGTTGGAATGTATTCATCCACTGTATCCATTAATTCCATGATAGCAGCTTCCGCTTCAGGATCCCCTTCCAAGGCTTTTAATGCAGATCCTTTGATCACAGGAATATCATCCCCTGGGAAATTATATTCCGTTAATAATTCACGGACTTCCATTTCCACTAAATCGATCAATTCATCGTCATCCACCAAATCTGTCTTGTTCAAAAAGACGATCAAGTGTTTTACACCAACTTGTCGTGAAAGCAAAATATGTTCACGGGTTTGCGGCATTGGACCATCTGTTGCAGAAACAACGAGGATTGCTCCATCCATTTGAGCCGCACCGGTAATCATGTTTTTTACATAGTCCGCGTGGCCTGGTGCATCAATATGCGCATAGTGGCGCTTTTCAGTTTCATATTCCACGTGGGCGGTGTTGATGGTAATTCCCCGTTCACGTTCTTCAGGTGCAGCATCAATACTTGCGTAGTCCTGTGGATTTGCAAGCCCTTTTTTTCCTAAAACGGTTGTAATCGCAGCAGTCAACGTTGTTTTACCATGGTCGACGTGGCCAATGGTCCCAATATTAACGTGTGGTTTACTTCTATCGTAATGTTCTTTTGCCATATCAAAAACCTCCTATTATTGGTTCCAAGTTTCCTTGGCTTCACTTTTATTATAGACTTTTCCTCACAATTGTAAAAAATTTTCACCTGTGAAAATCTACTTATCTTTTGTAAGTTTGAATCTATGTTTATTATAGGTCAAACTTAGTCAAAGTCAAGAAAGTCGTCTTCCTCCTTTTCACATTTAAATCTTTTGGTAGACGTTTTTCCTTTTTTATAGAATAATTGGTTTGAGGTGAAAAATTTGAAAAAAATAATTCCTTTTTTAGTCGTACTAGCTATTTTTACAGCGGGCTGTTTTTACGCCTATAATTATTTCTATGGTGGAACCAGCTACTATACACAAATTACGACCAATGGCGAGAAAACGACAGAAAAAGCAACGGACGGCCGTCAATACACAGTCTATATCTATGAAAATCAGTCTGCTTACAATGAACAAGGAGAAAAAACGACAGTAACTCTCCATGAATCTCGAGAAAAGCCCCTGCGTTTGAAAGCTTACCTAAAATTAATAGTCAATCCCCGTAAAGGTGTATTGCGTTGGGAAGAAGTCACCAAAAATGAGCTGCCGGAAAAAGTCCAAAACAAACTAGACTAAAGAAATCACAGCAATCTCTTTCAAGGAAAGGACTGCTGTGATTTTTTATAATTTATTGATTACGTCTTCGACATTCTTAATGGTAACAGAAATCGTCCCGTCCGGATTGTTGATAAATTCGATCAAATCTCGGTTGCGGTACACATCCAATGGTACGATTAATTCGATGCCATTGGACAATTTTAATTTTTGCTTCCCATATTTTTTCTCGGTAATTTCCTTCACATCTTTTAATAATGGCGACTGATCAATGACTCCTTTTTCCAAAACTTCTTCTTGGAAGGCCATTTGTGCAGTAATATTATCTTTGAATACCCGCTGTGCCACTTCTTGAACGGCTACCTGACCCGTTTCTTCAATGGATGAAAAAACTGCCTCTTTCACGTCCGCTGCAATATCATGCTTTGGCGTCTCAAATTTCTCACCGATTTTTTCGGCGACTCGTTTGATGACCTTCACATTTTCTTCCAGTGATGGTAACGGCTGTGTTTCGATTACCTCTGTTGAAAAATAATTTTTCTTCTCACCGGAAAAGGTATATTTTTTTTCAACTAATTCATAACTTAGATCCCCCAAATTCACCGCAATTCCTTCATCGGCTTTTTGGGTCTTATTTGCTAAAATTGCCCGGTTAATAATCAACTTGTTTGCAATTCCTGTTTCTTCTGCCTCTACGTAATGGGTGTAGGCCTGACCATAATTCACTTTGAGAAACGCAAGATAAGGTTGGGCATCCTGTTCATATAAAACAATAAAAACATCAGCACTTGGCGCATCTTCGCTTTCATGGTATTTTTCAAACCAACGTTGAAGCAGTTTTTCGCTGCCGGTAACAAACTGTTCTTTCGTTTCCATCGCTAGTTGGGCAAAGCTAGACGCAGCCACCAACTGACCGGTTTTTGTCTGGGCTGTTGATAATTTTTGAATTTTTTTTGTTAAATATTCCCTAATATATTCTGTCGTTAGATCAAGCTCAACTTGGGAAAGGACCGGCGTTCCAGCTTCACGATCCACGACATGTAAAATCGCTTTTTTTAAATAAATGTCCATGTTCACTTCTCCTTCTTTCTAAGGGTAGTAGAAAATGTACCAAGAAACAAGTAAAAATTTTAACCAAATCTGCCATTTAATTGAAATATCTGGGAAAGAGAGGCCGATTTCAGCTTTTTTTCAATTTTTCCTTTTCATTTTTCAACTT
The DNA here is from genome assembly GCF_005405265.1 of Enterococcus songbeiensis. GTDB lineage: Bacteria > Bacillota > Bacilli > Lactobacillales > Enterococcaceae > Enterococcus_C > Enterococcus_C songbeiensis. The sequence continues at coordinate 8,114 of NZ_BJDS01000031.1, forward strand.
TTTTCTTATAATACAAAAGGTACTAGACTAAAGGAGAAGACGATGAAGAAAAAACAAAAACAAAAATTATTAAAACAATTCCGCCCTTCGTTTGAGCAAGTGCGTCTGCAGCTTTTTGAAAATTTAGAAAAACTTGCCCTGCAAAATCATCAGCTAGCGATCCGTGTGTATATCGATCCTAAGAAATTGCAAGAGATGACGATCGAATTACTGGGAGAAACCCATAAGGAACAAATTTTATCTGTACCTATGGATGAAAATTTCGTTACCGTCCTGAAACGGATTCAAAAACAAGAAGCAGGTCTAATGGAACGTTTTTCTTTGAATTTGGCTAATGAGATTGCCGGCTATTGGGCACCTGCTCGTCAAACCCAACCAGTGGCAGAAAAAGCTGTACAAGTAGCTGAACCCAAGGAACAAGCCCCTGAAGAAGCCAAAAATGGATTGGATTTTCAAGCATTTCGTGAACAAATCGAAGCTTTCCCTAAATTCTTTGTAGAAACTGAAGCCTCTCAGCTTTTAATCAAAGAAAAGGGGAAAGAAGACCGTTTACTTGCTACGATTTCTACCACCGAAGAAAATGACTTTACAATTGAAAAAGCGCTAGAACGAAAATATAAGCTAAAAACAGAGGTCATTCCAGTTATCGAAGAATTTGCCAAAACTCCCCTCAATCAACGATAATTAACAATCAAAAAAACGAAGGCTATCTCCAAAAAAGTCGTAATTACGACAGGACCAAGCGGCCCAATGGAGTTTAGCCTTCGTTTTTTTATTTATTCCTCTGAGATAATTTTACCCTTATTTTCGTAACTGGGTCAGTAATTTAACAGCAGTTTCCTGATTCATGATTGGTTCCTGCTGTAGCTGATCCGATAAACGTACAATTTCATTTCCAATTGCGCCAACGGATAACGCTAAGGAACGTGCCTGCAACGACATATGTCCTTGTTGGATACCTTCCGTTACGAGAGCTCGTAACGCGGCAAGATTCTGCGCCAAGCCAACAGCAGCAATCACCTGTGCAAGTTCCTCGGCACTTTGGACATCTAAAAGGGCTAAAGCTGCCTGTGCTTTTGGTAAAACCCTCGTTGCTCCTCCTACCGTCGCAATAGCTAATGGCAGTTCGATTGTTCCCAGCAAAAAATCTCCTTCTACCTGCCAATGACTCAATCCTTGATAAGAACCATTCCGAGCAGCATATGCATGACAACCGGCAGCAACAGCGCGCGTGTCATTTCCAGTAGCTAAGACCACCCCATTGATTCCATTCATGATTCCCTTGTTATGAGTCACCGCCCGATAAGGATCAAGGGCAGCATACTGACTTGCTGCTGCAATCTTTTCAGCAACAGCCTTACCATTTTTTTTGGCTAACCGATCCACAGGTATCCGACAAGAGACATTGACTAAAGATTCTGTTGCATAATTACTTAAAATACTAAACAAAATATCTTCTTCTGGAAACCAGTCGCGAAAAGTTGTCGCTACTCCTTCAAGAATCGTATTTACAATATTGGCCCCCATAGCATCCTTCACATCAATCAAAAGATCAACGGAAACAAAGGTTCCTACTTGTCGCGTAGTCAACGAATGTAATCCTCCGCCTCTTTTGATGATTGAAGGATAACTTGCTGCCGCTTTTTCCTTGATTTCTGCTTGGCGTGCTTCAATTTCTGTTCTCACTTCTTCGGGATTTTCAACCTCTTGAAAAACAATCTGTCCCCGCATCAGTCGCTGCTGGATTTCTCCTTGAAAATCACCGCACAGCTTTCCGCCATTACTACAAGCCGCAATGACCGATGGCTCTTCTGTCGCCATTGGTACAACATATTTTTTTTCATTGACGGATAGATTCAAGGCTACTCCTAATGGGATTGAAAAGTCACCGATTTGATTTTCAATCAGATGATTTGCAATTGCAGTATCCAAGCCCGCTTTTTCAAATTCTAGCTTAGTTTCCGGCGAGACCTTCTTTTCTCGGACTAATTTTGCCAATCGCTCTTCCGGTGAAAGCTCGTAAAATTTTCCTTTGCTTTCGTTCGACCGCTCCAAAAGAACTGCTAACCCCAATCCTCCACCAATACACAAGGAAGCTACACCATACTGTTTCTGATGATCAATCAGCTGATAGCTTAAGGTAGTTAAAATACGTGCACCGGTTGCACCGATTGCATGTCCTAATGAGATACCGCCACCATAGATATTAACTTTTGCCGGATCCAAGCCTAATTGTTGTTCCACCACACTAGAAGAGGAAGCAAAAGCTTCATTGATTTCAAACAAATCGATGTCACTGATGGATAACTGATTTCTTTCCAAAAGCTTATTAATAGCTTTGATGGGAGAAATTCCCATGATTGACGGATCAATCCCCACTTCTACTGCGTCTTTGATAACTGCCAAATAAGGGAGATCGTTAGCATCCGCATAGCTTTTTGATGCCAATAAAAGTGCCGATGCCCCATCATTTAGTGTGGAAGCATTTCCTGCTGTCACTGTGCCGTTTTCTTTGAAAACCGTGCGTAACTCGGCTAATTTCTCAACGGTGGTTGAAGGGCGAATTCCTTCATCTTCATTGACAATTCCAGTTCCCACTGTCAGGGGCACGATTTCTTTTGTGAATCGTCCGGTTTTTTTCGCCGCCGCAGCTTTCATCTGAGAATGATAGGCAAAAAGATCCTGAGTCTCTCTGGAAACCTGATAGTTTTCCGCAACATTTTCCGCTGTGATTCCCATATGATTCCCACTGAAAGAATCAATCAGCCCATCCTGCAACATGCTTGAGATTGCTTCCCCATACGTTCCATCTGTTTGATAAGGCAGTAGTTTAGGTGCTTGAGACATGCTCTCAGTCCCACCAGCCAAAACGATCTCCGCTTCGCCCAGTTGAATCAACTGTCGTGCCAAGATAACTGCCTTCATTCCAGAACCACAAACCTCATTAATCGTTGAAGCCGGAACTTCAACTGAAATGCCACTATTTACCGCAATCTGTCGCGCGGGATTTTGACCATTTCCAGCTTGAATGACATTGCCGAAAATTACCTGCTGAATCGCAGATTTTATTTTATTATTTCTTTTAAGCAGTGCTTTGGTAACCTGCGTGCCAAGTTCAACTGCACTGACTTCACTTAATGCACCTTTGTATTTTCCAATTGGTGTGCGTAACGCATCAATAATGACAACTTCTTTCAAAAGTGACACCTCCAAATTGCAATATATCATTAAACAGGAAAAAAACAAATAACATTTTCCTTCTCACCTAAGCTAAAACTAGAAATTTTAACAAACTTTAAATTCTCGCTTTTTTTATCCCCAAAATCAAAGAATTATGATACCTTTATATCAGACTGAAAAATGAGTTGAAGGAGTCTGAGTATGACAGTAGGTATTGATAAAATTAGTTTCTTTGTTCCACCTTATTATATAGATATGACAGATCTTGCTAACGCCCGAAACGTCGACCCAAACAAATTTCATATTGGGATTGGTCAAGATCAAATGGCAATCAATCCAATCAGCCAAGATATCGTTACCTTTGCTGCCAATGCTGCAGCAGCAATTCTGACGGAAGAAGACAAGCAAGACATCGACATGGTTGTTGTCGGAACAGAATCAAGCATTGACGAATCAAAAGCATCAGCGGTGGTTTTACACCGTCTAATGGGCATTCAACCCTTTGCCCGCTCCTTTGAGATTAAAGAAGCTTGTTATGGTGCAACAGCTGGGCTACAACTGGCAAAAAACCACGTTCTGTTGCATCCAGATAAAAAAGTTCTGGTTGTGGCAGCTGATATCGCCAAGTACGGATTGGCCTCTGGGGGGGAACCCACTCAAGGAGCCGGAGCAGTCGCAATGTTAGTGACCAGCGACCCGAATATTTTAATCCTTAAAGATGACAGCGTAAGTTTAACTCAAGATATCTATGACTTTTGGCGGCCAACCGGTTATGAATACCCAATCGTTGACGGTCCTTTATCAAACGAAACTTATATCAATGCCTTTGGAACTGTTTGGCAAGAACATAAGAAACGAACTAATCTTGATTTTACCGATTATGCAGCACTAACCTTCCATATTCCTTATACAAAGATGGGAAAAAAAGCTCTATTAGCACAAATTACTGATCTCAAAGAAGAAGAACAAGCCCGCCTATTGTCTCGCTACGAGGAAAGCATTCAATATAGCCGACGAATCGGCAACCTCTATACTGGATCTTTGTATCTAGGATTGATTTCTCTGCTAGAAAATAGTTCCGCTTTGCAGTCTGGCGATCAAATTGGTCTATTCAGCTATGGTTCTGGAGCCGTTGCCGAGTTTTTCACAGGAGAATTAGCAGCAAACTTCAAAAAACCTTTATTAACAAAAAAACATCAGCAACTACTAAATAACCGTAAACAATTATCAATCAAGGAATATGAAATACTTTTTTCAGAGAAAATCAACTTAGATACTCTCTCTGATTATAATGACCCAACCCCATATAGTATCGTGAGAATTAAAGACAACATTCGAACATATCTCGACTAAAAAGGACATTGATTGTCCTTTTTTTCGTTGAAAAACCTAGTTCATAGGTGACACCATCAGTCCGATTTGACGAAGAGCCGAAAAAGCTCTTTTTGTCAAAAAAAAGATGTATCAATCTTCTAAGAAGACTGATACATCAATGATACCGGCGGCCGGGGTCGAACCGGCACGCCCTCAACGGGCACTGGATTTTGAGTCCAGCGCGTCTGCCAATTCCGCCACGCCGGCATAACAATATAATAGTAATAATTAGTACTAAGGCGGTAACCGGATTTGAACCGGTGATGAAGGTTTTGCAGACCTCTGCCTTACCACTTGGCTATACCGCCATTATACTATTTTTTTCTACATCTGTAAATGTAGAACTGGGGTAGCTGGATTCGAACCAACGCATGAGGGAGTCAAAGTCCCTTGCCTTACCGCTTGGCTATACCCCAATAAAGGGCGAATGATGGGAATCGAACCCACGAATGCCGGAGCCACAATCCGGTGCGTTAACCACTTCGCCACAATCGCCATGACACTAACTAACAGTAACAAAAAATAATGGCAGGGGCAGCAGGAATTGAACCCACACTAACGGTTTTGGAGACCGCTGTTCTACCTTTAAACTATGCCCCTAATGGAGGAGAGTGGATTCGAACCACTGAACCCGAAGGAACGGATTTACAGTCCGTCGCGTTTAGCCACTTCGCTACTCCTCCATGGTGGCGCGGGACAGAATCGAACTGCCGACACATGGAGCTTCAATCCATTGCTCTACCAACTGAGCTACCGAGCCACAAAAAATGAAGATAATTAAATTTATAAATGGCGGTTCCGACGGGAATCGAACCCGCGATCTCCTGCGTGACAGGCAGGCATGTTAACCCCTACACCACGGAACCACTCATATTATGGAGGTTAACGGGATCGAACCGCTGACCCTCTGCTTGTAAGGCAGATGCTCTCCCAGCTGAGCTAAACCTCCATATTTTAATTAATGATCCGTACGGGACTCGAACCCGTGTTACCGCCGTGAAAGGGCGGTGTCTTAACCACTTGACCAACGGACCAACAAAACGGAGAGTAAGGGATTCGAACCCTTGAGACAGTGTTTACCATCTACATGATTTCCAATCATGCTCCTTCGGCCTCTCGGACAACTCTCCCGAGTGAAAGAAGCTCATTACTCTACAATTTTAAAAAAATTGAGAACTCCGGCAGTAGGACTCGAACCTACGACATCATGATTAACAGTCATGCGCTACTACCAACTGAGCTATGCCGGAAT
>NZ_BJDS01000032.1 GCF_005405265.1 Enterococcus songbeiensis
GAATTAAAAAGCAGGCAATAGAAGAAAGTTTGTTTGATAATGAAGAGGGCTCCTATACTAGAAATACGGACAAGTTGTTCGATATAATCTATTAAAGGAGCTTTTTATTATGCAGACAAAAAACACAGCGACAAGATATTCAAAAGAATTTAGAGAATCCATGATATCACTTAATCAGACCGGTCGGTCTGCGAACTCACTATCAAAAGAATACAATGTCAGTGTCTCTACACTTTCTAAATGGATACGTCAGGCAGATCCATTTGATCGAAATGTTCTTTCAATAAAAGAACGAGAGCTGTTGAAGGAAAATAAACAGTTAAAAGAGGAAATTGATATTTTAAAGCGAGCGGCGGTGCTTTTGGCAAAGAATTAATGCTCAAAGGACGAGCAACTGTCTTACGAGTCGTCCGTGCCAATTTATAGGCAAAGCACCGCATTACTCGTATTTTAACAGTCCTTAAAATACCTAGAACTACCTATTATGGGTATTTTAACTGGAAGCCAAGTGAACGCATGACCAGACGGCAACAGATAAAAGAACAGGTATTAAAATCCTGGTTAATTTACCCAATGTATGGATACCCAAGAATGACAAAATTTTTTAAAGAAGAGTTGAATATACCTGTCAGCCGTTACCTTATTTACCGTCTTATGCGTGAATTAGGAATTCAATCTCGGATGATAAAAAAAATGAAAAAACCTAAATCTTATATAATGAAGTGGCTCAGTTACCTAATCTAATAAGAAAAAAGAGTGACTGGTCAAAGGTTCTTTTAACCGATATTACGGATATTCCAGTGAGAGGAAAATGGGTGTATTTAGCTAGTCTCTATCATCCAGAAACCCGAAGGGTTATCTCTCATAAAGTTGGTGAAAATATGACAAAAGAACTAGCAACAAGTGTGCTAGAAAAAGTAGATTTACGGTCACAAGGAATAAAAATTGTAAACAGCGACATGGGGAGCCAATATACAAGCGACTTGTTTAATCAGACGTTAAAGAATAAAAAAATAAAGCACTCTTATTCAAGAAAAGGTTGTCCAGGGGACAACGCTAGAATAGAAAGCTTCCACTCAATTTTAAAACGGGAATATGTCAATTTTCAGTCATTTAAAACACTTGACGAAGCGATTGCTGGTATTGACAGTTACATTCGTTGGTACAATAATGATCGAATTTCTCTTATAGCTTAGCAAATCTCCCGTTTCAAAAAAAGACTATTGAAAGGGTTATTTAAGTGCCTTTTCTTTTGATCATAGATAAAAGTACCGCTTAAATTAGAGTCACTGGACCACAATTTCTCTTCATAAATTATTTTTAACAAGTATTAAGCAATTCTTTCGACTTTTTTTGTTCGGAGTATTGACATAGGAGCCAGACCCTCAAATGATTGATCTAACGATCTTTTGAAAGCCAAATATTTTCTAATCCCTTTATAGATAAAAAAAGCTTCGAAAATCCGAATTGGGTTTTCGAGGCTTTTTAATCATTCTTTTAAATTCTTCTCAAAAATAGCTAAACTTTTTTTCAAATTTTCATAATTTTGCATTTCTAAATCTATTTTTTTAAAAACCCCTGAACCTATTCCCAAATAATTAGCACCATTTTTTAAGAAAAAAGAAGCATTTTCAGAATTTACTCCACCCACTGCCATTAAAGGCAGTTCACCTAAAGGTGCTTGAACATCTTTTAAAAATGTTTCCCCTAATACCTTAACTGGAAAAACCTTGATAATATCAGCATTAAGCTCCTTCATTTCATTTATTTCGGAAGGAGAAAAAACACCTGGAACAGATATAATTTGATTTTTTTTGCAATAATCTAACATTTTTTCTGTCATTTTAACAGGCGACAAAACAAACTTAACACCTTTTTCATGAACTGATTTTAATTGTTCATAGTTAATGACAGTACCTGCGCCAATTATTAAATCAGGGAAATTATTTTTTAATTTTTCGATAATCCCAATTGCTTCATCATTAGCTAGAGGGATTTCCACTCCATATCTATTTTCAGCATTTGAAATGATCTTAGCCACTGTAGCAACCTCTTCATATGAATAATTTCTGAAAATAAAAGTAATTTTAGGAAAATCTTCCATTTTCACATTCTCACTACCTTTCTATATCTTCGTCATTATCATTTAAAAAATGTCTTAAATCATCAACTGTTGGTATTCCCTCAATGTCTCCTTTAACTTGAGTAACAATTGCACCAAAAGCATTGGCTCTAACAACGCTCTCTTTTAAAGATAACCCTTCGATCAATCCTGTTACAAGCCCTGCAGTAAAAGCATCACCTGCTCCTACAGCATCAACAATTCTTTCTACTTTAAAACCTTTTACATAATTACTTTCATCAGAACTAGCATAATAGGCACCTTCAGCTCCAAGTTTAATTACTGTTAAGTTAGGGCCTTCTTTTAAAATTAAATCTGCTAAAGTTTCAACATCTCTAGTATTAAATAATATTTCAGCTTCTATTAAACCTGGTAAAAAAATATCACTTAATTTCAATATTTCAAAAAATTTACTACGAGATTCATTAAATGTCCAAAGATTTTTTCGAATATTAGGATCAAAAATGACTTTAACATTATTTTTTTTAGCTATAGAAATGCTTTTCATTACTGCTTCGTAACAAGACTCACTTAAGAGTGGCGTAATTCCTGAAACAAATAAATACTTTGCTGATTTAATGTACTCCTCTTTTATATCTTTAGTCTCTATAGTTGAAGCGGCTGAATAATCTCGATAATAAGCAATCTTCATTTTATTTTCTCTAATATATTCTTTAAACATCAACCCAGTTTTATTGGTACTTACTTCTGTTACTTGAGATACATCAATTCCTTCACTAGATGCAAATGACTTTAAAGCTTTGCCAAATTCATCTTTACCAATCCTACTAATCCAACCAGAATGATGTCCCATTCTACTAACACCAGCTGCAACATTCATCTCTGAACCTGCAAAAGATCTTTCAAAATGAGTATTATATCTCATGTATCCTTGTTTAGTACTTGTTAAAACAACCATTGATTCACCAATTGTTACTAAATCTAATTTTTTTTTCATTTGTCACCACTCCGCAACTGTACCATCTGTATTTCGCCAAATAGGATTTTTCCAATCATGCGATACTTTTAACATTTCTTTAATCTTTTCTTCATTTACATCGATACCTAATCCTGGTTTTTTAGGCAGTGAGATAAAACCGTATTGATAACTAAATACTTCAGGATTATTTATATAATCTAAAATATCATTTCCTTTATTATAATGAATACCTAGGCTTTGCTCTTGAATAAATGCATTGGGAGAACAAGCATCTACTTGAACACAGGCAGCTAAAGCAATCGGCCCCAGAGGACAATGTGGAGCTAATGCTACATCATAGGCTTCTGCCATAGCTGCAATTTTTCTAGTTTCCAAAATCCCACCAGCGTGTGAAACATCTGGTTGAATAATATCTACATAGCCTTCTTGTAGGATATCTTTAAATCCCCACCTTGTATACATTCTTTCCCCCGTAGCAATTGGAATTGTTGTATGATTAGAGATAGTTTTAAGTGCTTCATTATTTTCAGCTAAAACGGGTTCTTCTATGAACATAGGATGATATACCTCTAATTCTTTAGCTAAAATTTTAGCCATTGATTTGTGAATTCTACCATGAAAATCAATTCCTATTTTAAATCCTTTACCTCCAGCTTTTCTAACACTATCTACCCTTTCTAGAACTGATTCTACTTTTTCAAAAGTGTCAATATAATGCATTTCCTCAGATGCATTCATTTTAACAGCGTTAAATCCAGCCTCTATTTGTTTCTTTGCCTCTTCTCCTACTTCTGATGGACGATCTCCACCTATCCAATTATAAACTTCTATCTTATCTCGACAAGGACCACCTAAAAGGTCATAAACTGGAACCCCCAAATATTTTCCTTTTATATCCCATAATGCTTGTTCAATACCTGAAATAGCACTTGTTAAAATTGGCCCTCCTCTATAAAAACCTGTTCGATACATTTGTTGCCATAAATCCTCAATATTCATTGGATTTTGATTAATTAAATAATAACTCAGTTCTTTAACTGCAGCTGCAACTGTATCAGCTCTACCTTCTACAACTGGTTCACCCCAACCAACTAATCCATCATCAGTAGTTATTTTTAAGAATAGCCAACGTGGTGGTACTTTAAATAATTCAATAGTTTTAATTTTCATTATGTTTTCCTTTCATTAACAATGCTTTACATTAAAAGACAATTCAAATTCAAAAGGTTTTGTGTAATTTTTATATTTCTCTAAAACATCAGGGCCACATGAAGCAGAACCAATTCCATGTTGTTTTTTATCAAGATATAAATATATGCCCTCTCCTTTTTCTAATTCATATTGATGCTGTGCTTCATCTAAATTCTCTTGTGAATAATAGCGAGCACTAAAATTAAATTTTTCTTTACCTGTTATTTCAAGATTTACTTTACTATCTCCTAAAATATTAAGGATCTGAACTTCACTTCGATTTCCGTTCTCTTGAGGGTAAATATAATCAAAACTTAATTCATCTATCTGTTTATCAAAATAGCCAAGTTTATTAAATACTTGTGTATCAGGATAACTTTCATGCGGACCTCGTCCAATCCACTGAGTTCGTTTGAAAATATTAGTAAGTTGAATTTCTATTCCAATTCTCGGGAGTGTTTCTGGTCCATTTTCTAAAGGAATACCTTTTATTTTCATAGTAATTTTTCCATCATTAGTAATTTTAAATGTAAAAACTACATTAATTCCCCAAGCAATTCCTGGACTTCCATAAAATTGATGAATAGAAAATTCTAATTTTTCCTCATTTAATTCATTTATTTCCACTTTCCTTGTTTGATGTTCTAATTGATGAACACCATACTTTTTCCATTCAATTTCAGATTTAAAATCATTATTAGTCATAGCACGCCATAAATTTAACTTAGGGTTTTCAAGCAATAATTCTTTTCCATTGAATTTCCAATTACTAATTTTACCATTAACTTTATCAATGATTAATTCATTTTCCAGTGAAAATATGTGAATTTCTTTTTCTGTCTCACGAACTTCCAATTTTCCCAATAATGGAGCAATCTTATTTTTGGTTTTCTTTAAAATAGAACTAACATCTAATTGATTCCAAGCAACAATATGCCCTTCTTTAGCCCATAAAGTATTTTTTGATAATTTTATTTCAACAGAAAAAGTTGCTAAATTTTGGAATGTGACTTGATTGTTAATTGGTATTTTAAAAGAACGACTATCTTTAGCTTCAATTTCATTTAAATCTAATTCTCCTGAGAGTTTAGTTACATTATCCAATTCTAAATTCCAAGTTGCTTGTAAATGATTTAAATTTGTAAAATCATACAAATTAACTAAATTTATTATTAGCTCTTCAGGATTATTTAAAAACTCTATTTTTACTGGTTCCTGAACCTTTTTAATATTCCAATATGCTGGTGAAGGCAATCTGTCTGGGGTAACCAGTCCATCAATAACAAAATTATAGTCATTAGGATAATCTCCAAAATCACCACCATATCCAAAAAATGATTGTCCCGATTCATTTTTTGTCAGCAAGCCTTGGTCACTCCATTCCCAAATAAATCCGCCTTGCAAATGTTCATACTTGTTGAATGTATCCCAATAGTCTTCTAACCCTCCTGGACCATTACCCATTGCATGGCCATATTCACATAGTAAATGTGGTTTTTTTAAATCTTTATTTTCTCCAATTTTTACAAGATCTTCAATTGATGTATACATAGATGAATTGATAGCTGATAGCAAAGAATCTTTCGTATATTGTTTTTTAAAAAAATCTTCTTTTGTTCGGGATTCTCCTTCATGATGAATTAATCTTTTAGGGTCACGCTTCTGAGCCCATTCTGTCATTTTTATATGATTAATACCATCACCTGATTCATTTCCTAAAGACCAAAAGATTATACTTGGTCGATTTTTATCTCTCTCAACCATTCTTCTCATACGATCCAAATACGCTTCTTCCCACTCTGGATTATCACTTAAATAATGAACATTACCAATTTTTTCAAATCCATGTGTTTCTATATCAGCTTCATTAATCACATATAATCCATAATAGTCACAAAGTTTATAAAAAATAGCTTGATTAGGATAATGAGAACTACGAACTGAATTAAAATTTGCTTGTTTCATCATCTCTATGTCTTTTATCATATCTTCATAAGTGACTGCTCTGCCAGTTGTTGGAGAACTATCATGACGATTTACACCTTTAAATTTAATTATTTTCCCATTAATTAAAATACTGCGATTTTTTAACTCTATTTTTCGAAATCCAACAATTTCTTGAACGGATTCAATTAAATCCCCATTTTTATTTTTTAGCAAAATAACTAGATTATAAAGAATAGGATTTTCTGCATTCCATGATTTTACATTTTTTAAAATTGTTTCAGTAAAACAAATCTGTTTTTCTTTACTTTTCTTTGATTGACTCATTACTAATTTTTGATTGTCATATAGTTTATATTCTATTTCAAGAATTTCATCAGATTTTTCGTTTAAATCTATTGTTAATCCAAAAAGCCCATCTAAATAGTCATCTGATAAATCAGCATCTACGAAATAATCTCGAATAAATTTTTTGGGTCTAAACAATAGAGTAACATCTCTAAAAATCCCACTCAACCACCACATGTCTTGATCCTCTAAATATGAAGAATCTGACCATTTATAAACAATTACTCTTACTTTATTCAAGCCACTCTTAATTACGTTATCTAGATTAAATTCCGCAGGCATCCGACTTCCTTTACTAAAACCTACATAATTATCATTTATCCAAAGTTCAAAAGAATTATCTACACCTTCAAATCTAATAAAACATTGTTTGTCTAATATTGCTTTCTCAGAAATTGTTACTTCTCTTTCATAAACTCCTGTAGGATTCATGTCAGGTACATACGGTGGATTAACTGGGAATGGGTACGAAACATTAGTATATTGAGGTTTACCAAAACCTTGTAAATCCCAATGACCCGGCACTGAAATTTTGTTCCAATTTTCTTGTTGATTATCTTCATTAATTTCTTGATTGGATACTGGTGATTGATAATAGCGAAAATTCCAATCACCATTCAAAAATTGAAAATTTTCTTGATTTTCAGGTTTTTCAATCCCATTTTTTACATACTTAAAATAAGTATCAGGTATAAAATCTGCATGTGGATACTCCACATTCTGACTAATGAAGCTTGGTGTATTTATTTTGTTCAAAATCTTGTCCCTCCTTATTTATTTAACAGCACTTCCTAACATTCCTGAAATGAAATGTTTCTGTAATACTAAAAAGAAAATTACTATTGGAATAGTTGCAATTGATAATCCCATCATCATTTGACCAAAATCTGTATATGTTGCACTTGATAAGCTAGATAGCGCTACTGGAAATGTGTACATATCACTGGATGTAGTAGCTACTAATGGCCACATAAAATTATTCCAAGAATTCATAAAAATTAAAATTGCAGCTGAAACAAGGGAAGGCTTCATAGGCGGCAATACTATCTTCCAAAAAATATAAAATTCAGATGCACCATCTAATCTCGCAGATTCTAAAATCACTTCAGGCATTGCCTCGAAACTTTGCTTCAATAACAAAATTCCCAATGGGTAAACTAGATTAGGTGCAATGAGAGCAAAATAACTATTTAACAAATCTAAATTAACCATTAAACTAAACAATGGAACAACTTTTGTCTGCATAGGTATCATCTGAGCAACTAATAAAACTCCCAATAAAAGATTAGCACCCTTAAATTTAAATTTCGATAGTGCGTACGCACACATTGTACTGATTGACAATGATAAAACTAATGTAATTAGAGAAACCACTAACGAATTTATTAGAACTCTTGTAATACCTATACTAGAGTCAAGATTAGTAAAATTCTCAATAATTTTTGTTCCTAGTGAAAAATTTGGTGGATATGCAAACATGCTACTTGATTCATTCGTTGCTCCAATTACCATCCAATAAAAGGGAAAAATTGAGAATAACAGAAAAATACTTAGTAATGCATATTTACCTATGCTCTTAGATTTTTTTAACATTCTATTTCTCCTTTGTTAACTTACTTTGAATTAAAGATAAAACTATAACAATCATCACAACAACATAAGATAGTGCTGAAGCATAACCAAATCTAGAAAAGTTAAATCCCGTTTCATAAATATATAATCCTAAAGTTTTAGTTGCATTAGCTGGTCCACCCTGCGTTAAGTTAAAAGGTTCATCAAATAATTGAAGTGTACCAATTGTTGAAAAGATTGTAGTAAATAAAATTACTGGTCGTAATTGTGGTACGGTTATACTAAAAAATTGTCGTATTTTATTTGCTCCATCAATTGATGCAGCTTCATAAAGTTCTTCTGAAATATTTTGTAATGCTGCCAAGTAAATCACCATATTATAACCGGTCCATCGCCAAGTTACTGTAATAATAATTGATATCTTTGCCCATACAGCATCAGATAACCAAGGTATTGGTTCAATGTTTATTCCTGCAAGCAACCCATTAATTAATCCATTTTTTTGAAGTAAAATTGAAAAAAGCAATGAAGTAGCTACTAAAGATGTTACAGCTGGCAAGTAAAAACCAACCCTATAAATAGCCTTTAATTTAATTAATTTACTGTTTAGAGCATTAGCCAAAATTAATGCTAAAAAAAGCATTATCGGAACTTGTACTACTAAAATTATTAAAGTATTTTTTAAAGATAGCCAAAATGTTTTATCTCCTAATATTTTTTGATAATTATTAAATCCTACGAATTGATATTTTCCTGCAACCATAGATTGAAAACTTAAAATAAATGAATAAATTATTGGGTATAATGTAAATGCTAAAAATAAAAGCACTACAGGAAAGATCATTAAATAAGGAAATTTTTTATTTTGAAACATTTGCTCACTCCTTCTTTAATTTTCATAAAAATACCGCAATTCTTGTAAAAATTGCGGTATCAAAATTTTAATTCTATTCAATCTGGTTTTTCAATTCATCATTTGCATTTTTCAATGCTTCTTCAATATTTTTACCGTCAAGAATTAATGATTGTGCAATTTTTATTTGTTCTTTCGCTTCTGCTGAGTATTGATTATATTTTCTTAAAGGAACTTCTGACAATTCATTACCAAAAAACTCATAAATATTTTGTCCACCAAAGTAAGTTAATGTTTCTTCAGGTAGTTTATCTGTTTCATAAGAACTCATTAAAGAAGGGAATATTCCGTCTGCCATAGCTGTAACTTGCACTTCTTCTGACAATGCAAAGAATTCCATAAATTCGTAAGCTAGTTCTTTATTTTCTCCTGAGCTAGGTATTAAAAAACTACTTCCACCAGCATTTGAAGCTGCTACGCTGACATTATTATCAGTAAATACAGGCAATGGGAAAACTCCCCATTTTCCACTTTGATCTTTTGCTTCAGCCATGATTGTACTGGATAACCAAGCCCCACTAGGTAGTGTTGCTACATCACCATTAACAAATGAAGCTGTTTGTCCATTCCAATCAGAAACACTTTCTGTCACACCAGAATCTACTAATTTTTTTATCATTTCCATGGATCTAATTGATTCTTTACTAGTAAATGCTAGTTCATTATCATTATTGAAATAGTACGTTCCTTGTTGGTTCATCATAATTCTATAGAAGATATCATTAGTATCCTCTTCAATAGGTACTAATTTAGCACCCGTTTTTTCATTCAAAACTTTCCCGGCTGAGATATAATCATCCCATGTAATAATTTTTTCTACATCAATACCAGCTTCTTTAAATAAATCTGTTCTATAAAAGACTGCTACTGGACCTACATCAAATGGAATTGCATAAATATCCCCCGAATCATTCTTTCCAACATTCAATTTGAATTCAGGAAACTCTGATTCATGACTAGAAAATCCTTCTTCAGACAAATTTACAAATGAGTCTGGATAATTATTTACATATTCTGGAACTTTATCATCTTCAATTAATACTATATCAGGCAATCCTTTTCCACCTGCCTGTAAACCTGTAGTCGTTTTTTTATAAACATCTTGATTAGCAATTTCTACTATTTCTAATTCAAAATCTTTATTTTTATCTTTGTACAATTCTCCAGCTTTTTCAATAATTGGTACATTGGTATTCCAAGCCCAAACTGTTAATTTATTGTTTTTTTCCTCTCCACTTTCTTTCTTCGATGTTCCACACGCAGTAATACTTAAAGCCAAGCCAACTAATAATAACGATTTAACTATTTTTTTCATCAGGTTGAACCCCCTTAATTTGATAAGGTGAGTATAACACCACTTCGTTAGGAAACGCTAACAATTTTCAGTAAAAGAAACATGTAAAATTTAAGTAAAATTTTACATTTACAAATCTTCTAATTTATTAATTAATATTTGCTCATTAATAATTAAATTCCCCTCCATAATCTTTTCTGATATATCACTATTTTCACTGTATTTCAAGTCATTATATATCGAAAGTGATTGTACTTTACCCCCTCTTCCTTTTTTATTTTTTTTGATATAAAATTCCTTATATATAGATGACATATCTTTTTCGATGACATCTAATACTCTTTTATCTAAATCGATCATTCGATAAGTTTTAGGTACTTCAAAAATTTCTTTAAATAATTGAAAATCTATAGTAATACTTTCTTTTTCAGCTTCTAATAAAAAAAGGAAAAACGCTTTAGAATATTTACTTTCCAATTTCGAATAAATAAATAATTCTTGTAATTTAATATTATGAAAAAGAATATTAAATACTTTATTTGATTCTTGGTTAATATTAAGTACTATATTATTAGTTTTTAAAAATTCAACTGCTTTAAAAGTATTAGCAATTTTAATAGTGCCATTATCTTCACTTTGAATTTTTAATTCTAATAAAATATTACAAACACCTAGATACTCATTTGAAAAAGAATGATTTTCTAATTTAATTTCCTTTTGCACCGAAATATTATTTTTTAATTTTTGAATAATTTCATCTAAAAAAATAATTTGTTCTTTAGTTAATTGGAAAAGTTTTAATTGATTCAAAATTTGCACTCTCTTAGTAATTTTCATATAAATCTCTCCTAACATGATCGCCGATTAATTAATTCTGTCGATACAATAATTTTTTTTGATACTGGTGGTTTATTATTAACAATATCAATCAACGTGCTTACAGCTAAGCTTCCCATCCATTCACTATAAACACGAACTGTGGTTAAAGAAGGATAAATATATTTTGCAATACTTAAATCATTAAAACCAATCACTCCAATGTTGTCGGGAATGACATACCCCATTTCTTGTAATCCACGTATTGCTCCTACAGCCAGTGTATCTGTGACAGTTAATAGTACTGAACTATCGTTTATTTTATTAGTACTAAAAAAGTCTGTCACTAGATTAAAACTTGATACTTCACTACTTGCACAATATAAAATTGTTAAAATTTCTATTTGATCTTCTTTTTTCAACAGATTTTCTAAAAACATAACTTTTTTATCTTCCAAAAAATCGTTATTAAATTTCTCTTCTGTTAAAATATAAATATTTTTTATTTTTTTTTCTTTAATATGATTTATAACGGCTTTAGCAGCTTGTTCATAATCAACTAGTAAAGAATTGAATCCCTCAACCTCAAAATCTACCAGAATAGTATAATCCGAATAATTTTCCATTTTTGCAATGTCTTGATCAGAAAAATAACCAACCGCAATAAGTCCATCAGTTTTTTGATAACTTAATTGATCAATTACAATTTTTTTTAAATTAATATTCATTTCTTTACATCTTTTCTCTATTCCTAAAACAATTGAAAAATAATATAAATTTTCTAATTCTTCCTCTTCATCAAATTGGCTTATGAGGCAAAATGTAGCTCCAACAGACACCAAATTTTGTTTATACTTTGTATAATTCAATTGTTCTGCAGCAATGAAAACTTTTTTTCTAGTTGAATTACTAACTACTAATGTAGTATCACTATTTAAAACTCGAGATACTGTTGCAATTGAAACCCCTGCTAATTCTGCTACATCTTTAAGCGTTGTCATTTTATAATTGCCTCCTTAAAATAATTATCTCTATTATAAAAATATACTACTTTTTTTATAT
>NZ_BJDS01000033.1 GCF_005405265.1 Enterococcus songbeiensis
GGCTATCCACCCGCATAGCAGGTGGTTTTTTGTTTCGCACGCTTTGCGAGCTCAACTGGGTCTAAAGACATAATAAATGAAACAAGCGATCCTTTGAAGGGACCGCTTGTTTTTTTATCAAAATCCTCACTCATGAATCTGATGGTCAGGTCCTTTTGATTTTGTTAAATCCGGAACAATTTTGGTTTCTCTTTCCGGAATATTTGTTGGAGGGATTTCCGTGTTTTTCACTTCTTTATTTACCAAATCAGCTGTTTCTTCGGCATGAGTTTCTTTTAAATCCTGCTCATCGATTGTAGGAATCGTTGTTGGAGCATTATCTACCAATTCTTCATCGTAAGCCACCAAAATATTGCCTTTTGCTAATTCTATTTGATAATCTTTGATTTTTTCTTTGAAGGTATCCTGATCGCCGTCGAAGAAATCTTTGATTCTTTCCCATAGTGAGTCTTCTGCATCATCAGCCTCAACGGTAAAGCTTGTTTCTACGCGCAAAGCTGTTTTCTTTTGGATTTCCGGAAGAAATTGTTTATCAACGATCAGACTGATTGACTCCTTGGGGTAACCGCTAGCAATTAATTTTTCAGCTACAACCTCAGCAGCTTCTAAATTTGGGAAATTTCCTTGAATAATTTTACTCATGTTAGTACTCCTCTCAAATTTTTTATACAGAATGGTGGAAGAAGCAATTATAAATTAATCGCTTCGCCACCGGTAATGCCATAAATTTGTGCAGTCACAAAGCTCGCATCATTTGATGCTAAAAAAACATAAATCGGTGCAAGTTCTGCCGGTTGTCCTGCTCGTCCCAGTAAGCTATTTTGCCCAAATTCTGGAATTGCATCTTGGGGTTGTCCTTGATCGAGTTGCAATGGTGTCCAGATTGGTCCCGGAGCAACGCCGTTGACACGGATGCCTTTTTCAGCAAATTGTCTTGCGAGATTCACAGTGAAATTTGCGATTGCCGCTTTTGTTGCTGCATAATCCGTCAAATGACTGCTAGGGTTGAATGCCTGAACAGAAGTCGTTGTGATGATCGCACCGCCGGCAGGCAAATGTGGTTCCGCAGCCTGTACAAGGGAGAACATCGAAATAATATTGACCATGAAAGTATCTTTTACTTGTTGGAGTGGGATTTTACCAATCCCTGGTTGTGAAATTTGTTGCGCCGCATTTAGAACCAATGTATCCAAACCGCCTAATTCTTTGACTGTTTGTTCTACCATCTTTGCAGGTGCTTCTTCATCGCGTAAATCATAAGGAAGTAAAATCACTTTGCGATTGGCTTCTTTAATGTATTTAGCCACTTCACGGGCATCTTTTTCTTCACCCGGAAAAAACTGCAGGGCAATGTCTGCTCCTTCACGAGCGTAGGCAATCGCTGCTGCCCGACCAATTCCAGAGTCACCACCAGTAATTAAGACACGTCGATTTTCCAATTTATGATGGCCGACATAACTTTCTTCTCCACAATCAGGATTGGGAGACATCTCCGTTTGTAACGCTGGGGTATTCTGATCCTGCTTTTTAAATTTTTCTGGATGATACAATTCTCGAGGATCTTTTAAAATCGGTTCAGTCATTTTTAGCGCTCCTTTTCACTTGATAAATTAATCTTAACGAAAAGCACTAGAAAGGAAAAGGAAAACGCATTTTATAGTCATTTTTAAATAATAAAATAATTTATTATGAATAAAAAAGACCCAGAATGATTTTTCTGAGTCACTGGATTTATTCTAAATGGTATTTAACGATCAAGGGTGACTGCGGTACCACTACAGGTGACCATCAGCATGCCATTATCTGAACCTAATACTTCATAATCCATTTTCATGCCAACAATGGCATCTGCATCAAACCTTTTTGCCCGCTGAACCATTTCGGCAATGGCTTCTTCTCTGGCTGTCGTCAGTTCATCTTCATAGCTTCGAGAACGGCCACCAAATACATTACGTACACTAGCACCAATGTCTTTGAATACATTGATTCCGGTGATCACCTCACCAAAAACGATTCCTTGGTACTTGGTGATCGTGTGCTGTTCGACTTGATTAGTTGTTGTGATAATCATTTTGTCACGCTCCTTTTTTTCAATTATACACGAGTCGCTGAGATTATAAAATCGTTTCCATCGTAAATTATTTTGGGAAAAATAAAAAACTTGATAGCTGTCAATTTTTTTCTTTCGACTAAGACCTATACTAGGTACATAGAAAAGAGAAAGAAGGAAATTTCCATGAGTAAAAAAATCACTTTACAATTAGATGCGCTGACTTGCCCCTCTTGTTTAACAAAAATTGAACATGCAATGAACAATCAACCCGGTGTCAGCAATGTAAAAGTCTTGTTTAATGCCAGCAAAGTGAAAGCAAATTTTGACGATACTCAAACTTCCCCAGAACAATTAAGTGATGTCGTCAATAAATTAGGCTATGAAGTTCAAAAAGTGAAAGTCGCTGAGTTATAAAAATTGGAGGAAAATAATATGACAGAAAAAGATGTAATCGAAACAAACTATCAAGCAGAAGTCAAACAAGCTGATATTGATCATCACAAACCAACAGCCGGAGCCATGAGCGGACATATCGTTGCAAATTTTTGGTACTTTGATGTTAAGTTGCATCAAGCATTATGGTATGTGAAAGGACCACAAGCCATCGCGTTACAAGAATTCTATGAAAACTTGATTGCAGAAAATCGGACATGGTTGGATCGTCTAGGCGCTATTTTATTGGATGAAAATGAATTGCCACCTTCAACCGTCGCAGAATATACCCAATACGCAAAAATGAATGAAGATCCTCGCGTAAAATATTATGATGCAGCAGAGTTATTGGATGAAACAGCGCATGATATCACTACTGCAAATCTTTTTGTTGACCGTGCAATTTTATTGGCTCAAAAGGAAAATCGCCCAGCATTATCTGCCTTTTTTGTGGAATTGCGCGGGTACAATAATCATGTGATTCGGACGGTACAAGCATTGTTGGGAAAAACTGCTTGGGACGGTTTGGTAGAAGAAGACGATGAGGATGACGAAGATTAATTAGATAATTATTTTTACAAAAAAGACGAGAATTCCTCGTCTTTTTTTGTGGTGCAATGCAAATAAATCTTGTTTTCAATCTGTCTATTTTCTTTTCTTATGCTATACTCTAGCCATCACTACCAATGAATGGAGCGAGAATATTTGGAAGATTTTTATTACTGCCGTACATCACGGGCAATTCAGACCCATCGGATTTTCCCCTTTGATTTGAATCCTTTCGGTTTTTTATTTGGTGGAAAACTGATGACTTTAATTGACGATACAGCTTCAATTTCTGTGACACGTCATTGCCGAAGAGGTGCAGTAACCGCCTCTCTAGATAATTTGAATTTTTTAAAACCGTTACATGAGAATCACTCAGTCTGTGTCGAATCCTATGTATCAGGGACCCACCATAAATCGATGGAGGTTTTCGTCAAAGTAATCGGTGAAAATCTAACTACAGGGGAGCGCTACTTAGCAGCAACCTGTTTCACAACTTTTGTGGCAGTTCCTTCTCATATGAATGAAGAAATTGATTTTGTCGTGCCAAAGGTGGAACCAGAGACTGAGGAAGAAAAGATGGTTTGTGCAGGATACGAAAAACGACGGTTACATCGATTGCAGGAACGGGATGAATACAAAGAATTTGCATCCTTGCTAACAACAGATCTGCCATGGGGAGATAAGTAAGAAAAGAATCTGAAGGATAGTTTGAGTTTAGACTGCTTTCAGATTCTTTTAATATTTATTTACCTTGTTATTTAAAAGAGGTACAATAGAGGATAATAAAACTTTTTTGGAAAGGTGTAGGGAATGATTGAATTTGTTGGCGTGAATAAGAATTATGGAAATACGCAGGCGTTGAAGGAACTGACACTCACAATTAAACAGGGAGAAATTTTTGGATTTTTAGGACACAATGGCGCAGGAAAATCGACGACGATCAAGAGTCTAGTGAGTATTATTCAACCATCATCGGGAAAAATCACCGTTGATGGAATGGATTTAGAAGAAAACCGAATGGCAATCAAACAGAAAATCGGTTATGTTCCGGATTCACCAGATATTTTTTTGCAACTAACTGCAGGAGAGTATTGGGATTTGATTGCGGCAGCATATGAATTAGAGGCAGAGAAAAAGACGACACGTTTGGCTGAACTAACGAGCTTGTTTGATATGCAGAGCCATCAAGAAGAAACTATTGCCAGCTTCTCTCATGGAATGCGACAAAAAACAGTGTTGATCGGTACATTACTGCCGGATCCGGAAATTTGGGTTTTAGATGAACCCTTGCAAGGACTTGATCCGCAAGCAGCTTTTGATTTAAAGGAAATGATGAAAACCCACGCAGCAAAAGGAAAAACAGTTATTTTTTCAACCCATGTGTTAGACACTGCGCAACAATTATGTGATGAAATTGCTATTTTGAAAAAAGGAGAGTTGATTTACAATGGTTCGGTCACTGAATTATTGCAACAATCTCCAAATGAGACACTGGAAACCATCTATTTGAAAATGGCAGGTAGACAAGGAGAACGGGCTGCAGAATTGGAGCGTGAACAGAATGAGTAAACGCCAATTAGCTGAACTGACACGAGTCAATCTTCGTTACGTTAATCCCCAAGCAACAGATAAAGCACGAAAAAGCGGGAAAACTGGCTCACGTCTTACGCGTTCGATTTTGAATCAATATGTATTATCAGGGATTCTCTTTTTGATGATTTATGGTTTTACGATGTTTTTGATTGATTTTAGCCGAATGCCGGGATTTTTTACCTACTACGTGGCGTTGTTTGGTCTGCTAGCATTATCTCAAGGAATATCGGTGATCTACAATGTTTTCTTTGAAGGGAATGATTTGGAATCTTTTCTACCATTACCTTTCATGAAAAGCCAAATTTTTCTGGCAAAAATCTTGGTCGTAGCACTAACGATTATTCCCTTCGTTCTACCATTAATGGTTTTGTTCTTACTGACGGGGTGGAAAGCAGGAATTTTTCTGCCGGTTGTTGTGATTGCTTCGATTTTATTGTTTAGTCTTTTTTTGATGATTATTTTTAGTATCTGTAGTTTGATTGTTTTTGGTTTGGCGCGGACTGCTTTTTTTCAGAAACACAAAAAGTTAGTCACCAGCTTGTTACTGGGTGGTTCAATGGGGATTGCGGTCATCGGTATTTTAGTCATGAATAATCAAACTTCTACCATTGGATCAGGTACGGCTGATCGTGGGGCGATTCCTTTTTTATTGCCTTTGTTTTATGCAGTGAAACAACCCTTTTCTTCCTCTGGTTTATTGAGTTGGTTGGGAACCATTGGGTTAGCTGCAGGATTTGGATTGATTATCAAACAATTGGTTTTACCAAAGTTATATGATCAATTGACAGCGTCAAACTCAAATGTTGGTTCTAAACGAAAACATAAAGCCAATCAAAATTTACGGCAATTGTTGTTCAATTATAATTCCCAATTAGTTCGTGATCCAAATCTCATCATGCAGGTGATCTCAACGTCATTGATGACGCCGGTTATTTTTATTGTTGCTTTTGCTCTAGGTGGCGGAATTAATTTAAGTGATTTGGATGGCCGATTGATCGGAGTTGTCTTTTTAGCAGGAGTCGCATTGGCCTTTTTGACTGTCAATCAAACCTCCTTCATTAGTAATATGATCTCCCTTGACCAAAGCAATTTTTTAGTTATCCGATCTTTGCCGATTTCTATGAAAAACTATTTAAAGGAAAAATTTCGTTTTGGTTGTTTGTTGCAGATGAGTATTACTAGTGTGATTGCATTATTGGGTGGTTTTCTCTTTCATTTGCCACTACTTTTCATCCTGAGTTTGGTTCTGGGAGCTTTATTAGGGAGTTATCTCTTGTCCTTGCGTTATTTTGCTCGAGATTATCGGTTAATGTTGTTAAGTTGGACGAATATCAATCAATTATTTACACGTGGTTCAGGAAATTTAGGAATGGTTGCAATGATGATTGGTTCCATAATTATAAGCAGTATTTTATTATTATTATACGGACTAGCCGCCTACACGATTGATTTTTGGCTGTTGAATGTTCCTGTTTTACTTGTTGTTCTCCTGTTAAGCTTTGGATGGGTCAACTATTATCAGCGGACATTTTGGGTGCGAGTAGATAAAAAGTAAGGAATGAAAAAAATGAAAAAGTCGGATGATTATTCCTCCTAACGATTGTAAATGACAGATTACTAGGAGGAAAAATAATGAATTATCACTTAATTGATCGAAAAACTTGGACAAGAGAAGATTATTTTAATCACTTTTTGCACCAAGCAACGACTTATAGTGTTACAGTTGAAGTCAATATCACTCACTTAATGGAAGAATTAACTAAAAGGAAGCTAAAATTTTATCCAGCTGTTATCTTTCTTTTGACAAAAGCCGCCAATAAGTTCGAACAATTTCGGATGGATTTTATTGAAGGTGAAACGCTGGTCTGCTGGGATAAATTAGTTCCGATTTATACAACAATGGCTGAAGAAGGAGACCTTTTTCAGGGTAACTGGTTGACTGAAAATCAACTGGAAACTTTTGATTCCTGCTATTCGGCTTACTTGGAAAATAGAAAGAAGCATAAAAAAAATACGAAAATGTTTCCTCAAGGGCAACCGCCTCAAAATAGCTTGTCCTTATCCCTGTTGCCATGGTTTTCTTTTAGTGGTTTCAATCTAAATATTGGCAATAATAATCAACCGCATTTACTGCCAATCATTACCGGTGGAAAAATTACTGAAAAAAACGGACAAAAATTCTTGCCTCTTTCAGTTCAAGTCCATCACGCAGTTTGTGATGGTTATCATGTTCATTTGTTTTTAGAAGAAGTGGAACGATTGATTGATCATGCAGAGCAGTGGATTGACTAAAATGAATCCGATAAGCAAATAAAAAGTAAACCTCAATTAGTAAAATTGAGGTTTACTTTTTTGAAAATGAATAGGAGCACCTTGCAGAACGATAGGTCCAGCTACACTTGTTTAGTAATAAGTACAAACATAATTATAAAAAATCAATTCTAAAAATAAAAAAATATTGTGAAAGCAATCACTATATAATAAAATTTATGTTATACTATTTTTGTAGAAGGGGCCGCACAGTAATCCGCTTTGCAGATATGGAAGAAATAGAGAGGAATCTCCCCAGAATTTCAGTGACTATTTCTTCCACCCCCTTTTTTAAATAGTTATTTTTGATCTGACTTTAGTCAGGTCTTTTTTTAGGCTCTATAATATTTAGTGTTGTTACTCAAATCGAGTAAGGACACTAAATATTTTTTTATAACAAAAAGCATTTGGTTCC
>NZ_BJDS01000034.1 GCF_005405265.1 Enterococcus songbeiensis
AGCGCCTTTAGACGCTGGCTAGTAACGGGGGCTTACAGCCCCAGAGCAAACCACCCGTTTGACGGGTGGTTATGATTCACTTTGTTGAGGGGTTGACCAATGAATCAAAAAAAATTTCCTGAATTTATTAGATACATACTTTCCTGATATAAATTTTGAAAAGTATAAGAAAAAGAAATTAGGTTTATTGTCAGGTGGGGAACGAAGGCTAGTATACATCCTTTCAATTCTCAGTATAGAAAGGAAATGGTATATTCTAGACGAGCCCTTTAGCAATCTTGATCAAGAAACAAGAGACATACTAATGATTATAATAAAAACAATGAGTAGAGAAAAGAAAGCAAATTTTATATTGACAGCCCATGAGAATCTTTCCCTTGATAATTTACATGTTTTAGATTTCAATTCTATTATCAATGAAAGTAAATAGGATTGATAAAAATCATAACTTTAAAATTAATTTCAGGAGTTTAATATAAAAAACAGAGGGTCAGAAACTTAAAAATTTCTGACCCTTTATTTTTTTAATAATCTTTGCATCATAAATCTATAGCATTACTAATGTGTCTCCTTTGAAAATCTGAAATACTTTGGTTTCTAAATTTGCTTCTAAGCGAACTTGTTCAAGCGTCTCAATATTCGTTCGAGTAATTTGGATTGAATTATCCGAAGGTGTTTCTACTTCAATTGATCCAGATAAATCAAATGCAGATTCTGTATTTCGGAATTTTAGAAGCTTCATTAAGTTCTGAACGATCGGCTGCTCTACCTTTTCGGCAATCTCTGCTAGGTCATAATAATGACGATTTATATTCCGACCTTCTTTGGTTTGTTCTAACAATTCTATATCGTTCTCTCCAGCAAGCAAGCCAACATAATACACCTGTGGAATACCTGGGGCGAAACATTGAATTGCGCGCGCTAATAAATAACTCGAATCATCATTTCCTAAGGCACTGTAGTAAGTGCTATTAATTTGATATACGTCTAAATTATTATAGTTAGCAGTTGAATATATTTTTTTAACGTTCGCACCAATCTGATATAATTTTTCAGAAGTATATAGCAACTCTTTATCTGTTAAAATATCTTTTGCATCAACAACTCCAATTCCATCATGCGTATCTAAAGTAGTAAATTGTTTCATTGGACTTTGACGAAGCCACGCTGCCAAACGTTCACTTTTCCCACTATATAAGGAATATAAAGTAACCATGGGTAGCGCAAAATCGTAAATAAAGTAATCATGCTTTGCAATTTTATGTTGAATCGTAAAGTGTTCGTGAATTTCTGGAAGCAAATCTACTTCATACTTGATTGCTTCTTCTTCCACAAATTTTAATAGATCCCATATTTCTGGTTCAATAAAGAAATCAGATGTATCCAATTTCTTTATTGCATAAGCGAATGCATCTAGGCGGATCAACGAGCATCCATGACTCGCCATCTCATAAATCGTCTTTTTTATAAATGTTTTTGTAGTATCGCTTGTGACATCTAAGTCAATCTGATCCTCTCCAAAAGTGTTCCAGACCTCTGCTGTCTGTCCATCAGAAAAGGTCACTTTTTGAAAAGGAGCCTTATCTTTCCTTTTATATATTAAATCAATATCCTCTTTGTTTGGACGACCGACAGGAAAGAATTCATCTTTCAGAATAAACATATCTTTGTATGCTGAATCTAAGTGCTTTTCTTGAAAATCTCGAAAAAAAGTAGATTCTCTTGAAATATGATTGATCATAAAATCAAACATGAGGTAGTACTGATCACCCAAAGATTCAATGTCTTCCCACGTACCAAACGCAGAATCCACTGTTGTATAGTTTCTCGGTGAAAAGCCCCGATCACCAGAAGACGGGAAGAACGGCAATAGGTGCAGACCCCCAATTGCTTCGGAAAAATAACGATCTAATATTACAGTTAGCTCAGATAAATTCTTTCCCAAACTGTCTGCATAAGTAATCAACATTACCTTATTATTTATTCCCATAAGAGGTCTTCTCCATTCGTTGCAATTACTTTTTGATACCACATAAAACTATCTTTTTTATAGCGTTTCAGTTCTTTCAAGTCAAATTCGTCACGGTCAACATAAATAAAACCGTATCTCTTTTTCACGCCAGAATGTGTACTGACAAGATCGATCGCTGACCAAGGACAAAAACCAAATACCTCCACACCATCGGATATCGCTAGCTTCATTTCAGCAATTTCATTTTTTAAGTAGTGAATACGATAGGTATCGTGGACTTTTTTATCTTCTGTCAATTCATCAAACTCACCCAATCCATCTTCAGTAATCATGATGGGGAGTCCATATCTTTCATAGACACTCCGTAAGGTTGCTCTGAATCCGACAGGATCGATTTCCCAATTAAAAGTGGTCCTTTCTAAATAAGGATTGTACTCAGCTTTGTATACGCCTTTTTCTCCTAACTCAATTTGTTGATCCCCGTCATCTGGTCCTACGACTTCATCTGTAAATGAACTATGAGACGCAGTGGAGGTATTATAATAATTAAATGCGATAAAGTCAGGTTTTCCAGCTTTGAATACAGCGATATCTTCAGGTGTAATTTCTGGCGCATACCCGCGGTCTTTCAGGTAAGAAAGAGCAATAGGATTATAGCGTCCATACACCGCAACATCTAAGTAGAGCCAATTACGAATCGCATTCAAATTTTGCGCGGCAATAAAATCTTTCGGATTTGCTGTCGCTGGATAGACTTCCGAAATATTGGGTGCTGGACCAATTTTGGCATGCGGACACAAATCATGACACAATTTCATGACTCTTGCTTGAGCAAGAAGCATGTAATGATTTTGCTGATACAAATCCTGTTTTACATTCGATACCTTTTCATTGACTGTACCAATGGCTGCGCCATGAAGAATCATCATATTTTGTTCATTTATCGTCAACCAATAGTTGACTTTATGTCCTAGCCGTTCAAATAATATCCTTGCGTAGTCTACAAAAGCTTCCGAGGTTTGTGGGTTACTCCAGGCACCTATTTGATTCAACGAATCTGGCAAATCAAAATGATACATCGTCACAATCGGCTCGATTCCATGGGCCAAACATTCATCAATTAATTGACTATAAAATTCAATCCCTTTTTCATTCACTTCTCCGATACCATTTGGGATAATCCGCGTCCAAGCAATGGAAAAACGGTATGCTTTAAATCCCATCTCGGCAAATAATTGGATATCTTCTTTATAGCGGTGGTAGTGATCACTGGCTACTTTAAAATCAGTTGTGCCTGTTGTAACAGCCTTGGTATCTTGAACGGATAATCCTTTTCCATCGACATTATAAGCGCCCTCAACTTGATAGGCAGATGTGGATCCTCCCCACAAAAAATCTTTGGGGAAAGTAGCATATTTTTGATATTCCATGTTTATTTCTCCTTTGCTTCAGTCAATAAATTCATCTTATCTACTTTCTTTATGAATGGAAAATACATAGCAAACGACAAAGCTAATATGATCACTTGTGATAAAGCCATACGCCACCCACCTAATAAAAATCCAGAAATAACCGGAGGTGTTGTCCATGGAACAGTGACCCCACTAAACGGCGGTACCAATCCAAAGTAAATAGCACCGTACATTAAAACACCTACTAATGTTGGTGTTAAGACAAAGGGAATAAACAAAAATGGATTCATCACAATCGGCGTACCAAAAATAACTGGTTCGTTAATATTAAAGATGGAAGGTACAAAAGACAATTTTCCTAATTCTTTTAGTTGTTTAGATTTTGCAAAAAATGCCATAAATAGCACTAAGCCAAAGGTAGTTCCTGTACCAGTCAAATTAATAAAAATGGCTGTAAATTGATCTGTCACAATGAACGCACCATTTGAAACAGTTAATGCTTGACCGCTATCAACAAGTGCTTGATTCGCCGTTAAATTCGACAGCAACAAAGCACCCATGATACCTGTCACAATGGAACCTCCATGCACACCAAACCACCAAAAGATAGTCGCAATTGTACAATACAAAATAATGCCAAGTAGAGAATCAGTTACGCCTTGCATTGGGGCTTGAATTACTTGATAAATAAACTCAATAAACGTCGTATCGAACGAGGCAAAAACTTGATATACAATAGTTGATCCTGCAATTAATACCGCTCCTGGTACCAACGCTGCAAACGAACTAGCTACATTTGTTGGTACTCCTTCAGGCATTTTTATCGTAATTCCAGACTTGATAAACCAGCTATAGACAGCACCTACAATTAAACCAATGATGATTGCTCCAATCATCCCTTGACCAGAAGTCCAAGATTTATTAACAATATTTGAAACTAAATCACCGCTTTCAGACAATACTGTACTTCTCAGAGTAATCAAAAAGCAAACAAGTCCTAAGAATCCGGCAGAAAGTGGTTCTACTTTCTCATTTTTTGCATAGGAATAGGCAATCCCTACAACTGCAACAATTGCACTTATATTAAATGTTGCTCCGCTAACTTGGTTAAACGCTTCCATCCAACCCAATTGATTGATAATATCTACAACCGGTTGATAAGGAAAGCTAGAAATCAATAAAAAAACTGAACCAATCATTAATAGTGGTAAAGTAAATAATATCCCTTCTTTTAGTGCGACTATTCCTTTCATATTGACAAATTTCAATGCTTTTGGTACTACTTTCTCATTCATAAACATAAATAATTTCTTTTTCAATGATATCGCTTCCTTTCTTAGATATAGTTTATAATAGTTTTAAGGAAAGCGGAACCGATTCTCTGGCTATTGTAATTTATTACATCAAAAAAAATAAAAGGAATGAATATAATGTTTACCATTGAACAAATCAATCGTTTTAGTGAATTAGAAATCATGATTTACAACTTCATTATCGAGCATCCTAAAGACGTTGCGAATATGTCTATCCAAGAGTTAGCTAATCACACACATGTCTCTACAACTACTATCTTAAGATTTTGTCGTTCACTTGGTTTTACTGGTTATTCTGAATTCAAATTACAATTATCTTATTCTCAAATTAACAAAGAATTGGTTTCTTTTCATTCGTTTTATCAAGATATGTCATTCTTAAAAAAATATACTGAATCGGACTTTCAAAAAAAGATTGAAGAAGCCGCAACAATTCTTCAACAATCAACTGGGATTATTTGGTTAGGATTTGGTGCATCTGCTGGAATTTGTAAATATGCGGCAAATTATTTTGCAAACACTGGAAAAATAAATCTTGTGATTGATGATCCCTATTTTCACAGTAAAGTTCCTCTTTTTAGTGGTGCAGCTTTGGTCGTTCTCTCTGTGTCAGGGGAAATTGATAATACTATACGTATTTTACAACATTTAAAAGCAAAAGATATTACAGTCCTCAGTATCACAAACTACGATCAATCAACGCTCTCCAAAATATCTGATTATGTTCTTCCTTACTATATAACCTACAATAAGAATAATGAAATTGACATGACCACTCAATTACCTGTCATGCTCATTATTGAAATGATAGGTAATGCATTGATATCACAAAAAAACAATTAATTATTCTTTCCAAAGAATAATAGCCTATGGTTAACTTAGAATATCGACGATTCCAAAAGAGAGTGTAAAATATTTTGTGTAAATAGAAAAAAGGAAGTCCCTTCTGTAGAATAGAGTTACCACAACACATTCACAGAAAAGAGGACTTCCATATGAACGATTTTACTACAGAAATTCTAAAGACTCTAGCGAACAAAGGCGATTTGAATGAATTATTCCGTGTCCATTTGGAAAAAGCTGTCAATACGCTTCTCAAAACGGAGTTAACGGCTTTCCTCGATTACGAAAAGTACGATCGCATTGGTTTTAACACGGGTAATTCTCGTAACGGCTCCTATGACCGTACGGTCAAGACCGAGTACGGGGAACTTCATCTCCAGATTCCGCGCGACCGCAACGGCGAGTTCAAGCAACAGACTGTTCCTGCTTATAGACGGACGAATGATACCTTAGAGGAGACCGTCATTCACCTCTTCCGAAAAGGTATTACCATGTCGGAAATCGCAGACTTGATTGAGAAAATGTATGGGCATCACTACACGCCCCAAACCATGTCCAACATGACTAAAGTGCTGACTGAAGAAGTAAATGCATTTAAAGTTAGAACTCTAAATGATAAGTATGTCGCTATTTTCATGGATGCTACTTATATTCCTTTAAAACGGCAAACCGTCTCCAAAGAAGCAATCTATATTGCCATTGGTATACGAGAAGACGGCACTAAAGAAGTACTAAGTTATGCGATTGCTCCGACTGAATCGACCTACGTTTGGAATGAGTTGTTACAGGACATTTACTCCAGAGGGGTTCATGATGTCTTACTGTTTATTACCGATGGCTTAAAAGGCATGAAAGATACGATTCACCAGATTTATCCTAAAGCTAAATACCAACATTGCTGTGTTCACGTTTCCCGTAATATTGCTCATAAAGTGCGTGTCAAAGATCGAAAAGAAATCTGTGATGATTTTAAGGCTGTTTATCAAGCTAGCTAAAAGGAAGAGGCAAATACCTTTTTAGGGAGTATGATTGAGAAGTGGCAGAAAACTTAGCCTAAAGTGACGCAGTCACTGATAAAAAATCAAGATTTATTGACTTTTTATGAGTTTCCGCCTGGTATCCGCCGAAGCATTTACTCAACTAATTTAATCGAATCTTTCAATTAACAAATCAAGAAATACAGCCGCAGAAAAGAGCAGTTTCAAAATGAAGAATCACTAGAGCGTTTCCTAGTATCCATCTTTGATACATACAATCAAAAATTCTTAAATAGAAGCCATAAAGGCTTCCAACAAGTGACGGATACATTAGCTTCAATGTTTACTGAGTAACCCATTATTTTGCAGAAGGACGAGTTATTTACACAAAAGGTTCTGTTGCAAAGTTTTAAATAAAGAATAAAATCCCTTACGGTATCTATGATTTAAGCTGGGATTCCCAATAATA
>NZ_BJDS01000035.1 GCF_005405265.1 Enterococcus songbeiensis
ACTATAAAACACCAATAGAAGTATTCTTGAGTCACATAAGCAAAGAGGACTTGTCTAACTTAATTTAACAATTAATAATAATTTAAAAAAGTAATCAGCTTCAAATTCCAACAAGATATTTTTTTTTTAAGAGGGAGTAGATGAAAAGGATTTTGAGTTTCGTATTTTCTGAAAAACAATATCTATAAAAATATTTACGATAGCTAAGATTGAAATAGAAATTGAAGAAAGAGGAGATATAAATGAATAGAATCATAGTTACAAGAAAACAATATTGCCATTCCATTAAATAGTGAAAGAACCTCAAGATTCAAATATAAACCATCATTGGTACAGGTAATCTGGTTCATGGCCGGATGGCCAATGTGTTTACCGGCTTACTAACTGGAGAAGCTCCTCGTTGTGAGTATTGTGGGTTTGATTCTGTCATCCGCCATTCTTACCAAGACAGTTGGATTCAGTTGCTTCCCTATCAAGAGGTACCAACCTATCTACACCTGTATAAACAACGTTTTCGCTGCACCCGATGCCGTCATACTTTTTCTGCCAAAACCTATTATGTAGCGGAGAATTGTTACATCTCGCAGGCCTTAAAATTTGCGATTGCCGTGGATTTGAAGAAAAAGATCTCAATGAAAGATATTGCACAGCGATACTTCGTTTCCACAAAAACCGTTGAACGTGTCTTAGACAGCTTCTTTGAGGAGCCTCGTAAAAAGCCTAATTACCTTCCCAAACATCTTCTAATTGATGAATTTAAAGGAACCAGCGATTGTGAAGGTGCCATGTGCTTTATTATCAGCGATGCGGATACTGGCAAAATATTCGATATCTTAGACGACCGACGCAACTTTAAACTACGGGCATACTTCCAACGATTTACCTTAAAAGCCAGAAAACGTGTCACACATATTGTTATGGATATGAATGCCTCTTACGATGCAGTGACTAAGGAAGTCTTTCCAAACGCACGAATCTCAATCGACCGTTTCCACGTCATCCAACAAATTACGCGTGCCTTTAATAAACAACGGATTCAGACAATGAATCAGTTGAAGAAAAGCGATCCACAAGCTCAAAAAGACTACAGAAAGTTGAAAAAGTATTGGCGAACGATCCTGAAGAAAAATGCGAAGTTAAACTACACCTCCTTCAAGCAATTTCCCCTTTTCCATCGGAAATACCTAACAGAATCTGAGGTGCTTGATTACCTATTGTCCATAGATGACCAATTGCGACAAAGCTATGAGGTCTATCAAGAATTGTTAGCTGCTTTTGATGCAAAAGATTTCACTGAATTCTTCGACTTGATTGAATCATTGCCACATTCAATGAACGAGGGGTTTAAAAAAGCGATTCGTTACCTGAGAAAGCACAAAGAAGCCATCACAAACTCTTTAAAATATCCCTATTCAAACGGAAAACTGGAGGGAAAGAACAACCTTATCAAAGTAATCAAAAGAATAGCTTTTGGATTCCGGACTTTCCGTCACCTTCGGATGCGTGTCCTCATCCAGCAAAATATCTGTGAGATCATTTAATAACGCAAAAAAGGAAATGCCGAAGCATTTCCTAAAGTGTGATTTAGTCAAAACAACACCATTTGACAAAGAGCCCGAATAAACTTACAAAAACATATAGAATATTTTTATTTTTTTAAAACAAAATCGTTATAAGCAGAAGACACTAAATTGCTCATTTTTTCAGAAAAAATAGCTGCCATTTTTTGTCCTTTTTCTTTTGTTGCAATTGTTGGGTCTCCGAAAACACCACTTGTACTCAAATCACCCAATGAGATTGTTGACATTCCGTACAAGTCTGGAGTATCAGGATACTCTTTAACTGCTTTTGACAAATCAACTAAGTGCTCTTGCGCATTTAACATTAAAGAAGTTTCAAACTCACATGCATGAATCATTCCATTCCATGTAGCAGACTCTCCGTAATTTTTAAACACTTCACTTAGATTCGGATAAAAAAGATAAATGACAGGAATATCTAATTCGTCTTCTAATTCTCGGACAGCATACTTCATTGATGAATTATTTGAATCATGTCCATTAATAAGCACAAGCATTTTACCACCATAACGAGATACGCTGTGGGCAACATCTTTGATGATTTCTTCTACATGATCTTGTTGAAGAGAAATAGTTCCTGGAATATCTCGCCAAACCCATGAATAACCGAAAGGTAATGATGGTGCTACAAGCGCGCCCGTAGCTTTTGAAACTTCTTTGGCAAAGTATTCTGCTAAATAAATATCTACTCCTAAAGGTAGGTGATGCCCATGTTGTTCAGTAGCTCCCATAGGTAGAATTACAACAGGAAATTTTTCTAAAGATTCTTTTACTTCATCTCTTGTCATATTAATCATCAAATGTTCTTCTGTAGTCATATGCTACCCTCCTTTTCGATTGCTTGTTTAAATTGTTTTGCATTCGCTCTAATTTTTTCTAAATCATTTTGGCCAGCCCCTCTAGGTACAAGCTCACTCCCAATACCAAAATGCTGGATTCCTAATTCTTGATAGAACGGAATATTCATTGGAGAAATTCCACCGACACCAATAATATTAATTTTAGGGAAAGGACCTCGGAGTGATTTTAAATAGTCCTCATTTACTCCATTGATAGGGAAGAATTTAAGATAATCAATCTCAAGTTCAACCGCTTCAGCGATTTCACCTGGTGAATAAACCCCTGGAAAGACCGTCAGTTGCTTTTCTAGCGCTTTTTTAACCAATTCCTTATTCCAACCAGGCGTGATTATATATTGCCCACCGGCATGGACTACTTGTTCCATTTGTTTCTCATTTATGACTGTTCCAGCTCCAAGAAATAGTTCTTCCTTATCAAAGCTTTTGGCCAATTTTTCGATACATTGTAATCCTTTTTCTTCATTACTCAATGACACTTCTACTGTAGAGATTCCCTCTTCAATTAGCACGCGAACAATTGGAATTACGTCTACTGCATCCACGTCACGAATAATCGCAATCAACTTGCTTAATTCCACGTTACCCCTCCTAGAATTTTGATAACCAGTCGGCTGGATTTGTATAAAAGATTCGTTGAATTGCAGCTTCAGAAATTTGTTGATCCAACATACGAGGGATAAATTTTTGTTTAATATATCTGAATCCAGGTCCACCACCATAGGCATGTAAGTAGCTTTGTCTTCCCATATCTCCGGAAATTAGTAATTTGTCTCCGTAACCATGTTCGAGAATATTTTTGATTAATTCAATGCGAATATTATCTGGATAATATTTCACTTTTCCAGGTCCATCAAATTGAATATAGGCACCTCTTTCAACGATTTTTAAATGATAATATGGATCAGCATTACGGTCACTATGACCAACGCCCACTACACTTAAATCTACTTTTTCTTCTTCTAAAATATCAAGCATTTCAAGCCCCATAGTACCAGCTTCTGTGTGTAGCCAAATGGGCGCACCAGTAATTAATTGTGCACGAGCAACTGCCCGAGTAATTTTTTCTTCTAATGGATGAATGACATTATACCAAGAGCCTGCTTTTAAAATACCCGCTTTAGCATCAGAACCATCCATTCCGACTTGAATATCGTGAACTAACCGATCTACAATTTGATCAATTGTTTCATCTTCGACCCATTGATCGAAATAAATATGTTTATTGAAACCAGTAACACCTAAAACATTTACGCCACTTTCTTCAGACATTTTCTTTAATTTATTGCCATCTCTTCCGTAATCAAGCGTTGAAGCATCTACTAATGTTTCACCGCCAATCTCTTTGAAAGTCTTTAGTTCGGCTAAAGAAGCATCGTAATTTGTAAGCTCAAAATCTCGGTCCTTTTGTTGAGGAGGTGGACAACACCATAAATGTTCATGCGAATAAGTAAAGCCTAGTTTTTCTCTGTCAATATCTCCTAAAACTGTTCTAATTTTTCCTGTCATGTTCAATTCATCTCCTAAATTTATAATGGAATTCCAAATAATGTACCAATTAGTCGGATAATAACTACGACAATAATTGCGTCAGTTGAAGCAAACCAAAGACCACTAATTCCATAACTGCTTAATCCTAAAATTGGGTATGCGACAGCAACAATCAACTGGAATGTAAATCCTAGAATTAATCCAGAAATAATTGCTCCTCTACGTCCACCCATTGCATTTCCAAAAACACCAGCAGCTCCGCCCATGAAGAATAAGCCAATTACAGACGGAAGAACGACTACTGGAAGCATTGTTGATACAAATGTAGCAACTAACCCGCCAATTAACGCGAATAAGAAACCAATTGTCGTTGCAGTAGGAGCAAATGAGTAAAAGATAGGAACATCAAGCGCCGGTTTCGCTCCTGGCACCAATTTTTCACTGATTCCTTTAAATGCAGGAACAAGTTCACCTAAAAACATTCGAACACCCTGAAGTAGGACTAAAATCCCAACAACAAAGGTTAGCGCTTGCATAATTGCAAATAATGGAATATTTTGGCCGGCTGCAATCTCATTCATGACTGATTGATCTACGAATAGGGAAGTACCGAAATAAATAATTACCATTACTATTCCCATTAGAATAGACATTTCTTTTAAAAAGTCTATTTGTTTAGGCACGTTCATGGTTTCAGTGGAATGCTCTTTATTTCCTAATTTCCCACCGATCCAACCACTCAGCCAAACTAGAGAACTCCCCCAAAAACCGAATCCTACAGTATCATTATTTGTCACTTTTCTAACAAAAGGTTGTGCCATAGCTGGGAAAACAATGCTCGAAATCCCTTGGGCTAATGATCCAAATAGAATTGCTTGCCAACCACGAATACCCATTTGATCAAAAACAATTGCCATGGTAGCTGCAAAAGAAAACATCATATGACCAGTTAAAAAAATGTATTTCCATTTGGTGATTCTGGCTAAAATGACATTAATAATAAACCCGAAGACTAAAATTAAAGAAGTTTCAGTTCCTAAAACGCTTTGCACAGCAGCAGCGATTGCATTGTCTTCTGCAATAACCCCGGATAAATTAAATGCATTTTCAAACATTTGACTAAATGGAACGAGGCTATTTACTATGATATTTGAGCCTTGTTGTAACATAATAAAACCAAAAATCGTTTTAAGGGTTCCTTTGATAATATCCGAACCAGATTTTTTAAGCGCTATCAATCCAATTGCAGCAATAATTCCTAATATAAAAGCTGGCGTTGATAAGATACCTGTGATAAAACTCAACATAATAAAACCTCCCTAAGCATAGAATTTTTGAATATGGGGCAATACTTTCTCTTCAATCTCTACTTTGTCCAATAGATTAATGATTGGAACAACTACTGTATTGTCACTCTCAAGTTCTTGAGCGATTTCACTTGATGCGATAATTAAGTCAGCATGTTTCCCCTTTGCGCTACTCAAATCAGTTGCTTCTCCACCAATAGTAAAGCCATGTTTTTTACCAATATCTTGGACCTCCATTAGTAGCATTAAACTAGTACCAAACCCCATTCCACAAACAGCAAGAACATTCATCATTGACCTTCTCCTTTCAAAATATTGTAAATTTCCATTTTATCGTTGGATTCTTTTAATCGACTTATTTTTTCTTCATCCATTAAGATAGCGCTTAAATCTCGGAGCATATAAATATGGAAATTTTTATCAATTCCACCTATTGGAATAATTAGTTGTACGTCATCATTTTGAGGATGGCCAAATGAGATAGGTTTTTTCACTCGTACAAAAGCTAAACATTGCTCATTGACACCAAATTCTGGACGTGCATGTGGAATAGCAATGTTAGGAGCTAAGACAATATAGGGACCTAATTCTTCAAATCCTCGTACCATTTCTTCGATATAGCTTTGTTCAATACTTTTGGTTTTAAGCAAAAGATTTCCAGCAAAACGAATAGCTTCTTCTGGTGTTTGAAGATCTACGTCTAACTGAATTTGCTCTAATTTTATTGGTAACATCTATGAGTCTCCTTTTCACATCATGAAATAATATGTTTTTTCTTTCGCCCATCTAATTCCACAAAGTACTCGTATCGGTCCCCACGAACCAACATATCTACGACTTCAACAGGTATCCTATTTTTAATAAAGGAAGTTCGTCGAACATGAAGAATTGCGGCTTCTTCCGGAATATTTAGTTTTGCGGCTTCATACGCAGTTGCAGATCTTGCAGTTATAACTTCTTCAGCATGTTCTAGAAAAACACCATAGATTTCTTCAAGGTCTTTATACAATGATCCAGAAGATAAACCATTTTTTTCTAAACCAGGCACGCATTTTGATTTTAAATAATTAGTCATAATAACAATTGGTTCCTCATTAACGGCCCTTACTCTTGAAACCATAATTACTTTTTCACCAGGAACTAACTTTAGCGATTCTCTAACCTTGCGTGAAGGTTCAACTTCTTGAATGGTTGTCTCTAAGGTAGTCGATTCCTTTTGCTTAACCCCCATCTCCTCTGACCAACTAAAGATTGTTCCAACATCTTGAGTCATTTTGTTTTGATTGACAAATGTTCCACGACCTTGTTGCTTTGTTACTACACCAATTTGTTGCAATTCATCAATGGCATTCCTGACAGTCATACGACTAACACCATATATTTGTTCTAATTCTTTTTCGGTAGGTAGGATTTCTCCAATGGTCATGTTGTTTTCTATATATTCAATAAGAATCTCTTTCAATTGGATATATAAAGGTATTGAAGACGTCTTATTTAATCCTTTCATTTAATACTCCTTTCATTTTGGTAGGCCTTTCATTGTTTTCCTATTTGAATTCTACAACATCATAACCTTTTGGTCAACATAATTTTAAAGGTTATTACGTTTATTTTTAAATAACTTATGTAAGTATAAATAATCTGGTTCTGTTGCAAAGTTTTAAATAAAGAATAAAATCCCTTACGGTATCTATGATTTAAGCTGGGATTCCCAATAAT
>NZ_BJDS01000036.1 GCF_005405265.1 Enterococcus songbeiensis
GCGTGGCGACGTCCTACTCTCACAAGGGGCAACCCCTCACTACAATCGGCGCTAAGAAGCTTAACTTCTGTGTTCGGCATGGTTACAGGTGTATCCTTCCTGCTATCGCCACCACACTATTTTTTTCTGAGTAAGTCTTGCTCACTCAAAACTGGATTTGAAGTAATTTCTCAAAACTCTTCCGAGTTTCTTTTGGTTAAGTCCTCGATCGATTAGTATCAGTCCGCTCCAACCATCACTGGTCTTCCACTTCTGACCTATCTACCTGATCTTCTCTCAGGGATCTTACTTTCTTTTAGAAATGGGAAATCTCATCTTGAGGTGGGCTTCACACTTAGATGCTTTCAGCGTTTATCCCTTCCCTACATAGCTACCCAGCGATGCCTCTGGCGAGACAACTGGTACACCAGCGGTAAGTCCATCCCGGTCCTCTCGTACTAAGGACAGCTCCTCTCAAATTTCCAACGCCCGCGACGGATAGGGACCGAACTGTCTCACGACGTTCTGAACCCAGCTCGCGTGCCGCTTTAATGGGCGAACAGCCCAACCCTTGGGACCGACTACAGCCCCAGGATGCGACGAGCCGACATCGAGGTGCCAAACCTCCCCGTCGATGTGGACTCTTGGGGGAGATAAGCCTGTTATCCCCAGGGTAGCTTTTATCCGTTGAGCGATGGCCCTTCCATGCGGAACCACCGGATCACTAAGCCCGACTTTCGTCCCTGCTCGACTTGTAAGTCTCGCAGTCAAGCTCCCTTCTGCCTTTACACTCTGCGAATGATTTCCAACCATTCTGAGGGAACCTTTGGGCGCCTCCGTTACTCTTTAGGAGGCGACCGCCCCAGTCAAACTGCCCATCTGACACTGTCTCCCACCACGCTTAGTGGTGCGGGTTAGAGTGGCCATAACGCAGGGGTAGTATCCCACCAGCGCCTCCATCGAAACTAGCGTTCCGACTTCTACGGCTCCTACCTATCCTGTACATGCGGTACAGACACTCAATATCAAACTACAGTAAAGCTCCATGGGGTCTTTCCGTCCTGTCGCGGGTAACCTGCATCTTCACAGGTACTAAAATTTCACCGAGTCTCTCGTTGAGACAGTGCCCAAATCGTTACGCCTTTCGTGCGGGTCGGAACTTACCCGACAAGGAATTTCGCTACCTTAGGACCGTTATAGTTACGGCCGCCGTTTACTGGGGCTTCAATTCGTACCTTCGCTTACGCTAAGCACTCCTCTTAACCTTCCAGCACCGGGCAGGCGTCAGCCCCTATACGTCATCTTTCGATTTTGCAGAGACCTGTGTTTTTGATAAACAGTCGCTTGGGCCTATTCACTGCGGCTGCTCGTTAGAGCAGCACCCCTTCTCCCGAAGTTACGGGGTCATTTTGCCGAGTTCCTTAACGAGAGTTCTCTCGCTCACCTTAGGATTCTCTCCTCGACTACCTGTGTCGGTTTGCGGTACGGGCCGTTCAATTCTCACTAGAAGCTTTTCTTGGCAGTGTGACATCAGAAGCTTCGGTACTTAAATTTCCCTCCTCATCACAGCTTGTCCTTAACAAGAGTAAGCATTTCACTCACCCTCAGACTCACTGCTTGAACAGACATATCCATCAGTCTGCACTTCTTAGCCTCCTGCGTCCCTCCATTGCTCAAACAAATTCAACGGGTACAGGAATATCAACCTGTTGTCCATCGCCTACGCCTTTCGGCCTCGGCTTAGGTCCCGACTAACCCTGGGCGGACGAGCCTTCCCCAGGAAACCTTAGTCATTCGGTGGACAGGATTCTCACCTGTCTTTCGCTACTCATACCGGCATTCTCACTTCTAAGCGCTCCAGCAGTCCTCACGATCTGCCTTCAACGCCCTTAGAACGCTCTCCTACCATTGTACCTATTGGTACAATCCACAGCTTCGGTAGTATGTTTAGCCCCGGTACATTTTCGGCGCAGGGTCACTCGACTAGTGAGCTATTACGCACTCTTTAAATGGTGGCTGCTTCTGAGCCAACATCCTAGTTGTCTGTGCAACCCCACATCCTTTTCCACTTAACATACATTTTGGGACCTTAGCTGGTGGTCTGGGCTGTTTCCCTTTCGACTATGGATCTTATCACTCACAGTCTGACTCCCGGATATGAATGTATGGCATTCGGAGTTTATCTGAATTCGGTAACCCGAGATGGGCCCCTAGTCCAAACAGTGCTCTACCTCCATCATTCTTACTTTCCGAGGCTAGCCCTAAAGCTATTTCGGAGAGAACCAGCTATCTCCAAGTTCGTTTGGAATTTCTCCGCTACCCACACCTCATCCCCGCACTTTTCAACGTACGTGGGTTCGGTCCTCCAGTGCGTTTTACCGCACCTTCAACCTGGACATGGGTAGATCACATGGTTTCGGGTCTACGACTACATACTCATTCGCCCTATTCAGACTCGCTTTCGCTGCGGCTCCGTTTCTTCCACTTAACCTCGCATGCAATCGTAACTCGCCGGTTCATTCTACAAAAGGCACGCTATCACCCATTAACGGGCTCTAACTTGTTGTAGGCACACGGTTTCAGGTTCTATTTCACTCCCCTTCCGGGGTGCTTTTCACCTTT
The DNA here is from genome assembly GCF_005405265.1 of Enterococcus songbeiensis. GTDB lineage: Bacteria > Bacillota > Bacilli > Lactobacillales > Enterococcaceae > Enterococcus_C > Enterococcus_C songbeiensis. The sequence goes on from NZ_BJDS01000036.1 coordinate 2,602, forward strand.
CCCTCACGGTACTGGTTCACTATCGGTCACTAGGGAGTATTTAGCCTTGGGAGATGGTCCTCCCGGATTCCGACGGAATTCCTCGTGTTCCGCCGTACTCAGGATCCTCCTAGGTGCTGTCCAAATTTCGTCTACGGGGTTTTTACCCTCTTTGACGGACTTTTCCAAGTCCTTCGACTATCTGAACGAACTACCAGATCGGAGTCCTACAACCCCAAGATGCAAGCATCTTGGTTTGGGCTTTTCCCGTTTCGCTCGCCGCTACTCAGGGAATCGAATTTTCTTTCTCTTCCTGCAGGTACTTAGATGTTTCAGTTCTCTGCGTCTACCTCGATTAGGCTATGTATTCACCTAATCGTAACATCCTATCAAAGATGCTGGGTTTCCCCATTCGGAAATCTCTGGATCATAGCTTACTTACAGCTCCCCAAAGCATATCGGAGTTAGTCCCGTCCTTCATCGGCTCCTAGTGCCAAGGCATCCACCGTGCGCCCTTATTCACTTAACCTTACAACCTTACGGTTGGGTTTTGAGTCGTTTCTCTAGCGATAGAGGCGTCCTCAAGATAAAGCTTTGAAAAAACTTTCTTAAAAAACTCTTTTCAACGCGGTGTTCTCGGTTTGTTTTGATTCTTTACTTCAATTATCCAGTTTTCAATGAGCAAAATT
>NZ_BJDS01000038.1 GCF_005405265.1 Enterococcus songbeiensis
GATAGCGATAGGTAATCTTTTGATACAATCTCCAGATTTTCCCCCGCTCCACACCGTACGTGCGACTTTCACCGCATACGGCGTTCCATCAAAGTTTACTAACAGTATCATACAGTTATAGATTCAGCGACAATTCACGATTCTTAGCTTTTTTGCGAAACTGGTTGATTATCTCAAGTTGAGCACTTGTAACTCTCATGTTTTGTATGAGAAGTGATGCTCTTGTTTTATCCTCTTCATGAATAAGTGAGTGAATGTTCCGGTGGACAATGACTAGATTTTGATAATTGTCTTTCCCACCTAGATTTTTAGGTACAATACGGTGGCAATATATGTCTGCCAGCTCTAAGACTTCTTTCGTTACTCGGCAACGGCCGACTTGGGAAGAGTACTTGGATACACGATTGTCTCTAAACTCAATGCTTTCATTAGGATTAGACATGTTCATGAGTTGGTTGATAATATCGATTGGGAAAGTAAGATACCTGTGTATCAGCACACGACCTTCGGGCGTGTATTTACAGGTACCTATCTTGGGCAGGGAGGTGTGGCTATGTTTTATGAATCCAAAAGGAAGCATAGGAACACCATTAAGCCACCTCAACTGCTTTGACCGAGCGTAATTTTTTTTAATAAAATCACTCGGTGGAGGACCCTTTCTCTTAATATCTAGTCGATTTTTGATGATAATCATTAGGCGTTGATTTATTCTTGGGCAGTCCACACTGATGTGGGTTGCCTTTTTATAATATTGATGGATACCTACTACCATTGAGTTATAAATACTTAATTGTTTTTGAAGTACATCTTGGGTAGGTGAATGTTGAATCACCTTAATTTGTTTTGCTAACTTATTAGATGCTGCACTCATGGCTTTGGCGCACATGTGCGTTTCAATCACAAAACTTTTTCTTTTGCGTACCAGTTTCATTGTGAATCCGAGAAAATCAGATTTCTGTTTCTTTAGATTCACTACCTTTGATTTTTCAGCACTTATATCAAGTTTCAGTCGATCTTTTAACCATAATTTAGTGGCTAGAAAGATTTTGTCTGCGTCACTTCGTTTTCTACAGAAGATTTTGAAGTCATCTGCGTATCTAACAATATAAATCTCTTTTAGTTTCGAAGCACGCAGTGCTCGATATTTGTTGCTCTTAATCCATTGCTTTCTTGTTTGATGATAACAATCGTAGTTTTTCCTAGTCGGGTGTGTTTCCCATTGAGAAGATATCCACCAGTCCAGTTCATTCAAAACAACATTGGCAAGAAGTGGAGAGAGAACACCGCCTTGCGGGGTTCCTTTCTTTGGATGTTCAATGCGTCCATCCCTATGAATAATAGGTGCTTTAAGCATTGCTCGGATAACACCTAGAAGCCATTTATCACGTACCCCTAATGTCCAAAACTGTTTAATAAGTTTCGAATGGTTTACGTTATCAAAGAATCCTTCTATGTCTATGTCTACTACAAAAGTTAGTTTTGAAAGTTGCGCCATTCGTACTGCTTGAGCGAATGCATGATGTGCCGACCGATTAGGTCGGAAACCATAGTTCTTATCATGAAACTTTGCTTCCATGATCGGTTCTAAAACTTGTAGTAGACACTGTTGTATGATTCTATCCCATATTGTTGGTATGCCTAGTGGTCTAGTTTTCCCATTTGGCTTAGGAATATCTACTCGTTTAACTGGTTGCGGTTTGTATTCTGAAAATTTTGTTTGTACAGTTTTTATAAACTCGATATTCGGTATTGCTGTTAAATCATCAATATTCTTTTTGTCGACGCCTGGGGAAGTACTACCAGAATTTCCTTTAACATTCCGAAATGCCAATAGAATGTTATTAGGAGAAGTGACAATTTCCATAAGGTTACTGAAAATTTTGTTCTCGCCACTCTCTTTGTAAAGAGAATCAAAGCTATCAATAAGATCATAATATTCCATATGGCGAATTGAATGTGATGCTGATACGTTTTCCATAGCACCGCCTCCTTTCGGACGTCGGCGTTTATTTTGTCATACTCGATTCTATGGATTGTATCATAACTGTTAGTAAAGCAAATTGACTTGTGGCTATCCCTCCACAGCTTATTATCACTGCTTCATAGGTACTGTGCCACTACTCTCACTAGTGTAAATGAGCTTATTATTCTTCGTCTCAACCGTTTCAAAGGAAGTTAGTCCTCCACGACACTAGCTTTCAACGTTCCAATGATTTTATCCCTGCATTTACTTTTAGGCGCTCACTCTGAACCTGTAACTTTCCAATGCCTACTACATTGCACGGTTGTTCATATCTACGATTCTTACTTAACCGCAAGCTACACCCTTTGTCACAGTAATATTTGTGCGGGTAAGATACATTTCTGTACCCCAAGCTTATAGATTCGTACATTCGCGAGTTCGTCAGTGCAGCTGCACATTCTCACCATGAGTAATTTCTGGACTCCCGGCCTATAGGTTACACCATTCACCGCTGAACAGCTTTCGATTGCATAGTGCAACTGCGGTAACTCTCAGCCGACTTTACCGAGCTTTTGACAATTCCTATTCTAACTTAAGGTATTGCCAATCGGAGTATCAGAGGGAGCGCTTCAGGTCGTTACACCGTCATTTCACTCCTCAAATCATTAGTTCTACACAAGAAAATCTTGTGTGCCTAACCTTTTCAGTTAGGAACGTTTCGCACC
>NZ_BJDS01000039.1 GCF_005405265.1 Enterococcus songbeiensis
AGAGCTTGGGACATAAGTCCCAAGAATCATAAAACAGACGACCGAAAATCGTAAAAAGAATTTTCGGTCGTCTGTTTTTTAGATTATTGGAAGAATCTTCCTTGGTTGCGGGCATGTTCAACCTATACTTCCTTAAATTGATCGCCATTAGCGCAAACCCAATCTCATTGTGTGTCTGCTGTTTTCCTCGAACAGAGAACCGAGTAAAACCTAAACAAGCCTTCAAATGTCCGAAAGCCGGTTCAACGTCAATTTTTCGTTGACGATAGATTTTACCGGTTTCTTCTTCTGAAAGTAGCTGTTGAATCGTTGCTTTAAAGTATTCCCAGTTCATGTTCTTTTGAATCTCACGATTCTTGTCACTCTTCGCTTTTGTACACTGGCTTCGAAGAGGACAATTCGAACAATCTTCACATTCATACCGTTTTAAATATCGTTTAAATCCATATTTATCTGTACGAATAGAATAATTGCGAAACCTCATTTTCCGTCCATTAGGGCAAAGAAATGTATCATCTAATTCTTGATACGACCAGTTTGCGGGAAGAAATGGGTTTTGTTTGAATTTTTTCTTTTGTTCTTTATGATACATGGCATAGGTAATGAGCGGTATCCGTTCATGGTCTTCTAAAATAGCTTGATAGTTTTCTTCTCCTCCATAACCAGCATCTGCGACAATATAGGTTGGTAGCTCAAAGAAACACTCTTTTAAAGTAGTTAAAAAAGGGCGCAGTGTTCGTGTATCCGTTGGATTTGAGAAAAGATCATAGCCTAAAATATACTGATTGTTTGTGGCAATTTGAAGGTTGTAGCCAGCTTTTAGCTGACCATTTTTCATAGGATCATCTTTCATGCGCATAAACGTCGCGTCTAGGTCGGTTCTAGAGTAGCTATTTCGTTTTCCTAGAATCTGTCTATGTCTTTGATAGGCAAGTTTTCTTTCTTTGAAGTCACGAAATAGTTTTCTGATCTTTTTCGGGATTTTCCGTTTCGAACGTAACGATTTTCGAGTCGTTCCATCTTCTTCTTGTGTGATTTTTTCTGTAAATTTATCAACAACATGCGTGAGGTGTTCTTCAATCTGACTTAATTCAGTTGGAGATAATTCATTTGTGGACTCGCGTTCAATTTCAGGAATAATCGTATTTTTTACCAATTCATCATAAAGAAAAGCTGATTTTTCAGTAAGCTTTTTATCAAAGTTATCAATCGATTTTCTCCAAACAAAGGTGTATTTATTGGCATTTGCTTCAATCTTTGTCCCATCGATAAAAATAGCTTCTTCATCGATCAATTGTTCCTTGACCAATTGGCTACGGAACTGAACGAAGCACTCCCGAAGGAGTGTGTTCACCAAAGGATTCACACGGAACCGATTAATTGTTCGATAACTAGGTTGATAACTTTGCGTAAGCCACATCATGCGAATACTGTCTTTCGTCAATGCTTCAATCTTTCGACCAGAAAACACGGATTGTGTGTAGGCACATAAAATCATCTTCATCATCATTTTTGGATGATAGGAAGAAGGTCCCATTTGATGATGAAAGGGAATGAAACGCTGTTCGGGAATACTTTCAATTAACTCATCAATAGCGAACGCAATATCATTTTTTTCTAACTGAAAACTAAAATCTAGAGGAAGAACGACTTGATTTGTGGTATAATTTTTAAACATAAGAACACCTCGCTTTTTTATTTGTTTAGTCACTTTTATTTTAGCAAAGGTGTTCTTATTTTAATACAAAAAAATAATCCAGATGCCAATCAATTTGACTGGTATCTGGATTTTTCATTAGGACTTAT
>NZ_BJDS01000040.1 GCF_005405265.1 Enterococcus songbeiensis
GGGGGGATTTTGTATGCCACAAAGAAAGATGAAACTCACTCCAGAAAAACGAGTAGAACTAGTAGAGAGCTATTTGAATGGTGAAGACAGTATGACCAGCCTAGCTCGCACTGCAGGCATTAGTCGGGCTGCTTTAAGTAACTGGATTATGCTTTATGAGAATGGAGGCCCTACTGGCTTATTAGCAAGACGGAAGAATACACACTATACGATTGAAACAAAGATTCAGGCTGTAAATGATTACCTAAATGGTTTAGGGAGTTTGTCGGAAATTACTAAGAAATACGGACTAAGACATCTTAACCAACTACGAGATTGGATAAAGATATATAATACTCATGGAAACTTCAAAACAGAAAGCGGTGGAAGTCAAATGAGTCAATCAAGAAAAACAACCTTCAAAGAACGAGTGGAAATTGTCCACTATTGTATTGTGCATGATCATAACTATGGTAAAACGGCTATCAAGTATCAGGTATCGTACCAACAGGTACGTAATTGGGTACTAAAATATGAGGAAATGGGCGAAGCCGGCCTAAAAGATCGCCGAGGACATCGAGCTGGAACAGAACCCAGTCGGACACCTGAAGAAGAAATGCGTGATCGACTGGCTGAACAAGAACGCAAAATCAAACGGTTAGAAATGGAAAATGATCTCTTAAAAAAAGTCAGGGAGTTAGAAAGGAAGTGGGACTAGAACTCATCCGTCATATCTTTGAATACCAAGCAATTAAGGAACTCCATGATCTCAAAAGTTATTCGATAAAACGAATGTGTGATTTTTTACACGTCTCCAGATCAGCGTATTACCGTTGGTTAAAGCAACCAAAACCAGCTCAAACTATCTTTAACGAGCACTTGGCAGACCTAGTAAGATATATCTATGAAGCAGATAACGACAAGGGGTATCGGAGAATCCGCGACGATTTGGTCCAAGACTTTGGTTTGCACGTCAATGACAAAAGAGTATTGCGGATTTGTCGTAGTCTTCAAATTAAATCTACCATCAAACACCATCCAAACGGAATTACAAAAGCTTCCAATAATCCTTATCATATTGCCAAGAACTATCTAAATAGAAATTTCCATGCAGATAAACCAAATGAAAAATGGCTAACTGATGTCAGTGAATTCAAGTACACTCTAGAAAACCAAGTAAAGAAAATTTACCTTAGTGCCATTCTAGACTTAGCAGATCGGCGTATTGTTTCATTCGTCATTAGCGATAGAAATGATAATAAGTTGGCTTTTGATACCTTTGACGAAGCGATTCGACTTGAGCCTGAGGCTCATCCGCTATTTCATAGCGATCGAGGGTTTCAGTACACCAGTAAAAATATGAGAACTAAAATCAAAAATCAAGGGATGAAACAAAGCATGTCTCGTGTTGCCCATTGTATTGATAATGGGCCAATGGAAGGGTTCTGGGGAACATTGAAACGAGAAAAATACTACCGTCATAAATTTACAAGACGCGAAGATCTCGTATCGATGATCGAAGATTACATCAACTACTATAACAATGGTCGTTACCAACGATGCTTGAAATCCAAAACTCCATTACAAGTTCACCAACAGCTTTTAATGGCAGCGTAATAATCGTATCTCTTAGCTGTGTGAAATGTCCTTTGTTTCGCACAGCTAAGAGATACGCAACCGAGGTTTAAAAAAAGAAAAACAAGAGAACTGTTTGCCACAAAATTAGCAAACAGCTCTCTAAAAATTTTATTATATTTCCGTGTCCACTTGACGGGGAGCCAACCA